>NZ_CACVAN010000001.1:3212907-3855489 GCF_902726655.1 Virgibacillus ihumii
GAAGTCGGCAAAAATGCTTGCTGCGACATTGCACATGATGAAAGGTACCCCATACATCTATCAGGGTGAAGAATTCGGCATGACAAACCCGGGTTTTCAGGATATTGGCGACTATTGTGATGTGGAGTCACTGAATGCCTATCAGATGATGCAGCGGGAAGGGAAGTCCGAGGAGGAAGCACTTGCCATCCTTCGGGAAAAGTCCCGCGATAATGCGAGAACGCCAATGCAATGGACGAATGAGGAAAATGCTGGTTTCACCTCGGGAACTCCGTGGATTAAGGTAGCGGACAATTATCCAACCATCAATGTGGAAAAGACTATCGAAGATCCGAATTCTATTTTTGCCTTTTATCAGAAGCTTGTCGCACTTCGCAAAGAATATGATATCATTACGTATGGAGATTATCAGTTGCTGCTGGCGGATGATGAGCGGATATTTGCGTTTACACGGAACTGGAATGGTGAGACATTGCTTGTAGTGAGTAATTTTTATCCGGAAGAGAAAACCGTACAGATTCCGCTGGAGAAGAATCGTGAGGCAGATGTGTTACTATCCAATTATGCAGATCATGCCCAACCAGCAGGCGAATTAATACTAAGGCCATATGAGTCAATTGTTTATCACCTAAAATAGCGGGGATTGGCGATGCAAAAATATTTAACCATTTATCATGATATTGCCGAAAAAATTAAAACAAACTACTGGTCAAAATCAACGATGCTTCCATCGGAAAATGAATTGACAGCAATGTATGAAACATCCCGTGAGACAATTCGGAAGGCGCTGACCCTGTTGGCGCAGGAAGGGTTTATTCAAAAAATTCGCGGGAAAGGTTCAGTTATCATTGATGTTAACAAATTCGACTTTCCGGTTTCCGGGATTGTTAGTTTTAAGGAATTGGCTGCTAATTTAAAGCAGGAGACACGTACGATTGTCAGTGAGCTGGAAAGGTTCGAAGCGGATAAAGAGCTGCAATCCAAGCTGCAAGTGGGGAAGCGTGACCTGGTTTGGAAAGTGGTGCGTGTCCGGGAGATTTCCGGAGAAAGAATCATCCTGGACAAGGATTACTTCAATTCGGCGTACGTTCCGGAATTAACCAGGGAAATTTGTGCAGACTCCATTTACAGCTTTCTGGAAAATGACTTGCAGCTGGATATCAGTTTTGCCCGAAAAGAAATCGTTGTGGAGGAACCGACTGATGAGGACCGTGAACTGCTTGACCTTAAGGGCTACTCCAATGTGGTTGTTATCAAAAGCATGGTATATCTGGACGATACCAGCCTGTTTCAGTATACTGAATCACGACACAGACCTGATAAATTCCGGTTCGTGGATTTTGCCCGACGTTGAGTGAGTTTGGCAGTTGCCTCCACCACCGAATTTTGTCGAATAATATATGTGATAAAGTCGTTTTATTTTTGATAAGACGGCTTTTTTCTTTATACTGTGATAGAGGTGAGGTCTATGAGGCGCTTTTTAAAACGACTTCAATTTCTATTAAAATTTCACAAATCAATACCGTTTGTAAAAGATTTCTTCCTGTCAGGAGAAGTCAGATCCGGCAGTAAATGGTTGTTTGCGATTCTGCTAATCGGGTATATAGCTTTTCCATTTGATATTATACCGGACTTTCTTTTTTGGTTTGGAATTTTTGATGATATTACGGTTGCTGCTTTCCTGCTGCAATGGATGGTTAAAGCTGCGCCGCAGTCATTGAAAGAAAAACATCAGCTGCTGGATCAGAAAGACTGACGATCCTACAGGGGGGGATTTCTTTTTAACTGGTTGAATTTGATATGGCTGAAAAACAAATTAAGCAGATAATGCATTTCATCGTCGATAAACAATAAAAGTCGGAAGGATCTCCCTCCGACTTTTATTATGAATTCTTTTCGTTTTCATCGCGTTTATCATTTGGAATATACTTGGTATAGTATGTTGCAAAAATGAGGCTGATGAAAGCCAGCCCCCAGGAGGCAATGCTGCTCCAATGTTGATTGATCTGGAGACCAATTATTAGTATAACAACACTCAGGATGAAGAAAATTAATGTCAAATAACGCTTCATTGTTAACACTCCGGTCAAGATTAATGTCCATTCTCCGGTTGAGGCATGGATTATACGGTAATTCATGCCTCACATAATAGTTATAACATATAATAGAAGAATTGTTGAAGGATTATACTATTATGTTCCGGCGACATCTCTTTTTGTAAAAAATACCCAGGTCAGTACTAAAAAGGTGATATAGTAGACCGCCAGTACCGCAATGGAAAATCCGAGCGTCATTCCTTCTGCGGCAGTATTATTTGCATACTGCTGCAAATCTGTATTTGCGAAAAGAATAAATTTTGACCAGTCATATTTGGCAAAAAATGTAACAATCGCGTTTCCGGCAAACATGAGGACAATCGCCAGCCCAATGGCCAATGCACTTTGACGGAAAATCGCCGAAATCATAAATGCAAATGTTGCCATCATCAGTAAAGTCACAAGCTGATAGCCATATCCTTCAACGATCTTTTCCATAACAGATACATATGCATATCCTTCACTTGTGTTCATGACAATATGCGGATCCATTCCATTAACTCCAAAAAACAACGCCCCGCTAATCCATGAAAAAACAAGGACGAAAATCAGTGTGAATAATGCAAATATCAACACTGAAACATATTTAGCAGTAAGAATTTTCGTACGGGAAATCGGTCTGATCAGCAGGAGTTTAATCGTTCCCCATCTAAATTCATCAGCAATAATCCCTGCAGCTACGATAATCGTAAATAAGCTTACCAGTGACAGCAAAAATTCATTTTCCATAACAAATCGCCATGCGTCATATGCTGCCGGCTGGATGTCATTTTCCAGATAAAAGTTGTTTTTCTCTATTTGGCCGGAATAAAAACTTTGCATCATTTCTTCTTTTTCCGCTTTTTCTTTCATGTCAGCATTTTCTTCTTTCAGCACCTGCTGCCAATTATCCACCTGGTATTTTTCATTGGGTGCGGCAAAATTGCTAAGGGCGGCCAGGCCGATAATAATAACTGCAGTTAATATGTACATGATCCATGTTGATTTACGGATATACAGTTTGATCTGCTCATTCATTAGCAGGTTCATAAAATTAGCCAATCGTATTCTCCCCTATCAAATCAAAAAATTTATCTTCCAGCGTTGTTTTCGAAATCGTCACCTGATAAACAAGTATATCGTGATTTACGAGCAACTTAACGATTTCCGGAATTTTTTCCCGCGCACAGTATACGCTGATGCCCTCATCGATTTGCGAAGCTTCGAGCGCGAGATCCGTCCGCAAAATTTCCAGTGCACGGTCAGCAGGTGATACGTCCATTAAAATTTTTGAAGTGTCTTCCTGTTCTGTAACTTCATGGACATCCTGGATTGCAATCATTTCACCATTTTTGATTAACCCGATTCGGTCACACATCTGTTCAACCTCTGATAGCAAATGGCTGGAAATGATAACTGCCACATCTTCCTCCCGGGCCAGTTTACGTATGTATTGACGGATTTCCCGGATTCCCGCCGGATCCAGTCCATTTGTCGGTTCATCAAGAATCAGCACTGATGGATTATGCAGTAAAGCCTGGGCAATTCCCAATCGCTGACGCATCCCGAGCGAATATTTTTTGACCTTTTCTTTGATCGGCTTTTCCAGTCCGACTAGACGAACAACCTCATTGATCCGTTCTTTTGTAACCCCCGGCATCATGCGGGCGTAATGCTTCAGGTTTTGCATCCCGCTCATAAACGGATACATCTCCGGGTTCTCAACAATTGCTCCTACTTCTTTGACAGCATCTTTAAAATCTGATTGCACACTTTTGCCAAGAATGTGTACGTCTCCATCGGAAATTTGCATTAAACCAACCATCATGCGAATTGTAGTTGTTTTACCGGCACCATTCGGACCGATGAAGCCGAACACTTCCCCTTTATTGATGGAGAAGTTTAATCCCTTAATAATATTCTTACTGCCGATGTTTTTCTTTAAATTGACTAAGTCCATTGCTGTTTCCGACATCAAGTAATTCCCCCCAATTTCAATGCTCTGCCAGATTTATACGACACATGGTCCCAAGAAGTTTCATTTAACGACAAATTTATGAAAAAAGGAAAGTATACCAGTTTCAGGCGACAATAGTTTCTGATTTGGTGAATGCAGCCTTTTTTTATAGTCCAATCAAAAAGACACCTCCAAAAAAGAGGTGCCTTCTAATGATCATATTAATTAATTTTCGCCTTTTGCTTCTTTGACACGAGGCTGACGATAGCCGCCTGCAATGTCTGCATGTTTAAATTCTTTTGCGTAATGAACCTCCTGCGCATCTGTCAGCTGCTTGTTCTCTGTGGGCTGGTATTGCGTTTTTCGCATTTATGACTTCCTTTCTATAAATAGATTTTCCGTCACAATTCTATTCCCGGTGTGAAATGTGTTAAACATGTCCCTCTTCATTAATACAATCGAATCAAATAGAAAAAAGGTGGCATGCTCATCAAAAAAACGAGCGTTTGCGGTAAAATACGGTCCTTCAGAAATTACACTCTGCCCCTTTTCAGGCAATACACTCGATTTTAAATAAAACGCCATACTTTTTTTATTTTTCCAAAAAAATCAGATATAATGAAAACAGTTACAATTACAAAAAGAGGTGAGGTTATGCGGGAGGTTGTTATTGTCGAGGGCTGCCGTACTGCGGTTGGACGAAGAAAAGGGATGTTCGCCAATTACCGGGCGGATGAACTCGCAGCAATCGTACTTGAGGAAGTGGCTAAGCGTTCCAATGTAGATAAAGAGATGGTCGAGGACGTCATTATGGGCTGTGTCACGCAAGTTGGAGAGCAGGCGGGCAATGTTGCGCGAACAGCAGCATTGATTGCCGGATTTCCGATTGATGTTCCCGGTGTAACGATTGACCGACAATGCGGATCAAGTCAGCAGGCGGTTCATTTTGGTGCACAGGCGATTGCCGCTGGGGATATGGATGTTGCTATTGCCGGTGGTGTGGAAAGTATGACACGCGCTCCGATGTTTTCGAATGTACAGGAAACAAAGCCAAGTAAAAAGCTGACATCCCGGTATGAAATCGTTAATCAAGGTGTTTCAGCGGAAAAAATTGCGGAGAAGTGGGAGTTTTCCCGTCACCAGCTGGATGAATTTTCATTGCAAAGTCATCAACGTGCACTGAAAGCTATTGAACAAGGGAAATTTGAAAAGGAAATTGTCCCGGTCGAAACGGGTGAAGGTACAGTCGTTCAGGTTGATGAAGGTCCACGAGCTGATACGACAATAGGGGCATTAGCAGGGTTAAAAACCGTATTTAAAGAAAACGGCAAAATAACTGCCGGCAATGCAAGCCAAATGAGTGACGGGGCCAGTGCAGTGATGCTGATGTCGGCGAAAAAAGCTGCTGAACTTGGACTGAAGCCCAAAGCAAAAATCGTAGCCAGAACGGTCGTCGGATCAGACCCAACACTAATGTTAACCGGGCCAATCCAAGCAACCAGAAAAGTTCTGAAAAAAGCGGACCTAACGATTGCTGATATGGATCGGTATGAGGTGAACGAAGCCTTTGCACCGGTTCCAATGGCATGGTTGCAGGATATTGGCGCCGATCCGGAAAAACTGAATGTAAACGGCGGTGCAATTTCGCTTGGTCATCCATTGGGTGCTACCGGAACAAAACTATTAATCTCACTTGTCCATGAATTGGAGCGGTCAGGCGGCAAATATGGGCTGTTGGCCATTTGCGAAGGCATGGGTACAGCCAATGCCACGATCATTGAACGAATCGAATAGAAAGGAGAAGGCACTATGATTCGGCTCGACGGCGCCATTCCCATGCAGCCGAAGTAGTGGCCCGTGAACCGTGCGAACTGCGCGTCAAACGTGCAAAGTGGCCCGTGAACCGTGCGAACTACGCATCAAAACGTGCGAAGTGGCCCACAAAAACGTGCGAATTACTGCATCAAATGTATCGTAGGAGGAGGGATTATATGGGCAAATATCGGTTTGAGACGGATGAACATGAACTTTTCCGAACAACGATCCGGAAGTTTTTGCAAAAAGAAGCGGAACCGTACTACGAGCAATGGGAAGAGGACCGGATGATTCCGCTTAATTTTTGGAAAAATATGGGCGATATGGGTTTTCTGTGTCCTCATGTCGAAGAAAAATACGGTGGATTGGACCTGGATTTCAGCTATTCGCTGATTATTTTGGAAGAATTGGAACGGATAGGTACAAGCTTGATTGGAATCGGGCTTCATTCTGATATTGTAACGCCTTATATTGAATCGTACGGAACAAAAAAACAGAAAGAAAAATGGCTGCCGGGGTGCGTGACAGGCGATAACATAACAGCCGTTGCCATGACAGAACCGGGGACAGGGTCAGATTTAGCCAACATTAAGACGACAGCCATCCGAGATGGCGATCACTTTATTGTTAATGGTCAAAAAACGTTTATTACAAATGGGATTCAGGCGGATCTTATCCTTGTTGTTGTTAAAACTGATCCGGATGCACAGCCGAAACATAAAGGGGTCAGCCTGTTAATGGTTGAAGCGGACTCCCCGGGTTTTTCCCGCGGCAGAAAACTGAATAAAGTCGGGTTGCATGCGCAGGATACAGCTGAATTATACTTTGAGGATTGCCGGGTTCCAAAAGAGAACCTGATTGGTAAGGACGGAAAAGGGTTCACATATTTAATGGAAAAACTGCAGCAGGAAAGGCTTGTTGTGGCCGTTTCCGGGCAGGTTGCTTCAGAGGATATGCTGGAAATGACACTCGAATACGTGAAATCCCGAAAAGCATTTGGCAGAACAGTCGGCTCGTTTCAAAACTCTCAGTTCAAACTCGCTGAAATAGCAACACAGGTTGAACTGGGCAGATCTTTTTTGGAGTCACTGATTGAAGACCACATCGCCGGAAAGGATATTGTCTCGAAAGTATCGATGGCGAAATATTGGCTGACAGATACTGCTAAGCAGATTGCCAATGAATGCATGCAGCTGCACGGCGGTTACGGCTATATGGAAGAGTATAAGATTGCCAGACGTTTTCGCGATACCCCAGTAGCAGCAATCTATGCAGGATCAAATGAAATCATGAAATCAATTATTGCAAAAAATATTGGATTATAGATTTTTATGTCAGTTTATGTGGTATGATGGAGGAAAATCATGCTAGGAGTATCATGTTATGAAAAAAATAACACTGGCTGGCAGTATTCTCTTGCTAATGGCTTGTCTGTTGCTTGTGGCATGCTCAGAAAACGGGCCAAATCAAGTGTCAAAATCATCAGACGACCATTCTGAAAATAAAAGAAACACAAAGGAAAAACCGGTCATATCAAAAACTGTTCAGAAGAAAATTACAATAACGGCAATTGGCGATATGTTGATCCATGACAGCGTGTATGAAGATGCAAAAACAAAAAAAGGATATGATTTCCGCCCGATGCTCGATCGTGTTAAGCCATATTTGAAGAACTCAACTGTTACAATGGCCAATCAGGAAACGATGATTGGCGGGGTCGAACTGGGACTGTCATCCTATCCGACGTTTAATAGTCCGTATGCGGTTGGGGATGCATTAAAAGATTCCGGAGTAGACGTTGTTACATTAGCAAACAACCATACATTGGATGGCGGCAATGAAGCAATTCAAAGTGCCATTAGGCATTGGGAAAATATCGATATGATGTATACAGGAGCATATAAAAACGAAGCAGACAGGAATAAATTACGAGTTTATCATACTGATAAAGATATATCAGTCGCGTTTTTGGCATATACCTATGGCACCAACGGAATTCCAGTGCCTGATGGGAAAGGCTATCTGGTTGATCTAATTGATAGGGGATTGATGCAGGCAGATATTCAAAAAGCCAAAAAACAGGCGGACATCGTTGTGTTGAGTCTGCACTTTGGCGATCAGTATATACGCCTGCCGAATGATGAACAAAAGGCACTCGTTCAATTTGCCGCTGATCAGGGTGTCGATGTCGTGATTGGACATCATCCACACGTTCTCCAGCCAGTTGACTGGGTGAAAGGCGCCGATGGAAACAAAACACTTGTCGCTTACTCATTGGGTAATTTTCTGTCCGGGCAGGACGAATTTTACCGGCGCATCGGTGGAATTTTTAAGTTTTCTGTTCAAAAAACGATTAAAGGTGATAAGGAATCAATCGAAATAACAGCACCTAAATTCATGCCAACTTTTGTGAAGTACGATAATTTTACAGATTTTGAAGTGATTCCAATGTACCAGCTGACTGATAAAGAGCTTCCAAACGCCAAGCAGCACTATAAGGAAATAAAGCAGCATATGTCGCAGTGGATGCCGGGTTTAAAATTTATAGAGAAATAGAAAATGCTCACAGCGATTGTGAGCATTTTTTGTGAGCCGAAGCCGTTTTTTATGCAAAAGGAGAGTTCAACCATACGATAATACCAGATAGTTTAGCTATAATCAGTTCCCTTGTATAAAAACCAGCGTTTAGCAAATATTCTTTTTCTATAAATAACAATCATAATTTGATAAGATAACGATATGCTTTTAAAAAGAAGACAGTTAGAGGAGACAATTAAACATGGAATGGAAGAATATCTATCGTGGATTGCTTATGGGGACAAGCGACGTCATTCCGGGGGTGAGTGGGGGAACGATTGCTGTTCTGCTCGGAATCTATGAACGATTAATCGCAGCAATTAACGGACTGACGAGTAAGGATTGGAAAAAACAGCTGGGGTTTCTGATTCCGCTTGGGATTGGTGTTGGTACTGCAATTCTGTTGTTGAGCCATGTAATAAGCTGGCTGTTTGAACATTATCCTGGACCGACAAAATTTTTCTTTCTCGGCCTGATTATCGGGGTATTGCCTTATTTGTTTCATAAGTCAGATGCGAAAAATACATTTAATGCAAAACACATTGTTATATTGCTGGTTGGAGCTGTAGTAGTTGGTTCGTTGATGATTTTTCAGACAAGTGAAGGAGCTTCCATCGAGAACATCACAACATCAACCTACATATTGCTGTTTTTCTCCGGGATGATTGCCAGCAGTGCGATGATTCTCCCGGGGATAAGCGGATCGTTTATGCTGTATGTGATTGGTGTGTATACAACCGTAATTGGCGCGGTTGAAAATATGCAACTGGATATTATTGCGGTGACTGGAACAGGAATTGTGATTGGGCTTGTAGTCATGACGAAAATCATTAATTATTTTCTGAATCAATATTATACCGGCACTTTCGCCTTGATTATCGGCATGGTTATTGGTTCTGTTTTCGTCGTGTTTCCCGGCTGGCCGGGGGATATGGCCGGAATGATTCTTAGTGTGGTTACGTTCGGACTTGGGCTCGCAGCTGCGTATCTGCTCGGAAAAGTCGAGTATGAATAAGCAAACTGCAGGACAATAAATCATACACACGATACAATGAATATAGAAAATCATATGTGAGGTGAATGCAAGTTGAAACATATAGATACTGAAGCACAATTCAATGAAATTATTCAGTCGGATAAACCGGTTATTGTAAAGTTTTTTGCTGATTGGTGCCCGGATTGCAAGCGGATGGATATGTTTATTGACGGTGTGATGGATGAATTTAATAATCATGGATGGTATGAGGTCAACAGTGATGAAATTGACGGTCTTGCTCAAAAATATGAAGTTATGGGTATTCCGAGCATTCTGTTGTTTCAAAACGGTGAAAAAATCGCCCATCAGCACAGTGCGGACACAAAATCACCAGAATCTGTAAGTGAGTTCCTGCATCAGCAATTGGCATAGGGCATAATAATCATCCTCTTCGTGAGGGTGATTATTTTTGTGCAAATGGTGGAATGAGTCCTTTAAAGGAGACATGTCCGATGGATAATTTATTTTCACAGTTTGCACAGCCACGTGGTACTGCTGGACGGGTTGCCGGCTGGTTGATGGCAAAGGAAAACAGAGCAATTAATAAATGGACGATTGAATTTCTGCATATTCAGCACGGGGAGCATGTACTGGAAATCGGTTTTGGTTCCGGAAAGGCAATGAAATACATTCTGGAACAGAAGGATGATTTAATACTTACTGGGCTGGATCCGTCCGGAGTGATGGTGCATCAAGCTTTGCGCAGGTTAAACAAGCATTTGACCAATGAACAAGTTCGGCTCGTTGAAGGCTATGCACAAGATTTACCTGTATTTTCGAAAAAATTGGACAAAGTGCTTGTCATCAACAATGTTACGTTTTGGGAAAATCCGGTAAATACCCTTGGAGAAATCCGGAGCCAAATGAATAAAGGCGGCAGAATAGCCCTGACCATTAAACCACATGAAAAAGGCGCAACCGATGAAACGAGTAATTTAATCGGCGGGCAGCTTTCAGCGTTATTGGCAAACGCCGGGTTTGGAGATGTTGAATTTTTTATTAAACTAACAAATCCGTGTAACACAGTATGTGCGCTCGGAACGAAATAAGATGAGCATTCCGTTGCGGGATGCTCATCTTATTTTCAGCAATCGTAATGCATTTAACGTAACAAGTAAAGTAGCGCCCATGTCGGCAAATATGGCAATCCAGAGCGTCAGCCAGCCCGGGATGACAAGCAGCAGTGCCAATACTTTGATACCAAGCGCGAATGCGATGTTTTGTTTTATGATGGATAGTGCCCGCCGGCTTAATTTAACAGTAAAGGGTAGTTTCTCCAGGTCATCTCCCATTAAGGCAACATCAGCGGTTTCCAGCGCACTGTCAGTTCCCGCTGACCCCATAGCGATTCCAACGGATGATGCTGCCAGTGCCGGTGTGTCGTTTATGCCATCGCCGATCATCGCTATCGAACCATTTTTACGCTCAAATTTTTTAATGAACTCCAGTTTGTCTTCTGGTAAGAGCTCAGCTTTAACATTCGTTAAGTTGAGCTCTTTTTGCAGTGCAACGGCCGTTTTGGCGTGGTCTCCCGTCAGCATGCAGGTGTGATTGATTCCAAGTTTGTGCAGCATTTTGATAACATGCTTGCTTTCTTTTCGGGGCTTATCACGCAGTGCCGCTGCCATCAACAGCTCCTCGTCTGTTCCGCACAATATAACTGTTTTACCGGCTTCCTGATATGTTTTTATTTGGTCAGATTGAACACCGGGAAACATTGCTGGAGAACCGGCATACACCATTTCTCCGTTAACTTTGCCTTCGATTCCTTTCCCATGTATGGTTGTGAAATGATCCATTGGCAGCACACTGGCTTTCTTACTGTCCATGTAATCAATTATAGCTTTGGCCAACGGATGGTTTGATTTTGATTCCAATGTAAGGAGATAATCCAATGCCTTTTCATGATCATCGGTGTAAAAAAATACGTCAGTAACAGCCGGCGTTCCGTACGTCAAAGTTCCGGTTTTGTCAAAAGCAATGCCACGCAGTCCGCCAATCTGTTCAAGGTGGACTCCGCCTTTGATTAAAACACCATTGCGGGCGGCGTTTCCGATGGCTGTTACGATTGCGACCGGCGTTGAAATGACCAAAGCACACGGACAGCCAACAACTAAAACCGCAAGCCCCTGATAAATCCATGTTCCCCATGCTCCTCCGAAAAGAGGTGGAACAACAGCCACCAACATAGCGATTGCAATGATTGCCGGTGTGTAATAAGCAGCGAATCGATCGACAAAAGCCTGTGATGGTGCCCGTTCATCCTGCGCCTCCTCAACAAGATGAATGATTTTCGCAATCGTCGTATCCTCTGCTTTTTTCGTAACCTCAATTTCCAGGTAGCCGTCCTGATTGATGGTACCTGCAAAGACCTCGTCATTCAGCGTCTTTTCAACCGGAATTGATTCTCCGGTAATGGATGCCTGATTAATGGATGAGAACCCGCTTGCAATGTTTCCATCCATTGCGATTCGGTCGCCGGGCTTGATAATCATCACGTCACCAATTTTGATATCCTCGACAGCAATTCTTTGTTCGTCTCCACTTTGCCGCCGGATTAAAGCCTGTTTTGGTGAAATATCAATCAGCGAACGGATGGAAGCACGTGCTTTATCCATTGAATACGATTCCAGTGCTTCACTGATGGCAAATAAGACCACAACTATGGCTGCTTCACGCCATTCGCCAATAATCACTGCCCCGGTCACAGCAATGGTCATGAGCGTTTTCATATCAAATTGAAGCCTGGTCAGATTAATTAAACCGGCTTTAAAAAGAGTGGTACCGCCTGCAAGCGCTGCAATTCCATACAAAAGTGTTGAGATAAATGCTGCATTGTCAAAAACGACTTCCGAAATAATCCCCAGCATAATGAATAGTGATGCCAGCAGTACACGGTTATAACGAATCCAAAGGGGTTTTTTGGATGTTTTCTGATGTTCTCGGACTACTTTTATATTTTCAAAAGATCCGGCTTTCTCAATCTCCGGAATGGACACCCTTCCAGCAATATTGATTTTGGACGCAGCAAAATTAACTTCTGCATGGTTGACACCGTCAATGTTTCTGACATTGCTTTCAAATGTTTTGGCACAATTGGCACATGAGATTCCTTCAAGCCTGTAAGTCTGCTGTTTAGAGGGCATGAGCGGTATGCTCCTCTTGATGGTTAAATGCCTGAGCAATCAATTGTTTAATGTGGTGATCCATTAAGGAATAATAGACCAGTTTACCCTCTTTTCGGAACGTGGCAATCCCGGACTTGTGAAGTTGTCGCAGATGATGGGATGTTGTTGCGGTAGTTGCTCCGATAATATTGGCCAGGTCACAGACACAGAGTTCTTCTTCCATTAACAAAGAATACGCTATTTGAAGCCTATTTCCATCTGCCAGTAATTTATAAATCGATGAAACGTTATCGATTGGTTGTTCAGCTAATTGCTGCCTTATCCGATTAACTTTTTCTTCATGGACACAGGTTACCTCACATATATCTTTTGGCAAATTCTCCACCTCATTCAAATAAATATTTGATTATATTATATTCAAATATTTATTTGAATGTCAATAAAAAACCCGCATGTCTTAGGACTGCGGGTTAGTTGGATATGGAAAATCCCATCATGGCTGACGGTGTAAACTGCACATTTTCAAGTTGATGGTCCGTTTGAAAAATGGTGTCGAAGTCATTTGGGTTGGGCATTACGGGATAAAAGGTGTCGATTTGCTGTTTGTTGATGAGGGCAGTGTCATTCGGCACATTTTTTTCGCTATTCCACTCAATCAGAAATGGATGACGGATGATTTCAGCTTGTGGAAAAAGCATTCGCCATTCCAGCAATGAACCGTCCGGGCGATTCCTGCTTGCGGCAATTGGTCCGGTAAATGATACGTCATGTTGATGAAAATGCCCCAAATAATCATCCATTGCATTTGTTCTCAGTGCATATTGAATTGCCCCCTCCACATCACTGTGTAAGGTGCGGACAAGCTGGTCAATCAGCGGATTTTCAGACTTGCCAGCTAAATCTTCATCGAAAATTCCAAGCCATTCCAGGTAACAGTCATTGCTGAAATAAGCGAGATAGTTATACGTTCCCCAATCTTCATGTTTCCCACCTTCCAGAACTGTTACATTATGTTTGTTGGCAAAAGCTTCTGCAGCCTGTTTCGGGTCTTTGGAAGCAAGAATAATATGGTCAAGTGCAAGCATTTTTTTCACCTCCTTAAAAGGTTGTTATCGCAATTTTACAGAAAAATGGATATAATGAAAAGAAATTTATTTTTACAGGGAGAGTTGGAGGCAGATGCAGAATCCGATTTTAAGCGATTTTCCAACTGAATTTTATACGGAGCGATTGTATATTAGGATGCCAAAACCAGGTGATGGCAAGGGTGTTTCTGCAGCGATTCAAGCAAGTAAAGCGGAGTTGAAAAAGTGGCTGCCGTTTGCCCAAAAAGACCAGACCGTTGAAGAAGTCGAGGCAAATGTTCGTGAAGCACATGCTGCATTTTTGAAAAGAGAGGATCTGCGGATGCACATTTTTCACCGGGAGACGGGAGAGTTAGTCGGTTTGACTGGCCTGCATCGGATTGACTGGGGAGTTCCTAAATTTGAGATCGGCTATTGGCTTGATTCACGAAAAACTGGACAAGGATACATAACAGAAGCAGTGAAAGGTCTGACGCAATTTGCGTTCAGGGAGCTGGGCGCCAATCGTATTGAAATTCAGTGCGATGCAAAGAATCACAAGAGCAGGGCGATCCCGGAACGGCTTGGCTTTATATTGGAAGGGATTCATTACAATGATTCAATTGCAGTAGATGGAGATGAGTTGCGGGACACGTGTGTTTTTGCCAAGGTGCGATAATGGATGTTGTTGGTTGTACATCGTGCCTGCACAACTTATCTTTGAAATGCCGCGGGCGGAACATCAACTGCACGGGGAAAACATAAACCGTACGGGCGGAACATCAACCGCACGGGGAAAACATCAACCGCACGAGCGGAACATCGACCGTACGAGGTAGAACATCAACCGCACGGGGGGAACATCAACCGCACGAGCGGAACATCAACCGCATCAGAGGCACGTTAACTTCCAATCGCACAATTGACGGGTTCCAATTCTATCAATTTGCAGTTAACAATGCCCCTCTTTCAATACATTTTCAAAAAATTTTGGTATAGTACACTAAAAGGTATTTTGAAGTGGGTGACCAGATGGATAAATCAAACATATTAATCGTGGAGGATGAACAGAAACTCAGCAGGGTACTGCAGCTTGAACTGGAATACGAAAATTATATTACGGAAATTGCAGATAATGGAAAGGATGCGCTGAACAAACTGGAAAAAAGCCAATGGGATCTGGTGCTGCTGGATATCATGCTTCCTGAACTTAGTGGGATGGAGGTCCTGAGGAGATTCAGGCGCAGCAATCAGACGACGCCTATTATTCTCCTAACAGCAAGAGATCAGGTGCACGATAAAGTGAGCGGTTTGGATCTTGGGGCGAATGACTATATGACCAAACCTTTTCAGATTGAGGAGCTGCTGGCAAGAATTCGTGTTCACTTGAGACAGCGGACGACTATCGAGCAAAATGGTGAGCAGCTTTCCGTCGGTGATTTGATGGTTGATATTGGAACGCGGGAAGTTTCAAGAAGCGGTAAGCAGATTGAATTGACTCCGCGTGAATTTGATTTGCTCATCTACTTGCTGAAAAATAAAAATCAGGTTTTAACAAGGGATCAACTTATTGAACATGTCTGGGGCTTTGACTATTATGGCGACACCAACGTAGTGGACGTTTATATCCGTTATTTGCGCCAAAAAATTGATAAGGAATTTGACAGGGCGTACATTCAGACTGTGCGTGGTGTCGGTTATACGATAAAGGAAATTCATAATGAAACTATCAACTAAAATCCGCCTGTTTTCCAGCCTGTTTATGCTTATACTGGTGTTGCTCGTCAATACGGCAATCTACTATATGTTTCATACGATGTCACTGAACGGGGAAAGGGCGGAACTGACTGAGCAGGCGAATGAGATTGTGACAGCGCTAAATGACTCACCTAATATTGCAAAAAGTGATTTGCTGAGAGCGTACCTCCCTACGGATGGAATGATTCGGGTGGTTGGGAAAGATGGTAATCTACTTATGTCAACTTTGACGAAAGACTGGTCTTATAAGGATCTGCCATCAAGCTATTCAAAAAAACAAACGAGCAGGATCATTCCATTAAAGGATCAGGCTAATTTTTTGACTGTTTCCAAACCAATTATCTGGAAAAATGGAGAAGTGGCAACATTACAGGTATATAAGCAGCTTGTCGCACATACGGAAACAATGGAAACCTTGTTTTATGTTTTAATGGTGGCATCCATCATCGTGCTGATTCCGACCATTATCGCCGGTTCTTTACTGGGACGGTTTATTTTAAATCCAATTAAGTCATTGACGTCCACAATGAAGGAAAATATCTCATCCACCAATTGGAAAAAAATTAATTTGGAGAACAGATCGCGTGATGAACTTTACGAAATGGAGAAGACCTTTAATGTGATGATTGACTATTTGAAGGATAACTTTGAAAAACAGGAAATTTTCGTATCGGATGCATCGCATGAATTAAAGACGCCAATCTCCATCGTAAAAAGTTATGCCCAACTATTGAAACGGCGCGGCCGGGAGAACCCGGAACTTATAAATGAGTCGGTGCAGGCAATTGATTCAGAAGCAGATCGCATGCAAAAGTTGGTTGAGCAAATGCTGCTGCTCGCCAAAAATCAGGAACAGGGAGCCTACAGCAAGCTAAATATTGTACAATTAGCATGGGCAACCGTTGATCAGTTTAAGGGAGCCTATAATCGTGAATTGATTGTGGAAACAGATTCCCAGGATATTTACGTGAATGGGAATTATGATCAATTGCAGCAGGTAATTTATATTTTAATCGACAATGCATTGAAATATAGTGACAAGTCGGTAAACATCACTCTTTCACAGCAACCTTCTGAAGTGCAGATAAATGTTCAGGATTATGGTCAAGGAATCCCGCAGGAGGAAATGGAAAAAATCTTTGACAGGTTTTACCGGATGGAAAAATCACGAAGCCGTGAGCTTGGTGGAACTGGGCTTGGCCTGGCAATTGCAAAAGCTATTATGGAGAAACATCATGGCAGTTTATCTGTCATAAGTAATCCGGGTGAAGGGTCCACTTTCAGCATGATGCTGCCGACAATAAACAGAAATTAATATGTTTCTCATTGAATTCTAATCTTGCACACATCCTCCTTTCATTTGGAAGGGATATGATGTACTCAAGAAGAAAACAAGGAGGCATTTACCATGAAGAAAAAAGTAGGATTTGTATTAAGTATTTTGCTCGGTTTATCTGCACTCGGTCTGGGCATGTATCACACAAGTGCTTCACAGGCAGCGCCGGAATTGTCAAAGGAACAGATTAGGGACAAGGTAAAAAATCAATATCCGGGTAAGATAACTGAATTGGAATTTGACAAAGAAGGCAAACGTGCAGTATACGAAGTGGAAGTAGTTCAGAATGGAAAAGAATATGAAATTATTTTTGACGGAAATACCGGCGAAGTACTCTCATTGGAAAAACATAGTGTTTCAAAAGACGATGATGATTCAGATGATCGGTCTGAAAAGGACGATGACAGCTCCGAAAATGATGCTGCCAAAAATGAAAAAGATGACGCAGATGATGAGAAATACGACAAGGATGACCGGGATGACGATGAGAATGACCGTAACGAAAAAGCGGGTAATGACAACCGTGATGATGACGTAAACGCGAAAAACAATGATAAAAAGAACGAAGCCAATAATAACAAAACATCCAAAGAACCCCGCATCAGCGCTGCAAAAGCACAGGATATTGCACTGAAAGAAGTTCCCGGAACATTAGTAAGCAGTGAATTGGATGAGGATGACGGCAGATTGATTTATGAAATTGAGGTGAAATCCGATAAAAAAGAAGCCGAATTTGATATCGATGCCTATACCGGTGAAATTATCATGATGTCAATCGATACTGCTGAAAAAGATGATGCCGATGACCGCGACGATGATCGTAACGATGACCAGGATGATAAAGACAACGATCGTGACGATGGTAACGATCAGGAAGATGGCAGTAATAATAAATAATTAAGTAGAACAGCTGGCCGGGTCTCCGGCAGCTGTTCTATCTTCAACGCTATGATAGACTGCCCTTCTGGACTGTCTTTCTATACTTTCGCATTTGGTTCTTCTTTTAAAACACTGGTTACTTTATCATCTGTGACGTGTACCTGGCAGGTTTTGCCGTCTTTGTTGATAAATTTAAAAACACCATTATTAAAGTCTGTGCCGATTTCTTTATAGAAAATACCTTCATAAAGGTTTTTTTTCGTTCTGCTGAAGCTGAGATGATATTTCTCGCCGTCCTTTTGCAAAAAAGCACGTACCCCTTTTTCATAGGTGGAAGTATCTTCATCCCCTTTGAGTGTTCTGTCAATGGAGACAATATGAATGTCGACAAATGTAATGACACGCTGCAGGGAACTGGCAAAGGACCCTTTTGTGATTTCTTCCCATCTGTTCTGCGGAGTTTGGCCAATCACGACTTGGGTAATATTAAGATTGTGAACAACTTCTGCAATTGCTTTAACGGAAGTGCGTTTTTCATTGTCGCGAACAATGAACTCCTCTACATCCAGTTCATCACATAATACCTTCCAACGCTCGATATAATCGGATTTTTCTGCATCGAATTCGTCATATGGTATTGGATCAACGGTTAATACATATAGCGGGCAATCCAACAGGTCAGCCAATTTGTTGCCCCGTCTGATCAGTCTTTCGCCGTTGGGTCCATAATACACACAAACCAGAATGCTTTCATCCATACGACCCTTAATTCTTTTCATGACGGCAATCACCTCTTATTCGTTCAGTGTAAATGATTGAAGCTGTATTATTTTAACATGGTTAAATACGATGTCAATCCCCAATGATTCAAAAGAATACATATTTCTGTATATCATAAATCATCCATAAGAAAAGTTCCAGTGCCAATTTGTTTTATAGTCGGGATATTTAGTAAAACTGCCGCAAAAGATGTCTTTTTTGTTCTGAATAAAAAAATTGACAGGGTCGTATAAAGTGAAGGGTCATTTAATTTCATGTATAATATTTATGTACTATATATTTTTTTAAAATTAAATTGTTATCCTTCTTAATGATATTTCAATTGTTATAAACTTAACCTGGGTTTTGACAATCTTCTCCTGAAAATTAAAATATTTTATTTATTCCCGCAAAATCCCAATTACAGTTAGGGGATTCTCATACAGAGTACGGTCTGAACAGGAAACGGAGGCTAAAATTTGTTAACGATGCATGCAGCAATTATTATTCCTTTTATAGTTGCCGCCTTTATTCCTTTTTTAGCGAAACGACTGAAAACACTACATATCGGCTGGTTTGTACTGCTTGTCCCATTTGGACTGTTTATTTTGCTTGCAAGCTATATTCCGGAGATAGCTGATGGGGAAATCTTTTTGCAAACGATTCATTGGATTCCCAGCTATGACATTAATTTCACAACATACATGGACGGGCTCAGCATGATTTTGGGACTCTTAATTACCGGTGTAGGGGCTCTTGTGGTTCTTTACTCTATTTATTATTTATCCCCGGAGGAATCCTTAAAGCATTTTTATGTCTTTTTGCTGTTATTTATGGGTGCAATGCTCGGGCTTGTGCTTTCAGATAATATCCTGGTTTTATACGTGTTTTGGGAATTGACAAGTATTTCCTCTTTTCTATTAATTGCGTTTTGGTACCATCGGAAAAGATCCAGGGAAGGTGCGGAAAAGTCGCTGCTTATTACGGTTAGCGGCGGCTTTGCGATGCTTGTCGGCTTTATTATGTTGTACGTGATGACAGGTACCTTCAGTGTCCGTGAGATTATCCGTGAAGTTTCGCAGTATACGGACCATACCCTTTTTCTGCCTGCAATGGTATTGATTCTTATAGGAGCATTTACGAAGTCGGCACAATTCCCTTTTCACATTTGGCTGCCGGACGCCATGGAAGCCCCAACACCGGTCAGTGCTTATTTGCATTCCGCTACGATGGTAAAAGCAGGAATTTATCTAGTTGCCCGTTTTACACCGGTTTTCGGCGGAGAAGCATTGTGGTTCTGGCTCGTTGGAGGGGTTGGTTGTTTAACACTTTTCTGGGGTTCGTTTAATGCAGTGAAACAAACCGATCTCAAGGCATTGCTTGCCTATTCAACTGTAAGTCAGCTCGGTATGATTATGACGATGTTCGGTATCGGATCAGCTGCACTTTATTATGGTTATACAACAGAATCTGTAATCTATACACAAGCAATATTTGCGGCACTTTTCCATTTAGTGAATCATTCAACCTTTAAAGGTGCGCTCTTTATGGTTATCGGAATTGTCGACCATGAGGTGGGAACTCGGGATATTCGCAAACTGGGCGGTTTGGTTACATTAATGCCGATTACATTTACCATCTCATTAATCGGAAGCTTCTCAATGGCAGGATTACCGCCATTTAATGGGTTTTTAAGTAAGGAAATGTTTTTTACTTCTGTCTTAACCATGAGTGAAATGAACATTTTCTCGATGGAAACCTGGGGAGTGCTGTTCCCGGTAATTGCTTGGGTTGCCAGTGTGTTTACGTTTATTTATTCGATGATTATTGTTTTTAAGGCATTTTTCGGGCCGTATCAGTTGGGAAAGCTGGAACGTCCGGGACATGAACCTCCGATCGGAATGCTGATTGCACCCGCTGTTTTGGGTTTGATTGTGGTAGGCTTGTTTTTCTTTCCGAACATGTTGGGTAATAATTTACTTAAACCGGCGGTGGCAGGAATTTTCCCTACATTCCCTGAAGACGAGCTTGGTATGAAAATTACACCATGGCATGGTTTTAATACGGAATTATTTATGACGATTGGCGTGGTTTCTGCCGGACTCTTATTGTATCTCACATTGCGTTACTGGAAAGGGATTTACAGACTGTTTCCGGAAAAATGGACATTTAATGTGTTATTCCGTTATGTGCTGGATCAGCTCGAAATCAAATCCAGAGTTGTAACCGACTCTTATATGACAGGGTTCCTGCGTGACTATTTTGTTTATATCTTTTTATTCTTTAGCATACTGATAGGCGGAGCGTTAATCTACACAGGAGCGTTTGATTTTGAAGTATCCGGCAATGCACCGATTTCTGTCTATGAATGGATTCTTGCTGTTGTCATGATGGTTGCTGGAATTTCCATTCTTTTTGCCAAATCACGGTTGACTGCCATTTTGCTGAACGGGGTGCTTGGATATTCCATTGCAGTTTTCTTTGTATTATTCCGGGCACCGGATCTGGCACTTACCCAGGTTGGTATTGAAACTGTAACGACGGTTCTCTTCCTTGTCAGTTATTATTTTTTGCCGGAATGGCAAAAGGAGAATACGCCTAAGCGTACAAAGGGCCTTAATATCCTTATATCTTTATCGGTTGGTGCAGTCTTCATCATCGTTGCGCTTGCTGCCCAAAGCGGGAAATTGTTTGAAACCATATCCGGTTATTATGAAAATTCCTATCAGCTTGCCGGAGGGAAAAATATTGTCAATACAATATTAGGCGATTTCCGGGCTTTTGATACAATGCTCGAAGTGGTTGTTCTCCTGATTGCAGGGATTGGTGTATATTCCTTTGTCAAGTCGAAATCCAAAAAAGGAGGGCACAACCTTGAAGATTAATGATGTTATTTTGCATGCAGTAACAAAAATTGTCGTGTTTATTCTATTGACGATGGCAGTTTATTTATTTCTCTCCGGGCATCATAACCCCGGGGGCGGATTTATTGGAGGAATAATACTGGCTGCTGCTTTTGTGCTCCTCTTTCTTGCATTTGATATGGAAACGATAAAGTCCGGACTTCCATTTGATTTTAAAATTGTAGCAGCAATAGGTGCTTTCATCGCAGTTTGTACTGGCTTCGGTTCCCTTGTTTTCGGTGAGCCTTTTCTGAGTATGACCCATGGTTATTTTGAACTTCCATACTTCGGGGAAACAGAACTCACAACAGTTACCATTTTTGAAACCGGAGTAGCACTTACTGTTGTCGGAGTTGTGGTGACGATAATTCTTACGATTGGGGATGATGTATAAGATGGAAACATTAATAATCGTCCTGGCCGGGGTACTGGTTTCAGCAGCTACTTATTTGCTGCTTTCCAGAAGTGTGATTCGGGTTATTCTGGGAACGGCAATTCTCTCACATGCCGCACATCTTTTGATTATCAGTATGGGCGGGTTGAAAACAGGGGCGGTGCCTATATTGGGTAAAGAAGTGTCTTCCTTTACCGATGCTCTTCCACAGGCACTGATTTTAACATCCATTGTCATCAGTTTTGCCGTCACTGCCATCATGCTCGTACTTGCAATTAGGGCCTATCAAAAGCTGGGAACTGATAATCTTCTGAAGTTGAGAGGTTTTAATGATGACTAACATTCTTGTACTCCCAATGGCTATTCCTGTTCTGACAGGTATCATCCTTATTTTTCTCCGTCATTATATTGGTGCCGGGCGGTGGATAAGCTTCAGTGTAATGATGGCGAATACGTTCATTAGCCTTTATATTTTGAATCAAATTCAATCGGAAGGAATACTGCGGCTTGATTTTGGCGGATGGGAACCGCCATTTGGTATTTTGTTTGTCGCGGATTCTTTTTCTATGCTGCTCGTACTAACAACAAGTCTTATCACCGCGGTTTGTCTTTTATATGCTTTTTCCTCTATTGGTGAAAAGAGAGAAAAAATGTTTTTTTACCCGTTTGTGAATTTCCTTGTAGCAGGTGTGAATGGCTCTTTTTTAACCGGGGATATTTTCAATCTGTACGTTAATTTTGAGATTATGCTGTTGGCTTCTTATGTTCTTATTGCGCTTGGGGACAGAAAACTTCAATTTCGGGAATCAATCAAATATGTAGCCATTAATGTCGTCTCATCGTTCTTTTTCCTGATTGGGATTGCCTACCTTTATGGAATGGTTGGAACATTGAATATGGCGCATATATCACAGCGTGTAGCCGAATCCGGTCAGACACCGCTGTTAACAGTCATTGGTGTTGTATTTCTGGTGGTTTTCAGTTTAAAAGCCGGACTTTTTCTGTATTATTGGCTTCCCGGATCCTACAGTGCACCTCCAACTGCAGTTGCTGCACTGTTTGGGGCGCTTATGACAAAAGTCGGAATCTATGCCATGTTCCGTATGTTTACACTGGTTTTTTACCATGAACCTCAAATCACGCATAATATGATAGGGATTTTAGCTGCACTAACTCTAATTGGTGGAAGCATTGGCGCTATTGCGTACAGGGATATCCGCCTGATTGTTTCCTATAATGTATTGATTGCCGTCGGCTTTATTATGGTGGGGCTTGCTGTTGGAACACCCGAGGCAATTGAGGGATCCATCTATTATTTGGTGCATGATATGGTTGTGAAAGCATTGTTGTTTCTTGTGGCTGGTACCATGATTGTACTTGCCGGTACAGCAAGAATTGATAACATGAGCGGGATGATTAGGAATTACCCGGTGCTTGGCTGGATATTTTTCATAGTTACGTTGTCATTGGCCGGTATTCCCCCACTTAGCGGTTTTATTGGCAAAGTGCTGGTGGGTCAGGGTGCAGTCGAGACAGGAGCATATATCCTCGTTGCACTTGCTTTTTTGTCGAGTATCTTTGTATTGTATTCATTGCTGAGAGTCTTCCTGAACTGTTTTTGGGGAGAGACAATTATTAGTGTGGAAGATGAAATCCCCATGAAAAAAGGGTGGATTATACCATGCATGCTCCTGACAATTTGTACGATTGGTTTGGGATTGGGGGCCGAACCGCTCGCTGTCTATGTTGAAGATGCCGCAAATACACTTTTGAATCCGGAAGTTTATATTGATGCTGTGATGAACAAATAATGGTAGAGGGTTATAACGAAAGGGGTGAATGCAGGTGCCTGCCCAGTTTTTACTGAATTTAAGTATTGCATTTCTATGGATGATGTTTAAAGATGAAAGTGATTTAAACTTTACCACTTTTGTTACGGGGTACATTATTGGGATTGGTATTATTTTTGTTATGCACCGGTTTTTCGGCGACCGGTTTTATTTACACAGATTCTATATGGTCATGAAACTTGTTTTTATATTTATTTCCGAGCTGATGCAGTCCAGCATCCATACCCTGAAACATATTTTACGGCCAAACATTCGGATCAAGCCGGGAATTTTTAAATATGAAACAGAGCTCAGAGGTGAATGGGAGATACCTGCTCTCGGTCTGCTTTTGACATTGACCCCGGGTTCCGTTGTGTTGGAAGTGACCCCTGATGGGGATGCTTTTTATATTCACGCAATGGATGTGGAAGAATCTAAGGAAATGCTGTTGAAGTCTCTTTCCAAATTTGAAAAAGCTATTATGGAGGTGACAAGGTAATGACAGAAATCATGCTCATTACAGCACTGGTTTTATTTGGATTGGCAAGTGCTATTACACTGGTTCGTATTATCATTGGACCGAGTCTTCCTGATAGGATCATTGCACTGGATATGATTGGGGTTATCCTTGTATCTGTGGTTGCTGTAATTTCTGTTCTGCTCAATACCAAAGCGTTTCTTGAAGTTATCCTGATTCTGGCTATATTGGCTTTTATCAGTACCATTGCTTTTGCAAGATACATAGAGAGGGGGGTTGTCATTGAACGCAAGCGAAATAGGTGAATTTATCGCGGCACTGCTAATCCTTATTGGCAGTATAATAGCTGTCATAAGCGCGATAGGGATTATACGCTTTCCGGATGTCTATACTCGTTCCCATGCAGCTACGAAAAGCTCGACATTGTCTATCCTGTTGACATTATTTGGTGCATTTCTGTTTTTCTGGTGGGGACAGTCCATTTTCAGTGTTCGTATTCTCCTGGGAATTCTGTTTGTATTTTTAACAGCCCCGGTTGCAGGCCATCTTATTTCTAGAGCAGCATATCGCCGAAAAGTTAAAATGGCTGACACAACTGTAGAAGATGAATTATATGATGTACTCCATAAAAAAGGAGCGGAGGACAGTAAGCAGCATTCTGAATAGCCAAAAATCTGCCCCCGCTTTTCTGAAGCTAAGTTCTGCTCCCAAACGCGAACTCCGATATTACGGTAATATCTAATTAAGGAAAGTTCTATAAAATAAAAATGGCCGAACAGCTAAAATTGCTGATCGGCCAGAAAAGTTTGCGGGAATATTATTTTGAATGAATACCAGACTTCTGTCCTTTGTTAGAAGGATCGTTTTATTACCACCCGCGCTCATACTGAGGCGGTGTGTCCAGACTTTCCAGCTGATGGACAGCATGTGCGGCTTGTTTTGGGAAATATGGATCCCGCAGCATTTTTCTTGCCATCAGCACGATGTCACAGCGCCCGTTGCGGATATGGTCATCTGCCTGCATCCCATCTGTAATCAGGCCTACACCGGCTGTTGCAATATCTGCTTCATGCCGGATTTTTTCCGCAAAAGAGATTTGATAACCTGGTCCGACATCGATTGATGGACTCGGCGTATTGCCTCCGGAACTGCAATCGATCAGGTCCACTCCTTCGTCCTTTAAGCGTTTGGACAGCGCAATGGAATCTTCCATTGTCCAGCCGCCCTTTTCCCAATCTGAACTGGATATCCGTACAGTAAATGGCAGGTTATCCGGCCATTCTTCAAGCATTAATCGCACTGTTTCGACTGTAAACCGGATCCGATTTTCAAAACTGCCGCCATACTCATCTGTCCGCTGATTGCTTAGTGGTGAATAGAAACTATGTGCTAAATAACCATGTGCTGCATGAAATTCAACCCACTCGAACCCTGCGTCCCGGGCTCTGGCTGTTGCCTGTCGAAATGCCTCCTGTACCTCCTGAATGTCTGCTTTTGACATTTCCTCTGGTACGCGGTTGTTCTCGGAAAAAGCAACAGGACTTGGGGCGACAACTTTCCATCCGCCCTGGTCATCAGGAACATTAACGCCAAATTCCTTCTGTTTCCACGGGGCATATGTGGACGCCTTTCTACCAGCATGTGCCAACTGAATCCCTGGTACAGCCCCCTGGTCTTTGATAAACTGGGTAATCCGCTTGAAAGCTTCTGTATGTTTGTCCGAATAAATACCCAAATCTTCTGGGGAAATACGTCCCTTTGGTTCAACAGCTGATGCTTCAGCAATCACCAGCCCTGCACCGCCAACAGCGCGGGAACCAAGATGAACAAGATGCCAGTCATTCGGCAGACCGTCATCTGAACTGTATTGACACATTGGTGAGACCCCAATCCGATTACGCAGTGTTATATCCTTTATTGTTAATGGAGAAAAAAGATGTGACATAGAGTATGAAGCCTCCTATTGTATATCGATTTCAATACCACTACCATATTCAGGAATACTTTATGTTAAAATTTCTTACTTGTCAATTCAGCCGCCTCCGTGATGAAGAATAAATTGGTTATTTTGAACGGCAGTTTTCCATCGCTCTTCCACGATAAAATTACTGGTTTAGATATATATAAAATACTTGTGTTATGATTATTTCAAGTTACTGTTATGCAGTAAAGAGTTTTTGGAGGTAATGTACGATGAAATATGAAAAGGCCCTGTTCGTTTTCAACGGTAATGAAAATGACTCCAAAATGCAGCAGAATCTGGCTGGAACATTGCCTGTTTTGTCCGCGGCTGTTAAGGAACTGACCGTTATTCAGACAATGTCTATTGAGGATTTGAAAGGTACTTGTGTGGACTTTGCACCAAAAGTTGATCTGGTAATCATTCTTGGCGGGGATGGTACCGTTCATGAATGTATTAATAGTATCGCTCCCCTAGAAAAACGTCCTGTTATCGCGATTCTTCCCGGGGGAACGTGTAATGATTTCAGCCGGATGCTTAACATACCGCAAAATTTGAGTCAGGCAGCCGCTGCAATTGTGAATGGTGAAGTAAAGGAAATTGATGTTGGAAATGCCGACAAGCGATATTTTCTTAATTTTTGGGGGATTGGTCTTGTTTCGGAAACATCGTTAAATATCAGTGAGACACAAAAACAGAATTTCGGGGTGCTCAGTTATTTTATGAGTACACTAAAAACGGTTAATCAGGCAGAATCGTTTTCATACAACATAACGAGCGATAACGAAAACTATGAGGGCAAAGCGGTTATGGTTCTTGTTTTAAATGGAAAATTTGTCGGAACCAGGCAGTTTCCAATTCCTGCGATAAGCCCGGCAGATGGACTGCTTGATGTGCTCATCATAAAGGAGTCGACAATTGCGTCATTACGAGAATTATTGTCAATGAACCATCCAAGTACTGACGCTGAGCAACTTAAGGAGATTGTCCATTTTCAGGCATCGTCTATCCAAATTTCAACTGGCAAGGAAATGAGTGTCGATATGGATGGAGAAGTCGATGGTATCACGCCTGATAAAATCAGTATACTTCCCGATCATATTCGGATGATACACCTTCCTGTGACCGACAAACAAATGCAGCCTTGAATGGGTACACATGCATGGCTACAATAAAAAAGTGCGGATGTGTGATTTGAATCACAGTACAAAAGCTTAGCATATTGTATTCTTTACATGGGATGGGCTTCTGTTCTGTAAATGGGATATAAACGAACCATTGGGAACAGACCATATGCAAAGTACGCTTCTGTTGGAGCGTACTTTGCTTTTTACTCCTGGCAGTTAAGAAAGAATAAAATCCTTTCTTACTGCATAAGTGCAACTATGACTGTCACCTAAAAGCTTGGTGACAACCAAGTTTTCTAAACTGAGACTGCAGCGATTTTTTCGTAATATTATTGTAATCTTTTTCACATAAACTCGTTTATTTTGTTACATACGTGGGTAAATAATGTGTGAGGTTTAAAATATAAATTCATAAACTTCAGGGAGGATATCATCTATGAATGAGAAAAATGTGATTGTATATGTAAGTGATGACTGTTCTCAATGCGATAAATTGCTGGAGCATTTAAATAAATTGAATGTAAATTATCAGACTAAAAATGTCACGGAAAACCATAAATATATGGAACAGCTTCAGGAGAAAGGTGTCTTTGGTACACCTGTTACGTTTGTTGATAATCAAATGATTTTAGGACTGCAAAAAAATAAAATGAATCGAATGTTAGGTGAAAGTAATCAGGGAAGCACGTTTTACAGTACCGGATATGGAAGTTATTAACCTTCCGCACACTTTCGGCGGTTTTCGCATATTTTAATGAAAGAACCTGCAGAAGAGGTGTGTGTAATGGACAGAAATCATGTTGATTATATGAATCATGAACGACCCTATATCCGGCAATCACCGTTTAATAAACCTGTTCCCCAACGCAAAGAAACCTTCCAGACACCTTTTGAGTATTTTTCCAAACCAAGTCAACCGCTTAACTGGCATCCGGCTAACAAAACGGGCGGCCAGTCCCGCGCAGCAACTGAACGAAATGAACTGTTTCATTATTTTGAAACGAAAAAAGAGGAGGTTGACCTGGATAAATTGGTGTCTGCAATCGGTCAGGTTTCCAATACCGTTCAACAGGTTTCCCCGGTTGTTAAACAAATTGGTGCACTCATGAAGCAATTCAAATAGACCAGCAGCTGATGAAAAATTATTCATCGGCTTTAATTTTGTATTATTAGCGGTGTGAAGGGGTAAATAAAGAGTAAGGGATGACAAAGGAGAATTTGTATGATTGGATGTCTGGTAATTCATGGTTACACAGGAGGTCCATATGAAGTGGATCCGCTTGTACGTTATTTAAAGGAAAATACGGACTGGCATATCGAGGTGCCGACATTGCCGGGGCATGGAAGGAAATTAGCATTGGAAAATGCATCCCATAAAGAATGGCTCGAAACAGCAGAAGATAAACTGAAGCAGATGCAAGGTAAATTTGAAAAGATCTATATGATCGGCTTTTCGATGGGAGGCATGATTGCCTCGTATCTGGCGGCAAAACACCCGACCGATAAATTGGTGCTCCTGGCACCGGCAGGAAAATATTTATCAATTCGCCAGATGGCCAAGGATTTAAGGGACGCTGTTAAGGATGGTTTTAAAGGGAGGCTGCGGGAAAACAAACTGTACCTCAACTATAAACGGAAGCTTGGCGAAGTCCCGCTCAAAGCAAATATTGAATTCCTGAAACTGGTGCGGTTCACCCGCAGATATTTAAAGGAATTGGATTTGCCTGTATTAATTGCTCAAGGTCAGCAGGATGGGATGGTTCCTTATAAAACAGTTTATTATTTGGATAAAGAAATTACCTCAGATCAGACAGAAGTCGTTTTCTTTGAGCGGTCAAGACATCTTATCTGTCTGGGGGATGACAAAGATACGCTCAATCATCTTATTCATGAATTTTTGTTGAAAAGTCCCGGCTAAAAGCAGGGAGATGCCTTCACAGCAATCTCCCTGCTTTTTCTAATCTTTTAAGAAGGAAATGACAAGCCCGCCTTCTCCTGCATATGTTGCGATCAACGGGCCCATTTCTGTTAAGTATGCATCCTTGAAGGGGTATTTTTTACGGATTTCTTCAAGAACATGTGTGGCTCGTTCCTCGGCATTGCAATGGGTCATGGAAATTACTTTGTTTTCAAAGTCCTTTGTATATTCGCCGATCTGTTCAATGAAACGACGGATTGATTTTTTATCACCGCGAACCCGGTCGGCCACTTCGATTGTGCCTTCCTCACTTGCCTTCATCAGTACTTTGATGTTAAGTGTTTTTGCTATTGTGCCCTTGACCTTGTCCAGTCGTCCACCCTTCACAAGGTTTTCCAGCGTTTTTAGGACAAACAGCGTTGTTGTCTGTTCAACACGATGATGCAGGTGATCAATCAGTTGATTGTACGTATGGCCCTGTTCCATTTTAATTTTGGCTTCATGCAGCAACAGGCCTATCCCGCATGATGCCGTTTTTGTATTGATGACTTCTAGTTTACGGTTCGGCTCTTCTTCAAGCAGCATGTTTTTAGCAAGTCTTGCGTTTTCGTATGTGGCACTTAAACCCTTTGATAAGCTGAGCATAATGATCGGAGTATTGCTGTCAATCCGCTTATATGCATTATAAAAATCATTGGGACTGGGTGCGGCGGAACGGGGCAGTTCATTCGTTTCGTTTATTTTCTGATGAAAGGTTTCCAAATCAATGGTTTCCCCGGCTTTATAATGCTGGTCTTTAAAGTGCAAGTAGAGTGGAACAGAAATAATATCCATTGAATCCGCAATTCGTTTTGGAATATCGGCTCCACCGTCCGTCATTAGTTGAATAGTCATGAAAACCCTCATTTCCGTTAATTGTATATTCTCATTATATCAGTTTATTCATGCGGATACTGAATCAATGATGGTGTTTTCGAGCAATCGTAACTTTTGATTTCCGGGTTGTGCTCATAATGAATAAAAACAGTCCGAAAATAACGATTGTCCCGCCAAGAAACTGTGACCAGGTTACAACTTCGTCCAATATGAAATAGGCCAGAATTGTAGCCCCGATTGGTTCAAACACAATCCCCATCGAAATCGTTGACGTACTAAGCCATTTCAGTGCCCAGTTGAATAAGGAGTGACCGAAAAATGTCGGAATCACGGCCAGTGCCAGAAAAATAAACCAATGTTCGGCAGAGTAACCGAAAAATTCATTTTGTAAAATCAAATTATAAAGAATAAGCATAAGGGAACTGATGCTATATACGACAAAGGTGTACGTCATTAGCGATAATCGTTTTCGGAGCTGTTGTCCCAACAGGAAATACGCTGTAACGGTCACAGCACCCATGAGTGCAAGAAAATCACCGAACAATGCCAGTCCACTAATGCGAAAATCTCCCCAGCTGATAATGATACTGCCAAATAAAGCGATAACCATACTAATTAAAGCTCCCGGTGAAAAACGTTCCTGAAATAAAAGGTATGTTCCCAGAAAGGCAAAAATCGGCTGCATCGTAACAAGCACAGTGGAGCTTGCTACTGAAGTATAATTCAATGATTCAAACCAGAGAATAAAGTGAAAAGCCAGAAAGATGCCCGCCATTGTTGACAGCAGCCAATCTTTTTTTTGGATTAACTTAAATTCATTACGGTGTTTAACAAAAATATACGGGGCCATAATAATGACTGCAAACAGAAGACGATAATTGGCAATGATGGAAGCGGGTGCTCCATCAGCCAATTTCACAAGAACTGCTGCTGAAGATACCGACAACACACCAATGACAACAGCTATATATGGATTAAACGGAGGCAGACGCATGGTATTCCTCCTTTTTGTTTATATGTAATTTAATTTAGTTTAACATTACCGCATGAAAAAATCATTCAGCAAGTAGTGGAAATCATGATGGAACATGTGTTAAGATAGATTGACTGTTATATGCATGTGATTTCAAGGATGAGGCCTCTTCCTGAATTGGGTGATGCCTCTTTTAATTTTATTGAAATAAAAAGGAGTAGAGTTTTAAGGTGACAACATTTAAAGAATTAAATATTTCACAGCCCATAATGAAGGCTTTGGAAAAAATGGGCTTTGAAGAAGCGACGCCGATCCAGGCTGAGACGATACCATTTGCTCAGGATGGCAACGATGTAATCGGTCAGGCACAGACCGGGACGGGAAAAACCGCAGCATTTGGGATTCCCATGATCGATAAAATTGATAAAGACCAGAAGAAAATTCAGGGTCTGGTCGTTGCCCCGACACGGGAACTGGCAATACAGGTTGCCGAGGAATTGAACCGGTTGGCAAGATTTAAGGGGATTCGGGCAATGCCTGTTTACGGCGGTCAGCATATGGAACGGCAAATCCGTGCGTTAAAGGATGGTCCGCAGATTGTTGTGGCAACACCAGGGAGACTGCTTGACCATATGCGCAGGAAGACGATACGGACTGCAGGTGTTCAGACTGCGGTTCTTGATGAAGCAGATGAAATGCTGAACATGGGTTTCATTGATGATATTAAAGAAATTTTAAAGAATATCCCTGAACAAAGACAGACATTGCTGTTTTCAGCAACAATGCCTAAGGAAATTCGTGATATCGCAACAAATCTGATGAATTCGCCAAAAGAAGTAAAAGTAAAAGCAAAAGAAATGACCGTCGAAAATATTGATCAGTATTTCATCGAAGTACCGGAAAAATATAAGTTCGACACGCTTACCAATCATTTGGACATAAATGCACCTGCACTGGCGATTATTTTCAGCCGTACGAAAAAGCGGGTCGATGAGATTGCTGAAGGATTGCAGATTAGAGGCTTTCGCGCTGAAGGTATTCATGGGGATCTGACGCAGGGCAAGCGGATGTCTGTTTTAAACAAATTTAAAAATGGACGAGTTGAAGTGCTGGTTGCAACAGACGTAGCTGCACGCGGCCTTGATATTTCAGGTGTCACGCACGTATACAATTTTGATATTCCGCAAGACCCGGAAAGCTATGTACACCGGATTGGCCGGACAGGGAGAGCCGGGAAAGCCGGTGAGGCTATCTCATTCATTACACCGAGGGAAATGGGTCATCTGAAAATAATTGAACGGGTAACAAAAAGCAAGATGAAGCGGATTATGCCGCCGACAAACAAGGAAGCCCAGCGTGGTCAGCAGCAATCAGCAGTGAACAAGCTGCTGCGAACAATTGATAAAAAAGATTTAACGGATTATCAGGAAACAGCGAACGAGCTGCTTCAGGAACACGATTCGATTACGGTAATTTCCGCCGCATTAAAAATGCTGACAAAAGAACGTAAAAATACACCTGTACGCCTTTCCTCCATCCAGCCGGTCAGTGTTAAAAAAACACAAGGCGGCAAAGGGAAACATCACAGAAACAACAACAAAAAGTTTTACGGCAAACGTGGACAGGGTAAACGCGGTCACGGAGGATACAATCGCAAAGGAAATTACCAAAAGCGCAGAAATCACAAAAACAATAAGTATAACAGCTAAGAAGAGGCTCCTTTTGGTAAGGAGCTTTTTTAATGTAAATTATTGGTCCGCCGGTACGGGAGAATTTACTGGGAGCGTGGGATCTAGGTATTATAAGTGGAATAGTGTAAAATAGGATTGAAAGTGCTCATTTGTTGATGAAACATATATCCTATAATAAACGTACAGGAACTATAGATAAAAAAGGGGGATCACCATTGAGACAGCCACCAATTCACACGATTGCAGAGGAAGCAGTAAAAGCGTGGAAAATAACTGCCGGCATCTACGTCGGGGTTTTATGGCTCGCTGCGATTGCTGCAACCGTACTAACTTTTATTTTCGATTGGCCGGTTTGGATTATCGCAATTGCTGTTGCGTTAAGTGCAATATGTACATACGTGTTTGTATTTTTGCTGCCGGTTTTGCGTTGGAGAAGATGGCGTTATGAAGTGTTTGAACAAGAAATCTATATTCAGCATGGCATTCTGATTGTATCGCGTACCCTGGTTCCGATGATCCGGGTTCAGCATGTGGATACCCAGCAAGGGCCGATTCTGAAAAAATACAAACTGGCCAGTGTTACGATTTCCACTGCAGCTACTACACATGAAATACCAGCATTGCTGGAAGAGGATGCTTCGGAACTGAGGGACAGGATTTCCGCGCTGGCAAGGGTGGATGAAGATGATGTCTGAGGCGAAAAGACTCCATCCCGCAGCAGTTTTTTTCAATTTTATACGGATTGTCAAAGAGGCCGCATTTGCAATCATTTTAGGGTTTATTACATTTAAGGATAACGCACTAATGTATTTTATCCTTGCATCATCCGTTATTCTTATCGTGATGATTATATTCAGTATTTTATCGTGGTACCGATACACTTATCGTGTGGAGGATGATGAGCTACGGATTGAATATGGTATTTTCATTAGAAAGAAGCGATATATTTCCAAAAATAGGATACAGTCGATTGACCTGACCTCCAGTGTGGTTCACCGCATTTTTAAACTGACCCGGGTAAACATTGAAACGGCCGGGAGCAGTACGGGTGCAGAGGCATCATTAAAAGCAGTCAAACTTTCGGAAGGGGAAGCACTGCGCCATGAATTGAAAATGGTAAACACCGTTGATAATGCGGAAGAACCAGAAGCAGCGGAAGAAGACTATCCGTCATCGACCATATCGTTTAAAAGGCTGTTTCTTGCCGGGACGACATCCGGAAGTATCGGTGTTATTCTGGCTATAGTTGCCGCTGGTTCCTCGGAACTGGAACAATTTATCCCGGATGATTTTTATGACAGTACATTTGAATGGATCATCGGACTGGGCATCATCATTATGGTTGTTTTGGGGATAATCGGTCTGTTTCTGCTCTGGATGCTCGGGATAGCCGGAACGATGATTAAATACGGCAATTTTACGATAACCAAAATGGAGGACGAATTGTTTATTACACGCGGTTTGCTGGAAAAAAAGCAGCTGACCATACCGATGAAACGGATTCAGGCGGTAGGCATTCAGGAAAGTCTGATCCGGCAGCCGCTTGGATATGTGACGGTGTTTGCTGAGATTGCCGGCGGTTCGATGGATAAAGGGGAGGACTTTTCATCGATTCTTTTTCCAATTATGAAAGCGGATGAAGTGGAGGAGTTTTTACAAAAGTTTCTTCCTGAGTATGCAGGAATCACTAATGATTTGAAACCATTGCCGAAGCGTGCGCGCAAGTTTTATGTGTTGCGTTCATCGATTCTTTTTCTCATTATTACAGCGGTATTGGCATTTGTTATACCGACGTTTATATGGCTGCCGCTGATTGTATTGGCTGTGAGCACTTATTTGGGTATTCTGCGCCATAAAGACGGCGGCTTCCGGCGGGATGAAGAAAAATTAACCGTACGCCACCGTATTTTCAGCAGGAATACCATAACGATGTATCATAAACGTGTCCAAGCTTTCGAGAAAAAACAACATCGGGTGCATGTTAAACAGCGACTCGCCAATGTCCAGTTGTCGATTATCGGGAAGATGGGCATGGGAAAGCATTTCACTGTAAAAGAACTGGATGAATCTGACGTCAATCAAATAGCTGATTGGTATTCATACCGGGAATAGCTAAAAAAACACACCACGACGGACTTACCGCCTGGTGTGTTTTTTTGCAGTTCAGTGGAATGAATCTGCACGTTGTGAAATTTCCCGTTTGAAGAAGGGGGCTGCTAGTTCATAAAATCCTCCCAAGCAATCCGAATAAAACAAGGATGGCGAGAAATGTCCAAAAAGCATATTTATAAACACTCTTAGGGATTCTGCGCTTTTTCCAGCGGTTTGGATCGAATTGAATGCCGTCATTGTTTTTATATCGTTTGTTTCGCCACGGAGAAAAGGGACGGGTATTCGTCAATACGAGGGGGGCTATGGCGAATCCGCCTATAAATCCGAAGACATGTGCATAAACATTAACGCCCGGCTGGATGAACGTCATCACCGCCCCAATTACGAAAATAACCACAATGATTTGGGAATTGTTCTGGTCAATCAGGTGTTTGCGGAATGCCACCATAAACATATAGATTCCGAATAACCCGTATATGGCACCGGAAGCGCCTACGGAAATATAAATTGGCGGTCCGAGTAAAAAGGTTGCAATGTTGCCTGCAATCCCTGCTGTAAAATAAGCAAGAATAAACTTGTATTTACCCAACATTTGCTCCAATGCCGGCCCAAACAGAACAAGTGCAAACGAATTAAATAAGGCATGCGTAAGTCCGGCATGCAGAAAGATTGGTGTGATTAAACGCCAGTATTGTCCCTGATAGATATAGTAATTGTTCCCGCTCCCCCACGACTCCAGCTGGACAGCAAATGGAAGCTGCAGGAAGTCGCAAATCAGCCAGAGCACAAGATGTATAATCACCAGTGTGGATACAATCGGATAAAACTGCTTGAATTCTTTTATACTTCTTTCCGTTCGGATAAACATTCAAAGCGCTCCCTGTGTTATAAATTTTCATATATTAGTCTAATAGTATACCATGAATAGTATGACCACTATAAGCGTACTAAAATACCATAGTAAACTGCAACAACCATAACTTTTGCTTGCTGAAGGACAGGTGGTTTTTTTGATAAAAGGAATTGGCATCGACATAATTGAAATGGACCGGATTCAAAAGGCGCTTGTGAAAAACAGCCGTTTTGCCGATCGGATTTTAACGGAAAAGGAAAAAACACATTACTTTGAAAAACTAGCCAGTCCTCACAGAAAAACGGAATTTCTTGCCGGCAGGTTTGCGGCAAAAGAAGCGTTTGCCAAAGCTTGCGGACGGGGAATTGGTGAACTTAGCTTTCAGGATATGGAGGTCATCACCAATGCGGCTGGTGCACCATCAATGCAAGTCAGCGGGTACGATGAATACACCATTCATCTGTCCATCACGCACAGCAGGGATTATGCTGTGGCGCAAGTAGTGATAGAAGAGTAAGAAAGTATTGCTGAATGGGCGCTACGGTTTTGTTTTAGAAAATAACCGCCAGTGTATTCTGCATAATTGCAATGGTTGTCTCATATATTTTAGTGCGGGTAGGAGGGAACAAATTGTATATTGTCACCGCAAAAGAAATGTACGGTATTGACCGGTACACGACAGAGGAGATTGGAATGGATGGCAAGCTGCTGATGGAAAATGCCGGCCGTGCCATCAGTGGGAAAATTGAATCCAAAATTGAGAAGGACGATGTAATCACAGTTTTCGCTGGGTCAGGTAATAATGGCGGGGACGGTTATGTTATTGCCCGGACATTGCTGAACAAAGGATACCGGATAGCGGTCATTCAGGTTGTCCCTGATGAAAAGATAACCGGAGATGCGCGTTTTCATAAAAACTTGTTTATTAATTGTGGCGGGGATCTTTCCATAACCCAGGATTCTTTTGAAATTGGTGAGGCATTGAACCAAACGGATATTATTATTGATGCAATTTTAGGAATCGGGGTAAAAGGAGAGCTTCGCGAACCAATTAAAACGATTGCAGTCACAATTAATGAGAGTCCGGCGCAGGTTCTTTCGGTTGATATTCCTTCAGGGCTGCCGGCAGATGAGGGGGAAACGGCTTTTGATTCCGTACAAGCTGATCAAACCATCGTGGTTGGCTATCCCAAAATGAGCACGTTCCTGCAGCATACGGCACCTTTTTATGGGAAGTGGGAAACAGTCGACATCGGTTTTCCCGAAGCAGTTCAAACACCGTTAACACGATCTGTCTGGACACACAGGCAATTCCAAAAAAGCATGCCGATCCGGGAAAAAGACTCGCACAAAGGTGATCATGGCCGGGGGCTTGTTATTGGTGGAAGTGAGGAAATGCCGGGTTCCCTTGCAATGACAGTTCGGGCGGCGTTACGAACCGGCGCAGGACTCGTGACTGCTGGCACGGTCAAACAGGCAATACCTGTTGTCGCGTCCCAGTGTATTGAGGCTACCAATCTGAAACTGAATGAATCAAACGGGGTCATCAGTGGTGAACAAACAGGGGTCCCCTATGAAAAATATGACGCTGTCGCACTCGGAATCGGCCTTGGACGTCATGAATCGACTCGCGCACTGGTTACCGACGCAGTAAGGCAGGTTGATAGTCCACTCATTTTGGATGCTGATGGGTTATTCCATATTCAAAATGACCTTGAATTGTTTAAAAACCGGACAGCCCCTGCCGTAATCACGCCGCATCCCGGGGAGATGGCTATGCTGACAGGTGCATCCGTTAAAGACATTTTGCGGAAGCCATTCGCATATGCCAAAGGGTTTGCCCGGGAGTATCAGGTCTATGTTGTCCTTAAAGGAAGCTTTACCATTGTCACTGCTCCGGATGGACATCAATCCGTAAATATTACCGGAAATCAGGGTCTCGCAAAAGGGGGAAGCGGTGATGTTCTGTCGGGAATTATTTTGGCAATGACGATGCAGCATAAAAGTCTTTTTGATGCAGTGTGCAATGCTTGTTTTGTGCATGGGAAAGCGGCTGATTTGCTCGTATCCGAATCCCGCTCGGTTTACGATTTGATGGCTTCAGATGTTGTGGAAGGTATCGGGAAAGTGTACCGTACATTGACGGCTGAAACGTGACAATATTGTTCTCCTAGTCCAATTTAAATCGCGTTATCGCGTGTGAAATGAGACAAGGGAGATATGTCCATGAAAAAACAGATTGTTATCAGGATGATGATTGCATTAGGTTTTGTTCTTTTACTGGCTGCCTGTGGGGAAAAATCTCAGGAGGAAGTGCTGGATAAGCTGGAGTCCAAACTGGAAGAAATGAATGGATATAAGGCAACGGCCGAGATGAAAATGAATACTGGTAAAGAAGGACAGAAGTATAAACTTGATATTTGGCATAAGAAAAAAGATTTCTACCGGGTGACACTGGAAAATGCCAAGGATGACAAAGGCAGTCAAATCATTTTGAAGAATGAGGAAGGGGTTTTTGTACTGTCGCCGGCACTTAATAAAAGCTTTAAGTTTCAGAAAGAATGGCCGGAAAATGGCAGCCAGCCTTATCTATTTCAGTCATTGGTAAGTGATGTGAAAAAGGACAAAGATGCCACATTTAAAGTTGGGGAAAAATACTACATCTTCCAAACCAGAACGAACTATCAAAGTAACAATAACCTGCCATACCAGAAAATTTATTTTGATAAGAAAACATATACACCGGTAATGGTTAAAGTACTGGATAAAGATAAAAATACGCTGGTGGAGGTCGCTTTCTCTGAGTTTAATACGAATCCGAGCTTTACAAAAGGCGATTTTGAAATGGAGAAAAATATGTCTGCCGACAATTCCGATTCAGCGGTTTCCGGTGATGTAAAAACAGACGCATTCCCGGTAGTATTTCCATTTTATATGGCAGGCAGCGAGATGACGAAAAAGAAAGAGATCGAGATGGAAAATGGAAAACGGGTTATCATGACTTTTTCCGGGGATAAAAGCTTTACACTGGTCGAAGAAAAATTGCAAACTGTTCCGACGATGGCCTCTCCGCAATACGTTAACGGCGAAATTGTAAATCTCGGACATTCCATTGGAGCTCTATCCGGAAATGCAATTGAATGGACCAATAACGGGGTGAATTTTTATCTGGCCAGCGAAGAACTGACCGAAACAGAATTGATCAAAGTGGCAAAATCCGTTGAGAGCAAAGCAGTGAAGTAAATGAAAAGCGGCAAGCAGACTCATAAGGAGAGGGGGTCTGCTTTTTATTTTTTCCGGATTAAGATAAAATGGTACCGGATAGAGAATGAAGGGAGTTATACTGACATGACACAACCTATTTATCGTGATACTTGGGCGGAAGTTAATTTGGATGCAATTGAATATAATATAAACCAAATAAGAGAGCAAATACCGCAGCACTGCAGTGTCATTGCAGTAGTCAAGGCTGATGGCTATGGTCACGGAGCGGTTAAGGTTGCTGAAAGGGCATTGAAAAGCGGAGCGGAAATGCTTGCCGTGGCCATTCTGGAGGAGGCGCTGGTTTTACGGGAAGCTGGAATCGATGTGCCGATTTTAGTATTTGGACGGGTCGCACCAAAGGATGCCGCTGTTGCTGCCGAAAAAGATATCACGCTGACATTTTTTCAAAAAGAGTGGCTGCAGGAAGTGAAACAAACGTCCCTGCCACAGACGCTGAAGCTTCACATGAAGTGGGATACCGGCATGGGGCGGATTGGGCTGCGAACCGATGAGGAACTGAAAGAGATTGTTGGGGAATTAAAGGATCAATCAAACGTTCAATTAACCGGGATTTATACACACTTTGCAACTGCCGATGAACCGGGTGCAGATTATTTTAACATGCAAAATGAGCGTTTTGATCAGTTGCTGACAACATTCGAGAAGGTTTGGGAAGACCCCGTGGCCATTCATACCGGTAACAGTGCTGCATCCATCCGTTTTCCGGAAAAAATGTATCATTATATCCGATTTGGCATTTCAATGTACGGGATGTATCCTTCCTCCACTGTGAAAGAAGAACGGAACATCGATTTGCAGCAGTCTTTTTCACTTCACAGTAAACTGATTCACGTAAAACAGATGGAGCCTGGTGAGTCTATCAGTTATGGTGCGACGTATACCACCTCGGACTATGAATGGATTGGAACAATTATGATTGGTTATGCCGACGGATGGATCCGCAAGCTGCAGGGGATGGATGTATTGATTGAAGGTAAGCGCATGCCGATTGTTGGCCGAATTTGCATGGATCAGACCATGATCAGGCTGGATAAGGAATATCCTGTAGGCACGGAGGTCACACTGATAGGAAGACAGCAGAATGATATGATTGAAGTCGATGAAATTGCCGATTATCTCGATACAATCAGTTATGAAATACCTTGTATGATCAGTAGTCGTGTCCCGAGAATATGCACAGGAGAATAAAAAGGATAAGGTCAATGCATAATCTTTCCAAATCTAAATAAACATAGGTAACAGGGCTTCTTCTTTTTAAATACAAATGTTTTTGAGCAAGTTCTAATAAATTTTCTGTATTTCAGGGAAATTCCCTATAAGCCTTTGCAAACCTTGTCAGAGAATGATATTATTAAAAAAGGATTAAATGGAATTCGTTCAACAGTTCGCGGAGGTGTATGGTTTTGTCAGAGAGCATACAGGAGATTTTAGTACGACTACCAAAAAACCTGATAAACGAGGTGGATGGATTAATGAAGTATGAACAGAGCGATTTAAGTGACTTCATATGTCAGGCAACAAGAAATTACCTGGAATATAAAAAAGATGAGCACATTCAACAATTTCGCGAATCCATGCAGCAAGGTTATGAAGAAATGGCCAGAATCAATCTAACAATCGCTTCGGAGGCATTTCAAGCCGAAGAGGAGGCCGAAAAAAACACCTTAGAGCGCTCCGTGATCGGGGTGTAAGCTTTTGATCGTTCAACGTGGCGAAGTATATTTCGCCGATCTATCACCTGTCGTGGGATCCGAACAGGGGGGCATACGCCCAGTATTGATCCTGCAAAATGATATAGGTAACCGTTTCAGTCCAACCGTTATTGTAGCAGCAATTACTGCACAGATTCAAAAAGCCAAATTGCCGACACACGTGGAAATCGATGCGAAACGGTATGGTTTTGACCGCAACTCTGTTATATTGCTGGAACAAATCCGGACATTGGATAAACAACGGTTAACTGACAAAATTACAAAGCTCGACAAAGAGATGATGGAGAAAATTGATAAAGCATTGGAAATAAGTTTAGGTCTAAAAGATATGTATGACCGTTAGGAAATACCCCACTTTAAAAGGAAATGGGGTATTTTTTAGTGTTGTTGCAAGGTTGTTATCTGAATGTGATATAGGGACCCCCTCCGTAAGAAAAGTAACTGAAGCGGGAAAGAGTACCTCACACTATGGTATAATAGGTTCAAATGCTTAAAAATTGCAGGCAGCGGCACTATGAATGCTAAATTCGACATGAAATGATAGTATAACAGTAAATCGAATTTTATAATAACAGTTTTCAGGAGGGAAACCATGGACGAGAAATTCAAAAAGATTGCTATGGAAAATAGTGATTCCATTGTTCATTTGTGGTTAGATGAAATCGGCTCCATGAAAGACTACAACTATACATCAAGTATATCGGAAGAATTATTTGAAAGTACGAACAGAGAGTTTGTCAATGTTATTTTTTCCAGTATCAAGAATCAGGGAAATTCAAAGGCTGTCGAGGATTTCTCGGAAAAACTGATTAATCTTGGCTGGCCGCTAAGTTATATAACAGATGGACTGCAGGTTTTTCGACGTGTAACAATTGATTATATTCTCAGTCAATCTGAACAGGTTGATTCCACCTATATATCAAACGTGCTGCAGAGCGTTGACCATTGGACTGAACCGATTATTCGTCAGTTGGTCAATGAGTATACCGGAAGCTGGGAACACATTGTATCGCTGCAACGTGTGGCACTTCAGGAATTATCAGCCCCGTTAATACCGGTCATGGATCGGATTACGATTATGCCGCTGATTGGGACGATTGATACAGAACGAGCCAAATTAATTATGGAAAACCTTTTGGAAGGGGTTATTAAGCATAATTCTGAGGTAGTTTTAATTGATATCACAGGGGTACCTGTTGTCGATACAATGGTGGCTCACCATATTATTCAGGCTGCTGAGGCAGTGCGGCTGATCGGCTCAACGTGTATTCTTGTCGGAATCCGTCCTGAAATTGCTCAGACAATTGTTAATCTGGGAATTGACCTTGGCAAGTTCCCAACGAAAAGTTCGTTGAAAAAAGGATTCCGTAAAGCGTTGGAAATCACCGACAGAGAAGTGGTTGATCTTGACAAAAAGCACAATGAAATAGAAGAAATGATTGATTCCTTAGGTGAAGGGTGATAATGATGCGGATACCAATTCTAAAATTGCACAATTATCTATTAATTTCCATTCAAACAGAAATTGATGATAACACGGCGATACAGTTTCAGGAAGATTTATTGGACAAAATTCATAAGAGCGGTTCATCAGGAGTAGTAATTGACTTAACATCCGTTGAAGTGATTGATTCGTTTATTGCAAAAGTATTGGGTGATGTCGTTACTATGTCAGATCTAATGGGGGCGAAAGTGGTTTTAACCGGAATCCAGCCAGCAGTTGCAATGACGTTAATTGATTTGGGCATACATCTGAATAATGTCCCAACTGCCTTAGATTTGGAGCAAGGATTGATAAAACTGCATCAGGAACTGGGGGAATGATCATGGATCTCCAATCCTGTGTCAATATAAATAAAGAGTGGGATATTGTTGCTGCCCGGCAGCTTGGTAGGGAAATCGCAAAAAAAACCGGATTTGGTACCGTTGACCAGGCGAGAATTGCAACAGCAATTTCTGAATTAGCTCGCAACATATACTTATATGCCGGGACTGGAAAGGTTTGCTTTGATGTCATAGAAAATCTTGAAGAAAAGGGAATGTGCTTGATTTGTATAGATACCGGTCCGGGAATCCGTGATATCAGTCAAGTTATGGAGGACGGGTATTCAACATCAGGTGGCCTGGGAGCTGGCCTGCCGGGTGTGAAACGGTTGATGGACGAATTTGATATCAAATCATCAGAAGGAAAAGGAACCGAAATCAGAGCAATCAAGTGGGTAAGATAACGTGAAACTTAAATCACCGGGGAATTGCTTTCTCCTGATATCAGTTGAACGAATCGGTGTCAGTGTCCGTTAACTCCCACCTGTACAACTTTATCACCTCACGTTTTGAGTGAGTCTTATACGAATGGTTGCACCGGGGTAAACAGAGGCTCAGACCTGTCCGGTAAACATAGAGGGGAGACGGAGCCATCTCCCCATTAAATTTGCAATGGGGGCTACGAGTAAATGGATATGTTGAATACGGATGCAGCAAACTATAAGCAATTCCTGAAACATTATCTTCAGAACCTGGATGAACAATCTCTATATGGAGCCGAACAAATCAGTAAAACGTTTATTAAAAACAGTATTCCTCCTGAAGAAATCGTTAATCTGCATAACCAGGCATTAGTGGAACTATACCCTGATATACCGGAGCATATTTGGCATTCGATGAATTTCCTGTTGGAAACGATGATTTCATATGGTTTGGCTTTGCAGGAATATCAGGCATTAAGGGAACAACAGCTGGAACTGAAGTCAGAGATTTCAGTTGCTGCCGGTATGCAGGATACGCTCCTCGCTACAACAAAACCGGCAATTGATAACCTCGATATCGGTGTGGTAAGTGTCCCGGCACATCAAATGAACGGAGATTATCATCACTTTATTAAAGGTAAGGACGGATCACTTGGAATAGCTCTTGCAGATGTTATCGGAAAAGGAATTCCCGCTGCATTATGCATGTCCATGATCAAATACTCGATGGACAGTTTCCCGGAAGAAATAATGAGTCCGAGATCAATTTTAAAAAACCTGAACCGTGTTGTGGAACGGAACGTGGATCCGAGTATGTTTATCACCATGTTTTATGCGCAATATATTCCGGATGAAAATAAACTCCGATATTCATCTGCAGGCCATGAACCGGGATTTTATTATAAAGCCGCTACGGATACGTTTGAAGAAATCGAGACAAAAGGACTTGTTCTTGGCGTATCATCAGATTCCAATTACAAACAATATGAACGCACCATTGAAAAAGGCGACATGGTTATTCTGCTGACAGATGGTGTGACCGAGTGCAGACAGGGTGAGCGGTTTATTGAAACGGAAGAAATTCTGGAAACCATTCGATCTTTTTCGCATCTGCCTGCGCAGGAGATGGTGAACGGTGTATACAAGTATTTTGAACGTCTTCAGGGATTCCAGCTGCGGGATGATTTCACATTGATCATTTTAAAACAGCAAGTTTAAAATAACGGATTACAGGGAAATAAAAGGTACTGCTATATGGAGATATTGACCAACATTTGTGTTCGAGGAGGATGGATATGGAATTAAAGATAGATGTAGTGGAACAGGAAATGAAATCCGTAGTACAACTGACGGGGGAAATAGATGCATACACAGCTCCAAGACTTAAAAGTACGATTCTGCCATTAACGGAAGAATCCGGTCATACCGTTGAAGTGAACATGGAAGATGTTAACTATATGGACAGTACCGGACTTGGGGTTTTTATAAGTGCATTAAAGTCAACTAAAGAGACAGGCAGTCACTTGAAGCTGGTAAACCTGCAGTCCCGTGTTGCTCGTCTGTTCAACATTACCGGTCTGGATGAAGTTATTGACATCGATACCGCAATCAGAGGTGGGAATGAGTAATGGAAAAGTTTGATTTTATTGAAATGAGAATACCTGCTAAAGCAGAGTATGTCGGCGTTGTACGTTTAAGTATCTCCGGAATCGCTAATCGGATGGGCTTTTCATATGAAGATATAGAAGATTTGAAAGTTGCAATCTCAGAAGCAATCACGAATGCTGTTGACCATGCGTACCATGAGGATGATGATGGCGAGATTACTGTCGGGTTCGGTGTATATGAAAATCGCCTGGAAGTTATGGTTGCAGACCATGGCGGAAGCTTTAATTTAAAGGAAATAAAAGGCGGGATAGGTCCATATACGCGTTCAGAACCAGTAGAGAATTTGCGTGAAGGCGGATTTGGGCTCTTCTTAATTAATGCGTTAATGGACAAGGTGGAAATTAACAATAATTATGGTGTTATCGTATTAATGACGAAGTACCTTTACGAAACTGAGGTGGGTCTTGATGACGACCAAATCTCAACAACACAATAAAGGCAGAGATGAGGTTTACCAATGGATTGAACATCTCCAACAGGACCCGACAGATGAAGCGATCCAGGAAAAAGTTGTCCTGGCATATAATGATTTAGTCGAATCGATTGCCAGAAAATATTCCAAAAACAGTACGATTCATGAAGATCTTGTTCAGGTGGGCATGATTGGACTGCTTGCTGCAGTGCGGAGATATGATGCTTCCTATGGCAAGACATTTGAATCGTTTGCAATTCCTACAATTATTGGTGAGATTAAGCGGTTTATCAGAGACAAGACCTGGAGTGTTCATGTACCACGCAGGATTAAAGAACTTGGTCCGAAAATCAAAAAGGCTGTGGAAGAATTGACCACGTCGAATCAGGATTCTCCATCGATTCGGGAAATTGCTGATCATCTTGGGGTCGCCGAAGAAGAAGTACTGGAAACAATGGAAATGGGTAAAAGTTATAAGGCACTTTCGGTAGACCGAAAAATTGAAGCCGATTCTGATGGCAGCACAGTTGCTATCCTTGATCTGGTAGGCAACAGTGAAGAAGGCTTTGATACGATTGACCAGCAAATGTTACTGGAGAAAATTTTACCGGTGCTGTCTGAGCGTGAACAGCAAATTTTGCGTTGCACCTATTTTGACCAGATGAGCCAAAAAGAAACAGGAGAGTTACTTGGTATTTCCCAAATGCACGTCTCAAGGCTGCAGCGCCGTTCACTTAGAAAACTGCGGGAAGCTATACAATCAGAAAGCTCGGAGGTTCTTGATTGACTGATCAACGAAAAAAAGTGGATGTAGCTGTTTACCAGAAGGCAAAAAAAGGCCAATATTACTGTGGTGACAGTTATTTTTATACAGAAACAGAGAATGAATTTGTGTGTGTGCTTGCAGACGGCCTGGGCAGCGGTGAATTTGCCATGGAATCTTCGCGGATTGTAACGGAAATTATCCGAAGCAATATTCATACAACGGTCGAACAGTTAATCAAACGGTGCAATGAACAGCTGTCAGGAAAAAGAGGCGTGGTCATAGGTATTCTGAAAATGGACTTCCTGTCAAAACGCTATTCTTTCTCCTCGATTGGAAACATTGGCGTACTTACTATTCCGAAAAGCGGCAAAAAAAAGCGCAATATACCGAATGCAGGTTATCTGGCAGGTTATCACCGGTCATTTAAAGTGGTAACGGATAAGCTGGATGCTGAAATGAATTTTATTATGTTTTCGGATGGTGTATCAGATACTGACTTGTCAAAGGGCATGTTTCTAAATACAGATGTACATCAGATTGTCATTGACTATGAGAATATTGTCGGCGGATCAAGGTATGATGATACAACGTTAATTGCGATTCGATATGACGAATGAGAAGTCAGCCAAACCGGTTGGCTTTTTTCATTTTACAAAGATCTTTGGTAAAATGAAGTTCGTAGGATAGAAGGAGGAACGAATGGTGTCAATTGAAATAGAAAAGTGGGTTGCAAAAGAAACAGAGGTTAACGCGGGTACAGTAAAAAAGGTTATTTCGTTAATGGAAGAAGGGAATACCGTTCCATTTATCGCACGGTACCGTAAAGAGATGACCGGCGGACTTGATGAGGTTCAAATTAAATTAATTGAGGATAAATATCAATATGCTGTTAATCTTGCTGAACGGAAAGAAGAAGTCATCCGCCTGATTGATGAGCAGAATAAACTTACGGAAGAGCTTGAGCGCGAGATAAATCAGGCAACTCAGCTTCAACGTGTGGAGGACTTGTACCGTCCGTATAAACAAAAACGACGTACAAAAGCTGCCAAGGCAAAGGAAAAAGGCCTGGAACCATTAGCAGTGCTTGTGTGGGAACAGGAACAGCAGGATGTTAAATCAGAAGCTGAGGCATATTTATCAGAAGAACACGAACTGTTTACGGTTGAAGATGTGCTTGCAGGTGTCAATGACATTATCGCCGAGTGGATTTCCGATGATCCGGAATTCCGTAAATACATACGTAATGAAACATTTAATCGCGGAATGATGCGATCCGAGGTGAAAGATGCAGCTAAAGATGAAAAAGGCGTCTATGAAATGTATTACGACTACAGCGAAGCGGTTCGTTCCATGGTTTCCCATCGTACTCTGGCATTAAATCGCGGGGAGAAAGAAGATGTGCTCAAAGTGTCGATTGAACCGCCGGTGGATCGTGTAATTGAGTTTTTACAAAAACAAACTATTACCAATCCATCAAATCAGGAGACAGAAGATATTATCCGATTGGCGATTGAGGACAGCTATAAGCGGCTCATTCAGCCATCGGTGGAACGGGAAATTCGCAACGGCCTCTCTGAGAAAGCGGAAGAACAGGCTATTGATGTTTTCTCAAAAAACCTGAAGAATCTCCTGTTGCAGCCGCCGCTTAAAGGTAAAACGGTTCTGGGGGTTGATCCGGCATACAGAACCGGTTGTAAGCTTGCTGTAGTGGACGAGACAGGAAAGGTCCACCAGGTTGGAGTTATGTATCCAACCGCTCCGAAACATGATACTGCCGGTGCTGAAAAGATTGTGATGGACTATATTAAAAAATACGACGTGGAACTGATTGCGATCGGTAATGGTACGGCTTCACGGGAAACAGAACAGTTTATAGCGGATGTTATCAATAAGCATACACTCAATATTCCATACATCATTGTCAATGAAGCCGGTGCAAGTGTATATTCAGCTTCAAAGCTTGCCCGCGAGGAATTTCCTGATTTGCGGGTGGAAGAGCGGAGTGCAGCATCCATTGCTAGAAGGGTTCAGGATCCGTTGGCAGAACTGGTGAAAATCGATCCGAAATCGATTGGTGTCGGTCAATACCAGCATGATGTCAGTCAAAAGGCACTCAATGAGTCGTTAACGTTCGTTGTCGAAACAGCCGTTAACCAGGTTGGCGTCAATGTAAACACAGCCTCAACCTCGCTGCTGCAGTATGTTTCCGGGTTAAGTAAAACAGTGGCAAATAATATTGTAAACATGCGGAATGAGGATGGAAAGTTCACTGATCGTAAACAATTGAAGAAAACACCAAGGCTGGGTGCAAAAACGTATGAGCAGGGGATTGGTTTCTTACGGATTCCGGATGGGGAGAATCCACTCGACCGAACCCCAATCCATCCGGAGAGCTATGCAGCTGTGAAAAAGCTGCTCCAGTCCATAGACTGCGGGATTCAGGATATCGGTTCAGAGCATTTGAGTGAGCAACTGCATCTGCTCGATAAAATAGAAATGGCTGCACAGCTCGAAATCGGTGAGCCGACGTTGGCTGATATCATGAGTGCATTGAGCCGTCCGGAGCGTGACCCGCGCGATGACCTGCCAAAACCATTGTTGAAGCAAAATGTACTAAGCATGGAGGACTTGCAGTCTGGTATGGAAATGCAGGGGACGGTTCGAAATGTGGTCGATTTTGGTGTGTTTGTTGATATCGGTGTGAAACAAGATGGACTTGTTCATATTTCTAAGATGGCTAAGAAGTTTGTAAAACACCCAATGGACATTGCAGCGGTTGGCGATGTTGTTACCGTATGGGTCGAACAGGTTGATGCGGATAAAGGTCGGATTGCTTTATCGATGGTTGATTAGAAAACTTGGTTGTCACCAAGCCTTTAGGTGACACCATAGTTGCACTTATGCCGTAAGAAAGGATTTTATTCTATCTTAACTGCAAAATAAAAACACTGTATTCGTATAATATTATAGTGAGTGCTGAATGTTTCAGGGCAGCAATCAATTTTCTGACTAAAAAAGCTGATGATCTTAAGTGATCATCAGCTTTTTAATTAGGTTGAAGTTATTTAACGTTTTCCGGTACTTTTAATTCCAATCCTTCAGCAATACGCTCGCCTAATTCAGGATCAGCCTTGTAGAAATGCTCGATTTGACGCAGCTTAATGTCGTCATAATCGACCTGTGACATATGATCTACGATGTTTTGGACGAGACGGTCTTTCTCATCCGTGCTCATTAGGCGGTACAGGTCACCTGGCTGTGTGTAATGGTCTTTTTGTGAATAGGCAACACTGTCAGCATTTCCGTACACTTCAAATGGATTGATTTTTGAATCCGGATCTTCTTTTGGTTCCGTTTCATAGCGGTTTGGCTCATAGTGTACACTGCGGCCGCCATTATCATAGCGCATTGGTCCGTTGAATTGATAGTTCGATGTATTTGCATCGTTAAGCGGACGGTTAATTGGCAGCTGCTGGTGGTTGGCACCGATACGATAACGCTGTGTATCCGAATAACTGAACAGACGGCCTTGCAGCATTTTATCCGGGGAAGGCTCAATTCCCGGTACCAGGTTGGCTGGTGACAGGGCTGCTTGTTCCACTTCTGTGAAATAGTTTTCCGGATTCCGGTTAAGTGTCATTTTACCGACTTCGATAAGGGGATAATCTTTATGTGACCAAGTCTTTGTTACATCGAATGGATCCCACTTATAGTCTTTTGCATCTTCATAAGGCATAATCTGAACATAAAGTGTCCAAGACGGATAATCTCCTTGATCAATCGCATTGTATAAGTCTTCTGTATGGTAATCAGGATTTTCACCGGCAAGTTTGTCGGCAAGATCCACATCCAACCCTTTAACACCCTGATCAGCGATAAAGTGGTATTTAATCCATACCGGCTCACCGTCTTTGTTGACCCACTTATACGTGTGGCTTCCATATCCGTTCATGTGACGGAGAGTAGCCGGAATGCCGCGATCACCATGCAAATAAGTAATTTGATGCAATGCTTCAGGCGAGTGTGACCAGAAATCCCAGACCGCATTTTTATCTTTCAAATTGGTTTTCGGATTCCGCTTTTGTGTATGGATGAAATCCGGGAATTTGATAGCATCGCGGATAAAGAAAATCGGTGTATTGTTACCGACCATGTCATAGTTGCCTTCCTGTGTATAAAACTTAATGGCAAATCCGCGCGGGTCACGAACAGTGTCCGCAGATCCCAATTCGCCGGCAACTGTTGAGAACCGGATGAACATTGGTGTTTGTTTACCCTTTTCATTTAGAAAATCAGCTTTTGTATATTTTGAAATTTCATCATTTGTGACCTCGAAAACGCCATGTGCGCCCGCACCTTTTGCGTGCACAACACGTTCCGGTACACGTTCTCTGTCAAAATGAGCCATTTTTTCCAAAAAGTGAACGTCTTGAATTAAAGTTGGGCCTCTTTCGCCTGCAGTGATTGAATTCTGATTATCACCTACAGGAGCACCAGAAGCAGTAGTCATTCTTTTCTTTTCATTACTCACTACCTGAACACCTCTCCTTATAGAATCATTTTGTACAAGTTCTATTATAATACAAATCTATCAAAAATCAATTATTAAAAATGAATGTTTAATTAAAATAACTATAAATAAGGGAGATTTTGTTACCCACGCTAATATGGTAAAATAAATATCGAAAAAACACGGAGGATGAATGATATGAAGCTGCTGGAAGAAAGGGAACTGCACCGGCTTGTCGATGATATTTCGATGGCATTTTTTAATAAACCGTATGACGACAAAGTTATCTATAATAACCGGCTGCGAACGACAGGGGGCAGGTATATTCCTTCCCGGCGGTTAATTGAAATTAATCCGAAATATGCTGCAGAAATGGGCGCAGACGAAGTGGAAGGGATTATTAAACATGAGTTGTGTCACTATCATCTTCATATAGAAGGAAAAGGGTATAAACACGGTGATCCCGAATTCAAAAGTTTGTTGAAGGCAACCGGAGCGCCCAGACATTGCCAACCATTGCCATCTTCTAAAAATAGAAGGAAATATACGTATAAATGCCGCAGTTGTTCACAATTATACCAAAGGATTCGTCGTGTCGATGTGAATAAATACCGGTGTGGAAGATGCCGGGGAAAACTGATCCTTCAAAAAGAGAGAACATGAAGATGCAGGTATGAAAAAACTTATAAAATGGATTGACGAACCTTGTCCAACATGTTAAATTAAATAAGCCTTATAAAAAAGGCGGGGAAATGCGACGGTTTCTCAGTTGAAAATATACATAAAACATATTGACAAAAAACGTGATATATTGTATGATATTTCTCGTTGCACTTGATTAGACAGTTAAATCGTTGTGTACTTACGCATCGCAACAAACTTCATTATTATTCCACAGTAGCTCAGCGGTAGAGCGATCGGCTGTTAACCGATTAGTCGCAGGTTCGATTCCTGCCTGTGGAGCCAAACGGAGAAGTACTCAAGTGGCTGAAGAGGCGCCCCTGCTAAGGGTGTAGGCCGTGTAAGCGGCGCGAGGGTTCAAATCCCTCCTTCTCCGCCATTAATGGCCCGTTGGTCAAGTGGTTAAGACACCGCCCTTTCACGGCGGTAACACGGGTTCGAATCCCGTACGGGTCATCATATTTTAATGAATTGGTTGGGTCCGGTAGTTCAGCTGGTTAGAATGCCTGCCTGTCACGCAGGAGGTCGCGGGTTCGAGTCCCGTCCGGACCGCCACTATTGGGCCATAGCCAAGCGGTAAGGCATCGGGTTTTGATCCCGTGTATCCCAGGTTCGAATCCTGGTGGCCCAGCCTTTTTTATTGCTGTTTTTTGGAGTTGCGTAATCTATCAGAATTCATGAATATGTGAATATATTGATGGAATCACGATAAATGACCTGAAAACGTGGATGATCTAAAGTCTTTTATTATTAAACTTGAGCCATTAGCTCAGCTGGCAGAGCATCTGACTTTTAATCAGAGGGTCGGAGGTTCGAATCCTCCATGGCTCACCATTTTTTGCGGGTGTGGCGGAATTGGCAGACGCGCTAGACCCAGGATCTAGTGTCTTGACAGACGTGGGGGTTCGACTCCCTTCACCCGCATTCAATAGATTGCTGTGGTCACATGGCATTTTATTTTTGCAATTTGATTGATAAAATTATAGCATACGCGGTCGTGGCGGAATGGCAGACGCGCTAGGTTGAGGGCCTAGTGGGGGCGACCCCGTGGAGGTTCAAGTCCTCTCGACCGCATTTGAAATAATTCTTGCAATCATAATGCATACATGATATATTTAAAAATGTCGCTTTAAAGCGCCCGTAGCTCAATTGGATAGAGCGTCTGACTACGGATCAGAAGGTTAGGGGTTCGACTCCTCTCGGGCGCGCCATTTACGGGAAGTAGCTCAGCTTGGTAGAGCACATGGTTTGGGACCATGGGGTCGCAGGTTCGAATCCTGTCTTCCCGACCATCTTTGGGGCCTTAGCTCAGCTGGGAGAGCGCCTGCCTTGCACGCAGGAGGTCAGCGGTTCGATCCCGCTAGGCTCCACCAAAATATCATTTATTTTTTCAAAAACATTAAAAAAAGATATTGACTTTGTTTTTGAGAAGATGGTATATTAATTAGGTCGCTGTTTTGAAGCGGCGCAATAATTTTGCTCCTTGAAAACTGAACAAAACAACCAGTATGTCAAGAAACAGGACGAAAGCAAAAGCTTTCCCCTGGATTCAATTTACGAAGCTAAGCTATGGTTGATTGGTGTCAATCATATATCAACTTTCTATGGAGAGTTTGATCTTGGCTCAGGACGAACGCTGGCGGCGTGCCTAATACATGCAAGTCGAGCGCGGGAAGCAAGCGGAAGCCTTCGGGCGGAAGCTTGTGGAACGAGCGGCGGACGGGTGAGTAACACGTGGGCAACCTGCCTGTAAGATTGGGATAACTCCGGGAAACCGGGGCTAATACCGAATGAAGCGCGTCACCGCATGGTGACGTGATGAAAAGGCGGCTTTTAGCTGTCACTTACAGATGGGCCCGCGGCGCATTAGCTAGTTGGTGGGGTAAGAGCTTACCAAGGCGACGATGCGTAGCCGACCTGAGAGGGTGATCGGCCACACTGGGACTGAGACACGGCCCAGACTCCTACGGGAGGCAGCAGTAGGGAATCATCCGCAATGGACGAAAGTCTGACGGTGCAACGCCGCGTGAGTGATGAAGGTTTTCGGATCGTAAAACTCTGTTGTCAGGGAAGAACAAGTACCGTTTGAATAAGGCGGTACCGTGACGGTACCTGACCAGAAAGCCCCGGCTAACTACGTGCCAGCAGCCGCGGTAATACGTAGGGGGCAAGCGTTGTCCGGAATTATTGGGCGTAAAGCGCTCGCAGGCGGTCTTTTAAGTCTGATGTGAAATCTCGCGGCTCAACCGCGAATGGTCATTGGAAACTGGAGGACTTGAGTACAGAAGAGGAGAGTGGAATTCCACGTGTAGCGGTGAAATGCGTAGAGATGTGGAGGAACACCAGTGGCGAAGGCGACTCTCTGGTCTGTAACTGACGCTGAGGAGCGAAAGCGTGGGGAGCGAACAGGATTAGATACCCTGGTAGTCCACGCCGTAAACGTTGAGTGCTAGGTGTTAGGGGGTTTCCGCCCCTTAGTGCTGCAGTTAACGCATTAAGCACTCCGCCTGGGGAGTACGGCCGCAAGGCTGAAACTCAAAAGAATTGACGGGGGCCCGCACAAGCGGTGGAGCATGTGGTTTAATTCGAAGCAACGCGAAGAACCTTACCAGGTCTTGACATCCTCTGCCAGCGCTGGAGACAGCGTGTTCCCTTCGGGGACAGAGTGACAGGTGGTGCATGGTTGTCGTCAGCTCGTGTCGTGAGATGTTGGGTTAAGTCCCGCAACGAGCGCAACCCTTGATCTTAGTTGCCAGCATTCAGTTGGGCACTCTAAGGTGACTGCCGGTGACAAACCGGAGGAAGGTGGGGATGACGTCAAATCATCATGCCCCTTATGACCTGGGCTACACACGTGCTACAATGGATGGAACAGAGGGCAGCGAAGCCGCAAGGTGTAGCAAATCCCATAAAACCATTCTCAGTTCGGATTGCAGGCTGCAACTCGCCTGCATGAAGCCGGAATCGCTAGTAATCGCGGATCAGCATGCCGCGGTGAATACGTTCCCGGGCCTTGTACACACCGCCCGTCACACCACGAGAGTTGGCAACACCCGAAGTCGGTGAGGTAACCTTTTGGAGCCAGCCGCCGAAGGTGGGGCCAATGATTGGGGTGAAGTCGTAACAAGGTAGCCGTATCGGAAGGTGCGGCTGGATCACCTCCTTTCTAAGGATTATAAGAAAGCGTAGGCGCCTGGTCATCGACGTACAGACTGGACTGCTTCTGACGAGATAAAAGAAACACGATGAACGTAGTGAATCGATGTTGATTTATCGTAGGAAGAAGAAGGAAGTCTGCTAGTCGATGGGCGCCGGAGCTGGATTATGACGGAAGGCATACTTGGTTGTTTGGTTCAGTTTTGAGGGAGTAAATTCTCTCATTTGTACCTTGAAAACTGAATAAGCAAGATCAACGACATCAAATCAAAAGCGAAGGCGAAGAAGAAGTACGTCTATTCATAGTTAAGTGAAGAAGGGCGCACGGTGAATGCCTTGGCACTGGGAGCCGAAGAAGGACGGGACTAACACCGATATGCCCCGGGGAGTCGTAAGTAGACTTCGATCCGGGGATTTCCGAATGGGGGAACCCGCTGTTCGTAATGGAACAGGACGTGTATCTGAATACATAGGGTACGCGAGGCACACCCGGGGAACTGAAACATCTCAGTACCCGGAGGAAGAGAAAGCAAACGCGATTTCCCGAGTAGCGGCGAGCGAAACGGAAGCAGCCCAAACCAGAAAGCTTGCTTTCTGGGGTTGTAGGACACTCCATTGGAGTTACCAAGAGATGCATTAGACGAATCGGCCTGGAATGGCCGGCCGAAGAAGGTAAGAGCCCTGTAGTCGAAAATGCGTCTCCTCCGGAGTGGATCCTGAGTACGACGGAACACGAGGAATTCCGTCGGAATCCGGGAGGACCATCTCCCAAGGCTAAATACTCCCCAGTGACCGATAGTGAACCAGTACCGTGAGGGAAAGGTGAAAAGCACCCCGGAAGGGGAGTGAAAGAGAACCTGAAACCGTGCGCTTACAAGTAGTCGAAGCCCGTTAATGGGTGACGGCGTACCTTTTGTAGAATGGACCGGCGAGTTACGATCGTATGCAAGGTTAAGTGGAAGACACGGAGCCGCAGCGAAAGCGAGTCTGAACAGGGCGAATGAGTATGCGGTCGTAGACCCGAAACCGTGTGATCTACCCATGTCCAGGGTGAAAGTCAGGTAACACTGACTGGAGGCCCGAACCCACGTATGCTGAAAAATGCGGGGATGAGGTGTGGGTAGGGGTGAAATGCCAATCGAACACGGAGATAGCTGGTTCTCTCCGAAATAGCTTTAGGGCTAGCCTCAAGGGAAGCGTACCGGAGGTAGAGCACTGATTGGACGAGGGGCCCTCACCGGGTTACCGAATTCAGTCAAACTCCGAATGCCGGTTACGTAGCCTTGGGAGTCAGACTATGGGTGATAAGGTTCATAGTCGAAAGGGAAACAGCCCAGACCGCCAGCTAAGGTCCCAAAGTATACGTTAAGTGGAAAAGGATGTGGCGTTGCCCAGACAACCAGGATGTTGGCTTAGAAGCAGCCATCATTTAAAGAGTGCGTAATAGCTCACTGGTCGAGTGACGCTGCGCCGAAAATGTACCGGGGCTAAACGTATCACCGAAGCTGCGGATTGTTCTTCGAACAATGGTAGGAGAGCGTTCCAGGCGCTGTGAAGTCAGACCGTGAGGACTGGTGGAGCACCTGGAAGTGAGAATGCCGGTATGAGTAGCGAAAAAAGAGTGAGAATCTCTTTCACCGAAAGCCTAAGGTTTCCTGAGGAAGGCTCGTCCTCTCAGGGTTAGTCGGGACCTAAGCCGAGGCCGAAAGGCGTAGGCGATGGACAACAGGTCGATATTCCTGTACCACCTCATGAGCGTTTGAGCGACGGGGGGACGCAGGAGGAGAAGGAAAGCGCACCGATGGACGTGTGCGTCCAAGCAGTAAGGCAGTTGGATAGGTAAATCCGTCCAATAATGCCGAGCTGTGATGGGGAGGGAAATAGAGTACCGAAGTTCCTGCATCCACACTGCCAAGAAAAGCCTCTAGTGAGTTCATAGGTGCCCGTACCGCAAACCGACACAGGTAGGCGAGGAGAGAATCCTAAGGTGAGCGGGAGAACTCTCGTTAAGGAACTCGGCAAAATGACCCCGTAACTTCGGGAGAAGGGGTGCTTGCTTACGAGTGAGCCGCAGTGAATAGGCCCAAGCGACTGTTTAGCAAAAACACAGGTCTCTGCGAAGCCGAAAGGCGAAGTATAGGGGCTGACACCTGCCCGGTGCTGGAAGGTTAAGGGGAAGCGTTAGCACTTCGGTGCGAAGCGCAGAACCGAAGCCCCAGTAAACGGCGGCCGTAACTATAACGGTCCTAAGGTAGCGAAATTCCTTGTCGGGTAAGTTCCGACCCGCACGAAAGGTGCAACGACTTGGGCACTGTCTCAACGAGAGACCCGGTGAAATTATACGATGTGTGAAGATGCACATTACCCGCGACAGGACGGAAAGACCCCGTGGAGCTTTACTGTAGCCTGATATTGAATGTTGGTACAGCTTGTACAGGATAGGTGGGAGCCATTGAACCCGGAGCGCCAGCTTCGGTGGAGGCACCCGTGGGATACCACCCTGGCTGTACGGACCTTCTAACCCAGGGCCGTAATCCGGTCCGGAGACAGTGTCAGGCGGGCAGTTTGACTGGGGCGGTCGCCTCCCAAAAGGTAACGGAGGCGCCCAAAGGTTCCCTCAGAATGGTTGGAAATCATTCGCATGAGTGTAAAGGCAGAAGGGAGCTTGACTGCGAGACCTACAAGTCGAGCAGGGACGAAAGTCGGGCTTAGTGATCCGGTGGTTCCGCATGGAAGGGCCATCGCTCAACGGATAAAAGCTACCCCGGGGATAACAGGCTTATCTCCCCCAAGAGTTCACATCGACGGGGAGGTTTGGCACCTCGATGTCGGCTCATCGCATCCTGGGGCTGTAGTCGGTCCCAAGGGTTGGGCTGTTCGCCCATTAAAGCGGTACGCGAGCTGGGTTCAGAACGTCGTGAGACAGTTCGGTCCCTATCCGTCGTGGGCGTTGGAAGTTTGCGAGGAGCTGTCCTTAGTACGAGAGGACCGGGATGGACACACCGCTGGTGTACCAGTTGTTCCGCCAGGAGCACAGCTGGGTAGCTACGTGTGGCAAGGATAAGTGCTGAAAGCATCTAAGCATGAAGCCCCCCTCAAGATGAAACTTCCCATCACTTCGAGTGAGTAAGATCCCTCAGAGACGATGAGGTAGATAGGTCCGAGGTGGAAGCGTGGTGACACGTGGAGCTGACGGATACTAATCGATCGAGGACTTAACTAAACAAGCTTTTGATGATGCGTTGTATGGATGCTTATTTAGTTTTCAGGGTATAAATTCCTGAATAGCCCTTGCATTTTTTATCGAAAATGCCTATAATATATCTTGTCTTGAAAAATGAGAGAGAACTTCGTGACGAAAGATGTCATGGTTCCAGCCCGAAGGTCTGGTAGCAATAGCGGAGAGGTCACACCTGTTCCCATGCCGAACACAGCAGTTAAGCTCTCCAGCGCCGATGGTAGTTGGGGCTTTGCCCCTGCAAGAGTAGGACGCCGCCAGGCTTGGCAATTTTTCAGGAAAATAATTCGAGATATTTATTGTGATAACTTTTTCATATCGCGGGGTGGAGCAGTCTGGTAGCTCGTTGGGCTCATAACCCAAAGGTCGCAAGTTCAAATCTTGCCCCCGCAACCAATTTATTTTAAAATAATATGATTTATCTAGCTGTGCTGAACATTTCTTCAAAACAGTTTATAGCATAAGAATCATTTTATAATTAGGTCCGGTAGTTCAGCTGGTTAGAATGCCTGCCTGTCACGCAGGAGGTCGCGGGTTCGAGTCCCGTCCGGACCGCCATTAAACGATGCATGTTCCATTAGGAAACATGTTTTTTTAATTTCTAAAGTAATAAAATTACAGCCGCTTCCTATTGTTCGGATGCGGCTTTTTGGTGTGCCTCACTGTTCCACACTCTAGGTGGTTCAAATCCACTCGATAACTTTATCCTTTCAAGTATCGTAGCCGAAGAAGAATCCTCGCTGATGAGGCAGGATTGACAGGGTGTCCTCTGCGAAGGGGAATCCGAAAGGTCTGCAGGCAAAGTCCAGCCCGGAACATTGTGTGAACCAGAGGTGGCGGCGATGTTGGGTGACCCGCCCAAAAAAACGGGGAAACCTGTGCAGTTGCGCACCTTGTAGGGAAACTAGAAAAGGGAAACGACCTATAGGGCACATCGACGTGATTAGGGTCAGGATGGATGGAACAGAGTGTGTGATTACTGGGGGAAGCACTGTAGACTCCTATCGGTAAACACCGGTAGGTAGGGGAGGTATAACCCTAAATGGGGAAAGCCAAACCGAGGGTACTGCAGGTGGCGGATGGCTCCGTAGTAGCGATGAAATTCGAGCCGATGAAGGCTGGCGACAGTCTGGAGGGGAAAAGTCGGATGAGTAGATGCATGATGTCATCTAACCTGTGTCACGACCAAAAGTTGTGATATGGCGGTGAAGGGACCTGCTTCGTCAACATTGTGAATGGAAGTGAGTGGGAGACGTAACGCATTAAATGAAAAGGTTCACCAAGGGGTACGTCCTGCCGAACATGAAAAGCCATGTAAGGATACAGGTGGACTTGCGACCTGAGTACATGATGATTGGATAGGAGCGATTGGCTTTTGCCTAAACACGTAATCCAACATGGTGGAACAAGCGAGGAATCGCCTCTTGTAGTGACCATAAGACCAATGTGGTGAGTAAGCGCGAAGGTGGTGATGAATATGCGACCAAAGCGCAAATTTTATTCCATCATTGATAAGGTGTACCGCATGAGTAACCTGTACGATGCATGGAATGCCGTTAAGACCAATAAAGGTAGCGCCGGGGTAGATGGTGAAACCATCCTATGGTTTGAGGCGCAGTTGGAACAAAATCTTAGAGAAGTCCAACGGCTTTTGAAGCAACAGCGTTATCGACCGGAACCGGTACTACGTCACTATATCCCAAAAGGGGACGGCAAAAAGAAACGACCGCTGGGCATCCCCACTGTAAGGGACCGAATCATCCAACAAGCCGTACGGCAAATGATGGAACCCTTGTTTGACCGGGACTTTTATCCACACAGTTATGGGTTTCGAAAGGGACATTCCCAACATCAGGCAGTGGACGTCGTAAGACGTGCGAAGAAGAATGGGTATGAATACGTGGTGGATTTGGATATCCAATCGTATTTCGATAATATCCCGCATAACTTATTGATGGAAAAAGTCAAAACAAAAATCGCCGACGGGCGAATACTTGATTTGATTGAAATGTGGTTAAAAGCAGGTGTCATGGAAGACGATCGGTTCTATGACACGACTTCCGGCTCTCCTCAGGGAGGGGTCATATCACCGTTATTGGCGAATGTCTATTTGGATGAATTTGATTGGAAAATGAACCAACAAGGATTTCCAGTTGTACGTTTCGCGGACGATGCGATTATTTTCTGTAAAACGAAGATAAAAGCTAATCGAGCGTATAAAGCAGCTGAAGAGATATTGGAAGGCAATTTAAAGCTTACGATGCATCCCGAAAAGACGAAAGTCGTTCATTTTGATGAAGGATTTCGTTTTCTGGGGTTTCATTTCTGGAAAGACTATCTAGTCCTTCCAGATGAAAGAGCCCGAAAGGTTAAAGATAAAATAAGGCATCTATCAAGAAGACAACAAGGTAAGAGTCTGGTAGAAGTGATTCACAAACTGAATGAAGTCATTCGGGGATTTGCCAATTACTTCAGGATAGGAAATGTCAAAAAGAAATTCGAACGTCTGGATGAATGGATTCGAATGAGGGTGCGAGCTTATATGAGGAAAAAGCGTTCCATGGAGTCGAATTGGCGCATACCCAATAAAGTGTTAGCACAAGCGGGATTGGTTTCAATGGTCAGCTTACTCACCAAACGTTCCTAATTCGTGAGTGAAATAAAGTAACAACTCATTCCCGGAAATGGGGAACTGACGAAGTGAAAGCCGGATGCGGGAAATCTGCACGTCCGGTTTGACGAGGGGTCGGAGGGCGAAAGCCCTCCTCCTACTCTACTCTGTAATATTTGTATAGGATTGCAAATCGGGTCCACGCTAATTGAGAGGAAGAATGTACATAAAGAAACGTTAATTGCTGTAATTATGTTCAGGTCAATTAAGTAATGTTCTAGTTAATCAAGGTCAGTCTAAAAACGATCGAGTTGACCTGACGGACGATCGAGATAGCCCTAAAGTCGATCGGGCTCATATCAAAACCATCAAGGAAGTCCAAAAATCAATTGAATTCCTGATAAAATAAATCGGCCCTGCCCGAAAACAATTGTGAAACCACCCAAACCAACTACATCTGCACTTATAATTTTTTTCTTTTACAGCACTTTTTGCTATCATAAACATAGCTATGAAAAAAGTGGTGATAATGATGGATGAATTCTCCTTTATCAACTCAATAAAGCAGCATACGTATAAACAGCCGTCAATCGTTAAGGGAATCGGGGATGATGCGGCAGTTTTTCGTCAGCCATATAAAGATGTCATAACAGCCGTCGATACGTTCGTAGAGGATGTTCATTTTGCACGGTCCACGATGGCACCGTTTCACATCGGGTTTCGTTCGGTTGCAGCGAATGTGAGTGATCTGGCGGCTATGGGAGCAACACCTGCGTTTTATCTGGTTTCGATGATCATTCCCACGACATGGTCTTCCGATGAACTGGATGAGGTATATAAGGGCATGAAAGCGATGGCTGCCCGGCATCATATGGATTTGATTGGCGGGGATACTGTATCGGGCCCTGTTTTATCTGTTTCGGTTACGGTAATTGGCTATGCAAATACGAATCAGGCCAGATTTCGGAGTACTTCCGAAGAACAAGATATCGTCTTTGCTACTGGTTATCTTGGTGACTCCCGTGCCGGGCTTCATATGCTGACAAATCCCGGATTGTATGAAAATGAATCGTATTTTTATGACAGGCACCGTAAACCACTTCCGAGGGTCGACTTTTCTGTCGGGTTATCAAACCTGAAAAGAGTAGCTTTAAATGATATAAGCGATGGAATTGCCAATGAATCAGCTGAGATCGCGGAGGCTTCAAAGGTGGATATTGTCCTTTATGAGGAACAGATTCCTACCAGTTCGTCATTCGGGCAGTTTTCCAGGAAACAGCAGTATGAATGGAAACTGTTTGGCGGAGAGGACTTTGAACTGGTTGGCACCGTATCGCAACGTGATTGGGAAAGGTTATCAGATATTGCCCGCAATACGGATACGCCATTGACTCAAGTTGGTTTTGTTGAACAAAGCAAGGGACCTGATCAGCACAGCGTTTTTATCATTGACCGGAATAATCAGAGAAAACCTTTGGAGAAAAAGGGTTATACACATTTGGCAGATTAGGAAATAATTTTCCATCTGCATAGTTCAATTATGGTTGTCACCTAAAGGCTTATACTGACGCTCATAAGAGCTTCTAAGAAAGCATAAAACGCTTTCGTAAGCTTTTCTTTAGTAAAAAATAACAACTAAGTATTTAAAAGCAGGTGAGAAGATGAGTTTGCATCAATTTGATACACATTCGGCTGCTGAAACCAAGCGGGCAGGAGAGCGTCTGGCATTACTGCTTAAGCCGGGTGATGTGATTACCTTGGAAGGCGACCTTGGTGCGGGGAAGACCGCATTTGCGCAGGGGATTGCCACAGGACTCGGCGTAAAGCGGAATGTCAACAGCCCTACATATACGATTATAAAGGAGTATGAAGGGGAACTTCCTTTCTATCATATGGATGTATATCGCTTGGAAGATTCCGATGAAAATATCGGTTTTGAGGAATATTTTCATGGCGAGGGAATTTCCGTGGTGGAATGGGCTCGTTTCATTGATGAATTTTTACCAGCAAAACGGTTGGATATTAAACTGACGCATCTTGATGATCATACAAGACGTCTGGAATTTTTCCCGAAAGGTTTACATTATGAAAGCATTACTGCCGAAATAACGAGTTAAACGTAAGGAGTCAAACGAATGAATGTACTAGCCATAGACACATCAAATCAAATATTAGGCATTGCGTTACTTAAGGATGGCGAGTTGCTGGGTGAAGCTGTAACGAATATAAAAAAAAATCACTCGGTGCGTCTGATGCCTGCAATTGATCAACTGATGCGGGACGTGAATATGACACCAGATCAGCTGGACCGAATTGTTGCAGCCAAAGGTCCGGGTTCGTATACGGGTGTGCGGATTGGGCTGACAACAGCTAAATCAATGGCCTGGGCATTGAACATTCCGGTGGTTGGTGTATCAAGTCTGGAAGCACTTGCCTATCAAGGGCGTTTTTTCAATTCATATATCTGTCCATTCTTTGATGCCCGTCGCGGATTGGTCTACACCGGGCTATACCAATGGCAAACCAACAAAATTGTCCAGGTTATAGAAGAGCAAAATATATTGATGGAGGAATGGCTGCGGACCCTTCCACAAGAAAACATCATGTTCCTGAGTCAGGATATAAGCCTGCACCGGAAGACAATTGAACAATACCTTGGCGGACACGCAATCATCCCGGATGGCTCGGCACATTTACCGAACCCGGCACATTTAGCGTTTGCCGGTATGAATAAACAGCCTGACGAAACCCATACATTGGTGCCAAATTACATCAGACTGGCTGAAGCGGAAGCCAATTGGCTGAAGTCACAGAAAGGAAAGCAGCAAAATGGGTGAGCTGATTATTCGTGAGATGAAGCTATCAGATACACAGGAGGTTATGCAGGTGGAGACGGCTTCTTATGCAGCCCCGTGGCCGAAGGATATTTTTTTGCAGGAAGTTGCCAATAACCATTATGCGCACTATTATGTTGTCGAAGCAGACGGGAAAATTGTCGGTTATGCCGGGATGTGGCTGGTAATTGATGATGCCCAGATTACCAATATTGCGATTGCTCCGGCATATCGCGGGCAAAAATTTGGGCAACAATTATTTTATTATACAATGGAACAGGCTGTTTTAATGGGGGCAAAACGGCTGTCATTGGAAGTGCGTGAATCGAATGTTGCCGCCCAGCGGATGTACCGGAAATTCGGACTTGTCCCCGGCGGCATCCGAAAAAATTATTATACCGATAATCAGGAAGACGCTATTGTAATGTGGGTGAATTTATCATGAAGAAAGACACGTTAATACTTGCAATTGAAACGAGCTGTGACGAAACAGCGGTTGCCATCGTCAAAAACGGCAGGGAGATTATTTCCAATGTGGTGGCATCACAAATTGACAGTCATAAACGATTTGGCGGTGTTGTCCCGGAAATTGCTTCCCGCCACCATGTGGAACAAATAACGATTGTACTGGAAGAGGCATTTGCGGAATCGCGATTGACATGGGATGACATTGATGCGATTGCAGTTACTGAGGGGCCCGGCCTGGTCGGGGCATTGTTGATTGGTGTGAATGCAGCGAAAGCACTTGCCTTTGCCAAACAAAAACCGTTAGTCGGCGTTCACCATATTGCCGGTCATATTTATGCCAACCGACTTGAACGGGAATTTGAGTTTCCACTGATGGCGCTGATCGTATCCGGCGGCCATACGGAGCTTGTCCTTATGAAGGAGCATGGACACTTTGAAGTAATTGGCGAGACACGTGATGACGCAGCAGGCGAGGCATATGATAAAGTAGCAAGGATGCTTGATTTACCGTACCCGGGCGGACCGCATGTGGATAAACTGGCTGCAGGCGGAGAAGAAAATATTAATTTTCCACGTGCATGGCTTGAGGAAGGCAGCTTTGATTTCAGTTTCAGCGGGTTAAAATCGTCCGTTATTAACACAATTCACAATGCAAAGCAACGTGGTGAAAAATTGAAGAAGCAGGACATTGCTGCCAGCTTTCAGGCAAGCGTTACTGATGTACTAAGCACAAAAGCGGTTGAGGCTGCTAAAAAATATGATGTAAAACAGGTGATTGTGGCTGGGGGTGTGGCAGCCAATAATGGGCTTCGTACCGAACTTGACAGGAAATTTGCTGATACGGAAATTCCGCTTTTGATTCCGCCATTAAAGTTGTGTACAGATAATGCTGCAATGATTGGTGCAGCAGGTTTTATTGCGTATCAACATGGTAAAAGATCCGGCTGGGATTTAAATGCAAACCCGTCCCTTATTTTAAAATGATATCCCCACTTATTATCCACAGGGCAGTGGATATTTTATGCGAAGCCAATCTGAAAATATATTTCGCGTGTGGACAAAAATTGTGAATAACTCGGTGGATAACTGTGGATATTGTGTATAACTTTTTGGGAGAAGGGTGAAAAAGCCTTTTGCTTGTGTATATGTCTGTGGATTATCTGAATAACTCTATTTTCTTGCTGCCAAAGAAAACGGGGAAGTGGAATGCTAAAAGGTGTTAATCAAAATTGCCCTCAGTGCTGAATAGTTCTTGATCATCGTGTCTTGATATTACAAAGGGTTATTTGCCAAAATAACCCTTTCGATCAGCTTTATTTTCACCTTAATGAACGCAGCCATGAAGTCTTCATCCCAAAGGAATGTGAAAGGTCTAGCCCAATGAATAGGATGGAAGATGAATTGGCTTTAGATCATGGGGATGAAAAGTTGTTTTCTTCGTGGAAGTGAGAAGCTCCTATTTCAAGCAAAGCTGAGTGGTGATTTGTTCACTAGTTTGTCAGTTCGTTCCGGTCACTAGCCCGGGGAGGTTCCTCCATCCATCCATGATCAATAAGCAGGTTAGCCCCATCTTCGGAAAATTTCAGGATTTCATGGATTAGCCGGTCATAATGTACTGTTAGATCACGTCTGAGCGTAGTGGAAATACTTGTTCCGTAATAGCCAACCCCCAGACCAATTAAAGCAGTCACGATAAACAACATCATCTTGTCAGAAAACGGGGAAACCTTGGATTCGGTCACAAATGTATCAGAAGACATTGACACAGGCAAGTTATTTTCACGCAAAATGGATCCGAATATTTCATTGTGTTTTTCAGCAATTTCTTTTCCTCGTGTAAAAAATTGCCCCACCTTTTTAGTTTCTGCAATTTGACTGAATCCCACCAATGTAGCAATACCCAAAGCATTACGCTGAAAATTACCAAACAGGTTTGCGATTTCCAATGACAGGAGCGGCCGTCTCTCACCGAACCATCCCGTCAGGAAGGATTGCTTTTTAACGTAATCAATTTTCTCTGGATAAGGGATGTAAGGAGAGCGGATAAAGAGTCCTTTTGAAAATAAAGTCTGTTTTGCCATTGTGTTTAATTTCATAGCTTCTTTCAGACATTCATCAAAATATGTATCAACATCAGCTCTAACCGCTAATGACTTAGCAACACTGTACGAATTAAGTGATATTTGGGACATCTGAAACATGAAATGGAGTAAATACTGGTCGGAAAAAAGTCTTGGTGCTTCTATATTTAAATCGTGGTTTTCTGAAAAACCGGCTGGAACCGGGTAACTTTCCCCGTCGAATATAGCCGTCATTTTCACGACATGTTCCTGGGATAATTTTAAAGCATAATCCAAAATCTCACTTGTATCAGGGTCTTCGCACGTTTTTAAAAAATATTTAAGAATACAGATGGATGCCGTGTCATTTTGATATGATGCCCAGATCTGTGATATCTCGGCAGATGTCAGTTTAACAACAGATTTGTTGGCCATGAATACGATTCCTCCAGAAAAATAGTTATGTATAGTGTCCACCCCGCAGAATAATTTATTCATTGAGTTTATCAGTCCCCGACAATAAAATCAGACACACACTGGAGGGTAACGCCAACATATAAAAAACCAAGGCGGGAAAAAATTAACTTTCTGCCGTGGTTTGCTTTGTTCTAACGTCATAAAATATAAATTATGGTAGACCTTATAAGAAAAACTTCGGCACTCGCTAAAAGACAATGCGAATGCCGAAGTTTTTCTAATGTCATGACGAATTAACTCGCTTTATCTATATTGTATTGTAGAATCCGCCGCAGTTCATGTTTTTCAGCATCATTTAACGGAATCATCGGCAGCCGAACGTCCCCGACATGGATTCCTTTCATGTTTAATGCTTCTTTCACCGGCGAAGGACTCGGCTGAGCAAATAAAGCCTTCATAACCGGAAGCAAAGTTCGGTGGATGGCAGCCGCCTCCTGAACATTTCCGTTGTTAAAGTTTTGAACCATTCGTTGTATTTCATTGCCGATAATATGCGACGAAACGGAAATAACGCCGGCACCGCCAATCGAAAGAACCGGCAAGGCGAATCCATCATCACCACTGTACAATGTAAAATCATTGGGGGTTTGACTGATAATTTCTGCCATGGCATCCAAGTTACCGCCAGCTTCTTTTATCGAAACGATATTGTCAATCGCTGATAGACGAACAATCGTCTCAACAGACATATTGACAACACTTCGTCCCGGTATGTTATAAAGCATAACAGGTAAAGATGCGGCATCTGCTATTGCCTTAAAGTGCTGAAACAGCCCTTCCTGCGATGGTTTATTATAGTACGGTGTTACAAGCATAATACCATCAACACCTATTTGTTCCACCTGCTTTGTTAAGTTTATGGAAGCTTTTGTATTATTGGATCCGGTTCCGGCAATAATCGGAATTCTTCCATCTGCAGCTTCCACAACACATCTGAATAAGTCCAGCTTTTCCTCTGTCGTTAATGTTGGACTTTCTCCAGTAGTACCGGCTACAACTAATCCATCTGAACCGTTAGTAATTAAATAATTGACTAATGATCTTGCCGCGTTAAAATCAACCTCTCCATTTTGATCAAATGGGGTAACCATTGCTGTTAAAACTTGGCCAAAATTCATCACTTCACATCCTTCTCATAATTTTTAAATGAAAGATGGTCAGGGCCTAAATGTAAACGCAAAAAAGCAACAACGAGGGCATCGCTGCTGCAGTAGAAACAAATAGTATGAAAAAGTGTTTCCGCGCATGATAGCCCACCACATAGTCTCCTACATGACAGTCCTGCATTTATTCAATACAGTCCCAGCTTCAAGAATATGAGTTACTTTCAGCTTCGGCAAATTCCCCTTTCCACAATCATCCCCGGACCTCATCATCCTCTTATTGTGTACTGATGGTCTTTGCATCCTCTATCCTCACTTCAATAATATTGAGGTAAGAAATTATTTTATTAAACTTACTATAACAGATAACCTGCCGCGTTACAAGACAAAAAGCCCCCAGTCGGAAAAATGGTTCCTGACAAAGCTTTGTAAATACTGATTATTCCTGCAAGGCAGTCCATTCTTCCATTAACTGTTCAATTTCCTGCTTCAGTTCACCGGATTGTTTGGTCAGTTCCATTGCTTTTTCATGGTCCTGAAAATTTTCGGGTTCGGTCATTTTTTGTTCCACTTCTGCCAATTCGCCTTCCAGCTTTTCAATAGCATTTTCCAGGCTAGCGATCTGCCGTTTTCGTTTCCGCTCCTCACTGCGGATGGCTTTTTCCTCTTTAATGTTTGCCTTCCGATCATCCTGCTTATGAATAAGCATTTCTTCCTCGCGAAGTCGCGTTAGTTCCTGTTCTTCCTGCTTCTTCTCAACATAATAGTCATAATCGCCTAAATAAACCGTGGATCCATCCTGCTGCATTTCCACAACCTGATCGGTGATTTTATTGATGAAATAACGGTCATGGGAAACAAAGATAATCGTCCCGGGGAAATCCATCAGCGCAGCTTCAAGTACTTCCTTACTATCAATGTCCAGGTGGTTGGTTGGTTCATCCAAGACGAGAAGATTTGCCTTTTGCATCATTAACTTGGCCAGTGATAGCCGTGCTTTTTCACCACCGCTTAAGGCCGGGATATTTTTTAGGACGTCATCACCGCTGAATAAAAAGTTGCCCAGAACAGTGCGGATATCTTTTTCATCAACCATCGGATGCTCGTCCCAAAGTTCATGCAGGATCGTTTTATTGGATGATAATGTCTGTTGTTCCTGGTCGTAATAGCCGATTTCCACATTGGTGCCGATTTGAATCGTGCCTGCTGAAGGTTCAAGTGTTCCCAGGATCGCTTTAAGCAGGGTTGTTTTTCCGACTCCGTTTGGACCAACCAGGGCGATTCGTTCGCCTCGATTGACATGGAACGTAACATCGGAAAAAACCCGATCTTTGTCATAACGGAATCCCAAATGGTCAATTTTCAACACATCATTCCCGCTGCGCCTACTGACTTGAAAGGAAAACGATGCGGATGATTCATCGCCTTTTGGCTTATCGAGTTTTTCCATTTTCTCCAGCTGTTTTCGCCTGCTTTGTGCACGCTTGGTTGTAGATGCCCGGACAATATTTTTCTGGATAAAATCTTCCATTTTTTTTATTTCAGTTTGCTGTTTCTCGTATTCTTTCATCTCTTTTTCAAAGTCAGCTGCTTTTTGCTCCAGAAATTTGCTGTAGCTGCCAATATATTTTTTGGCTTTATGCCGGGAAATTTCATAAACAATCGATGCTGTCTTATCAAGGAAATACCGGTCGTGCGAAACGATTGCGACAGCACCGGGGTAACCCGCTAGATAGTTTTCTAACCATGTCAGTGTATCAATATCCAGGTGGTTTGTCGGTTCGTCCAGAATCAGCAAGTCAGGCTTTTTTAACAGCAGCTTCCCAAGCGCAAGCCTGGTTTTCTGTCCGCCGCTCAATTCTGTAATTGGTGTATTGTAATCATATTCGTGAAAATGAAGCCCGGTCAGTACGGCTTTAATATCTGCTTCGTAACGGTAACCGCCATCAGAATCAAACGTCTGCTGCAATTTGTCATAATCCAGCAGCAGCTGTTCATATTGTTCATCCGTATAGGCGGCAACATTCTCCATCCTTTTTTCCATGTTCCGCAGTGCCTTCTCCTGCTCTTTCAGGTGATGAAACACTTCGGCCATTTCCTCCCAAATGGATTGACCTGATTCGAGACTGGTATGCTGGGATAAATAGCCTGTCGTAAGTCCTTTTGGTTTAAAAATTTCACCTTCATCATGTGAAAGTTCATCCGCCATAATTTTCAGCAAGGTCGACTTTCCGGAACCATTCCGGCCGACAATGGCAATCCGGTCCTTTTCTTTGATTTCGAGTTTTATATTGGATAGTATGGTCTCCGCTCCGAAAGATTTCGATATATCGTTTAACTGCATGATAATCATTATGTCACCTCGTTCATCACAAGTGTACCGTACATTGAATACGAGGGGCAATATAATCGGGTTTAAAAATATAACTCGTCTGCTGTTTCTGATAAGATGGTTTAAAAAGCTACTATTATGGAGTGATCGTATGGCAGAGTTTACACATTTCAATAAACAAGGCAGGGCTAAAATGGTCGATATCAGTGAAAAGGGTGAAACAGAACGGACCGCTGTTGCTGCCTCAAGCATCATTGTCACAAAGGAAATATATGAAAAAATTAATTCCAATGATATACAAAAAGGGGATGTGCTGGCTGTTGCACAGGTAGCAGGAATAATGGCTGCCAAAAATACTTCGGACTGGATTCCGATGTGCCATCCGCTCCAGTTAAAAGGCATTGACATTTCGTTTAACTGGAACGTGGAAGATAACAGGTATGAGCTTAAAATTGAGGCTTTCGTTAAAACAAAAGGGAGCACCGGGGTGGAAATGGAGGCACTGACAGCTGCTTCGGCAACTGCTCTGACGATTTATGATATGTGCAAGGCACTTGATAAAGGCATGGTCATCGGGCAAACCTATCTGCTTTCCAAACAGGGCGGAAAATCCGGAGATTACTATAAAGAGAACTAAGTATGTGATGGAGGAACCACTATGAAAAAACTGGATCATAAATGGCTCGTTGTCATGTCCGTTTTGTTTGGTACGTTCACCGTTATTTTAAACAATAGTATGCTGAATCCAACGTTGCCGACATTGATGGATATTTTCGATGCAGATGCTGTAGCAATCAGCTGGATTCTGACCATCTTTATGGTTGCGATGGGAACGACAATGCCATTAACCGGTTATTTGGGCGACCGGTTCGGAAAAAAGAAAATTTATATTATCGGACTGATTATTTTCATGATCGGATCCATTTCCGGTGCACTGTCGTCGAATCTTGCGATGGTCATTATTTCGCGGGCAATTCAGGGAATTGCTGGCGGACTGATGATGCCGATTGCGATGGCACTGATTTTTAATGCATTTCCGAAAAATGAGCGAGGCCTTGCAGTGGGGATTTACGGCGTGGCAGCAATGGTTGCCCCGGCTATCGGGCCGACTATCGGCGGTGTGGTAATTGGTTATTTGCCATGGCCATTTCTCTTTTTGGTTAATATTCCGTTCGCCATTACGGGGATTATTATGTCTATCAAGTTTTTATCACCGACTGAAACAAACCGCAATCTGAAGTTTGATCTTGTCGGCTTTCTGCTAATTACAACCGGCATTGCTTCCATATTGTATGCGCTGGGTCGCGGATCAACATTGGATCTCCTGTTGTCGCCGACCAGCATTGGTTTGTTTGCTGCCGGGGCCATTTTGATTGTTATATTTGTCAAATATGAAGGGAAGCAGAAGCAGCCGTTATTGGATTTGTCCATCTTCCGTATTCCGACGTATTCTGTATCCATCGCGGTTACTGCTACGGCATCAATCGGGCTGTTCTCCGGTATTTTTCTACTTCCGCTGTTGATTCAGGAGGTATACGGCTTAAGCGAAATTCAGACCGGACTGTTATTTTTGCCTGCCGCACTGTTAAGCGGGGTATCGATGTCGCTTGGGGGGAAACTGCTGGATAAAAAAGGTCCCAAATACGTTGTGCCGGCTGGTCTGGTAATTTTGGGCGGATTTACATTATCACTCGGTTTCAACACATTATCCACGTCATTCTGGATAATCCTGGTTTTAAACTGTCTGCGCAGTGCCGGACTCGGAATGAGCAATATGCCGGCAACAACAGCTGGGATGAATGCCATTCCCGATCCCAAGGTCGCTCAAGGTTCAGCAATGAATAATGTTATCCGGCAGATATTTTCATCGTTCGGAATAGTCTTTTTCTCCATCTATTATGAAGTCAGGCAGGCGCAGTTGTTTTCCCTGGACATCACCAGGCAGCAGGCGACACTGCAGGCCTTGAACGAGGCTTTTCTGATTGCAGGAACATTTATATTGGTGATGGTTCCGGTGTCGTTTGTCATGAAAGGGGTAAATGAATTAAAAAAGAGCAGTGCATAATAGGCGCTGCTCTTACTTATTTTTTTTCTTTAATTTAAAGTGGATCAGTAACATTCGCAGACTAACACCGAAGTTCAGTGTTGCTGCGACTGCCAGAATGATTGTCGTGACATTCCAGACAGTGTCGCCGGAACTTCGGATGGCTACAAATGTAAACAAAAGACCCATCACAAAATAAACGAAAAACATCATTTTTGGTGTAGTCTTCATAAAAAAGCTAACCTCCAATTAAAATCATTTGCATCTGCTCATATTGCTTCATCATGTTTTCAAGCTGTTCCGGGTCAAGAAGAAACTGAACCGTAACGGAAATGGAGTTCAGCAGTATGTGTACTATTATCGGTACAATAATCCGCTTTGTCTGCACATACAGAAAAGCAAAAACAAATCCCATGGATGCATAAATCAGAATATGTTCAGGCTCTCCATGTATGATCCCAAAAATGAGCGAGGATAATAATGCAGCAATAACAAAGTTTGTCCGTTTATAAAATGCTCCAAATATGATTTTCCGGAAAATAATTTCCTCCATAATCGGGGCGATTAATGCCGGGATAACCATGAATATTGGTGCAGCCCTGGCAATGTCCATAATCGTTTCCGTATTTTCTGAACCAGGCTGGATTCCGAATGCATATGTTTCAATCATTGCCGCAATTCCCTGTGCCAGATATGCCATAAAGAGACCAGCCAGAATCCATACGGTCATCATTCCGGGTGATGAAGCATCCCTGCTTTGGGGCATTTTCATGTCCGGTTTCATCAGTAATAAAATAATGGCAAGTCCAACTATAAAGCTGATTATGGTCCAGCTGACAAGCGCTTCCTGCTCGCTGAGCGGAAAAGCGACATACATGAGCGGGATGAACAGTATCCCGGAAAATTGCATCAAAATATATGTTAAAATCACGTACCAGTATCGTTTCGTCAAAATATACGACTCCCTTTACTTCATAGGTTGCTATATGTTTATGCAGTCCGTCTTCCGGATATTAGAAAAACTGGGTCTGTCATCAGCGATTTATGGTAAAAATCCCAGCTCCGCTTACGATAAGACTTATTTAATCTGCAAGGAAAAACTCTGATAAATATTTTATCATAATTTATCTGCGCGTTATAATAGAATGGTTCAGGTGGACATACAATTAAAAATTTGTAAAATTTAAAAGCCAATACTTGCATTTTAATGCTGAATTATTTATTATAATAATTGGGTTTAGCACTCGGCATCTTAGAGTGCTAATAACGATTCAAATAAATGAGATGAACTAAGGAGGTTGTCACATGATTAAACCACTAGGAGATCGTGTTGTCATCGAGCTTGTTGAACAGGAAGAAAAAACGGCAAGCGGTATTGTACTCCCAGACTCTGCAAAGGAAAAACCACAGGAAGGTAAAGTGGTTGCAACAGGTTCCGGCAAAGTTACAGACAATGGGGAAAAGGTTGCACTTGAAGTAAAAGATGGAGACCGGATTATTTTCTCTAAATTTGCCGGGACAGAAGTGAAATATGAAGGCACAGAATACTTAATTCTTAGAGAAAATGACATCTTAGCTGTAATCGGCTAACAATGGATGTCAGATAATATTTTGAACTGATTATAAGGAGGAGACTTTCATATGGCTAAAGAAATTAAATTTAGTGAAGATGGCCGCCGCGCAATGCTTCGTGGTGTGGATACACTTGCAAATGCTGTAAAAGTAACGTTGGGACCAAAAGGCCGCAATGTTGTACTTGATAAAAAGTTCGGCTCACCACTCATCACAAATGATGGTGTGACAATTGCCAAGGAAATCGAACTGGAAGACCATTTCGAAAACATGGGTGCCCAGCTTGTATCTGAAGTGGCATCCAAAACAAATGACGTTGCAGGTGACGGTACTACAACAGCAACCGTTTTGGCACAATCCATGATTACAGAAGGATTGAAAAACGTTACATCCGGGGCTAACCCAGTAGGTATTCGCCGTGGAATCGAAAAAGCAGTTGAAGCAGCTGTAAAAGAATTGCAAACTATTTCAGAACCAATCGAAAGCAAAGAATCCATTGCACAGGTTGCATCTGTTTCCTCCGGTGACGATGAGGTAGGAAGCCTGATTTCAGAAGCAATGGAACGCGTTGGCAATGACGGTGTTATCACAATTGAAGAATCAAAAGGCTTCAACACGGAATTGGAAGTTGTTGAAGGTATGCAATTTGACCGTGGCTATGCTTCTCCATATATGGTTACTGACCAGGATAAAATGGAAGCAGAACTTGAAGATCCATACATTCTGATTACCGATAAAAAAATCAACAACATCCAGGAAGTACTGCCTGTATTGGAACAAGTTGTTCAGCAAGGCAAACCACTTCTTCTAATCGCTGAAGATGTTGAAGGCGAAGCGCTTGCAACACTTGTACTGAACAAACTGCGTGGAACATTTAACGCAGTAACCGTTAAAGCACCTGGATTTGGTGATCGTCGTAAAGCAATGCTGGAAGATATCGCTGTATTGACCGGTGCAGAAGTAATCACGGAAGATCTTGGACTGGATCTGAAGAGCGCTACAATGGAACAACTTGGCCGCGCAAACAAAGTAGTTGTTACAAAAGATAACACTACAATCGTCGAAGGTTCAGGCAACCCTGAAGCAATTTCTCAGCGCGTAACGCAAATCCGTTCCCAAGCTGAAGAAACAACTTCTGAATTTGATAAAGAAAAACTGCAGGAGCGTCTTGCTAAACTGGCAGGCGGCGTAGCAGTCATCAAAGTTGGTGCTGCAACTGAAACAGAATTAAAAGAGCGCAAACTACGCATTGAAGACGCACTGAACTCAACTCGTGCTGCAGTTGAAGAAGGTATCGTTTCCGGTGGTGGTACGGCATTTGTTAACGTACTAAACAAAATCGGTGAATTGAAACTTGACGGTGACGAATCCACAGGTGCAGCAATCGTGCTTCGCGCATTGGAAGAGCCGGTACGTCAAATCGCTCACAACGCTGGTCTTGAAGGTTCCATCATTGTTGAACGTCTGAAAGGCGAAAAAGTCGGTGTTGGTTTCAACGCTGCAGCAGGCGAATTTGAAAACATGGTTAAAGCAGGTATCATTGACCCAACAAAAGTTACCCGCTATGCCCTGCAAAACGCAGCATCTGTAGCAGCAATGTTCCTGACTACAGAAGCAGTCGTAGCAGACCTTCCTGAAGAAGAAGGCGGCGCTGCAGGCGGCGGCATGCCAGACATGGGTGGCATGGGCGGAATGGGCGGCATGATGTAAGCATGCTCTCATGCCTGTGATGACAGGATTTTGCATCTACGCAAAACTTAAAATGTTACAAGTAAGTAGAATGTAGTTTTAAATTTAATAGAGAAAGACGTTTTCGTAAAAGTGTTTCATTTTTGCGGAAGCGTCTTTTTTAGTGACATGTTTATTTGAGAATTGGGCCAGATTGTTGCAAAAGACCGGCGTAGATTATCTGATTTTTATATTAAGGTTTTTAACTGTAAGCCTGTATTGCCCGAAAGAGACCTTTCAGGTAAATGGTAGAAAGGGATACTAATATAGATTCAATATTATCCCGAAAATCCTGGGAAGCAGCAATCAAATATTAGTTCTTAAGGTTTGGACATGAAAAGCCCCCTTCGTATATTGAAGGATGGGGGCTTAATTTTGCTATTGTGTTGGGTTTGTCAAATAAAGTGTGTAAGTCATAACTTACTCAAGATATTTTAAGACCCTGTCTTTGAAATGATCATGTACAAGAAGCTGGTTCATAACCATAGCCCAGTTCCGGAGATGTCCGCCATCCCATTTGTCTTCCAGTTCCCGAATTCGTAAAAACAATAGTTTTAACAGGGCATTCTCGTTGGGGAATGCTCCTTTTTTCGTTACTTTTCGAAAGCTGGAGTGGATACTTTCTACGGCGTTTGTAGTATACATGACTTTGCGTATGGCACTTCCATAATCATAAAGCTGTTCAACATGATTAAAATTTCGTATCCAAACATCAATCGCCCCCGGATAGGCAGCCCATTGTTGTTTAAAGGATTCAAAGGCACTGTGACAAGCTTTTAAACTTGGTGCACCATATACCTTTCTTAATGCTTGAGTAAATGGCTTATAATCCTTGCTTGGAACGTATTTTACAGAATTACGTATCAGGTGAACCATGCAGCGTTGAACGACAACGTTTGGAAAAATGGCTTGTGCTCCTTCCTCCAATCCACTGACACCATCCATGGAAATAAAGAAAATGTCCTCCACTCCTCTGGCTTTGATTTCATCAAAAATCTGCATCCACTTATGCTTGCTTTCTGTTTCATTTAGCCATAGCCCAAGTATTTCTTTTGTTCCCTCCATGGTGTAGCCAAGAATCGTATAGACGGCATATTTCTTTGTCTCATATTGGTTCCGGATAGTCGTATACATGCAGTCCACAAATACGAAAGCATAACAGTTACTTAAAGGCCTCGCCTGCCATTCTTCCAAATCAGGTAATACACTGTCTGTAATGTCCGAAACCATGTCATGGGAAACCGAAAAACCATAGATATCTTCCACCGTGGAGGAGATATCACGTTGGGACATTCCACGGGCATACATGGCTATCACCTTGCTTTCAATAGCCGAAACATCCTTTTTCCGTTTAGGGATAAGTTTTGGATTAAATGACCCGTCACGATCCCGAGGGACTTGAATATCCAATGCACCTGAACTGGTATGAATGTTTTTCTTACCATATCCATTCCGCCTGTTCTCTGTGTCCTTTTCGGCTTTATCATTCGATTCATACCCCAAATGATGATTCATCTCTCCCTTTAACATAGATTCAAACATGGGTCCAAATATATCTTTTAGGGCGTCCTGCATATCTTCAACGGACTTTGGCTGGTATTCTTCAATAATCTTGTTCGCTAATTCTTCGGAGTAAGGATTTCTTTTCGGCTTTGCCATAAAAATCACTCCTCTAGTCTAGTAATTCTATTTTACCAAATAAAAAAACTGTGTGAGTAAGAACCGTACGCATTCCTACTTACACAGTTAATATTACACTCCCATTGTGTTATTTATTTTTCTTCCTATTTCTTTCTGATTTGATATCTACGTCTGTTCCAAATTCAGTCTGTAGGTTTTTCTCTGTTTGTTTTCGTCTCTTTTTCTCTCGGATCTTCTCTAATTTCTTTTCCAGTCTTTTTTCTTCAACGTTTTCTTCGCCTAACACCTTTAACATAGATAAACTCATGAAAAGCAAGATGACCGTTAATGGTAGCGCACTCACAATGATAGCTGTTTGCAGTCCGCTCAAACCACCTCTTCCCATTAAAATTAGAGCAGATGCAGCCAGGAAGGCTCCCCAGCTTATTTTGACGAAATTGGGGGGATGTAGACTGCCGTTTGTTGTTTGCATGCCCAACACGAAGGTAGCGGAATCAGCTGATGTGATAAAAAATGTTGAGATCAGGAACAAGGAAATAGCGGATAAAATATTGCTCCATGGCATCTGATTAAAAGTTGCAAATAACGCGGTTTCCAGACTTTTATCCGCAATATTTGTCCCACTGTACAAATCAAAATAAATAGCCGTGCCACCGAAAACACCAAACCAAAGAATACAGACAGCAGTCGGCACAAGCATCACGACAACAATAAACTCTCGAATCGTTCGTCCTTTTGATATACGGGCAATAAAGGTCCCGACAAACGGAGCCCAAGCAATCCACCAGGCAAAGAAGAAGATTGTCCAATTTTGGACCCATGATGCATTTTCCGGATTAAATGGGGGCATTCGAAAGGACATTATCGGTAAATTTTGCAGATATCCTCCAATCGTTGTCATCAATATACTAATGACAAATTGTATCGGCCCAAGTATTAGGAAGAGAATGAACAACACTACCGCAAGCCCCATATTGATATTGCTCAAATACTTGATCCCCTTGTTAATGCCTGTACTTGCTGAAATAATAAATAATGCTGTTGTGATTAAGATGATAATAACCTGTATCCAGAAGGCATTTGGAATTCCTGTTAAATAAGCAAGTCCACCGTTAATCTGTGCCGCGCCGAGACCGAGTGAAGCTGCCACTCCAAAAACCGTAGCAAATACAGCAATGATGTCAACGGTAATGCCAATTGGCCCTTTTATTTTTTCGCCAAGGATAGGGTACAATGTGGCGCTCATTAAACCAGGGGCGTCTTTCCTGAATTTAAAGTAAGCCAAAGCCAATGCCACGACAGAATAAATAGCCCAGGCATGAATCCCCCAATTTAAATAAGTAAAACGAAGAGCGACCTTTGCTGCTTCTGTTGTTCCACCTTGTCCAAAAGGGGGGGTGGTCATGTGTGCAATCGGCTCGGAAACTCCATAAAATAGCAAACCAATGCCCATCCCAGCACTAAATAGCATCGCAATCCAGGAAGCACGGCTATATTCAGGTTTATCCTCGTCATGACCTAACTTCACTCTACCGTATTTACTGAAAATCAAATAAATCGCGAATATTAAAAAGAAAAAAGCCGATAAAAGATAAAACCAACCGAACTTTTCCATTAAAAAGGCCTTTGAACTTTCCATGACAGTAGTGATATTTTCAGGAAAAACGACACCCCAGATTACAAAAATAACAGCGATAAACATACCTATCCAATAAACGAAAGTAACCTTTTTCATATGGACCTCCTTTCAATAAACTTAGCGTTTCCGAAATAGGTAAATAATATTTATTTTTTAATTGTCCACCAGGAAATTATCACTAGCGTTACATAAAAAAATAAATAGTTGTGTCAAACAATTGATTTTTGGGCCAAACCTATTGACATAATTTTCAGGTATGGAAATACTTAAAAACGTTTCTATTGCTTAGAACAACCTCCTGTCATTTATGTTCATTTTCCATATTACGATTGGGCGCCTATCCGGAATAAAGAGACGCTCTTTGTTTCGTTAGTTGGGCCAGGTTCTGGATTATGTGTTTTTAACTCTGTAAAATAACATTTCTGCATATTTCAGTCTGAGAAGGTTGAGGTATGAATATATTTTATTTGGTAAAAGCTAACCAAAAGAAAAAATGGAGGAATATTAGTGGAAATTACACATAATCCAACATTATTATGGTTTGTTGCGGGATATGGCATAATCATGGTGATCTTGGGTATTTATTATTCAAAGAAGGTTTCTAATAGCGAAGATTTCATCCTGGCAGGAAAAGGACTTGGAACGATTGTCTTAACCGGTACATTACTTGCTACATGGACTGGCAGTGGAAGTGTTTCAGGCGGTGAAACTTCGATGGCGTATTCATATGGAATTATTCCAGCTTTAATGATGATGATTCCAACCTTAGTAGGTATCGGGATCTTATATTTAATTGCCCCTAAAATACGGGAGTTTGGGAAATATACAGTTTCGGGTATTCTTGAAGCAAAATATGGGTCGACTGCACGTATTATTGCAAGCGTAATTATTATTTTAGCCTTTGTAGGAATTGTCTCCTATCAAATGAAGGGAATCGGTTTTATTTTAAACCTAACCACAGGAATGTCTGTTGGAATGGGCACCATCATCGGTACAATATTAATTATATTTTTGGCAACGATTGGTGGTTTAAAGTCTGTTGCACCGACTGATGCATTGAGTGCATTTTTAGCGATTGCTGCATTATTTATAACCCTTCCAACGATTTTTGTGATTGCAGGTGGATGGAATGAAGTAACAGCAAATGTACCAGCTGAACATTTAACAGCAACGAGTACGTTAAGCAATGTACAATTGTTAGGTTTTTTGTTACCGTCGTTGTTTTTACTTTTAGGTGATCAAAATATGTATCAACGGCTTGCTTCGTCTAAAGGCGACAAGTCATCTAAAAGGGCACAAATCGGTTGGCTGATAGGGATGGTTCTTATTTCACCTGCCATATCATTTATTGCTTTTGCATCCAGCTCGATGTTTCCAGATATTGCTCCTGGAATGGCTCTAATGGCAACAACAGTTGTCATGCCTACAATTGTCGGTGGTGTTCTACTTGCTGCTGCGACAGCATTTATTGTAACAACAGGGAATTCTTACTTATTATCGGCTGCAACAAATGTGACGTATGATATAGTCAATAAACTTATTAAAAGGGATGCGACAGATAAGCAATTATTGTATATAACAAAAATATTTATTGTGATTTTAGGTGCATTATCGTATGTGTTAATAAGCTTTTTCCCAACGGTTTTGTCAGTTCAAATGTATGCATATACTGTTTATGGAGCGGGGTTAACACCAGCGCTATTGGCCGTTTTTTTCTGGGAACGCGTCAATGCGGTTGGTGGTATTTCATCCATGATTGCAGGTGTCATAACTACATTGATTTGGGAGATTGTACTAGCAAAACCGTTTGAATTAAACAGTGTAATTGTAGCACTCCCTGTAGCGGTTCTTGTGTTAATCGTTGTAACAATGATGACAACTGATAAAGCAAGCAAGTGACAATGCAACAAAGATTAATGATATAGCTTCTAAATGGTCTGGATCATATTAACTTTATTATTGGATTTATTATAGGCTTAAGCATTTAATGAACCATTAGAAAATGAATTGGAAAAACCGATTGTCAACCCAGTCGTATTTTCGTTTGGGGTCATTGTTTTGCTATTTTAACATAAGAATCACCGCATTTTTTTCATTATATCAGATTGCTGGTGTAATTATAATAGGGGTCAATTATAGCTTTTGGATTACACGATGCTTTATTTGGTTAGTAATAATGAACGCATTAGGAACAACAAGTGCAGCCATTATGAGTCCTTGTGTTGTAACCATAAGACATAGGCTTAGCCCTAACCGTTGACTAGACACTTAATGGTGTCATATAATAAAAGACACTAATAGGTGTCTTATTTTTAATGAAGGAGAGAAAATCTTGGAAAATACTGACCAAAAGCAGGATGTTTTTGTAGCGATTGCAGATTCAAAAAGACGAAAAATAATACATTTGTTGGCAAGTACTAAAGAACTGCCTCTACATGAATTAACCTCTCATTTTCAAATGGGCCGTACTGCTGTCTCAAAGCATTTGGCTATCTTAAAAGAAGCAGATTTAGTAACCAATCGTAAAATAGGCAGAGAAACAAGATACCGACTAAATGCAGCTCCCTTAAAAGAGGTGAAAGATTGGTTATCTTTTTATGAGAAGTTTTGGAATGAAAAAGCGTTATTACTAAAGAATATATTGGAGGAGTAGATAATAACAGGATTACCACAGGGTATTTCAAAAATAATGAAATTAAGGTTGATTTATTCTTGAATGTGACTTCGAAGGAAGGTGTTTCAGAATGACAAATAGTGCAGCAAGTCAAAAGGTAGAGGAATTTTTAAGAAAAGAGGAAAAGTGGAAGAGTGAATTTGAAAAGTTAAGACAAATAGTTTTAGATTGCGGGCTAACAGAAGATTTTAAGTGGATGCACCCGTGTTATACGTTAGATGGAAAGAATATTGTTTTAATTCACGGCTTTAAAAAATATTGTGCTCTTTTGTTTCACAAAGGTGTCTTGTTAAAGGATCCTAATAATATACTTATTCAACAAACGGAGAATACGCAGTCCGCACGCCAAATCAGGTTCACCAATGTTCAAGAAATAATGGACAAGGAAAACATCTTAAAAACCTATATACAAAATGCTATTGAAGTAGAAAAATCCGGGTTGGAAGTAGAATTCAAAAAAACCTCTGAATATACCGTTCCTGAAGAATTACAAGCTAAATTCGATGAAATGCCTGCATTGAAAACAGCATTTGACTCGCTGACACCCGGACGACAAAGAGCATATCTTTTTTATTTTTCAGGAGCCAAACAATCCAAAACCCGAAGTTCAAGAGTTGAAAAATATATGCAGAAAATTTTGGATGGAAAAGGCTTAAATGATTAGAATTTTATATATCATGTATGGAGGAATAGATAATGGCAGATATATCATTGGATTTTCAATTTAAGTGTGCAATTAATAAAGTATGGGAAGCCTTAACAAATTCAGATACGCTTGCACAATGGGTAATGGAAAATGATTTTAAACCCGTTGTCGGATACAAATGTCAGTTTCGTAATGAGGAAATAGATTTAATTGTAGATAGTGAAGTATTAGTAGTGGACGAGCCTCATAAGTTATCATACACATGGGTAGGTGGACCGATAGAAACTATTGTCACATGGACATTGAAGGAAGAGGGTGGAATAACCTATTTACACCTCGACCATACAGGCTTTGACAAAGAAGATCGAGCTTTCAACGGTGCGAAATATGGTTGGAAGTATAAGATTGAAGAACTTAAAAAAATGATAGTCGAAATAGAAGAGTAACTCTTTTGAAACATGAATTTTAATATGTATGGCAAGTCGAACTGTCAATATGTAAGAAATAAAAAATTAGAATAGCCCTTAGAAAGTATGATTGGGTTTCTAATTAGGCAAAAGGAGCGGTAAAATGAGTTTATTTCAGGATGCATTATCCATGTTTAAGAAAAAAGATTTATTATTCATAGAAAGCTACAAAGAATCAGAGGGTGTTTATACCTTCCTATTTGAAAAAGAGAACGATTTAAGTTGGATAGCTGGGCAACATGGTTTGTTTACGATAACTCATAAGAAAATAAAAAATAAAACTCGCCCATTTACTATCGCATCTGCTCCCACTGAGAATGTAGTCAGAATAACGACACGTATTAGTGAAAATCCAAGTGAATTCAAAAAAGCGATGCTGGAACTGAAACAGGGAATGAAAATAAACCTGACTGGGCCTATAGGGTCATTTAATCTAAAAGATGACAATCCATCCCTTCTCATCGCAGGCGGAATTGGCATCACACCATTTAGATCAATTTTAAAACAAATAGAGTCAGATGGAAATGGCATCGAGAGGCCAATACGTCTACTCTATTTGGATAGCAATAAGTCATTTATTTTTAAAGATGAACTTGATGTGATTGCTTACAATACTTCAATCAGTGTTAATTATTTGGATTCGAGGGATGATTTATATCAGGAGATAGATAGGTTCACCACCTTGAATAAGGGGGATGGCAAGTACTTTATTGCAGGACCAAAGCCAATGGTGAAGTCGATATTTGACTTTTTAAAAAGTAAACATATTCCAACCAAGAATATCAACAAGGATGTCTTTGATGGGTGTTAGTCTTATGCGAATAAAAAGACACCTTCGTAGAATCTGTTAACTTTTACGAAGACGTCCTTTTTTATTTTATTTATATGTGTTATTAAATCTATAAAACAGCTAGATGCTGCAAGATCTGTTTATTCGTTCTAGAATTCGACGTTTGCGATACAGCATTATTCAGTTTCAGCCACACTTACTTTTGGGATTTATAGTAGGTACTTAAGGCTTTTCACACTCCGCATACAGAGTCACATTTTGCAAAAAGATGCTACTATTTACCCATTTTGTAATTTTTTGAAATAAAATAAAAGGAATTTGTAATAAAACGACGAATACTGTTAAGAGGAACTACTGAATCATTCTCTATGCCTGCAATAAGGGAGGTATCAATAACGATTAAAAATAAGCGTTTAAAAACTTTTATACATAAGCACTGGCTTTCGATGTTTTGTCTGCAATTAGGCATTATCCTTTTTATTACACTGATTTGTTTCATAAATATAACGACTCCAACTAATGCTTACTTCACTGACACAGTAGAAGCATCTGGTACGATTACGATGGGAACATGGGAAATGGAGAAGGAGAACCCGGATCCAGTCAAACAAGATAGGCAAAAAACAACCGATAAAGAAACGAAGCAGACAATTACTGAGGAAAAGGATAACCCAAAAAACAATGAACAAACAAAGACGAAAAAAGTCAAACAAGATGAAACAGAGAAAACGGAGGACCAGACAGCTTCCGTGGAAAAAGAAACTGCAAAAAAAGACCCTGATGCAAAAGAATCTATTAATACTGAATCAGACAATAATAATCAGTCTGCAGAAAAGAAACAGGATGAAAAGGACCGGGAAAAATTAAATGAAAATGAAGATAAAAAGCAATTGCGTAAAAGTGAGGGTGAAAATTGACATTTCATACACTGAAAAAATGGTTGAGTGGTGCAGTGACCGCTTTTTTATTTATCATATTAATTTTTATGGTTTTAATTGTTATTTCATCAAAAGCCTCTGGTGGTGAACCTAGCATTTTTGGTTATCAATTTAAGACAGTTTTATCAGGTTCGATGGAACCAACTTTTCAAACCGGATCAATTATTGCAGTTCAAGCCGTTAATAATGCATCCAAATTAAAAAAAGGTGACGTGATTACTTATAAAATAGACAAAACAACAACTGTCACGCACCGTATCCATGAAGTTAAGGGTACGGGTAACCAAACAAAATATATTACAAAGGGAGACAATAATGACAATCGTGATTTTAAACCAGTTCTCCCTGAGAATGTTGAAGCTGTTTATACAGGATTTACGGTTCCATTTGTTGGCTATTTTATGCACTTTGCGCAGTCGAAAGAGGGCACCGCACTATTGGTGATCCTGCCGGGCGTTTTGCTGCTTATCTATTCTGTCATCATGATTTGGAAGTCTTTTAAAGAAATAGACAGGCATAAGAAAAAGGAAGAAGTATCATCAACTGATGCTTGATATCCCCGTATGGGGTTCAAAATATTAAATATTACCTGTTCCAGGAATAGGTAGGGGAAGGGGAAAGAAATGGGAATTAAAAAGAAATTAGGTTTAGGCATTGCATCAGCAGCGCTTGGACTATCATTAGTAGGAGGTGGAACATACGCTTACTTCAGTGATCAAGTAGTAACTAATAATACCTTTGCTGCTGGGACTTTGGATCTTTCTGCAAATAAATCAACGATTATTAATTTGGATAACATGAAGCCTGGCGACAAAGTGGTACGGGAGTTTCAACTAAATAATATAGGTAACCTTGATATGAGTGAAATCATCTTGAATACGGCATATACAGTAACAGATGTAAATGGGGATAATACTGGTGACTTTGGCGAACAAATTGAATTGAATTTCCTCATTAATGATACGAAGGGGTATACAGTTGTCTTTGAAACCACATTGGCGGAACTTAAAGAAAATCCGCTTAGTCTTGTAGAAGCAAATGTTCTTGATCCAGAAGCTGATGGTCATGGGGCTGGATTAAAAGCAGGAGATTCAAACTTGTTTGCTGTTCAATTTGAATTTGTGGACAGTGGTGAGCCACAAAATCAATATCAGGGGGACTCCATCAATCTGAAGTGGAAATTTAATGCGAAGCAAGGAGAGGGCGATACAAGTTTACCTAATGGGTAACTTCTAGTATTAAAAAGTCTTAATAGGTTTTTTGTAATGTAATTTTTAAGAAAAGTAGATTGATATATCAGGAATATTATGGTTTGGTGATATCCCCTATGTGTGATTTCATACTTTGAGATACCGTCAGTGAATCAAAGGGCAATCTGATTTGTTCAGTATTGTCCTTTTTAATTTATAATAAAATGGAATGTTTGTTATTGGAACCTAAAGTAGTATGAATACAAACCCTTATGAAAAGGAGAGTTTTATGGATAATAAGAAAAGGAAAATTGAAGAGGTTGACCAGTTTATTTCAGGTTTGCCGAAAGATATTCAAGACATTACAACTGCTTTAAGGAAAATCATTATTGAATCTTCGCAAGAACTAACTGAAGAGTATAAATGGTCGATGCCCAATTATTCATATAATGGTTTAGTTTGTTATCTGCAGCCTTCCAAAAAACACGTTAATCTCGGTTTTCATAAAGGAAACAAACTCCAAGAAAAAGATACAACTAAATTATTGCAGGGTACAGGAAAGGCAATGAGACATATAAAAATAAAAAAGGTGGAAGAAATTCATCCAGAGGCCATCACCTCGCTCATTATAGAGGCCATGTTATTAAATGATGATTAACGCAATAAAGAGAATAACGGATATGGGGATCATATGGTGGGATAAGGAATTGTTTTAATAAATATTTGATGCGAGGGATGAAACAGTGCAGATTCGCGAGATACAAGACAAGGACAATCAAACGATGGAACAAATTATTCAGCGGTCATTGGAATCATTTAACTTAAACATTCCAGGAACAGCCTATTTTGACCCACAACTGGGCAATCTTGCGCAATTTTATAAAGAAACATTACATGCAAAGTATTGGGTTGCAGTGAATGAACAAGGAGAAGTGGTAGGTGTGGTTTTAAATAAGGTTTGATAATTTATAATAAAGATTGATCATTTTGAATAAAGTCCGATAATTTATAATAAAGTTTGATACAATTACGTACGTTGAAAATCGGGATTGTAACAATTCCACAATCGGGCCATTTTGTTGAATAAAAAAATACCTATTTTAAGGGTACTGGAAATAAAGTATATGAAGGGTTGTTCTTTAACTAACTGGCAGACTAGTTGAAAAATTACTAATGATGTTACTTGCTATGGTTCGTAAAATTAGTGCATAACCAAATTAAGGAGAACTGTTTATGAATGAAAAAGAATTTTTTAAACCTTTTAGAAAATATGATTTAGATTATAAAAGACTGAAGAGGTGGTACCTAGCCACTTTGTATTCTTATGATTCAACTGCGGAAATTATCAACCAAAATATACCCGATAAAAAGAAGGTGAACAAAATATATTATAAAGATTCTCACCTTATTGAAAACACTCCTTTTACACTTGAAAAAAAATATAAAAAGAACTATGTTAATTTTTTGGAAGAAATGACTTTAATTAGAGTTATTTCCATACTAGAAAATTTTTTGGTGGATGTAATTAAAACTTCTTTTTACCATGATAAAACATGTTTTTATGAACCTAAGCAAACTATTGAATTTCAGGTTTCTGAATTTTTGTCTAAAGATATGAAAGAGTTAGAAGAAAAATTCATAGAAGGGAAAGTACAGAACCTTCATCGTCAAGGTTTTAATGATGTTAAAAAGTATTATAAGAAAACCTTTAATATAGATTTTAATGATTTTAAAACCTCCATTGATTCTAACAACTATAATATTAAAGATATTAATAAGCTCCATGATATTCGCCATTTACTAGTTCATAGGCTAGGAAGGACAGATGAGAAATTTAATAAAGAATACGGTTATATTGGAAAACTTATTAATTTATCTGAAGAAGATGTACTCCATTATTTACAAATGATAAATGATTTTGTCGAATTTTTAAAAAATAACTTCTCCAAAAAATGGTTTCTATAATTGGCCCTTCTGAGCATATTAAATAGCAGTAAGGAGGTTGAAGGATAGATGAATATCTGTCACAATATAATCGAACAATTATTCGGTTATATGAGTGGGGGAGTTTAGGGTGAAAGATATTAGGTATCGCAAAATTTGGGACTTAGATACGTTATTCCCAGGAGGAAGTGAATCGCATCAATTAAGTAAACACATAGAAGGCTTAGTAGGAATGGTTAGCGAATTTAAAAGTAAGGCAGATTGTTTTCATACTCCACAAGACGTTGGCGATTCAATAAAGGTTGCAGAGTTAATTGACTATATCAGTACCATTACAACTCATCTATCGGAAGCCAATTCCTTTACCACATGTTTGCTAGCCCAAAACCCGAAGGATCAGAAAGCCTCATCACTCCAAGGTCAGATAGAATCTGTTAGAGCTAGTTTTGAATCCGTTGTACAAAAAACACAAAGTACCCTGGTAAATACAGAGAGGAATTTGTGGGAAGCACTGTTAGATACTGATGTATTATGCAACTATGAATTCAAATTAAATGAATGGCGGGAAAAAGGGCAATTGCAATTACCTGATAATGAAGAGAAATTAGTGACTGATTTAATGGTTGATGGTTACCATGCCTGGCGTTCATTATACAATGCACTTATGGGTGATATAATAGTGCATGTTCCAATCAACGGTAAAATAAGTGAATTGTCAATGGGGCAGGCGATGAATTTAAGGTCACACCCTAATGTAGAGGTGCGTAAAGAGTCGCATAAGGCGTTAGAAGACGTTTGGATGCAGAAAGAGGAATTGGTTGCAAAAGTCCTTAACCATATAGCCGGCTTCCGTTTGCAAGTACATAAACATAAAGGCATTGAAAATGTTTTAAAAGAGCCGTTATTGGATAACCACATGCAAGAAGAAACCCTGAATGCAATGTGGAGAGCAGTTAGCAAATATAAGGAACCATTTATAGGTTATCTTAATAAGAAGGCTGAAATACTTGGTGAACCAAGGCTTAACTCCTATAACTTTTGGGCACCCATTACAGAAAGTAAACAACAAATGAACTATAATGAGGCCATTAATTTTGTGATTGAACACCTTGGTCGATTTGGACCAGAAATGGAAAAGTTCTCTCGACAAGCTTTCGAAAAGGGGTGGGTGGAATCGGAAGACCGCCCAAATAAATCCGCAATTCCATTTTGTGCAGGGTTTCCTCTTTCTGGACAATCAAGAGTATTCATGACTTATGGTGGTACGATAAAAGATGTACTAACTATAGTGCATGAACTGGGACATGCTTTCCATAATGATGCCATGAAATCTGTTGAAGGGATAAACAAACAATATCCGTTGAGTATAGCAGAAACAGCTTCGACTTTTTCGGAAATGGTAATGCTGGATGCCGCAATAGAAAAGACAAGTTCTAATAAAGAGCGACTATTATTGTTAGATGAAAAGTTAAAACGCAGTGTGATGAACTTTATGAATATCCACTCCAGGTTTTTGTTTGAGAAAAACTTTTACGAGGAACGAAAAGAAGGAATTGTTTCATCATCACGTCTAAATGAACTAATGCAAGAAGCAATAAATGAAGGATATAAGGGATCTATTGACACCATTCCAATTCGTTCGTGGGTTTGGACACCACATTATTATATTACTAAATCCCCATTTTACAATTTTCCATATACATTCGGGTACTTGTTTGCGCTTAGTATATATGAAAAGGCCAAAGTGGAAGGGAAAAAGTTTGAAACAAAATATCTCGCTATACTCCGAGATTCAGGCAGTATGACAGTGGAAGATCTAGTAATGAAACATTTAAGGGAAGATATTACATCTGAGGCGTTTTGGGAGAAAGGGCTTAAAATGTGTATTGGAGATGCAGAGGAATTTATACAGTTATCTGAATATGATGAATTAAACTAAGACAATGGCTGCTTTTTATTTTAAAATCATCACAACATTCTTCCGTTATACCAGCTAATAGCAGAAAATGGTTTATACAATCATCGGGTGCTTTCCTTGAATAAGGATGAGCGTCCATCTTTCGTAATAATATATTTTTTCACATTGACATATCGAAAAAAGACGATTAATATAAAAGTATGATGCATATTGATATTTTTAAAGCTTTATCCAATGAAACTCGCTTAGAGATATTGAGATGGTTGAAAGAACCAAAACAACACTTTGATAATCCTCCTGGCAAGGATCCGGAGAATATTGATGAGAAAGGCGGTGTCTGTGTAGGTGTTATTCAAAAGAAAGCACAATTGTCACAATCAACGACATCTCAATATTTATCTATGATGCAAAAGGCAGGTCTATTGAAAGCTGAACGCAAAGGGAAATGGACCTACTACCGAAGAAATGAAAAAACGATTCAGGATGTATCCGAATACATAAAAGAGGAGCTATAAGTCCTTTTTTTGTTTATTCATATCGGGATATTCCGATATGATGTTATATTGTTTGGATTAGTTCTATTTATCAATAAATTAACCAAAATACTAAAAGAAAGAAGGGAAAATAATAATGAAGGTACTGACAGTTATTACTCATGCAAGAGAAAATTCTTTGACTTTTAAAGTCTCGGAACGTTTTGTTCAGGGGCTTAAGGATGCAGGTCACGAAACAGAGATATTAGATTTATATCGCAGCGGTTTTAGTCCTGTACTATGGGAAGAGGATGAACCCGAATGGTCAGCTGATCGGCAACAATATTCTCCTGAGGTAGAAAGGGAAATGGAACGGATGCAAAGAAACGATGCGTTGGCTTTCGTATTTCCCCTTTGGTGGTGGAGCATGCCCGCCATGTTAAAGGGATATATAGACCGTGTATGGAATTGGGGGTTTGCTTATGGTCCAAGTAAACTTGACCATCACAAAGTATTGTGGCTTAGCTTGGCTGGTGCTCCGGTTGAACGTTTTGAAAAGAGACATTACGATGAGATGATGACACGTTACTTCAATGTTGGATTGGCTGATTATTGTGGAATCCCGAATTCGCAGTTTGAACTTTTATATGAGACCATAAATGAAAAGCCAGGATATATGGAGAAATGGTTAAATCGGGCGTATAATCTAGGCCTGAATTATGATCAAAAATAAATTTTAATCAATCTTCCTCAAACGGGCGCTGTTCCGGAATAAATTAGTTCATCGGTCGAGCCATAATAAACGATTAAAACAGTAAAGGGAGGTGGGGTTAGATGAATATTATTCCGGTTCTTTTATTTATCGCAGTATCATTTATCCTCATTTTAATGATTTTTATTGCTTGTAAAATCATTATTACAGGCAAAACTCCAAGAAGTTATTACACCCCGCTGGAAGCAATATACGGACAAGGTAAAGAATTTCAAGAAGAAGTGCAACAAGAGGAACAAGAGGATGAGGATGAAAAAGGTGATGATAAAAATAAAAATAACAAATACCCTCAATGATTATAAAACGCCTTAAAATTGTTCCGGAATCGGGCGCGCGCGACAAGTTCTGCTATAAGCGCTTTATAGCGTGAAATGCAGAGAATTTATCTTGATAAATTCTAACTTTACAACGGAGGATAGGAATGATGAGACCAGGTTTTCTGAAACTATCCCATCAATATTCCTGCGTGCGTCATGAATGACAGTTCATGGGGTACGAAGCACAGGTAGAGTCGGCAGAAGGAAGTCTAAAGCCATTTCAATTGGAAAAGGTATGTTAACTGATATGCCGGATGGCTGAAAAAGTAGACACGGTGAGAATGTTCCACTAGAAGCGAACTGACAAACTTCCGAATGTAAGGGTCTAAAGATTCAACATAGTGTAAAGCTATGTCTCAACTAACGTTGAGGCGAGTGGTGTAGAGTAAAACTGCGCCCTCTGAAATACGCTATACCGAACAATGGCGGTATCATGCTCGCAGGCTTAAAGGAAGCACCTACGTCTAAAATGGATAGCTACGTTGTAAGGCACTTGGGAAGTAAGGAACGTTGAAAGAAGGACTGTCATCTGAAACGTTTGTAATAAGGGGAAAGCCGAAATACATTTATCCTTGCGAAGGTAGGGGTACGACTGATGAATCTCTGTAATGGGAGTGGAGGAACAGCCCCAAGTCTAGCGAATTAGAACGATTATTTTCTTCATGTGAATGACACCGATCGGGTAGGAATGTGGGAACATCACTCTTTGGGAGGGATGCCACAGTGTCAACTTTGAGATATTGGGATTACTACAATATGACGGAAACCTTTACGGATTTACACAAGAGGGCTAGTAACAACGATTCATTTAACCATTTATATGAAATGATTACATCACGAGAGAATATTTTACTAGCTTATCGGATGGTCAAATCTAATAAAGGTTCGAAAACATCTGGCACAAATGGAAAAACCATCAAAGATATCAAAAGGCTTACGGAAAATGAATTAGTGAAAGTAATTCAAACAAAACTAAAAAACTATCATCCTAAGAAGGTCAGAAGAAAATGGATTGAAAAGGAAAACGGCAAATTAAGACCACTTGGCATTCCATGTATTCTTGATCGTATCATTCAACAGTGTTTTAAACATGTTCTTGAGCCAATTGCTGAAGCCCACTTTTATAAACATAGCTATGGATTTAGACCGTTACGGTCTACTCATAACGCTATGGCAAGAATACAATACTTAATCAATCACTCGCAGCTTCATTATGTTGTGGACGTTGATATCAAGAGCTTTTTCGATAATGTTAATCATACACTTCTCATCAAACAGTTATGGAATTTAGGTATCCATGATAGAAAAGTATTAGCTTGTATATCTAAAATGCTCAAAGCTGAAATTGATAAAGAAGGAGTGCCTTCTAAGGGTGTACCCCAGGGAGGTATTTTGTCGACGATATTATCGAATGTTGTATTAAATGATTTAGACCAGTGGGTTGCAGGTCAGTGGGAGTTTTTCCCCCTCTCGAAAAACTATAAATCAAAAGTGGGAGAAAGACAGGCGAAGAAACGTACAAACCTTAAAGAAGGTTACCTCGTCCGCTATGCGGACGATTTTAAAATTCTCTGTCGAGATGGAAAAACAGCCCAAAAGTGGTACCATGCAGTTAGATTATATATTAAAGAACGTTTAAAACTGGATATCTCACCAGAAAAGTCGCAGATTGCGAATTTGCGAAAAAGAGAATCCGAATTCTTAGGGTTTACCATTAAAGCAAATGTAAAGAAGGATAAAAGGGTTGCCCATACAGGCATCAAACGTAAGAAAAGGGAGAAACTTAAAGAACAAGCCAAAAGGCACATCCGAAGGATGAAAGACTCCCCTACAGCCCAAAATGCTTTGCGCTTTAACAGTTTTGTTTTAGGTATTCACAATTATTTTAACAGAGCCACACATGTCAATCCAGAATTCTCACGTCTTGCCTATGATCTAAAAGCCTTTCTGTACAACCGTCTTCGTACTGTTGGGGAATACGGACATCCAATCAATCCTACTTCAACTTATAAGAAGTTTTATAGTAAAGGGTTTAAAACGTTCAAAATTGCCACTGTACACCTGTTTCCTATAGGAAACGTCAAAACAGTAAATGCCATGAACTTTAGTCCATCATTATCTCTTTTTACAGAAGAAGGCAGGAAGAAAATTTACGATAAATTAAAGCCAAATATTAAATTTGAAATCAGCGTGTTAATGAAGGCAAACCTTCCAGATAGAACAGTTGAATACATGGATAATCGCATTAGTCGTTTCAGTATGAAAATGGGGAAATGCGAAATCACAGGTTGGGATTTAACTGCTTATGAAGTTCACTGTCATCATTATACACCCAAACATCTTGGGGGAACGGATAGGTTCAACAATCTTCGTATCCTTCATAAGGACATACATCGGCTTGTACATCGTAAAGATAACGAAATAATTGCATCCGAAATACAGAAATTCGGATTGAATAACTCAATAATAAAGAAACTAAATCAATTCCGAATGGAATGCGGGCTGGAAAAGGTAGAATTATCTCACGTCTAAAAGTAACGAAGAACTTATAATCAATTATACATCGGTAGATGGAGCGCCGGATGCTGGGAAACTGGCACGTCCTTGGTGTGGAGCAGGGGAAAAGCTGGAGATAACCTCAAAGGCTTACCTATTGCTAACAGTTGGGGAATAAAGACCAGCGCCCAAATGCCATTGTAGTGCACGTTTATGTAACACGATAAGGTAGAAGGGAACAAGTGCCTGTCAGTTAGAGCATCGTTATTTGGTTCGTGTATAATACGGTTCATGAGCATACTGCTTAATAAAGTTATGGGCAGTCTGCTAGAATATATTCGAGAATGATAAAGGGAGGAAGTGCTATATGAGTCGACACATTGCAGTCCTTGTAACAGACATGGTAGAAGAAATTGAATTAACTGATCCTGTGAAAGCTTACAAAGAAGCTGGGCATACGGTAGATATTATCAGTAATGAAGCAAAAAAAACCATCAATGGCAAAAATGGGGACGAAATACAAGCAGATAGAGGCATAGATGAAGTAAATGCAAACGATTATGATGCATTACTCGTACCTGGCGGGTTTTCTCCTGACTTACTACGTATTAATCCGAAGAATAGTGAGTTTGCGAAAACATTTTTCCAAGATAATAAACCCATATTTTCAATTTGCCATGGTCCACAGTTTCTCGTTAATACAGACCAACTAAAAGGTAGAGAGCTAACAAGCTTTGTTTCCGTAAGAAAAGACTTGGAAAATGCAGGAGCAACTGTAAAAGATGAAGAAGTAATCGTAGATGGAAACCTTGTAACAAGCAGAACACCTGATGATCTTCCTGCATTCAATCGCGAATCTCTAAAGCTTTTAGAAAAATAATTCGTCGATCGTATAGGGGGGCTGTTAATCATGCAGCCTCTCTTTATTTTTTATTTGATAATAGATAAAGCGCTCATGCCCATCTGCCATGATCTTCCTCAAACGGGCGCCTATCTGGAATAAAGAAAATCTTTATTTTCTCCTGTATGTGAGCCAAATAAAGAGGTGAGGGGTTGTCACCTTTTTATTGTTCATTTTGGATTTTTTTCAGGAGCATCAGCCATCCCGGATACAAAAATATTCTAGTAAGCGAAAGACATTTAAACTGTAAAAAGGAAAGAGGGGCCTATTACCTTTTCTTTCCTTTTTGCTGAGGCACATGATCTACTCTGTATTCGCTTGCTGAATTTGCTGTAATAAATTTGTGAAGTCGAAAAGGGTCTTCGAAAATTCCTCTTTACTGAGACCACTCTTTTTAATAAGCTTACCGGGAATCTCCGCTGCCGTTTCCTTTAATTGTTTTCCTTCTTCAGTTAAGGAAATTAATACACGCCTTTCATCATCAGGATCTCGCTTTCGGTATGTTAACGCTCTTTCTGTAAGGCGCTTGAGCACTGGGGAAAGTGTTCCGGAATCGAGAAAAAGACTGTCTCCCAACTCCTTCATTGCACAGGATTCTTTTTCCCACAAAACAAGCATGACAAGATACTGTGTATAAGTTAAATTGAGTTCTTCCAAAAAAGGACGATACAATTTATTTATTTCTCTTGATAATGAATAGATAGAAAAACACAGTTGGTTGTTTAATTTTATTGCTTCATCTTTCTCCATTAACATTCATCCTTTCAGTCCTTCTCTATTTTAAACTATATGGAAGTTCATAAAATGTCAAACTTGTTTTTTGACGAGAAGAACTTTCTATGTTTTAATAGGTCTTGCGCAATTAAATTGTGCGCAATTAAAATGAGGTGATAAACTTGAATGCTTTATATACTGCTTCATCCACTGTCCGAGGTGGACGTAATGGACGTGTGATTTCAGATGATAAGATAATTGATATGCCATTAGTAATGCCTAAATCACTTGGCGGTGCTGGGGGAGAAGGGACCAATCCGGAACAATTATTTTCTGCTGGGTATGCAGCCTGCTTTGACAGTGCGTTGAATCTGGCTTCCAGAAAGCAACGAACTAAAATTGGCGAAACAGAGGTGAAAGCGCAAGTATCAATAGGAAAAGATACCGATGGAGGTTTCGCTCTTACTGTTGCATTGGATGTTAAAATTCCAGGGGTTGAACAAGAAGTAGCTGAACAACTTGTTGAATCCGCCCATCAAATCTGTCCATACTCCAAAGCAACCAGGGATAATATTGCAGTCGACTTGAAGGCTAAAGGGGTGGAAAGATAATGACATTAAAAGAAAAATTGAAAAATAGTCAGATTTTATTGGCAAAGCGCCCAAAAGGGATGCCAACAAAAGAGAATTTTACATTTAAAGACAGTCCTGTACCACAACCGGAAGAAGGAGAGGTTCTTGTTAAAACAATCTATTTATCTGTTGATCCGTATATGAGGGGCAGGATGGATGATGCAAAATCGTATGTGAAACCTTTCGAATTAAATGAGATGATCTGTGGCGGAATTATTGGAGAGGTCGTTTTGTCTGATTCAGATCAGTTAAGCGTCGGTGATAAAGTAGTCGGGACGCTCGGATGGCAGCGATATAACGTTATTCAGGAATCCAAGGTACGTAAAATTGATGAAACAATCGCTCCTCTGACCGCATACCTGAGTGTCCTTGGCTTAACTGGCTTGACTGCTTATTTTGGTCTGCTTGATATTGGTCAGCCAAAAGAAGGGGAAACAGTTGTTGTATCCGGTGCAGCAGGAGCGGTTGGTATGATCGTTGGACAGATTGCCAAAATTAAAGGAGCTCGAGTTGTCGGAATTGCTGGTTCCGATGAAAAGACAACCTATTTAAAGCAGGAACTTGGCTTTGACGAAACGATTAACTATAAAACCTCTCCAAATATGGAACAGGCGCTTGAGAAAGCCTGTCCAAATGGAATAGATATATATTTTGACAATGTCGGCGGACCAATTTCTGACGCAGCGATAAATCTATTAAATGAATTTGCACGCATCCCTCTTTGCGGTGCGATTTCGTCTTATAACCGGACTGACGGTGATCTAGGTCCAAGAATTCAGACAAAACTCATTAAGAGCCGTGGATTGATCAAAGGCTTTATCATTGGTGACTATGCTGACCGTTTCAGTGAAGGTATCCGAGATCTTTCAAGCTGGTTAGCCGAGGGGAAACTGAAATATGAAGAAAATATTGTGGAAGGATTTGAGAACGTACCAGAAGCTTTTCTCGGGTTGTTTAAAGGTGAGAATCTTGGCAAGCAACTTATAAAAGTCGATGGGGAATAACGAATTAGGAATAAGGAAATGCATGATGAAGGAGGACCCAAATTGAAAGCAGTTATTATTGAAAATTACGGCGGGATTGATGAGTTAAAGTATACGGAAATAGACGAACCAAATTTGAAAGACAATGATGTTTTGATTGAGATAGCAGCTACGTCCGTAAACCCTGTTGATTGGAAAATACGTGAGGGGTATCTGAAAGGAATGCTGGATTATAACTTTCCGCTTACTCTCGGTTTGGATGCCGCAGGAACAATAAAAGAGGTAGGAAAAAAAGTGACGAAATTCAGGGTCGGAGACAAGGTATTTACCCGGCCGGATATAACCCGTAATGGAACTTATGCGGAATATGTAGCTGTTGATGAAAACCTTGTTGCAAAAAAACCGGAAAATCTATCTTTTGAAGAAGCTGCATCAATTCCGCTTGTTGGATTAACATCGTGGCAATGTCTTGATGACTTTGCTGACATCAAACAAGATGACAAAGTGTTAATTCACGCTGGGTCAGGGGGAGTTGGAAGTTTTGCCATTCAACTCGCAAAATCCTTGGGTGCCTGGGTGGCAACGACTTGCAGCACGAAAAATGTTGAATTTGTAAAATCGCTGGGGGCAGACAAAGTTATTGATTACCGCAACGAAGATTTCACACAGGTTCTTGCCGATATGGACATTGTGTTTGATACGCTTGGCGGTGACATCCAGACGCAAAGTTATGATGTGTTAAAAGAAGAAGGTGTTCTGGTTTCTATTGCTAGTCAGCCTGATCAGGAATTAGCCCAAACGAAAAAGGTGAAAGCGGGGTATGTTTTCCTTGAACCTGATGGTGAACAGCTTGCCAAGATTGGGGAAATGACTGAACAAGGAAAGATCCGCGCAAATGTAGGGACAGTTATGAAACTTGAGGAGATTCAAGAAGCCCACCGATTAAGTGAAACACATCATGCCAAAGGAAAAATTGTCCTCCGTGTGGGGTAAGGGAAGTGGACAGATTTTACAAACGACTTTTTTCAGAGTAAAGGAGTGACATCGCCAACGATTCACCGTATGGCTTAGGCGGAGCCGTCCATTCTTATTCCTTAGAACATGGGGTAAACATCGCTAGAAGACTTCATACCGGTATGGTTCATGTCAATGATCAATCCATTAATGACGAGTCCCACGTCCCGTTTGGCGGGGAAAAAGAATCAGGCCTTGGTCGATTTAATGGGGACTGGGTTCTTGACGAATTCACAACAGTACAATGGGTATCTGTCCAACACGAAAGACGCGATTATGGTCCTTATTTTAATTAAGGGCTAGCTTGGTAAAATAGAACAAAAGTTCAATACTGCATCCATACTTGATGAATTCGGTATTGATAGCATATAAAAGATTGCTTAATGGAATTGATTCGATTGTTTAATCCTTTTAGAGAAGACAAATTTAAATATTAGGGATGAAAAGTAATCATCAGTTAAAGCTGTGAAATTATTAGATGAGGAGCTGTTTGCATGAAAGTATTAGTGATCGGTGCATATGGACAAATTGGACAACATATTTTATCTGTCCTGGACAAGAGCGAACATCAAGCGAAGGCGATGATTCGCAACGAAAATCAGGCGAATGAACTAGAACATTTAGGGGCGGAGATTGTTGTTGCTGATTTAGAACAGGATTTTTCTTATGCTTTTGAAGGTTGCGATGCGGTGATTTTTACCGCTGGTTCCGGTGGCCATACCGGTCCAGAAAAAACGGAATTGGTAGATCGCCAAGGTGCTATGAAGGCAGTGAATGAGGCAGAAAATAATCATGTAAAGCGTTTTATCATGGTCAGTTCGATGAATGCTGATACCCCTGATAATGGTCCGGAGTCCATGAAATATTATTTCAAAGCAAAAGGCGATGCGGACAAAAAACTGCAATCCAGCCATTTGAATTATACCATTCTCCGTCCCGGAAGGTTATTAAACGAACCTGACAATGGGACCATTACCGCAGCGGAACATATCGAAGACCGTTCCAATGGCATTCCGCGTGCTGATGTAGCGCAGGTTGCTGTCACTTCATTAAATACAGAAAATACATCTCATCGGGTGTTTGAAATTCTCTCAGGCGATGTTCCGATTGAAGGGGCGCTAAGGAATGTCTGAGGAATTTGCGAGTAATGAAAGTATTTATATGATATGCGATTGGTTGTTTTTATTATAGGAAGGTACATTTATTTTTGTAAAATAATCTTTTTTAAGGTGAAGTTATAAAGGGGAGGCAAAAACGTTGAATGAAAAATACCAGCCATTATTTGAATCCTTTTCTTTTCCGAATGGTACCCGATTGAAGAATCGTGTGGTCATGGCCCCCATGACTAACTGGTCCTCAAATTCGGACGGAACGGTTTCTGATGATGAAGTGAAATATTATAAACGTCGTTCAAAAGGGGTCAGCATGGTCGTCACAGCCTGTGCCAATGTGACAGCAGGCGGCAAAGGCTTCTCCGGCGAAATTGGCGTGCACAATGATGATATGATCCCGGGATTAAGAAGGTTGGCGACAACGATTCAAGATCAAGGCGCCAAAGCGGTCTTGCAAATTTATCATGGCGGACGGTTGTGTCCACCGGATTTAGTCCCAAATGGGGACATTGTCAGTGCTAGTGCAGTTCCGGCAGGAGAGAACGAACGGATTCCCCGTGTATTAGAGGATGGCGAAATTAAGGAAATCATTCATGCGTATGGGAAGGCGCCCGTCGAGCCATTCAAGCCGGATTCGATGGGGTTGAAATCCATGGAGCGAATGGATACCTGATCCATCAGTTCTTTTCTCCTCATTCAAATCATCGTGACGACCACTGGGGTGGAAGCCTGAAAAAACGAATGAACTTTCCACGGGCTGTCATCAATGAGATCCAGAAAACCGTGGGTGACCACGCAAAAGATCCATTCATCGTGGGGCACCGGCTTTCTCCTGAAGAACCCCAAACTCCGGGTATTACAATGGCGGACACGTTGAAATTCGTCGATGTGTTATCCGATCAGGAACTGGATTACATTCACGTTTCACAAATGAATTTTTGGTCCCGTCCTAGACGAGGCGTGGAAGATACACGTTCACGTATAGAAATCATCCAAGATCGTGTAGGGAACAAAGTCCCTGTTGTCGGAGTAGGCTCCATCTACTCAGCCAAGGATGCCCGATCCGCAATCCAAAGCGATGTACCTTTGCTAGCTTTAGGACGCGAACTTATTATAGATCCCGACTGGGTAGGCAAAATCGAACAAGGAAAGGCTTCCGACATTGAGACCATTTTAGATACAAATGGTCAGGTTCGGCTGGTCGTACCGAATCCTCTTTGGAAAGCGATTATCCACACCCCTGGATGGTTCCCTGGTGTCTATTAACAGATTTAAATCCTTTCTTCAAAAAGCCACCTATAAAAAGGTGGCTTTTCATAAGATTGATTCCAATAATAATGGTTACGGACTTCTTAAAAACCTTTCATAACGCCATTATACTCACAAACTGTATATTTTACTGGTATTCTTGTAGATCCCCTATCCAGTTCTTCAGCCTTTCAAGATATCCTTCGACATACCTTCTCTCGAAGAGTGGCTTCATGCCTTCGTTCTGCCGAATCAACTGGCTTCATACCTCAAGAATAGATGCACTCAGGATTGTTAACGAGATGAATTCGGGAAACGTGGCTCCGTCATTTCCACCCTCCGTTGTAAAGTTGGAATTCATTTGAAAATTTCCAGCATTTCGCGCTTCAAAGTGTTTATAGCAGAACTTGTCGCGTCGCCCGTTGCGGAAGATAGGTAATCAATTTCAGTATTATTGTAAGGCTACCAACTTTGTTGTTAAATGACTGACTTGGATGTTACACGACAACAATAACCATTACGGAAGGTTTTCTAAAAGAAATGTACGATGATTGGTATTAAGATAAAAGTATTCTTCAGCTAAAGGGCGCTTTTCCCTAATAAGGAATAGTAGCGTCATTATCGCATATAAAGGACATATTATTGAATCAAGGCAGGAATTTTGTGAAGGAAATAGAAGTTTAGATAAATAAAATAATTTAAGAGAGGGGCTGGCGAGGGGGATGGATGTTATGCTTCAGGGTTTGTTGGATTACCTTCAGGGAATAGGTATATTTTTGGTCATTTTGTTTGTCATCATCACGAGTCTTGTAGTAGGAAGCAGATGGATTGAGAATCGAATTCTAAAATACCTGAAACCCCGTGCAAGGGACCTTGCCATTGTTCTAAATATCAGTAGTCTCGAATTACTTACCACCTGGGGTTTTGTTTATATTTCGGGTTGGCGGTTTATCGATGTACTGTTTATGATGAGCTTGATGCTTTTGTCGGTGATGTGGGTGTCTGCTGTCTTTAAAAGTAGTTTTGATAATTACACAAGAGCAGAGGCAAAGGAGTTACCTGGTGTGGACGCGAAGCAACAGGTTACGGTTTCCCGGTTTACGCTGACACCGGCCAAGTCAGGAACCCTATTGTTTGGAATAACCGGTTTTATAACGAGCTTTATCATGTATATGCCTTATTTTATTAACCTCTGATTTTGGGAACGGTGGTGGATGAGGATGGGGATTAAGCAAACGGGCGCTATTCCCTAATAAGGATTAGCGCCCGTAATACATTAAAAGACCTATTCACGAAATATCCTTTTGTGTTGATAAAACGAATGCGAGAAAAATAAATGCAATGTTTTAATCTTATCTTAGAGTGTATAAATTGTGGGGTATTCATTTTAAATAAGAGATGTCGGGGGTGATTGAGACATAAATTTGGCGCGATGATAATTTTTTCTTTCAGAATTTGTGTAAGCAGGAGAGTTCCCTTTTTTCTTATTTATTAGATCAATCAAGACTGCGGTAACAATAGCTACCACTACGGGCAGTATAAATATAAATAAAAACATAGTAATCATTCACCTTCTTTTAAATCGTAACATTGTAAAATACAAACTTTCTGACCCTTTGTTAAATGATTTTCTTTATCCTTATTCTAACATATTTTTCAAAAAATCAAAATACTCATTTGTACATTTCGCAACACCAGGTAATAGCAGCAATGGAGAATCCTGTTAACGGGCGCCTTTCCTTAATAGGGATTAGCGCTGATATCTCATATAAGTGAAATCAATATGGTTCGAAAAAAGTGGCAAAAAGGTTCACGAATCGTTTTTTGCTAGATTCCTGAAAAGAATGCAGGTGCAGTTTATTAAAATGAATGAAATGGTTGACGATATAAGTTTAGGATTGATATCCTTTAAATAGAAAGGTCGTTCTATATAAATGAAAGTGGAGTGAAGGTTATGAGTCGATCTGTTAAAAAAGAAACATTACTTAAAGTGGCCGAACGATTATTTTATGAGCATGGATTTCGTGGAGTAGGATTGAAACAAATCATCAGTGAAGCAAATGTGGCAACGATGACACTTTATAATCATTTTCTTTCCAAGGATAATTTAGTCGAAGAAGTACTTAGAAAGCGTGAAGAACGCTATTGGTTTTATTTGGATTCACATGTGGAAATGGATTCGGGTTCTCCTTTCATTCTTGCTGTTGAAGCTCACGGCCGTTGGTTAAAAGAACAATCCTACAAAGGAGATATGTTTTTAAGAGCAATAGAAGATTATACGGGTACTGATAATGAGATTGAAAACATTGCAAGAGGTCACAAATTGAAATTGCTTAAATATTTTCAGCAATTGGCTCAAAGTAAGGGGAAAGATAACGAACGGGACTTAGCTTATCAGTTTACATTGCTGCTCGAAGGAACTACCTCCATGACAACTTTGATTGGTGCAGAGAAAGCAACGGAATATTCCATTGCGATGGCGAGGACGCTTGTCCAATAGACATCGTAATTTTTTTAACTCAAAAGTATAAAGGTCGTTCTATATAATTCGGGCAATTATAAGGAGGGGTACCTTGAATTTTTCAAGGTTGGTTTTACCTGGAGTTACCATGATCGCTGTTACTTATGGATTGGCACGGTTTAGCTTTGGATTGCTTCTGCCTGAAATAAATCAATCACTTGGAATGTCTGAGTATATATCAGGAGTAATCTCATCATTATTTTATTTGTCCTATTGCTTTACAATTATCCTGTCCACTGTCATCACTACAACAGACGGACCAAGAAGAATGATTCTCTTAGCCGGATTATCAGCCTTTGTTGGACTGCTGTTAATGAGCATTACGCCGAATGTATGGGTGCTGGCGTTAGGCGTGATATTTGCTGGAGGAAGCACAGGCTTGGCGTCTCCGCCTTATGGGGCGGCGATATCGCTTTGGATTAATGAAGATCGGCAAGCCAAAGCGAATACGTGGATTAATTCAGGTACAAGTTTTGGTATAGCCCTTTCCGGAGCTGGAGCGATTTTGTTAATATCGAATTGGAGACTGACGTACTTGATTTATACTATCCTGACTTTCCTGGTGTTGATATGGAATTTCAAGGCTATTCCTCAAGACAGGATGGGTTCGAGGCTGACGTTTAAAAAAGGGGATCTCTCCATTAAGGGTGTAAAGGGATCTATCCCTTTGGTTTTGGCATCTCTTACACTGGGAATATCGACAGCAGCCTTTTGGACATTTTCCAGATCATTTATTGAAACAGCTGGAGATTACAGTAATTGGCAGCTATCCGGATTTTGGGTCATCATAGGACTTTTTGGTGTGCTGGGCGGGTTCTCCGGCTCTCTAATTGAAAAAGGAGGACTGTCTTTTGCTTATAAATTAGGAGGGCTGTTAATAGCTTCATCATCGATTGTTCTGGCTGCTGCACCTGGCAACGTGTTAATCGCTTACGTATCGGCCGGATTGTTTGGCTGCTCCTATATATTCTTAACCGGTGTTCTTCTTGTTTGGGGGATCCGGGTATTTATTACGAATGCATCATTAGGTATTGGCGTTCCATTTTTACTGCTGGCTGTTGGACAGGTAATAGGTTCAATACTCGCTGGATGGTTTATTGGAACGTATGGCTATGTTACTTCTTTTATTTTTTATGGAATAGTTGGCATGGCGACTGTCTTTATGGGACCAAAAAGGCCATTATTGATTCAGGAATAGGCAGTTGAGTAAAACTCAAATCCTGCCAGCATTATCATTTAAGGCAAAGGTTCTGTCCTTCTGAACTCCTTATGATAAAATAATGGCTGGATAGACGTTAAACTTGTTAGAACTAAGAGGAGGCGTAATGTTGAAGTTAGTTGGCGTTTCAGGGACTTTGGCTGGAGGAAAGACATCCAAGGCTGTTTATGATGTATTGGAAGCTGCCAGTCTGATGGATAGATCGTTGAAGACCGAACTAATTGATTTAAGGGATTATGACCTGTCGTTCGCTGACGGATCCCCGCTTGCTTATTTCGACGATGACACTTGGCCCGTGGCTGATAAAATCCTGTCTGCAGACTGTTTGGTATTTGGCACACCGATTTATCAAGCTTCCATCGCTGGGGTATTGAAAAATCTGCTCGATCATCTTCCCGAATATGCTTTTAAAAATAAAGTTACCGGTATTGTTGCAACAGGCTTTTCTGAGAAACATTTCCTTGTAACGGAATACCAGTTGAAACCCATTCTTTCTTATTTTAAGGGGCTGGTTCCTACAGGAAATGTGTTTGTGCAGAATGATTGCTTCGATTTGGAAACGGAAGAAATCACCGATAAACTGGTTGCTAAACGACTGCAAAACCTTGCTGATGAGATTTTGTTTTTGCAGCAGAGTATTAATGGTCGGATGAAGCAGTGAAGGCCAGGTGGTGTCAATTTTGTTCATAAACCTTGAGCTAAGAAGTAACAAGGAATGAATCTTTTTATAATTTAAACGGGGCGCTTTTCGTACAAAGAAAAGCGCCCCGTTTAAAAGGTTTTATCCCTATTATAGATGACCTTAATGAATTAGATATACTCCAGTAATTTCAACGCCGGTTCACTTGCCCTCTCAAGCTTTTTCCGTTTTTCTGCTGGTAATTCAGGCCAAGTGGCTGGCTTCGATCGAATCATAGAAGCACTTTGTTCGACCCATTTTTCATTTTCCTGAGCAGTGGCTGATGCCGGCTGTATAAATTGAATGATGCGCCTGAGTTGATCGTGCGGTGTTTCCGTTAGCGACTCGTAACGAAGATAAAGCACTTGCTCTGATGGTAGTTTGGAAATATTTTTTTCAGCTGAAACTAAGGATGAAGATAAGTTTTCCCCCAAGGCCTCATAAGACATTTCATAGTTATTGAATTGCTCCATGTCAAAGTAATCCGGGTGCAGCCATTTGAACTCCCCTAAGCGGGATACATCGCTGTTTGGGTTCGTGGGGTCCTCACCAGTAGTTTCCTTAGCCTTTTTTAATGCCGTACCTAATTTAAAAGCTTGAAATCGGTTGAAGGCCATTGCAGTTTCCCTGACATCGCGGTACAAAAATATAAATTTAGCATCCGGAAACATGTCGATTAAACGATCTACGAAATGGACTGACACCCCGGACCGTTCCACACAAACATCCTTTTGGTATCTTCGCAGGAGCCATTCAAATAGACGCTGGTACTGGCGGTCAAGCCGATCTTCCGGGAATTGGGGAACCACTGATTCCAATTCTTCGTACAATTCGTCTGGTTTTTCCGTTATATGGGGGAGTGTCATAGCAAGAATAGCTGGTACTCCCGTTTTAAAATTAAATCGTGATGTATCAGTGACTTTATATAAAAATTCTTTAAGCCGTACCCCTTTTTTGATATAAGGTTCGATATTAAGAGGCACCTTTTTTGCAAGAAGGTCCCAAAATTGTTTTCCGTCCCATCTTTCCAATGACAATCCAGGCCAGTTGTTTGCTTCTGGATCCGGACCGGAAGAATTCATATTGATCGATAATAAGAATTCCGAAAGACTAAGTATATTAGGGTTTAAGTTAATGCAATTTGATAAGGCTGTTGATCCACTTCTTCCAGTAGAAATAATGAAAACCGGTTTTGTGATAATGACCATCTCCTAAATTTGGATTACTATTAAAAGTTTGTATATTATAATTTTAATGCCGCCTATAAAAAGGTTCAATAAGCCGGTTTTCCCATATAGTAAGGTCCCTTCATTGAACGGTCATCTTGGTATATAAGCGGTTTGCACTATTTTTTGGTAAAAATGTTTCACTGTTTTAATACTGCACCGTTATTGACAGTATTATTATCCGATGGTATTATATACTTAAATTAAATAATACGAATTTGAAATAAATTAATTCAAGATAAATTTTGGTGTGAATGGCAGCTTATTGACGGGGTGAGACAATTGAGCGATGCAAATACCAGCCTTAAAGCTTTTACAGTTCTAAATCGGGCAACGCAATCCATACAGGATGTTCTTAAAAAAGATGTGGCTCAGTATGGAATGAATCTTAATGAGTTTGCTGTTTTGGAATTACTGTATCATAAAGGTGATCAGCCAATACAACAAATTGGAAGAAATATTCTGGTTGCCAACAGCAGTATAACGTACGTTGTTGATAAACTTGAAAAGAAAGGATATCTATACCGAAGAGCTTGTCCGGATGATCGTCGTGTCATGTATGCGGCCATTACGGAACCTGGAAAAGAATTTATGGATGCGTATTTTCCGGAACATGAGAAAAAAATAGAATCTGTTTTTAATGTTTGGTCTGAAAAAGAAATCGATACTGCAATTGATTTGCTGAAGAGAGCAGGGCATCATGCAGAAGAAATGTAGTTAAAATTTTTTAACCATATATTCTGAATTCAGAATATCTAAAATAAGATATTCGTGATGATACATTAAAAATTATTATGAGGTGATTTTATGGTTACACTTTACACGACACCAAGTTGCACATCCTGCAGAAAGGCAAAAGCATGGTTACAGGAGCAGGGTGTACCTTTTCAAGAACGTAATTTGTTTCATGAGCCATTAACCGAGGACGAAATCAAGGGTGTTTTGCGCTTAACGGAGGATGGAACGGATGAGATTATTTCAAAACGTTCTAAAGTGTTTAAAACGATAGATGTTGATGTTGAGCAATTACCAATAAAAAATCTATACAGCTTGATTGAAAAAAATCCAGGTATTTTAAAACGACCCATTATTAAGGATGAAAGGCGTATGCAGGTAGGATACAACGAAGATGAGATCCGCAAGTTCCTGCCAAGAACAGTTCGAAGGTTTCAATTACAGGAGGCGCAGAAAATCATTAACTGATGCAGCAAAATAGTCGCTTGAAACAATGGGAGAAGAAATGGTGGGCAATGGAATAATATAAGCATATATTTTGAATTAAGGATATATGAAATGATAATATACAAATTAGTAATAAGGAGCCATTTGTCTTGTGAACTCTTGGTTTAAACGGAGTCTCCTGCAATGAACCACCTCAAATGTCTTAAACATTCATTTTAAAGGGGGTGGAAATTTATTAAAAGTTGTTAAAACTAAACAAAAGAAGGTGTAATATATGAGTTTTTTAGATAAAATATTTGGAAAATCAAAGGAGAATGAAAATATGTCAAACGTTAAATTAGCAGTGGTTTTTTACAGTATGAGCGGAACAAATTATCAAATGGCAAAATGGGCTGAAGAAGGAGCAAAAGAGGCAGGCGCCGAGGTTAAAGTATTAAAAGTGGAAGAGCTGGCTCCACAGTCAGTTATTGATGGAAATGAAGCATGGAAAGCAACGGTGGAAGCAACAAAAGACGTTCCGGCAGCAACCTCGGATGACCTTGAATGGGCAGATGCCATTATATTCAGTTCGCCAACACGTTTTGGTAATGTGCCATCACAAATGAAGCAATTTCTTGATATCCAGGGTGGCATTTGGGCAAGCGGCAAGACAGTGAATAAGGTAGTAAGTGCGATGACCTCAGCACAAAATCCGCATGGTGGTCAGGAAGCTACATTGCTGTCGTTATATACTTCCATGATGCACTGGGGTGCTATCATAGCAGCTCCAGGCTATACGGATCCGGTGCTTTTCGGTGCTGGAGGAAATCCATATGGAACAAGCGTATCTGTTGATCAGGATGGCAAAATGGTCGAGGATGTTGAAGGTGCAGTGAAGCATCAGGCCAAACGTACGGTAAATGTTGCCGAATGGGTTAAAAAGGGAAATCAATAAATATTAGGAGAGCCAATCTTAGTCAGGTTGGCTCTTTAACAATTGATGGTGGATAAGTAGTAATATCTGGCTGCAAATTATGAGTTCACAGCCAGCCTTTTTCATCGGCAATTGTCACAGCATCAATCCGGTTTTTGGCTTCCAGCTTCTGAATAATTTCGGATATATAATTTCTGATCGTACCTTCTGAAAGGTAAAGGGTCTGACTCATCTCTTTTACTGAATCTCCGCTCTTCAAGCATTGAAGAATTTCTATCTCTCTTTTGGTCAGCGGGTTGGATGCTTCTAGGAAAGTAAAGGTCAGTTGAGGGCTGAATACCCGCTCGCCACGGTGGATTTTGTGCAATGCTTCTGCCAATTCGGAGACAGGGGTTTCTTTTAGTAGATAACCTTGAACATCTGCTTTGACCGCTTTTTGTAAATATCCGCTCCTGGCAAAAGTGGTTACAATTGCTACCCGGCACTGATTTTTATCGTTTTTCAGTTTTTTTGCGACTTCCAGCCCGCTTAGAACAGACATTTCAATATCCAGAATAGCTATATCAGGTTCCGCTGTTCGGATGAGTTCCAAAGCTTCTTTTCCATTATCTGCCTCACCGATTACTGTGATATCCTCTTCCATTCCCAATAGCCGGCTGATTGCACCGCGGAGCATGCCCTGGTCTTCGGCGATAACAATTTTCAATTTTCACCCTCCGTAAGTTACATTTTTGGTACTATAATCGTTACGTTTGTGCCTTTTGAGCTAGTATTGACTTGGAGTTTTCCTCCAATGAGCGACAGCCGTTCTTTCATCCCGTGAAGTCCATTTCCGAAGTCTTTCGTGTCGCCGTCATTGATGCTGAAGCCTTTACCGTCATCGTTCACATAAAGCATATATTTCCCCGCATTTGTGTGAAGAGATACTGTACAGTTTTTTGCCCTGCTATGCTTCAATACATTGGTGGTACATTCACGCAAGCACATACCGAGGATATTTCGTGTTATGGAAGAAATTTCTTCTATTTCACAGCGGTTATCGTGGCGCAATATGATATTTGCCCATGCAAAAACTTCATCTGCATGTTTAAGCTCTTCATCAATATCAATAGCCTGCATATCGCTTATTAATTTTCGAATATGAAGCAATACCGAACGGGATATGCTTTGTAATGCTTTTGCTTCTTCAATAGCCTCTTCAGGGTTATTACGGATTAGGCGTTCCATTAGTTCACTTTTTAACGTTATCAAGGACAGAGTGTGACCGACAGAATCATGGAGGTCTCTGGAAATCCGCTGCCGTTCTTCATTTTTTATCAGACGGGTGATTTCTTCGTTTGCATTCCTCAGTTCGTGATTCATCATTATCGATCTGCGGTATATTCTTGCAATAAACGGCATTGCGGTAATGGCAATTACCATAGGTAGCCAATAAAAATGCCACTCATTTTCCCTGAAAATAAAGAAAGTAAGTATTGAAACAAATATGACTACCGCCATTAATCCTGCATACCGTCGAATTGACCGTTCAGGCACAAATACTCCGATGATTAATCCCGGATAAAATGCAAGAGCAAGACTCCATGGGGAATAAAGCGCACCGATTACGCCAACTGTCAATATTTGCAGGACGATAAATATTTCTCTGTAGGTAGAGCGGGTTATGCTCCGCCAATAGGAAATAGCCAAAATGGTAAATAATGATAGATTCACTGCCCATGCTTCATTATACGGCCCGTAAAATAAGTAAACAGCGGGTAGAACCAACATTGCCAATAGTGCAGAATCCCTGCGTTTCTTCTGTATCAAAATTGATCGCAAATGACATCACCTCCATTTCTTATTACTGATGTCATACCAGTTAGTTTGACTTCTGTGTCAAATTGTCCTGCAAAAAAGGCACATTTTTCACTGTCCATGTTGGAATCAGCCAAATGGATAGTAACGCAGCGACAATGTGCAGGGGATGGCTGACTGTTCCAAATTGTTCCTGCGGCGGATTGACAATGGTGTTGAAGGTCAGAAACAAAGTTACTCCTGCAACAATCATTGTATAATATAACGTGGGTTTTGAAGTTTTCTTATCCAGATTCACAAAAATGACTGAACCAGCTAGATTGGTGATAATGCAGGAGAACATAATAGAGACGATATTTAATTCCTTGAACCAAAGACCAGTTATTGAACCAATGATAAATTCTGTGATCAAGGCTGTAACCCCAGATAAGATCCCAACAGTAAAGCCTGCAGATAACCCTTTTTTCATATAATTCACCCCTTTTGAATTTGTAATTCAAGCATACTGCAGACAGAAAATCCTTTTAGTCATGAATATAAGTTATTTCGCATGATAAATATCATTAAATGGGAGCGTCAGAGATGAAGCGATAAATTACCTAAACAGAAAGTGGTTTAGCCATTTCAATCCAGTGGTAGAATATAAAGTGGAAAACATATACATTCGTGTGAAGGAGGATTTTACAATGGCTGATAGTTTTTACGATAAGAGTCAGGCAAAAAATTTAAATAAAGTGAAAGACTTTGCACCGGAACAGGCAAAGGCTTTTTCGGAGTTTGATGCAGGTGTTTTCAAAGAAGGCGCCCTGACTAAAAAGGAAAAGGAAATTATTGCGGTTGCAATTGCGCATGTCACGGAATGTCCTTATTGTATTGATATCCATACTAAAAATGCCAAAAAGGAAGGAGCTGCTCTAGAAGAACTGGTAGAAGCTGTCTTTGTTACATCTTCAGTTGAAGCTGGCGGGGCTGTAACGCACAGTACCAATATGCATAATGCACTTTCAGATGATGCGGATGATTCATTGTATGAACGCTCCAATTTGAAGAATCTTAACGAACTTGGCAAGCATGCGAAAGATGGATTCCAGGGTTATTCCGGATTCAATTCAGCAGCCATGAAGGAAGGCAAGCTGAGCAAAAAGTTTAAGGAAATTGTGGCAGTTGCGGTTGGACATGCGACACTTTGCCCGTATTGCATCGATGTTCATACCAAGGGTGCCAATAAAGAAGGAGCAACAAGAGAGGAGTTATCTGAAGCAGTATTAGTTGCTTCAGCACTGCTGGCTGGCGGTTCCTACGCACATATTGCGAATTTGATAGAGAGTTATGGTGAAGTTTAAATCTTTTACTTTTGACCGTCGGAAGCAGGTTCTGGCGGTTCTTTTTAATACCTGTAACTTCATGAGTGAAAATGCCGATAGAAGTGCTGTTTTCGCCGATAGAATTAAAAATTCGCTGATAGAACAATGACTTTCGCCGATAGAAACAAAAATTCGCCGTTAGAATTACTACTTTCGCCGATAGAAACAGAATGAAGAAAAATGAAATTGAAGAGATATGATGCTTACCGTGTGCTGCTTATACGAGCCGCTGTCATTGAAAAATAAGAAGTGCCAGAAACATCTTAGGCCTTTATGGAAAAATAACTGTTGCAAAATAATGCTGTCCTTCCTGGTTCAACAGGAAGGACAGCATTATTTTGGTATCGTATTTTCTCTAAAATTCCTCATAAACAGCCGGGTCCTGGTCTTTCATTCTGCCATCCGGTTGTGTTAGTTTGTCCAATGTGGTCATGTCGTTGTTATCCAAAGTGAAATCAAAAATAGAGATGTTTTCCAGCTGGCGCTGAGGTGATGCGGATTTCGGAATTGGCACTGTGTTATGCTGATAATGCCAGCGCAAAATCACCTGCGAAATACTCTTACTGTGCTTGGACGCAACCGTTTTTATCGTATCATTTGTAAAAAGGTCGTTGGCACGCGCTAAAGGACTCCACGATTCGGTTGCAATGCCATTTTTTTCATGCCACTTGCGCTGCTCCTCCTGGTTGAAAAACGGGTGCAGTTCCACTTGGTTGATACTCGGCAGCACTCCTGTTTCTTTTTCAAGGCGCTCTATATGCTCAGGAAGGAAGTTGGAAACGCCAATGGAGCGGATTAGCCCCCATTTTTTTGCATCAACCAATGCCTGCCATGCTTCAACATAGATATCCTGGAGTGGATTTGGCCAATGGATTAAATAAAAATCATAGTAATCCAAATCCGCCCGGTAGAGTGATTCCTGAATTGCTTTCACTGCCTTGTCGTACGTGTGATAGCGACCGGGAAGTTTTGAAGCAATGCGCAATTCCTCCCGCGGCACAGATGTCTGCTTAAGTGCTTTCCCGACCGTTCCTTCGTTTTCATAATTGTACGCAGCATCAATTAAACGGTATCCGTTATCAATTGCACTTGCAATAGCGGCAGCACCGTCATTTCCCCACAGTTTATACGTACCAAAGCCGATTGCTGGGATACGGGTGCCGTCATTAAGTGTAATTTCGGGAATTTGGTTTGTCATTAACTCACTCCTTAATTTGTTGATTTACCAGTATGCTATCATACTCTTGGATAAGATGTTATTGGACTGCTTGGATTGTGACTTACTCATTTATGATAATAATGCTATTACATTTGATATTTAGCAATCTTTCTTTGAAAATGGTATTATTATATTTCTGGTGATTGCCGAAGTCATATTAATAGCCTGGTTGTTCTTCAGTAAACGGAATGAATAAGGTTGAGGTGATTTTAAGTGCTGCTAATCTCATTTACAGAGTTTATATTATACATTTGTTTTTCGGTTCTAATGGGTTCGCTGATTTTGTTCCTGGTTCCGGAAGATAAAAAACCGCCAATGGATATTCCGAAAAAAGTACTATATCTCGCTGCCGTGTTAATACCTGTAACATCGTTTTTGCCGGTTTTTAATACCGCGAACATTCTGGCGGGGAATAAAGATCTGTGGCCGATTTTGAAAGGTGTTATCATGACATTTGAAATCGGAAAAGCATGGATGTTTGTTACTTTCATTTCGGTGATTCTGCTTTGTGTTTTAGGTGCCAGGCAGTTGAAAACAAAGACACACTTCATTACATGGGCGCTTGTTCTAACATTGTTAATGCTGTTTAGTTACACAATGTCAAGCCATGCAGCAACCATTACAGAATGGCAGGGATTTATGGCACATTCCTTTCATTTTCTGGCAGTTACCGTATGGATTGGGCTTTTACTTGTGGCAAGCTGGTTTTCCAAAAATAAAACGAACTGGTTAACATTTCTGAAATGGTTCACGCCGGTTGCTGTTGTTTGTCTGGCTGTTACGCTGGTGGCCGGCTATTTCACTATGACAATTGATATAAATTCGTATGATGATCCGAATGCAACGGTATTGCAGGAATACCAAAACAGTCTTGTTGTTAATTATGGACAAGCATTGGTTATCAAACATATATTTATTATTTCACTGGTGTTGTTTGCTTTTCTCAATGGAATCCTGTTTCGAAAAAAACATCATGAAGAATCATTTAATCCATTGAAATGGGGGCGGCTGGAAAGTGTATATGCGTTAATTGTATTTGGGTTGACAGCGTTCATGGGGCAGTCCTGGCCGCCGCATCAGATCTACACTTTGATCAAATCATATGGAGCATCTCCACTCTTCAAAACGATATATGAGGGAAATTTTATAAGCACTATCCATAATGCTGAAAGTACCGGTATTTTTAATGTTACGGTAATTTTTGGCATGGAGAGTTATTTATTATTTGGTTTGGGTGTATTATTCGGATTACTGACGATTATCGCAGCCGTTAAGAAAGAATCTGTTTTTGTTTCGACTTTTGCTTCGTTGTTGATGGTGGTGTCCGTCTATTTTGGGATCATGATGGGGATACAGTAAAAAATGAAGGCGTTTCGGATAAATTTACTTACGCCGAAACGCCTTTTTCTATGTTAAGCTATATCATTTCCGTCTTTAGGGGCTTCATTTTTTCCGGAAAATCAATGAAAGGATTACGGTTCCCCTGAATATTAAAGATTGCCAGATTTCGATGTTTTTCATAAAGAGACGGCAGGAACTTCTGGTGCCAGTTGAACAATATGTTTGTATCGACCTTTTCCAGATGCGATTTTTCAATTTCATCAGGGTACCGGATTAAAAAGTACAGCATGGCCCTTGCAGCCGCACCTTTTGCATGTGCAGGTTCAAACATCTCTTCATCCGCTTTACCGCACGATGCTTCAGGTTGATTTTCAGGCTTGTAATCGGCAAAATCATAATACGGGTAATTGCTCCTGGTTGAATTACATGCAGGTTCACACGTAAACAGGTGATGAAGATCCCCACGCATCGGCTTTCGTTCATTGAACCAGGATTGCGGGACAGCATGTTCGCAGTTATATTTGAAATCTTCCTCAATCTGTTTCAGTTTACGCTCTTTCTGTTCATCATCCGGTACTTTTTCCATTTGTTCTTTGCGTTTTAATGAGGTTTCGTAGTCTTCTTTGAGTACTTCTTCCGTTTGCCGTTTTATTCTCGAATAAATGCTGGCCACGTTTCCGTCTGGTCTTAAATCAACCCATGGATACACATACTCGCTTGGATCGTACTCCAAATGATTTGTATGGGTTTCCGAAAGAAGTTGTTTCAGCGATTGAAATAATTCTTCATTGGAATGATTAAAATCGATGTTTTGGTAATATTGTTTGATAATCCGCTGATCTTCTTTCTCGTCATAATAAGCCTTTTTGTCCTTCTGGATCTTTTTCTTCGTGTCCGAATGTTGGGCGATAATCTTGTTGAGGCGTTGCCGATCAGTTGTCACCGGGATGAATTTTTCCTCTTGTTGAGAAGTTAAATGCTGCATTATTATTCCTCCTCGCACCAGAATATAAAAGGGGTATACCACTATATTACGGTGTATACCCCAATAGGATTTCAACCAATCTGGTCTTTAATTACCATTACTATTTTTGACAGCTTGTTCTGCATCCAAATACCCGGCACCTTGCGCATAGGCTGGCAATCCCTTGTCAACTGAACCTTGAAGAAGATTTTGCTTTACTTGGTCTGGAGAAAAACCCGGATTGTTTTGTAATATAAGGGCAGCAACACCTGCACAGATTGGGGTCGCCATTGATGTGCCGGATAAAGAGAAATAATTACTGTCTACCCGACCTGACTTGGACGTTTTGTCCAGGAAAGAACCGGGGGCCCGTAAAGAGATAATATTCACTCCGGGAGCCAGTAAATCCGGTTTGGATTCCTCGCCACACGCAGGACCGCGACTGGAAAAGGACGCAATTTGTTCATCGGCTCGGTCGGTTGTATTTTTATCATCCATTGCTCCAACTGTGACCACTTTGGAACTGATTCCAGGCGTACCAATTGTTCGCTGATCGGGACCGGAATTTCCTGCAGCGACACAAACAACTATTCCGGCTGCCCACGCCTGTTCAACAATTTGAACAAGTGGATCGTTACAATTTGATTCATCCGCTGCCGCACCCAATGATAGGGAAATCACATCAATTTGATGTTTTTGCTTATTATCGATACACCATTGAATTCCGGCAACAATTGTGGAAAGCGATCCTGATCCCATTTGATTGAGTACTTTCACGCCGATAACGCCGGCCTCGGGCGCAGGGCCTTTATATTTTCCATTTGATGAAAAACCATTACCTGCTGCATCCCCGGCACAATGTGTTCCATGTCCATTGTCGTCATATGGCTCTGTCTGGTTGTTAATAAAATCCTTAAAGGCAACAATTCGATCGGATGGTTGTTTCAAATCCTCATGCGGATAAATACCTGTATCAACGACAGCAATATTGATGTCCTTTCCGGTCAACCCCTGTTCATTCAATTGAGTTGCATGCACAGCTGGCGAAGCAACATCCAACAGGGCAGTGACTTCCCGGTCATAATGAATTTTTTTAATACTGCAATCGCTGTTCATGAGTTTTTCGATTGTCGAGGCAGTTAACACTGCTGAACAGCAGCAAATGCTGTGATACTGGTGTATCAGTTCGGATCGGGCTTCCGGTTTCATTACGTGATGGGCTTTGTTTACTGCTGAGGATAAAGGGACATCTTTATTTTCGAATTCGATGACAACCGGATATCGTTTGAACTTTTTCATCAAGTTCTCGATGGGACGATGCAAAAAACAGGGAATTCGGCGAAAAGGCCGATACAAGTGTAACAGACTTTGCCGCAACTTTTTGTCAAGCTTTTTGTCGTGATTTCGGATGAGCTGAATCATCGAAAATCCTAACATATAATCCACCTTCCTTTATTCATTTCGATATATTTTATGATTGAACAAAATAGTGGACGCGGTGTTTGTTAGGATATCAAGCAAAAAAGGCGCTTGTACGAAAAACACTGTCGTGTGAAATACTGATAGAACTGAAAAAGTTGCTGATAGAATATTAAAACTAAGGGCTGGTTAAAGCGCTATCAATCTGTTAGAATACAATTGGACATTTAAATAATACAAGTTGTGGGGGGACCAGTGTATGCTGGTTGAGATTGTATCCGATAGATACTGACCCTTGGAACCTGATCTGGTTGAGACCGGCGTAGGGAACATGTTGATGAGGATATGTATAAACTTTGCGTGCGCCGTAGGTATTGAACCTATGGTGTTTTTTATTTTCTGTATATTCCATTGCGCCTGTCGGCAAACAGATTGTTCCACAACGGATAGGAGGAATGGATGTTGAAGAAAATACTGGTCGTTTTATGCTTTTTGCTGGTTCTTACTGCATGTGGGGATAACGGAAAAGCAGAGGAGTCCAAAGGTGAGGGAAGCTTGAAAGATGTTTCCATTGTGCTGGATTGGACACCGAACACGAATCATACAGGCATTTATGTAGCGAAGGAAAAAGGATATTTTGCTGATCAAGGGTTGAATGTGGAAATTATCATGCCTGGTGAAGCAGGTTCCAATCAACTAGTGGCAGCAGGTACAGCAGACTTTGGCGTAAGCTATCAGGAAGGTGTTACCGAAGCACGGGTTCAGGATGTTCCAATTGTCTCGATAGCCGCTGTCATTCAGCACAATACTTCCGGATTTGCTTCTCCGAAATCAAAAGGCATTAATTCACTGAAAGATTTTGAAGGAAAAACATATGGCGGGTTTGGTGCCCCGGTGGAGAAGGCGATTTTGTCATCCCTGATGAAAAAAGCCGGAGCGGATTTCAGCAAGGTCGACATTATCAATATGGGTAACACAGATTTTTTCACGGCGGTTAAACGGGATGTTGATTTTGCCTGGATTTACTATGGTTGGACCGGAGTTGAGGCCGAACTTCGCGGTGTTGAACTGAACATGCTGTACTTGACGGATTATTCCAAGAAACTTGATTATTACACACCTTTGCTGATTACGAATGAAAATATGATCAGTAACAATCCGGAAACTGTCAAAAAGTTCATGGCAGCAGTTTCCAAAGGATATAACTTTGCAATCGATAACCCGGAAAAATCTGCTGAGATCTTAATCAATGCGGTTCCGGAAATTGACGCTGAATTGGTAAAAGCAAGTCAGAAATGGTTATCGCCAAAATATAAAGCAGATGCTGAGCAGTGGGGTGTTCAGAAGCTTGAGGTTTGGGAGAACTATGCTGACTGGATGTACAACAATGATTTGCTTGATAAAAAACTGAACAGTAAAGAAGCATTTACGAATGAATTTTTACCCAATAATGAGGAGGATGAATCATGAGTAATTCGCTGGTCAGTATACAAATTATACCTAAAACTGAAAATGGAGAAGATGTTATTCCGTATGTGGATGCAGCGATTGAGAGCATCGATGCGGCGGGAGTTAAGTATGAAGTGCATCCACTGGAAACAACGATGGAAGGCGAATTGTCGGAATTATTGACAGTCATCGAAAAAATGAACCGGAAAATGGAGGAACTCGGCTCTCCAAGTGTTATCTCACAAGTTAAAGTGCTGTATAAACCTGATAGCATTACCATGAGTGATCTGACGGAGAAATACCGATAATGAAACAGGTCATGAAACAGGGGTGGAAGCCTGCCGCGGTTCTCCTTATCATTCTGTTGTTGTGGGAGTTTTCCAGCAGGTTTTTTCAAATCCCAGATTGGCTGTTGCCGGCGCCATCACAAATTTGGCAGGCAGGAGTGGGGGGATGGGAAGAGTTCCGTCCCCACTTAACAGCCACGATAAAACTCGCTGTGATGGGTTTTGTACTTGGCAGTTCATTCGGAATCGCTGTCGCTTGCTGCCTGCATTTGCTTCCATCGGTTCGGGAAGCTTTTTATCCGCTCATTATTTTATCGCAAAATATCCCGATCATTGTTCTTGCACCACTGCTTGTGATCTGGTTTGGATTCGGGATGCTGCCAAAATTAATTATTATTATATTAGTTTGTTTTTTTCCCATTGCTGTTGCTGCATTGGACGGTTTCAGCCAGACGGACACCAATTTGAAGCATTACATGCAGATGGCTGGAGCAAGCAGGCGTCAGGTTTTTCAGAAGCTGGAATGGCCATATGCACTGCCTTCTGTTTTTTCCGGGTTGAAAATCGCGGCCACATACAGTGTGATGGGAGCGGTCATTGCCGAATGGCTTGGCGCCGGAGAGGGAATTGGTGTCTATATGACGCTTGCTTCTTCTTCATTTCAGACAGACCGGGTTTTCGTGGCCATCGTTTTTATTATGGCTTTGAGCTTAGTGTTTTTCGCTTTCATTAATTTGCTTAAACGGATTATGGTTAAATGGCGGCCGGAGAGGAGTTAACATGACAAAACTGTGCATTAGGAACTTGACGAAAAAATTTGCCGGCCAAACGATTTTGGATAAAGTGTCATTATCTGTAGAAGATGGGGAGTTTGTGTCCATTTTGGGTCCGTCCGGAAGCGGAAAGAGTACGCTGTTCCATCTGATCGGCGGCATCACCAATCCTGATTCCGGAGATATATGGCTGGATGGAAGGCGGATGAACGGTGAGCGCGGAGGTATTAGCTATACTCCGCAGGCTCCATCGCTTTTGCCTTGGAGAACGATTTTGCAGAACGTTATGCTTGGGGCGGAGTTAACTGGTGATCAGGATGAACGGAAGGCACTGGAATTAATAAACCGTGCTGGTCTGAAAGGGTATGAAAAAGCCTATCCGCATGAATTATCGGGTGGAATGATGCAGCGTGCTGCCTTCGTTCGGAGTCTGTTAAGTCCCCAGCAGCTGATTTGTTTGGACGAGCCATTTTCAGCGCTGGATGAATTCACCCGGCTTGATATGCAAGCGTGGCTGTTGTCGATTTGGCAGTCCTATCAGCGTTCGATTCTGTTCATAACCCATAATATTGAAGAAGCGATCTACTTATCGGATCGTGTCATCGTCCTGTCGCAAAAACCAACTACCATTAAACAAGAACTCCAAATTCCTTTTGAACGTCCAAGAAATAAGAATCTGACGCTTTCGGAGGAATTCTTAGAATGGAAGAAAATGATCTACCACCAACTGCAGAATAATCATTAAAATAACGCTTTTTAAAGGTTTTTAATCCTTTGAAAAGCGTTATTCCGATCTTTTTAATAATATCCACCTGATGATGCCGCCTGCCAAAAGACCAACCGGTAAAAACAGGATTGGCAGCCAGACCGGTCCAATCAGAATACCGAACAGTTTCAGGTCGGCAGAAAAAATAACCCCAACGGTTACAAAATAAGCCGAAAAAACAAAAGGCAGAAATGCATATGGTTTGCTTTCACCCTTTGCATCTTTGTATGCATCCCAAATTGCAAAGAAATACAAACATGGGTAGAACATCAGCCATCCGTAATTTGTCACTTCTACTGCTTTTTGTATTTCACCGTGAAAGCTTAAAATAATAATCTGGTTGAAATTTCCCATTACATTAATTAAAAATTCCAGCCCGACTAACAGTAACCCCTTAATGTATGCTCCATTCAGCAATTGTCCGAATCCTGGAAGCGCAATGCTCCAGAACAGTACTTCCAGTTTGTCTCTGTTTTTCCCTTTTTCCATAAGCAGCCCTATTTCGCCAATTCTTTTCGGTCAGCTGCCATCGGGGGCTGTTCCATCCAGCCATGGTTAATCATGATATCAGCCCCATCATCCGCATAATTGGCAATTTCTGCAATCAGACGTGTATATTGAGCACCAAGGTCATGTCTGGAACTCGTTGACATGGCAGTACCATATTGACCTATACCGGATGCGCTGAGCAGGGTAACAATGAACATCATACATTTTTCGGAGAATGGTGCTGTTGTTGAGTCGGTAACTTCTGAAGTCAGCAGAAAAGCTGAATCTGAAATGTATTCTTTACTTAAAATGGACTTAAAAACTTCTACTTGTTTGCCGGAAATATCACGGCCGCGTTCAAAATATTTTCTTACTTCTTTCGACTTGGCAACCTGACTGAAGGCGGTGATTAGCGCCTGTCCCAATGCATTTCGTTTGGAATTGTATACAAGGCTGGTGATTTCCTGGCCGAGCAAAGGACGTCGATCCCCGAACCACCCGGCCATAAAACTTTGTTTCTTCACAAAATCAATCTGATCAGGTTTTGGAAGATGCGGATCGCGAATATATATACCTTTTTCTTTTGCTAATTCTTTCGCCTTTATATGCAACTCCTGAAGATGATTAACGTTATCGTTGTAATAATTAATGACATCTGACGTGGAAGATACTACAAGTGAAAAATTATTCATGGTCAATTTAATCATCGACATATGCAAAAGATAATAAATATATAATTTGTCTGAGAATAATCGCGGTGCATCCAGGTTGACATCCTTATCGGTAAATCCTTGCGGTACAGGGTAGCCCTCACCACGGAAAAATTGCTGCAATATTTCTTTGTTTTTCTGTGATTTTTCAAGTGCAAAGGTCAATAAAGCTTCTGTTTGTTCACATTCAACATTTTGAAGAAAATAACGCAAACCGCAAATCGTCATTGTTTCACTTTGATAGGAATTCCAAAGCGAGGAAATTTCCGCAGCGGTAAGGGGAATATTACTGGTATGGTTCTCCACGTAAAGCTCATCTCCTTTTTCTAGTTATTACTATAGTGTGGACGCAAAGTGCCATCTTATACGGCTGTATAAAAAAAGGCAGAGTTGGGAAACAAAAGAGAAAGGATTTGTTGATAAGGGGGAGTGAAATGGGGTTCTTTTCCAGACGAAGCAAAAAGCAACAAGACAAACAGGAAGATTTCACGCTGGATGTCTATAAAGACCTTGATAAAAATATCTACAATCTCAAAGTAATGCTGGAGGAACCGAATGATCTTGTAATCCGTGAATTCACTGCAGGTCATACAGATCATAAATGTGCCCTTGTTTTTATGGATGGACTTGTCGACAAAAATCTGATCAACGATAATATCCTGAAAAATTTGCAGGTAATGGCTGAGTGGAAAGAACTTCCATCATCAAATACGAAATTATTTCACGATATCAAGCAGGAACTTGTTTCAATCAGTGATGTCAGTACCGGAAAAAATCTGGATGACGTGTCCAATGCACTACTTTATGGAAGCGCCATTTTATATGTTGATGGTGTCCGTAAAGCGATCATCGCGGATGTGAAAGGATGGGAAACACGTTCGATTGATCAGCCTCCATCCGAAACGATTATTCGCGGCCCCCGAGAAGGTTTTATCGAAAACTTCCGGACAAACATGGTTATGATCCGCAGATATATACGTGACCCGAATTTGCGTTTTAAAACGTATGATGTCGGCCGCCGTTCCAAGAAAAAACTTGCACTTACATATGTGGACGGGATTATCCACCCGGATCTTTTAAAAGAGGTGAAACGTCGGCTCTCCTCGATTGATATGGATAGTGCGCCTGAATCAGGCTATATTGAACAGTGGATTGAAGACAGCTTTTTGTCTCCATTTCCGCAAATGATGAATACAGAGCGGCCTGATGCAGTGGCAGAATCACTGCTTGAAGGAAAATTTGCCATCATCTTGGACGGCACGCCATTTGTATTGATTGCTCCCGCAACAATCGGAAATACATTGCAGGCCCCCGAGGATTATTATGAACGGTGGTGGATTGGAACGGGGCTGCGTATGCTGCGCTATTTGGCAGCATTTCTGGCAATGTTTGCGCCAGCTTTATACATTGCCCTTACCTCATATCATCAGGGGATGATTCCTACCAAGCTTGCTTTTTCGATTGCCGCGACACGTGAAGGGGTACCATTTCCATCTGTCGTGGAAGCCTTCCTGATGGGCTTTACCATGGAACTGCTGCGGGAAGCAAGTGTGCGGCTGCCAAAAGCAATCGGGCAGACCATCGGGATTATTGGGGGGCTGGTAATAGGTGAGGCAGCGGTTAATGCCGGGGTTGTCAGTCCGATAATGGTAATTGTCGTAGCGCTGACGGCAATCGCATCGTTCTGTGTTCCCGCCTACAGTGTTGCCATATCGTTTCGGGTGCTTCGTTTTGGCGTAATGATTGCAGCAGCCATATTGGGGCTGTATGGTATCATCCTTGCGTATATTATGATCAATATCCACATTGTCAATTTGAAAAGTATCGGTGTTCCGTATTCGAGTCCATATGCCCCGACGTTTATTCGGGATTGGAAGGACCTTGTGTTCCGGGCACCAATTCCGGTATTGACGAAACGTCCGGGTTATTTGCTGCCGAATGATAAAAAGTCTGCTGATAAGAAGGGGAGATGATGGATGGATCGGTTTGAGTACGGGGACGATAAAATTACCGACAAAGAGATTATGATTGCTATTCCCTCCATTGTAATCGGTGTTGGTGTCCTTTACCTGCCACGTTCACTTGCGGAAGGCACGATTGGCGCAGATGGCTGGATTTCCTTATTGGTAAGCGGGGGGATCATCACGTTTTTCACCTGGCTTACTGCCAGACTTGCCGCACAGTTTCCCGGTCAGGAATTTCTTGACTATGCGTCTAAACTAGTGTCGAGACCGGTGGGTATTTGTCTGACCTTGTTATTGACTGTTCATGGAATAATCATTACTGCTTTTGAAGTCCGTGCTATTGGGGATTTGGCCAAACATTACCTGTTTGCCCGAACCCCAATTGAAGTTATCATGTTGGCCTTTCTGCTCGTTGTAATCTATGCCGTTTCCGGATCACGAGCTGGTGTATTCCGTCTGAATATGATGTTTCTGCCGATTATTATCTTTATCACAATGGTTGTTATTTTGTTCACACTAGGCTGGTTTGATCATGGCAATCTGCTGCCGTTATTTCAAACCGACACAAGCGGCTATCTGTCTTCGTTTAATGTAAGTATTTTTTCCTGCCTTGGGTTTTGGATTCTTCTCTTTTATATGTCCTTGGTTAAACGACCCGGGAATGCACCTGCAAAAGCTGCACTGGGGATGATCCTGGTAGTGTTAATATATATGATACTGTTTATCGCATGTATTGCGGTCTTTGGCAATAAGGCAACCGCAAATCTGCTTTACCCGACAGTTGAGCTTGCCAAAGAAGTGGAAATTCCCGGAGGCTTTTTCGAACGATTTGAATCCGTGTTTTTTGTTATTTGGATCATGGCTATATTCAACACGTCGGCATTGGCAATGGATGCCTCTGTTTTTGCTCTGCAATCTATTTTTAAAAAAACTGCAAAACGAAAAATTATTATAATCCTTGCTCCGATTGTTTTCTTAATTGGTTTGGCACCGCAGGATATTACCGAACTTAGTGTACTTGGATCGTTTGTCGGCTACTATGGCTTGGGAATCACGATGTTCACAACACTTTTACTGTTGGCATTCGCAAAGCTTAGAGGGGTGACAAAACGTGGTGAAAAGTAGATTAATATGTCTGATAATAGCCGGTATATCGGTTATGCTGCTGGCGGGGTGCTGGGATCGGGTGGAAATTGAGCAGCGCGGCTTTGTGCTTGGAGCAGCAATTGATATAGCGGAAGAACAAACGGATGATGAACTTCAGCTTACATTAACGGCGCAGATTGTTGTACCATCGGGACTTGGTACTCCAACCGGTGGGGGCAGCAAAAAGAAGGCTTATATGAACATTTCGGCAACAGGACACAGTTTATTTGCGATTGAGCGTGAATTAGCCCAAAAAACGAGTAGGTCACCTTATTTTCAACATTTAAAGATGGTTATCATCTCTGAAGATGTAGCCAGTAAGCCGAATTTGTTTTCTAGTTTGATGGATTTTTTTATTCGTGACCATGAAATGCGCAGAGGGAACAGGGTTATTATTATGGACGGAAGGCCAATAGAAGCACTCGAGGCAACTTCTGATAATGAGAACATCCCGACTATTTATATTGAATCAATGATGGATAACAGTTTTAAAAATGCTGATGTGCTGACGCCGTTGCGGGTTGGTAAAATTCATGGTTATTTGGTCACGGAACAGAGTTTTGTCATTCCAAAAATTGAAATGAAAGGTAACAGGGTAAAATATGAAGGGGGGGCAGTTTTTAATGGCGGAAAAAATCGTGTTGTTGGAACTCTCAATTCCAAAGAATTAAAGGGTATGAATCTCATCACAGGAAAAATACAGGGCGGGCTGATTAAGACAGAATTGAATGAGCATCTGACCACAACGGAAATCTTACGGACAAAGAGCAATATGAGCATAACAAGTTTGCAGCAAAATAACGTTAAAGCTTCAATTAAAATCGATTTATCCGGAAAAGTTGCTGAAACGTTCAGTTCAATAGATGTGGCAAACAAGCGAAATTTAGAAAAACTTGAAATGAAGACGGAGCAAAAAATAACCAAACTGGTAGAACGAACCGTGGAGAAAGCACAGCAGGATTTGCATACAGATGTACTTGGTGTTGAACAGCTTCTGAAACAGCATCATTATGATTTTTGGAAAAAAATAAAAGATAACTGGGACCATGGCAAAAATTATTTCACAAACAGTGATATTACGGTTCAAGTCAATGTGAATATTCGAGCAACAGGAGGAGTCGATCAGACCAGCGATTGAGGTGAATAAGATTATGTGGCAGACTATTTCAGAAAGAATTCCTGGAACGTTGGGAATCATATGCACGATTTTGACAGTTGTTATTCCGCTTACTATCGGTAAAATAAATCAGGAATTGCATAAATATGGGGATCCTCCGTGGAAGGAGAAGAATTGACTGTCTGGAATCGTTTTGCGTGATACAATGAAGATATCTTTTCATTGGAGGGAATACGATGGATTCCAGAACCTATTTATCCATGGATGCTACGGAAATGGCCGAACAGGTCAGGCAGCAGCAGGCACATCCGTCTGAATTAGTTGATGCCGCTTTTATGCAGCTGGAAAAAGTTAATAAACTGTTGAATGCAGTTGTCCATGACAGGCTTATACAAGCTCAAAAGGAAGCGGCTGTGGTTGCTGAGGGCCAGCCATTTTCCGGTGTACCTATTTTGCTAAAAAATATCTCGCAAGCAGTTAAAAATGAGCCACTGACTTCAGGTTCCATATTGATGAAGGAGTTTGTCAGTGACCATGACTCCCATCTGGTTAAAAAAATTCGTGATGCAGGATTTCTGCCTTTAGGTCATACCAATACACCTGAGTTTGCACTGAAAAATATAACTGAACCTGCTTATTATGGCCCAACACGAAATCCATGGAATCCGGATTACTCACCGGGTGGTTCGAGTGGAGGAGCGGCTGCAGCAATTGCATCCGGAATTGTTCCAATGGCAGGTGCGAGTGATGGCGGTGGATCGATTCGAATTCCGGCTTCCTTTACAGGGCTTTTTGGTCTGAAGCCGACAAGGGGGAGAACACCAGTCGGCCCTGGTGCGGGACGGGCCTGGCAAGGAGCAGCGATTGATTTTGCATTGAGCCGAACAGTAAGGGACAGTGCGTCAATGCTTGATCTGCTGCAGGTAATCCAGCCGGAAGCGGCATTCCAGACGCCGCTTTTTCAGGAAAAGTATGTTGATCATATGAAAAAGTCATTTGAAAAACCTTTACGGGTTGCTTTTTCGACTGAATCTCCTGTTGGCACACCTGTTTCCGAGGATGCCCGGGCAGCGGTTGAAAAAATGGCAAGGTGGCTGGAACGACAAGGACATTACGTGGAGGAACAGGAAAATAATGTGAATGGTGTCAAACTGATGAAGGATTATTATCTGATGAACAGTGGTGAAATGTCTTCCGTTGTAAAACAGTTGGAAGCATCACTGGGTCGGCAGCTCACTGCAGATGACCTGGAAATAGAGTCGTGGATGCTGAATAAAGCCGGGGAATCGATATCAGCGGCAGAATTTTCAGCCAGTCTTGCCTCATGGGATACTGCTGCAGCAAAGATGGCAGCTTTTCATGAGTCGTATGATTTTTATATTACACCTGCTACAGCATTTACAGCGCCAAAAGTGGGGGAACTGACACATTCGCCTGAAGAGCAGGAGCGAATGCGCGAGGAGATGCGGGAGTCCGACAGCAGTGATCAGCAGAAGTTGATTTATGAGATGTTCCTGCCAAGCCTGACATATACCCCCTTCACACAACTGGCAAATTTAACAGGTCAGCCAGCTATGTCACTGCCAATATATGTATCTGATAAAAACATGCCGCTCGGTGTCCAGGTGATGGCTCCAAAGGGAGAAGAACATAAGCTTTTGCAGCTGGCATGTCAGACAGAGCAGTCTGATATTTGGCAAGGGCTGGACGGAAATCCGTATTTCAGCGGTTAAGGTCCAGCCGCACCCGTCTTACCGCAATATGTATAAAAATCTTCCAAACCATGTATACTGGCTGATAACCAGTTTTCTTTTTGTACTTTATAGGTATTTTTTAGTATGATAAAGATAGCTTTATTTTCATAGGCAGTTACGAAAGTATAAAATCCTTTCTTACTGCATAAGTGCAACTATGGCTGTCACCCAATGGCTTGGTGACAACCAAGTTTTCTAAATTATCTAGCAAATTATAACAACTTAAAGGCTGTTGGATTGTCAGATTGATTGATGACCAGTTCCAGCCTCATAGTGGTGAGGAAGGGGAACAATCGCATGATGCAGGAGAAAACGTTATATAATGAGCGTATTGAAAAAGTATTAACGAATATAAATAGTGTAATAGTCGGCAAGGAAGAGGAAGCAGCATTAAGTTTGATTGCGCTGCTGGCGCAGGGACATGTGCTTTTGGAGGATGTACCTGGGGTCGGTAAAACGATGCTTGTCAGGGCATTGGCAAAATCATTGGATTGTGATTTCAGAAGGATCCAGTTTACACCTGACTTATTGCCGTCAGATGTTACCGGTGTATCCATCTACAACCCGAAAGAATTGGAATTTGAATTTCGCAGCGGACCGATCCTCGGAAATATTGTACTAGCTGATGAAATAAACAGAACATCCCCCAAGACACAATCAGCACTATTGGAAGGAATGGAGGAAAAAAACATTACCGTTGATGGCAACACCATTCCATTAAAGCGGCCGTTTTTTGTGATGGCCACGCAAAATCCGATCGAATATGAAGGCACGTATCCGCTTCCGGAGGCCCAGCTTGACCGCTTCATTCTGAAATTGAACATGGGTTATCCTACACCTGAACAGGAGTTGCAGATGCTTGGTCTTACATCAAAACACCATCCAATCGAATCTATCTCCGCTGTTTTGACCAGAGATGAACTCATTACCATCCAGGAAGAAGTGCAAAATATTTATATCGATCAGAACGTACAGCAGTATATTATTAATCTTGTACAAAAAACCCGCCACAGTAAATCTATTTATTTAGGAGTCAGCCCACGGGGTTCAATTGCTCTCATGAAAGCAGCAAAAGCGTATGCATATATGCATGGACGGGATTATGTTCTTCCGGATGACGTGAAATATCTGGCTCCATACGTGCTGGCCCACCGGGTAATCCTGAACTCAGAGGCAAAATATGATGGATTAACAAGCGATCAGGTCATTCAATCGATTGTTGGGGATACACATATACCGATTCGGAAGGAATTTGGTTGATGAGTGAACGCCTGAAATTTGTCGGGAAGCTGCTTTCTGTTGTTTTTCTGATACTGGTGCTTTTTTCGTATGCCATGTTCCAGGGCGGGTTCACCAGCTGGTTTTTGTTTTTTGGCTTTTTGCCTATCTTCCTTTATCATCTAGGGTTGTTATTGTATCCAATTCATAAATGGCAGGTTACCCGCCACTTTTCCCGGAATGTCGTTCGTACAGGTGATAACGTTGATGTCACCGTAAAAGTAAAACGCTCGATGCCATACCCGCTTTATTTCTGTATTTGTGAAGAAATTTTTCCGGATACCTTGCAGCGGACAAAAGGGAGTAATGAGTCCTACCGTTATTTGAACGAGCCCGACCGGATGCATGTCAACCGGAGTATTAAAAAAATTGTGTTTCCGGGTTTCCGTCGTGAAATTGAATTTCCATACGTGCTGCAGCAGGTGCCCCGCGGTGAACACCAGCTGAAGTTTATCCGCATCCGCGTCGGAGATGTGTTTGGTTTTGTTAAAAAAGAGCATACCTTCCATGTGAAAGATCAGGTTGTCGCATTTCCTGATAAGCGGAGCGTTCATATGAATGAAACTTTCAGCAGTTTCGAGCAGGGATCGATTTCCTCCTACGCACTGAACCTGAAAAATAGTAATGTTGCTACAGGTGTCCGGGAGTATGAACCCGGTGATAAATTTTCTTGGATAGATTGGAAACAAACCGCTAAGAAAAATAATGTCATCACCAAAGAGTTTGAGCAGGAGAAGAGCACGGACACAATGGTTGTGCTGGACGCATGTGATTATGAGGGAATTAATAAGCTTGCTTTCGAAGCGGCAGTTGAATTGACTGTATCCATGCTGGAATATGTTCGCAAGCAGGCATCACAGGTCAGTTTTTTATCAGTTGGAGGGAACGCGGTTTTCTTTCCAATGCATCATGATCCGATCAAAGCGGATTCCATTCGCAGGCACCTGACCAGGATTCAGCCGGACGGAGGGACTCAGCCATTTTCAATGAAGCTGCAGGGGGAATTGCCAAAGGTCCCCAAAGGATCGAACATCATCATGCTCACGACTCATTTTGATGACGGATTTATGGAAATGATTCAAAAGACAAATCAACAGGCGAAGCAGGTCATCGTTCTGTTTATCCAAGGGTCCGCTTTGATATCAGACAGGGAGCATCAGATCATTCAGCAGCTTCGTCTGGCCGGAATTGTAATAAATGTGCTTACGGAAAAGCAATTGGTCCACAATGCCACCGAGGTGAGTGTGTCATGAATACGAAAATCCCAATCCTATATACTATCATTCTGTATATTTGCGCATTTGTTCTGTTTTTGGAATGGTTATACCCGATTAATGTAGTTGGGGATGTAAACAATTTAACCGTTTTTATTCTGTTTACGTTATTCTGCTTTTTTATCTCGATTCTTCAGCTCCATTGGCTGCTGTCCATGTCATTAAAAGGAATTGGTCTGATTTTTATCATTGACTCCCTGTTTTTGACAGGTACTCCTTTGAGCAAGCCTTGGGTTACACAGTTGTTTACGGAAATCGGTTATAATCTTAATGCGTTATTTTCCGAACAGTGGTATGAACTGACCCCGCTTTTCCGCAGTGTACTGTTCCTGATCCTGATTTGGTTGATGAGCTATCTGCTTCAGTATTGGTTTATTGTCATGAAACGAATTTTCCTGTTTATTTTGCTTACGTTTATTTATTTGACCGTTTTGGATACATTTACGGTTTACGATGCGGATATGGCAATTGTTCGCACATTTGTCGTGTCGTTTATCGCACTTGGAATGACAAGTCTCTTTAAGGAAATTGATCAGGAGGAGATCCGTTTCTCCTGGATGAAAAAGCAGACGGTTTGGATTGTGCCGCTGGTACTTGTGGTGATGTTTTCCACGTTGGTCGGCTACGCTGCGCCAAAGTTTGACCCGCAGTGGCCTGATCCTGTTCCATTTATAAAGAGTGCGGCTGACAATGCTGGAGGGCCAGGTGATGGCTCGTCTGTCATACAAAAAGTCGGATACGGAAACGATGACACAAGACTTGGTGGATCATTCGTACAGGATAATACCCCGGTATTCCAGGCAGTTGCTGAAGACAAGAATTACTGGCGGGTTGAAACAAAGGATATCTATACCGGAAAAGGTTGGGTTAAGTCACAAAATTTAAGTTACTCAAGGCAGAATCCGGATAATTTCGCACTGGAAACATTTGCCGACAGTGTCGAAACGGAAGAATTTGAGGCTGAAGTGAATTTTCAAGGTGACAGTGGTATGGAAAAGCTGATCTATCCATATGGTATCGAAGAAGTAACGGCTGAAAAAGATGATGTGAATTACTTGCTGGAATCTGGTTCTGGAGAAATCCGAACCGAGATTGACGATGAAGGGGTAAAGTTGAATCATTACTCTATTATGTATGATAAACCGACATTTGCCATCAATAAGTTACGCAATGCCAGTATGGAGGATCCATCATTTATTGATGAACGTTATACACAGTTGCCTGATTCGCTTCCTGGACGTGTGGGCGATCTTGCCAAGCAAATAACATCAGATAAGGATAACCGTTATGACAAAGCACAAGCGGTTGAATCGTATTTCAACAGCAATGGTTTTGTCTATCAGACGACAAATGTACCGATACCTGATAAGGGAGAAGATTACGTCGCTCAATTTTTATTTGATTCAAAAGCGGGCTATTGTGATAATTTTTCCACCTCCATGGTTGTTTTGCTCAGAACGCTTGATATTCCGGCTCGCTGGGTAAAAGGCTTCACAGGGGGCGAACAGGTCGGCAGCACGGATAACGGTAAAAATGTCTACGAAATAACCAACTCAAATGCGCATTCATGGGTTGAAGTTTACTTTCCGGAGATCGGTTGGGTTCCTTTTGAGCCAACACAAGGTTTTTCCAATTTATCGGATTTTGAGCTGAATCTTGATAATGAGACCGCAACCAGAGGAACCGAACAGTCGACTGGAAGTGATAGCCAGCAACAGCAGCAACAAAGACAGCCTGAGCCGATTGGCCCTCAGCAACAGCAAAACGACGCCGGAACAAGTGCAGGTAACAGTACGGCCGGATCAAATGTGAATTGGTGGAGTGTGTTGCTTATCTCTGCAGTCGTGCTGCTCGCGGCATATATTATTTACCGGACGAGGTTGCATTGGCAAACACTGTTTGTAATGTTGAAATACAACAGCAAAAGTGATGCGAAGACCTATCAGGAGGCCTATCATCTGTTGTTAAAGGTATTAGAAAAAAATGGTCTTTCGAAAAAGCCTGACCAGACATTGCGGGAATATTCACAGCGCATTGATTACAGGTTCCAAACCGACGCGATGGGACGTTTGACAAGCCATTATGAACGAATTCTCTACAAGAATGAGACGGACAATAAGGAAGCAGCTGAATTAAATCAATTATGGAAATATTTAATAAAGCGTGTAAAGGCTTGACCTTGCATCACTTGGTTAGTAGAATAAAAATTATTAAAAAACGACATAAATCGCCATTCGTATATCCTCGATAATATGGTTCGAAAGTTTCTACCGGTGCACCGTAAATGCACTGACTATGGAGGCGGAATATCTGTTGGCAATTGTCCCGGATTTTCTGCCTTTATGCAGCTTAAGTGCCGCATGCAAGGAGGGAATTCGGGCTTTTTGATGTGTGGATCCGCTTATTAGGTTAGAGGCTGAGTCCGTTTGAAAGCGGAAATGCCGAACTCGGGAGAGAAACACTCAAACTCGGGAGAGAAGCACTCGAACCTGGGAGAGAGATACTCAAACTCGGGAGAGAAGCACGCAGACGGGAGAAATACGACGTTTACCGAGCATACTATCCATTTCGGGCAAAGAATGCGATTAAAGATAGGAGCGTATGGTATGGACAATCAAATGATTTTAGTGCTGGATTTCGGAAGTCAGTACAACCAGCTAATTACAAGAAGAATCCGCGAGCATGGGGTATATAGTGAATTGCACTCACACAAGCTGACTGCTGATGAAATCCGCGAGATGAATCCAAAGGGGATTATTTTGTCCGGCGGCCCTCATAGTGTATATGACGAAAACAGTTTCCGTTGCGATGAAAAGATTTTTGATCTGGACATTCCTGTACTGGGTATCTGTTACGGGATGCAGCTGATGGCCTTACATTACGGCGGTGAAGTTGCCAAGGCAAAAAATCGTGAGTATGGAAAGGCTATGATTGATTTAGCTGATAACCCGGTATTGTTCCGGGACACACCGGAACAGCAGTCTGTCTGGATGAGCCATGGTGATAAAGTGTTGAAGGCGCCTGATACATTTCAGGTTGATGCGACCAGCCCATCAACCCCAATCGCAGCCATGAGTAAACCGGATGAAAAGCTCTACGGGGTTCAGTTTCATCCGGAAGTCGGTCATTCCGAGTATGGCAATCATCTGTTAAAACAATTTGTATTTGATGTGTGCGGATGCACTGATTCCTGGACGATTAACAACTTTATCGATATGGAAGTTGATAAAATCCGGGAAACAGTTGGTGACCGGAAAGTTTTGTGCGCACTTAGCGGCGGCGTTGATTCATCTGTTGTAGCAGCCCTGATTCATAAAGCAATCGGTGATCAGCTTACATGTATTTTCGTGGACCATGGACTTCTTAGAAAAAATGAAGCGGATGACGTGATGAAAGTATTTGCCGATGATTTTCATATGAATATTATCAAGGTGGATGCTTCCGAACGATTTTTATCCAAGCTGGAAAATGTGGATAACCCGGAACTCAAACGAAAAATTATCGGAAATGAATTCATTTATGTTTTTGACGATGAAGCGGCCAAACTGACGGACATTGATTTTCTTGCGCAAGGTACACTGTATACGGATGTCATCGAGAGTGGTACAGATACAGCGCAAACAATAAAATCACACCATAATGTCGGCGGTCTTCCGGAAGATATGCAGTTTGAACTGATTGAGCCATTAAATACGTTGTTTAAAGATGAAGTCCGTGAGCTTGGGACACAGTTGGGGGTTCCTGATAGCATTGTCTGGCGGCAGCCGTTCCCGGGACCTGGACTTGCCATTCGCGTGTTGGGCGCAATTACGGAAGAAAAGCTATCGATTGTCCGTGAATCTGACGCTATCCTTCGTTCAGAAATTGCCAATGCTGGACTGGAAAGGGATATTTGGCAATACTTTACCGTGCTGCCGGATATCCGAAGTGTTGGTGTAATGGGTGATGCCCGGACATATGATTACACAATCGGCATCAGAGCGGTTACTTCAATCGACGGTATGACCTCTGACTGGGCGCGGATTCCATGGGATGTTTTGGAAAAAATTTCAACACGAATTGTTAATGACGTTGAACACATCAATCGTGTTGTGTATGATGTTACGAGCAAGCCGCCGGCAACAATTGAATGGGAGTAGTCCAAATAAAATAATAAGATATTGCGTATAATTTTGGGAATTTGGCCTGAGAGTTTCTACCGGACCGCCGCTAACGGTCTGACTACGCAGAATCCATTGAGCATGACCACCATTCTCAATGGATCAATTTCCACAAAAGTTATGCAGTACTCTTTCATATAATGAGGAGGATATGCATTGAAAAAATACTTTCGCTTTCAGGAATTGGGGACAAATTACAAAACGGAATTTATGGCAGGATTAACAACTTTTCTGGCCATGGCCTATATCCTGTTCGTCATTCCGTCAACGATGGCATTGGAAGGTGTCGACCAATTGCCTGAAGGTGTGACGAGGATCAATAAGGAAGCAGTTTTCACCGCCACAGCAATTGCTGCTGCGGTCGGGTCGCTTTTTATGGGGATAATCGCGAAATATCCGATTGCCCTTGGACCCGGGATGGGTTTGAACGCTTTTTTCGCTTATACAGTAGTACTTGGATACGGTATACCGTGGCAAACTGCACTATCAGGTGTATTGGCATCCGGAATTATATTTATTCTGTTAACGTTGTCAGGATTTCGTGAAAAAATAATTAACGCAATTCCCGCGAATCTGAAGCTTGCAGTGGGATCAGGAATTGGCTTATTTATCGCCTTCATTGGATTTCAGAGTTCTGGGATTATTGTGGGAGACGATGCTACACTGGTCGCTTTGGGAGACCTTACCTCCCCGCATGTTTTATTAGCTGTATTCGGGGTTATTATCTCAATCATTTTATTAACGTTAAATGTTAAGGGCGGCATTTTCTACGGCATGATTCTGACGTCCATTGCGGGTATTATTTTCGGCTTGATTGATCCGCCGTCGGGTCTTGGCGGTGTTGTCGGTGAAGTTCCAAGTCTGGCACCAACATTTGGACAGGCGTTTGCACACTTTGGTGATATTTTTACAATGGAAATGCTTGTCGTCATTTTAACATTTTTATTCGTTGATTTCTTTGATACGGCTGGAACACTTGTGGCAGTTGCGACGCAGGCTGGCTTGATAAAAGACAACAAATTGCCGCGCGCCGGGAAAGCTTTGTTTTCTGATTCCAGTGCTACGGTTGTCGGTGCGGTTGTTGGTACCTCAACAACAACTTCATACATTGAGTCAACAGCAGGTGTGGCGGCTGGCGGACGCTCCGGATTCACCGCTGTAGTCACGGCGGGATTCTTTCTTTTGGCCTTATTTTTCTCACCATTATTGAGCGTTGTGACAGCGGAAGTGACTGCGCCTGCGTTGATTATCGTTGGTGTTTTAATGTCATCCTCCCTGAAGGATATTGACTGGGATAAGTTTGAAATCGCGGTACCGGCATTCTTTATCATAATTACAATGCCGCTGACATACAGTATCGCAACCGGCATCGCACTTGGGTTTATTTTTTATCCGATTACGATGGCGTTGAAAGGACGCGTCAAAGAAATCAACCCGGTTATGTACGGACTTTTTGTTATCTTTATTCTGTATTTTATATTTTTGAGTTAGGCATAAAAAAGCGGAGCCGCTGCCGGAGCGGTTCCGCTTTAGTTGTTTTTTTGCGGGAATGTTTTATATGGGGGGAATATCAACCGTACGAGGGAAACATCAACCGCAGGAGCAGAACATCAACCGTACGGGGAAAACATCAACCGCAGGAGTAGAACATCAACCGTACGAGGGAAACATCAACCGCAGGAGTGGAATATCAACCGTACGGGGAAAACATCAACCGCAGGAGCGGAACATCAACCGTACGGGGAAAACATCAACCGCACCGGCAAAAAACTTATCCACGTACTTTTTTACCAAAGGGAAGTACATGATACAACGTCAGAAAAATCGTTCCGGTTAATGCGCAGAAAGCCATTCCCATATACAATATGTCTCCGCCGAAGGAATCAATCAGTGCGCCGCCGGTGAGCGAGCCAATGATTCCGGATATTCCGAAGAATACCGCGTAAAACATCAAATGACCGGTTGACTGCAGCAGCCTTGGTATCAGTCTGGTCACATATTCCAATGCTGCTAAATAAAAGACTCCGAATGTGACGCCATGCAGAACTTGTAAGGCGATGATAACCATCGGATCTTCTACAGCTGCATAAATAAACCATCGCAAACTGTAGAGAGCTCCGGCAATGATGATGAAAATGAGCGTATGGAATTTCCGGAACCATCGCCCGGCTAATGCAAATACCAGCGCCTCGCTTACCACGCCGACAAACCATGCAAGACCGACAAGCCCTTCACTGCCGCCAAGTTGGACAATATAGAGTCCGATGAAACTGTCATTGGCACGGTGTGAGATTGTCAGGAACATAATCATAAATAAAAATATGAGAAACGGTTTATTCTGCAACAGCTGCTTAATATCACTGAATTGAATCGGATCGGATTCCACTTTCACATCTGTCAGACGGAAAGCGACGGCCAGCGCAATGGCACCAAAAATTACATATGGCCAAATCATATATTGTACACCGATACTGGAAAGGATTTCCCCTACAATCAGGGAGGAGGTGGCAAACCCGATCGATCCCCATGTGCGGATGGTCCCGAATGATACCTGCAGATCATCAGCACGTCGTTGGGCCAGACTGTCACCCAATGCCCCGATTGGTGAGGTGAAAAAATAGAACACAGCTCCCATCAGGATAATCGCAATTAATCCGTTCATCTGAAAAAATAAAACACTGCTAATCAGAAGTCCTATGATACAGATGATCAGCATGCGCTTGACTGTTTTATATTTATCACTCATGTATCCCCAAAATGGCTGCGAGAATATGGATGCCAGCGGTCCAACCGCAAGTACCCACCCGATTTCCGTGCCATTCAGCCCTTTATATTTCAGGTACAACGGCAAAAAACTGATTATAATGGTATTTGTCGCATGAAAGCTGAATAACAGCATTTTCAGCGGTGTCAGTGAATCCTGATTTGACATAAGCTCGCCCCTTCACTTCATGAACACCAATTATACTATAATTACCGCTATTGAAAACCCCTTTATGGGGGAGGGAAAGGATTTTGAGTCGAGAGATTGAATTCATGGATAGTGGAATGGCACATATATGGCTCAAAACCGCACATACCCTGCATCGAATCGCAAATAATTTGTAGAAACCGCACATATACGACAGTAAATCGCACATTCCTGCTTAGAATCCTGTTCAAAAAAGAGCAGCCCTATTTCTGCTGCTCCCACACTTCGGCTATAAATTCATCCCGGCCGGATTTGGCCCGGTCTTCCTTATAATAAGCTTTATTCTTTTTATAAAAATCCTGGTGATCATCTTCAGCGGGATAAAATGTTGATGCAGGCAATATTTTCGTCACGATTGGCTTGGAAAATTTCCCGCTCGCTTCAAGCGCATTTCTCGTTTGCTCAGCAGCTTCCCTCTGTTGATCATCATGATAAAAAATGGCTGTCCGGTAAGAATCACCACGGTCATGGAATTGTCCGCCATCATCTGTCGGATCGATTTGCCGCCAGTAGATTTCTAGAATTTTATCATAGGCTATGATAGAGGGGTCATAGGTTATTTCAACCGATTCATAGTGTCCGGTTGTCCCTTTTTTCACTTCTTCATATGTCGGGTTTTCCGTGTGCCCGCCAGTATATCCGGACACAACGCCATGTATGCCGTCCCATTGATCAAACGGCTTCACCATGCACCAGAAACAACCGCCTGCAAACGTAGCTTTCTCCACTTGACCATTCATGTTTGTTTTCGCCTCCAGCTGTAAATAAAATGTTAATCCAATATATCATAAACGTGATGGTATAATAAATTATTTTGTATGACGCATCATATGTTAAACTATAAGAAGATTGAAATTTTTGAAAGAAGGTATTGGTGATGGAGAAAATACCAATCATTCATAGCCAGCTCAGTCCGCCGCCGATGAAAGAACGTTATGTCAGACGCGTGAAAGTAAACCGTAAACTGATGCGTGCAGCTGACTACCCGCTCACAATCGTGCATGCAGGTGCCGGGTATGGTAAAAGTACAGCACTCGCATCGTTTGTTCACGATTCCAAAACAGTAATCTGCTGGTATTCGATTTCCCGTAATGATGATGATATTCTTCCATTTATTAATAATCTGACCCACGCTGTTAAACAAAAGTATCCATTATTTGGAGGGTCAATTCTGGACGAACTGGCAGAATTGGACAACTATATAAACAATGAGCAAATTTGGCTGCTGACCTCCACCTTCATTAATGAAATTCTTCAATTAAAAAAACCGGTTACCCTTATATTGGATGATTTTCATCATGTAAAAAACTCATTGGAAATCGGACAATGGACAAATTTGCTGTTGGAACATGTGCCGGAAAACCTGCACATTATTCTATCGAGCCGTAATCAGCCCAAATGGGAGGTTATTCCGAAGCTGAAGGTAAAGGGGGATTTGCTCGATATTGATCAGAATGATCTGACCCTTTCTGCTGAAGAAATGGATCATGTGCTCAGGGACATCTATCAGGTAAATCTGACACCGGAAGATTTACAAAAAATACATGAGCTTACAGAAGGATGGGCAATCGCCTTCAGTATGTTTGCCCAGCATATTCAGAGCAAATCATCCATTCATAATATTTTGGAAAATCGTCGGCAGTCATTGCAGAATTTATTTGATTATTTGGCATCTGAAGTGCTGTCAAAGCAATCGTTTATTATGCAGCAGTTTTTACTGCAGTCAAGTATTATTGATGTCCTGACAGCTGATATTTGTGATGATGTCCTGGAAATTAACGGATCGTCAGAAATGCTTTCCGGACTTGTTGAACAAAATTTATTTATCATTGACGGTGAGGGCAACCACTATCGATACCATTCCTTATTTAAAACGTTTCTTGAAAATCAGCTGCAGCAGAATTATCCGCATGAATTTAAAAAATTGCATAAGCATGCGGCACAATATTATATGAAAATATTTCATTTGGATACTGCTTTGTACCATTACCGCAGCATACAGGAATATGGTGCAATAGCTCAAATATTAGGAGAACATGGTACTAAGTTACTCCGTACCGGAAGATTGCAATATCTGAATGAATTACTTAAGGAGCTTCCGACATCATATAAAGAAAAGAGTTTAATATTGTACTTTTATCAGGGTGAAATTGAAAGATATCAATCGTCCTATGCCGATGCGGAAAAGAGTTATGATCGGATACTTACAAACTATCAGGATAATTACTATTTGGCCGGGCTTGCTTTGGAAGGAAAGACTCGTATTTACCTTGATACAATTCAGCCCGATAAAGCGGAGCGCTATGTAAGTCAGGCAATTCATATGCGTGAACACTCCGATGCACCGAAAAAAGAGATGGCGCGCTTATATCAGCTGATGGCTGAAAATCTGATTAATTCCGGGCAGGCCATAAAAGCTGAAGCATGGTTTGATCGGGCGAAAGAACTGAACTTGCCGTTGGAGGAGGGGAATCTCCAGGCACGAATTTATCTTCGGACAGGCAGGCTTGAAAAAGCTAAAGAATTGCTTGTACAGCGAAAAAAGATGGCTGAAACGACAAAACATCTGCCACAGTCACACCGGGAGACAGATATTCTTTTGTCAATCATTGAGGCGTTTATGGGGGAGGCAGAATCGAGCAAAAAGCTTGCGGGTGAAGGTATTCAGCTGGGATTGAACGTCCAGTCGCCGTTTGTGGAAGCGTGCGGCTGGATGCGGATGGGACATGCCGTTCAGCTGCTGGATCATTATGATACGGATCTGGCCAAGGATTGTTATGAAACATCCCTGGATATTATGGAGAAAATAAATGTTTCCAGAGGCAAGGCTGAACCATATATGGGACTTGCCGTATTGTATGGAAAAGAACAGAAGTACGATCAGGCTGTTGAAATGGCAGCAAAGGGCTTGCGCGAAACGGAAAAAGTTAACGATCGGTGGTTGACCGCAGTGATTCGATTGGGACTTGGGGTAGCGGAAGTATATAACAATAATTTTACTACTGCATCACGTGTTATGTCGGAAGTGCTGGAAGAATTTAAATCGTGCGGTGATCGATACGGCATCATTGTCAGCAGGTTTTGGAAAGCGTATATTGCCCTTAAGCAGGATGAACAGGAAACATTCGCCGGTGAAATGGGCCCTTTTTTGCAGGAGGTTCAAACATATGCGTATGACTTTTTCATTAAAAAAAGAACGTTGTTTGGCCCCTCAGATGTACAAAATGTGGCACCAATGCTGCTCAAAGCCAAAGAGCTTGATATTGAACCAGCATTTATTGCCCGAACATTGCATGAACTTGGTTTTGATGAAACCATTAAAAGTCATCCGGGTTATACGCTTACGATACAGACGTTCGGTCATTTAACAGTCAGATTAGGTGATAGAAAACTTGAAAGCAGTAACTGGCAGCGTGGTAAGGCAAAGGAACTGTTTGAATTGTTTATCACAAACAGGGAAACGCTTATGACTAAAGAGGAAATCTTTCAGGCATTATGGCCGGATCAGGATGAAAACAGCGCAAATAAATTGTTCAAAGTTTCGCTTAATGCATTATTAAAAGCACTTGAACCGGATAGGAAACCGCGTCAGGAATCTTTCTTTATCCAGCGGAATGGGAGTTCATATGGGCTGAATCCTGAATCGGGTTATAAATTGGACTGCAACATGTTTGAAAAAGGAGTGTTGAGCGGAATTGATGAAAATGATCCAAAGCAAGCAAAAGAATTACTGGAAAGGATGCTGACACTTTATCATGGCAGCTACTTGGCGGATGTTCGTTATGCAGAGTGGTGTATGACAGAACGTGAAAGATTGCAGTTAATCTATCTCCGCGGATGTGAAAAAATGGCACAGGTCACCGTGAGACTGCATGAATTCAATGCGTGCATTGAATGGTGTGAAAAAATCCTGAAACTGGATCCGGCGTGGGAGGAGGCATACCGGTTACTGATGTATGGCTATTATCAGAATAATAACCGACCACAGGCAATAAGGTGGTATGCTAAATGTACTGACATGCTGGATCGTGAATTGGGAATTGAACCGATGGAAGCCACGAAAGAATTATATGAAATGATAAGTAAATCAGCAGAGTTGGACCCGATTAACGGACTCCCTTGATGCAAAGCATTGAGGGAGTTTTTTGCGTATGGGCTCCTGTATAAAAGTTAAGTTACCCCATTTATTTGGATAGGGTCAGCCACCACCCGAATAAAGTCGCGCGAACCCACGCAAAATCTTGCGAAAAACCGCATCCCAACTTGTGTAACTTCCCTGTAACTGTTGTTTTTTATGATTGCTGCAAGCTGTAATAACAAAATTAAAGGGGGAAATCAGAATGAAAGCAGGACGGATAATCAGTTTGTTGTTTGTGATGACATTTATTGTTGTATTTGCTGCAGCTTGTGGTGATAGTGAAGAAGCTTCCAGTGAGGCTAAGGGAAAGGAAACCATTAAAATTGGTGTGCTTACTTCGCAGACTGGAGCGTTGGAAGCGTACGGCGAACAGACGAAGCGGGGATTTGAACTGGGGATGGAATATGCGACGGACGGAACAATGGAGGTTGCCGGTAAAAAGGTTGAAGTAATCTATGAGGATACGGAAACAGATCCCAAAGTAGCCAGGCAGAAAGCGTTAGGGCTGCTGGAAGAAGAGAATGTGGATTTTCTCGTTGGCTCGTCCAGTTCCGGGGATACGCTGGCTGTAACACCACTTGCAAAAGAATATGAAACGATCATGATTGTTGAACCGGCTGTAGCGGACAGTATCACAGGCTCAGAATACAATGACTATATTTTCCGGACGGCCCGTAATTCATCACAGGATGCTGCAGCGGCTGCTGCCGCGATTGCTGATGAAGGGGTGAAAATTGCTACATTGGCGCCTGATTCAGCATTTGGCCAGGATGGAGTAGCGGCATTCAAGAAGGCGGCAACTGATCTGGGAGCAGAAATTATTCATGAAGAATATGCAGATCCTTCAGCTACGGATTTCACGGCAAACATCCAGAAAATTATTGACGCGAATCCTGATTATTTATTTGTGGTCTGGGCCGGAGCGAATACACCATGGAATCAGATTGCTGATATGAAACTGCAGGATCGCGGTATCAACATTACAACAGGGGCACCTGACATTGCAGCATTATCAACAATGAAGCCGCTTGTCGGTATGAAAGGTTTCACTGTCTATTATCATACGCTTCCGGATAATAAAATTAATGACTGGCTTGTGAAAGAACATAAAGCACGCTACGGGGAAGTGCCGGATTTATTTACTCCGGGTGGAATGAGTGCGGCTATCGCAATTGTGGAAGCGCTTAAAAAGACAGATGGTAATGCTTCAGCTGATCAGCTGATTAAGACGATGGAGGGAATGAGCTTTGATACGCCAAAAGGAGAGATGACATTTCGTCCGGAAGACCATCAGGCTCTGCAGTCACTCTATGCGATTACACTAAAAAATAAAGAAGGATACGATTATCCGGTTCCAGTGCTTGAACGCGTGCTTACACCGGAAGAAACAGCACCACCAATCAAAAATGACTAACAAAAATGATTGGATACATGCCCTTGTCCAATTGCGGCAAGGGTATATTCCATCCAACCTTGAGGAGGAGATGTAATGGCGGCGATATTGGAAATAACGGATCTGTCGATAGCTTTCGGCGGTCATACTGCTGTGAATCGCATTTCGGTACGGATTCCCGAGAAGAAATTCACCTCCATCATTGGACCAAATGGTGCGGGGAAAACAACTCTGTTCAATCTTCTGAGCGGTCAGCTTACACCAACTGAAGGACAGATTTTTTATAAAGGTCAGGATATAACCAAGCAGTCAACGACAAAACGAGCGCGAATGGGAATAGGCAGATCATTTCAGATTACAAATGTTTTTCCTAACCTGACAGTGCTTGAAAATGTCCGGCTGGCAGTTCAGTCCCAGGCTAAGGTGCGTTACCAGATGATTGCCCACTTCAAACATTATAAAAAGTTTGTTGATCAAGCAATGCTGCTGCTGGAAAGGGTTTATCTGGATTCGAAGGCTGAATTACTTGCGGCCAATCTTGCACATGGGGAAAAAAGAAAATTGGAACTGGCGATGCTTCTAGCGCTAAAAACAGATATACTGCTGCTTGATGAACCGACTGCCGGTATGTCTCTTGATGAAGTCCCGGCGATTATTGAGGTAATCAAAAATATTAAAGCGGAAGAGGATCGGACGATTGTCCTTATCGAACACAAAATGGATATGATTATGGATCTTTCGGATGAAGTGCTGGTTTTATTTCACGGGGAATTACTGGCAAAAGGCACACCCGAAGAGATTATTGAGAATGAAACGGTGCAGTCAGCCTATTTGGGAGGCATGTATGATGAGCAGCTTGCTTGAGCTAAAACAGGTTGAAGCATACATACAGCAGTTTCATATTCTGCATGATATTTCTTTTGAGGTCCCCAAAGGCGAGGTAACTGTGCTGCTGGGCAGAAACGGTGCAGGCAAGACGACGACATTACGGACGATTATGGGATTAAACAGCATGTCGAACGGATCTATCTTTTTAAAAGATCACGAAATTGGCGGGTTAAAAACGCATGCCATTGCCAAAAGTGGTGTTGGCTATGTACCGGAGGATCAGGGTATCTTTGCTGAACTGACTGTCGGTGAAAATATGAAGGTCGCCATGATGAAAGAAGATGAGGAAACAACAAAGCGGATGGAGTGGATCCTGGAACTGTTTCCGGATCTAAAGAAATTTTGGAAAAAACAAGGCGGCAAACTGAGTGGAGGACAAAAGCAGATGCTTGCTATCGCACGGGCATATGTGAATGAAAACGATCTGCTGCTGATTGATGAGCCAAGTAAGGGCCTTGCCCCGATTGTAGTGGAAAAGGTTATGGAATCCATCCAAGAGATGAAAGAACGAACAACCATTTTATTGGTTGAACAAAATTTTATGATGGCAAGCAAAATTGGTGACCGCTTTTATATTATTGATGATGGTCAAACCGTTCACAACGGCAGTATGGATGATTTGCGTAATGATAAAATGCTGATGCAAAAATACCTCGGCATCGCTTAAGGGGGGATATGGATGGATTTAATTTTCGGATTAACAATTAATGGGCTTGCGACAGGAATGATTATATTTCTCCTGGCTGCGGGTTTGACACTGATCTTCGGGTTAATGGATGTTTTGAATTTTGCCCATGGCGGCTTGTTTGTCTGGGGGGCGTTCAGTGGAGTCTGGGTGTACGATTTAACCGGCAGTTTTACCCTTGGAATTGGTGCGGCAATCGTTACCGGCTTAATTCTCGGGGCGATAACGGAATTTTTGATTATCAGACCGGTATACGGAAATCATATCCAGCAGATTTTGATTACACTGGGTCTTATGCTGGTGCTTGCTGAGTTGATTAAAGTAGTATTCGGGCCGGAACAGCAATCTGCTCAGCCCCCGGCATTTCTTGACGGCAGTTTTATGTTGTGGGATGTCATCATTATCAAATATCGGCTATTTATCATTGCAGTCGGTATTCTCATTTATGCTGCAACCTCCTTTATATTAAAACGGACACGGATTGGTCTTATTGTCCGGGCGGGTGTGATGAATAAAGAAATGGTGCAGTCGCTCGGGATCAACATACAATTTGTGTTCATGGCTGTATTTATGGTCGGCGCAGCGATGGCCGCACTGAGTGGAATGCTGATGGCTCCTTATTCCGGTGTTATTTATGCAGAAATGGGGCTTGAGTTTGCAATTCTGGCATTTATTGTCGTTGTAATTGGCGGCATGGGGAGTTTTAAAGGTTCATTGTACGCTGCACTTTTAGTTGGATTGACACAAGCGTTTATGGCCTACTATGTGCCCGCACTCAGCCTGGCAGTTAATATGCTGTTGATGGCAGTAGTACTTATTTTCCGTCCACAGGGATTATTCAAGGCGAAGGGGTGAAAAAAATGCAGCTGCGTCATGTTGAAAAAAGCACCTGGATTTACCTGGTCGTTGCATTGCTTTTATTTGCAGTACCATTCATTTTTACTGAGCGAAGTATTCTGTTTTTAATTATGCAGATTTTTATTTTTGGTATTTTTGCTATGAGTTACGACTTGCTTTTAGGCTATACTGGCATCATTTCATTTGGGCATGCCATGTTTTTCGGAATTGGTGCATATTCAGCCGCACTTATGCTGGATCAAAGTGATGCGACGATCATGTCACTGGTTGCCGGTATTTTACTGGCGGTGATCATTGCCGCCCTTGTCAGTTTTATTGCAGGCATTATGACATTACGTCTTAAAAGTCATTATTATGCTATGTTGACATTAGCGCTCGCAGGTCTGTTTCTGGTAGCGGCGGAAAAATGGACCAGTCTGACTGGCGGCGGAGAAGGATTCACATTTTTGCTTCCGGATATACTGCGTGATTCCGGAACGATGTATGTGATCTGCCTCGTTTCGCTGATTCTGTTCTTTTTTGGACTTAGAAGGTTTACCAAATCACCAATGGGCAAAGTGCTGGTGGCCATTCGGGAAAATGAAAACAGAACAGAATCACTTGGTTTTCAGGTGCTTCACTATAAAGTGATTGTCAGTGTTATTTCAGGCATCATTGCAAGCCTTGCTGGCGTGTTATATGTATTATCACTGCGCTTTATTGATACAAGTGTTTTTGCCGTAGATGTAACGTTGGATGCACTTCTGATGACAATTATAGGTGGAGTCGGAACGCTCATTGGACCGATTATCGGTGCTGGGTTAATGGAGTTTGCACATCACTGGTTATCAGATCTTGCAGATGTGCATTGGATTTTTGAGCGTTGGATTATTATTTACGGTACCGTTTATATTTTAGCTGTTATCTTTTTTCCGCAGGGGATTGTCGGTACAATTCAGAATAAATTTGTGAATCGATTACGAAAGTGAGGTGTTTACATGGAACCAATTGGTGTATTAAGTACAGGTGTATACATTCCAGCCCCCAAAATGAGCTCGACAGAAATTGCAGAACAATCCGGTCTGCCGATTGCAGTGGTTGAACAGAAAATGGGAATCACGGAAAAACCAGTACCCGGTGATGATGATCATACATGTGCCATGGGTGTTTTTGCTGCAAGAAAGGCAGTTGCGAAGGCTGATCTTAACCCTGAAGAAATTGACCTGGTCATTTATATCGGCGAGGAACATAAAGAATACCCATTATGGACAGCTTCAATCAAGCTGCAGGAGGAAATCGGTGCAGTGAATGCCTGGGCATTTGATATGGCATTACGCTGCGGAACAACAATTGCAGCATTGAAAGTTGCCAAAGATATGATGACAGCTGATGATTCGATTCAAACAGTTCTCCTTGCCGGAGGATATCGAAATAGTGATTTTATAAATTATCAGAATGAACGAACCCGGTTTATGTTTAATCTTGGAGCAGGCGGCGGTGCGGTTATCCTGCAAAAAGGTCACACGGAAAATCAGTTGCTTGCGACCCACATGATTACAGATGGAACGTTTTCCGAGGATGTGGTTGTCACAACAGGCGGAACCAAAAACCCGCTGACGAGAAAAACGCTGGAAGCAGGTCTTTATCAGCTGGATGTGCTGGATCCGCCCGGCATGAAAAAGAGATTGGCAGAAAAATCAATGGTTAATTTTATCATCTGTATTGAAAAGGCCTTGTCTAAAAGCGGAATGGATAAAAAAGATATTGATTATATTGCGATGCTGCATATGAAGCGGTCCGCGCATGAATATGTTCTTGATCAGCTTGGGGTCAATCATAATAAATCTATTTATCTGGAAGACTACGGACATATCGGTCAGATGGACCAGATTATTTCCCTGGAACTTGCTGAAGCACGTGGTATGCTGAAGAGAGGCGATGTCGTTGTGCTGGTATCTGCCGGGATTGGCTATGCCTGGGGGGCCAATGTAATTGTTTGGGGTGAACAAAAGGAGGCTGGATAGATGGTAAATATTTTACTGAAAAGGGTGTCTTTGCCAAATGGCGAGGAAATTGCCTATCGCGAGCGTGAAGGCGGCGATGATAAGGTGCTGCTGGTCCATGGTAATATGACCTCGTCGGAACATTGGGACGTTGTTATGGAAAACATGAACGATTTTTTTAACGTGATTGCTGTTGATTTGCGCGGATTCGGCAATTCTTCGTATCATCATCCGATTGAATCGATTAAGGATTTTTCAGATGATTTGAAGATGTTTTGTGATCAAATTGGATTACATGATTTTGCATTAGCGGGCTGGTCGCTCGGTGGTGCAGTAGCCCAGCAATTTTGTGCTGATAATCCGGGCTATGCGAACCGGCTATTCCTGCTTGCATCAGCATCAACACGAGGGTATGCATATTATGCAACAGGTGCAAATGGTTTTCCTGATACGTCAAACCGGCTTACGTCGTTGGACGAGGTAAGAAAGGACGGGAAAACCAAGCTTGTTCAGGGAGCATATGACACGAAAAATTATGATTTGCTTCGGCAGACATGGGATATGCTGATCTATCGAAATGAGAAACCTGATCCGGCGCGGTACGAAAAATATTTGGCGGATATGACAACCCAGCGGAACCTGGCGGAAACCTACCATGTTTTGAATCTATTTAATATCAGTAATGTCAGCAATGGGCTGGTGGATGGAAATGGAAAAGTGGAACATATTACGATTCCAATCCTGATTACCCGGGGTGATGAGGATTTGGTTGTATCAAGAGAAATGACAAATGAACTCATTGCTGATTATGGAGATAAAGCGGTTTATCTGGAATTTTCCGGGGCCGGGCATTCTCCGCTGATCGACAATTTGGAGAAACTGCTTATAATGATGGAAGACTTTTTTAATGGAAAGGACGTTCGTAAATGAACAGATTGCAGGATAAAGTAGTGATTATTACAGGTGCTGCAAACGGGATTGGCTTACAGGCTGCAAAGACTTTTGCTGGAGAAGGTGCACAGGTTGTCATCGCAGATTTTGATGAAGAGAAAGGTGAGCAGCGCGAGCAAGAACTGCTTGCGGAGGGATTGACGTGCACATTTGTTCAGGTGAATGTTGCTGACCGGGGAAGTGTGGATGCTATGGTTGACAGCGTTCTATCGGGTTATGGGAAGGTAGATATTTTAATTAACAATGCAGGGATCACCAGGGACGGGATGCTTTCCAAATTAGCTCCGGAACATTTCCAGCAGGTGATTGATGTTAACTTGACCGGAGTGTTTCATTGTACACAGGCTGTTCTGCCGGCGATGACAGCACAAGGAAAAGGGAAAATCGTCAATACGTCTTCAGTAACCGGTACATACGGCAATATTGGCCAAACCAATTATGCGGCAGCAAAGGCGGGAATCATTGGGATGACGAAGACATGGGCGAAAGAACTTGCTCGTAAGGGAATAAATGTAAACGCAGTAGCTCCTGGTTTTACCGAAACGGGGATGGTAGCTGATGTGCCGGATAAGGTAATTGACAAAATGAAAGCACAGGTGCCGATGGGGCGGCTGGGCAGACCGGAAGATATTGCAAATGCCTATCTGTTTCTCTCTTCCAACGAAGCGGACTATGTGAATGGACATGTGCTGCACGTGGACGGCGGTATTATGATGTAATGTAAAAAGCGCTCCAGATGGGGGTGCTTTTTTATGGATGGTTCATGGATCAGCAGTATTTTCCTGTATAAGTGTAACCATCATGTAACTTCTGTTTTCTATACTGGCCATAATACAGATGGAACTGGAGGGATAGCAATGCAAGCTGCGGTGGATTGGTTTCAGAGCAGGGTGAATCTCTTCCCTGATAAACAGGCGGCGGTAGATGCGGAAACGAATGTGGCCTGGACATATACCGAATTAAATGATCGGGCGGAATTTCTGGCACAGTATTTATTGCAAAACGGAGTCAGAAAAGGGGATCGGGTAGCACTTTTGGCGCCTAATCATGTCAGTTATTTCGATTTTGTATTTGCCTGCATGAAAATTGGTTCAGTTTTTGTTCCGCTTAATTGGCGTCTTTCAAGGAATGAACTAGATTATGTCCTAAAGGATTGTTCACCGAAACTGATCGGGGTATCGCCGGTTTTTCAGGATAAACTTAAGCAAAATCGAACAACCTGCATAGCGATTACGGATAATAATTATTTGGATGGATTACATTTATCCGGGAGCTATTCGGTCGAAGAAGTGCCAACGGAAGGGGATCCCCTCGCAATGATATATACAGGAGGGACCACAGGAAAACCTAAAGGAGCGGTACTATCCCATCGTTCAATATTATGGAATGCAATGAACACGATCATCAGCTGGAACTTGACGAATGAAGACATAACCTTGACTTGTCTCCCAATGTTCCATACAGGTGGATTGAATGTGCTGTCACTGCCTTTACTGCTCTCAGGCGGCAAGGTGGTGATTTCATCTGAGTTTGAGGCTGCTACGGCAATTAATGATTTACTTACATATCAATGTACAATTGTATTATGTGTTCCGACTATGTATCACATGATGATACAGACAAAGGCTTTTCAGAACGCTTCGTTTCCGCATATGAAGGTTTTTTTATCAGGGGGCGCCCCGTGTCCGCATAAAATTTACAATGCCTTCCGTGCAAAAGGTATTCCATTTAAAGAGGGGTATGGGTTAACTGAGGCTGGGCCGAATAATTTTTACATTGACCCTTTTGAAACAAAACGAAAACTTGGCTCTGTAGGCAAACCAATGCTGTTTAATGACATTAAAATTGTTGCGGGAAACGGTAAAGAAGTTAGCGGAAACGAGGTTGGTGAACTGTTGATACGCGGAAATCATTCCTTTGAATATTATTGGAATAAACCGGAGCAGACGGAACAGACGCTTATTAACGGATGGGTGCGCACCGGTGATTTAGCAAGACGGGATGATGAAGAATATATTTATATTGTCGGCCGAAAAAAAGATATGATCATTACCGGCGGGGAAAATGTTTATCCATTGGAAATTGAACACTGGCTGGAATCGCACGTAAGCGTGAAAGAGGCAGCGGTACTGGGTTTTCCAGATGAAAAGTGGGGAGAGATTGTTGTTGCATTTATTGTTGCGGATGTGGTGATTAGTGATCATGAATGGCATGAATACTGCGGACGAAAACTGGCCAGGTATAAAATACCCAAAAAATTTATCTTGCTGGATGAACTTCCTAAAACCCACGTCGGAAAAATTAATAAGGCAATATTAAAAGAAAAAATAACGTAACAGTTTTAACACGGATTCCTGAAACGAATTCCGTGTTATTTACTTTCCGCCGGTATTCCGTATACAATATGAAAAGAAAGAGGGTGGCATAAATGGATAAAGCCTACGTACATAAATTATTTACTGGAAAAGTAAAGCAAATGGGCTATGAAGGTGCAGAAAACCGGATGGACCGGCCATGGAAAAGCGGTATGTTCAAGCAGGAAAGACAAGGTGAGCCGTGGTTGGGAAAAACCGGGTTTACTGAAGATGAAGTGGCTGATACGAAAAATCATGGCGGCCCGGAAAAGGCTGTGTTTGCCTATCCTAAAAAGCATTATGTGTTTTGGCAGGATGAACTAGAGCTGGATTCAATTGGTGTGTCAGCGATGGGGGAAAACCTGTCAGTGGAAAATGCTGATGAATTTCAAGTTTGTATAGGTGATACATACCGTTTTGGTGAAAGCCTTATTCAAGTGTCACAGCCTCGGCAACCATGCTGGAAGCCTGCCAGGAGATTCCGTATCATGGATTTTGCACTCCGCATACAGAACAGTGGACGTACAGGCTGGTATTTTCGTGTGCTTAAGGAAGGGAATGCCAGTTCCGGAATGTATCTCGAATTAATTGAGCGCCCTTATCCACAATGGACAATAGCTGCATGTAATGAAGTAATGCATGTAAAAAAAGATGATTTAAAGGCAGCCGAAAAATTGGCATCCTGCGAGTTGCTTGCACCGAACTGGAAACGGACCTTAAATAAAAGATTACGCGGTAAACAGTCATCTGTGGAAAAACGGGTATTCGGTCCAAACAAATAATGACTTTAAAAAGATCATTGCATGGTGAAAAAATGTTGTACATACATATTTAGTATGAAGTATGATATTTGGTAAGAGATGCAGGAGGTATTTTAATGCTGGGTAACGCGTTTGTTATGGTTGCAATTATTCTTGTAATTAATATTGTGTATGTATCGCTGTCAACGATGCGAATGATTTTGACGTTAAAAGGACGAAGGTATACGGCTGCTTTTGTAAGTATGTTTGAGATTGTTGTATATGTGGTTGGACTGGGTCTCGTATTGGATAATTTAAATGAAATCCAGAATCTGATTGCGTATGCGATTGGTTTTGGTCTTGGCGTGATTGTCGGGACACGAATTGAGGAAAAACTCGCCCTTGGTTATATTACGGTCAACGTTATTTCCTCAGATCCGGATATTGCATTTACCCGTAAATTAAGGGATCGCGGTTATGGAGTGACAAGCTGGTTTGCCTACGGGATGGATGGTGATCGGCTTGCAATGCAAATTCTAACACCAAGAAAATATGAATTACAGCTGTATGAAACCATTAAGCACATTGATCCAAAGGCATTTATTATTTCATATGAGCCGAAGCAGATTAATGGCGGTTTTTGGGTAAAACAAGTTCGAAAAGGGCGACTGTTCAATCCGCGGAAAAATAATGTTCCAAAAGCTAAACCGGAAGTGAAGCCTGAAGATACGCTTGGTGAGTGATCATAGCTTAAAAGATTAGAAAAACTCAGGTCTAGCCTCGTCTGAGAACTTATATTTTCTGACGTTACAAAATAGAAGCATTAAAAACATGCAAAGCCGGCATGTTTTTAATGTCTTTTTTATTGTATATATAAGTATATACTTATATAATGATTCGAGGTGATGTTTATGGAAAAATCGATAATTGAATTGGAAGCTGCCGCCCAAACGCTAAAACTGCTGGGTGATCATACACGCTTAACGATTATGGGGTTGGTAAAGAATCGTGACTGTTGTGTGTGTGAGTTTGTTGAGGTGCTGCAAATGACCCAGCCAGCTATTAGCCAACACTTAAGAAAACTGAGGGATGCTGGTCTTGTAAAGGAACAGCGAAGAGGACAATGGATTTTTTACTCATTAAATACTTCCCATGCGACATATCCGATTATTCAACAGGTTTTAGAGCAGGTACCTGATCAAAAAGAGAAATTACGTACATTGTATGATGCGGAATTACGTATCCAATGTGATTTGTAGGGAGGATTTGTTTGAATTTAACGATTGTAGCAACGATTATTTTTATACTTACACTTGTATTCGTGATTTGGCAGCCAAAAAACTTAGGCATCGGCTGGACCGCTTGTGGTGGAGCGATTTTAGCGTTGATCGCAGGCGTGGTTAATTTTCAAGATGTGTTAGCCGTAACGGATATTGTTTGGAATGCCACATTGGCCTTTGTAGCGATTATTATTATTTCACTTATTCTTGATGAGATTGGCTTTTTTGAATGGGCTGCTCTCCATATGGCGCGAATCGCCAAAGGTAATGGGAAGAAAATGTTTATTTATGTGATTCTGCTGGGTGCTGTTGTTGCAGCTCTTTTTGCCAATGATGGAGCTGCGCTTATTCTTACACCGATTGTACTTGCGATGGTAAGAAATTTAAACTTTAAGGAAAAAATGATTTTGCCATTTATTATGGCAAGTGGTTTTATTGCAGATACTGCCTCGTTACCACTTGTTGTGAGTAATCTGGTCAACATCGTTTCAGCGGATTTTTTTGGAATTGGATTTATTGAATATGCGACACGGATGATTGTTCCGAACTTACTTTCGATCGGTGCAAGTATTTTGGTGCTCTTTCTATTCTTTAGAAAAAGCATTCCGGAAAATTATGATGTAAATCAACTGGAAGAACCAATTTATGCGATTAAGGATTATAAAATGTTCCGTCTGTCCTGGGGTGTGCTTGCGATATTGCTGATTGGGTATTTTGCAAGTCAGCCATTGGAAATTCCCGTTTCAATCATAGCGGGTATTGTTGCGGTTTTCTTTCTTGTAATGGCGAGAAGAAGTTCTGCGGTTGAGACGGTTAAAGTCATAAAAGGAGCTCCGTGGGATATAGTCTTTTTCTCTTTGGGAATGTATGTTGTCGTTTACGGGTTGCGTAATGTTGGATTAACCGACGTGTTGGCTAATGTTATTCAGTCTGCGGCAGAGCAGGGGGTATTTGTTGGTACGATTTCGATGGGATTCATTGCAGCGTTTTTGTCATCGGTTATGAATAATATGCCAACTGTTATGATCGATGCACTGGCAATTGCTGAAACAAATACATCGGGAGTTATGAAAGAGGCGTTAATCTATGCCAACGTCATCGGATCTGATTTAGGTCCGAAAATTACGCCAATCGGATCATTAGCAACATTATTATGGCTTCATGTTCTTTCAACAAAAGGATTTAAAATCTCCTGGGGATATTACTTCAAAGTAGGTATCATTCTTACTATCCCAACATTGTTTATTACGTTAACGGGATTATATGTTTGGTTATCGATTATGTTATAAAATGTTTATTACCCAGAAACGAAGGAGAATCATCATATGTTTAAAAAAACGATTTACTTTTTATGTACCGGCAACTCCTGCAGAAGCCAAATGGCGGAAGGTTGGGCGAAAAAATATTTAGGTAACGAGTGGAATGTGAAAAGTGCGGGGATTGTGGCACATGGTGTAAATTCGAATGCAGTCAAAGCAATGCATGAAATTGATATTGATATCTCGGAGCAACAATCTGAAATAATTGATCCGGATGTTTTAAATAATGCAGCAATGGTTGTCACGCTTTGCGGGGATGCGGCAGACAAATGCCCAATGACACCCCCTCATGTAAAACGAGAACATTGGGGATTTGATGATCCTGCAAAAGCAGACGGGACAGTTGAAGAAAAATGGGAAGAATTTCAACGTGTACGTGATAAAATTGGTGAGCGAATTAAGCGTTTTGCGGAAACAGGGAAATAGCAGGTTATTAAACAGGCTTTATGAATATGAATATCGGCCATGGATTATTGGATTATCTACAGGAAATTCCGGTATACCGATTGTAAATCAAACGATTCAAACAACGTTTCAGCCAGTTAACCTCAAGAAAGAGATATTCTGACACATGTTTTAGTAAAAACCGAACATTCACTTGTCAATAATAGGTATTGTTCGATTTTTTATTGACATTCCAGAAGATATTTTGATATTCTAAAAGAAGAAATGAATACGGTACCTCATATATTTCCGGGGATACGGCCTGGAAGTTTCTACCCGGCACCATAAATGCTGGACTATGAGGGAAGGTGAATCATTGTCATGCAATGATCCGTTATTATGTTTGGAAAGGTCTATTCATCTTCTCTCATGACTGAGGGGAGACGAATAGACTTTTTGTATTTCCAGGCGAAAAGAAACAGGCCTGACTACCGATATACCATTTTCCAAAGAACGGAGGGTATCAGATGCCACAAGTTGGCGTGATCATGGGAAGTATTTCAGATTGGGAAACAATGCAGCATACATGTGCCATGCTTGATGATTTGGGAGTTTCATATGAAAAAGATGTGATTTCCGCACATCGGACGCCCGACAAGATGTTTGATTATGCAAAAACAGCTCGTGACCGCGGGCTAAAGGTAATTGTTGCCGGAGCGGGCGGTGCTGCGCATTTGCCAGGCATGGTAGCGGCACAGACGACACTGCCGGTTATAGGGGTTCCAGTGCAGTCAAAGGCATTAAATGGCCTTGATTCGCTGCTTTCTATCGTGCAGATGCCAGGTGGTGTGCCAACAGCGACAGTTGCGATTGGCAGATCCGGTGCTAAAAATGCCGGGATTCTTTCCGCGCAGATAATCGGCGCATTTGATGAGAAAGTGGCTGAACGCCTTGTGAACTCACGGGCAGCCATGCAGGAAAATGTTGAGGAAATGAGGGACAATCTTGCCAAAAAATAATGTAATTCTTCCACCACAAACAATTGGAATCATTGGCGGCGGTCAGCTTGGACGGATGATGGCGGTTGCTGCACGATATATGGGGTATAAAATAGCTGTGCTTGATCCGACACCGAACTGTCCAACAGCACAGGTGGCTGACGAACAAATTACCACAGCATATGACAACATGGACGGTATTAAACAACTCGCTGAAATCAGTGACGTCATCACATATGAATTTGAAAATGTCGATCTCGATGCCGCGACATTTCTGGAGCAGCTCGGCAAACTTCCACAGGGAGCATATGCACTGGAAGTTACACAAAACCGGGAGAAGGAAAAAACGGTAATGCAGGATGCCGGATTGCCGGTACCATATTTCACCATTGTATCGACTTCTGAGGAATGTGAACAGGCACTTGATAACTTTACATTTCCAGCAGTCATTAAAACATGCAGTGGTGGTTATGACGGAAAAGGGCAGCTGAAACTGGAAAGTGCGGACGACATCGAAGCGGCCTGTGTATTTGCTGAAAAAAATGATACATGCATTATCGAACAATGGGTGCCATTCGACCGGGAAATTTCTGTTGTCTTTACCCGAACGCAATCGGGTGAAATGGCATTTTTCCCGATTGCAGAGAATGATCATAAGGACCACATTCTTTATCAGACGACCGTACCGGCTAATATTTCGGAAACGGTTCAGAGTCAGGCAATTGACGCCGCAAAAAAACTGGCAGAAAAAATGAACATTGTCGGCACGTTTGCGATTGAAATGTTCGTGAATGGAGACAATATCTTTTTGAATGAAATGGCTCCACGCCCGCATAATTCCGGACATTATACGATTGAAGCCTGCAATATTTCTCAGTTCGGTCAGCATATTCGGGCCATCGGCGGGCTTGAATTGATACCGGTCAGCCTGTTGAAATCGGCTGCGATGGTCAATATTTTGGGTGAGGATTTGGAGCCGACACTTGCTCAGATGCAGGGACTTACCGATGGATTTGTTCACTTGTATGGGAAAGACGGTGTGAAACCGAAACGGAAGATGGGGCATGTAACGTTTATTGGAAATTCAGTTAAGGAAATTACCGAAATGGCTGCAGCTTATGAGGGGGCAAAACAATGATTGATCGCTATACACGGGAAGAAATGGGTGCTATCTGGACAGAAGAAAATAAATTTAATGCATGGCTGGAAGTGGAAATTCTGGCATGTGAGGCATGGAGTGAGCTCGGTGTCATTCCGGCTGACGATGTTAAAAAACTGCGACAGAATGCTTCCTTTGATCTTGAGCGGATTTATGAAATAGAACAGGAGACCCGCCATGATGTTGTTGCCTTTACCCGGGCTGTTTCTGAAACGCTTGATGAGGAACGGAAATGGGTTCATTACGGACTGACTTCAACGGATGTCGTCGATACAGCTCTTTCTTATCAGCTTAAACAGGCGAATGAAATCATCCGTAATGATCTGCATCGTTTCGTTGACATTCTAAAAAACAAAGCCATTGAACATAAACATACCGTCATGATGGGCAGAACGCACGGTGTCCATGCCGAACCAACAACATTCGGTTTGAAAATGGCACTGTGGTATGAGGAAATGAAGCGTAATTTGGAACGTTTTGAAGCAGCGGCAAAGGATATTGAATTTGGGAAATTGTCAGGTGCGGTTGGGACATATGCCAACATTGACCCGTTTGTTGAGCAGTACGTCTGTGAAAAACTTGGACTGTCGCCGGCGCCGGTATCAACGCAGACATTGCAGCGTGACCGTCATGCGGCTTACGTGTCAGCACTGGCCCTGATTGCAACGTCTATTGAAAAGTTCGCAACTGAAATCCGCGGGCTTCAGAAAACAGAAACCCGTGAAGCGGAAGAATTTTTCGCCAAAGGACAAAAAGGGTCTTCCGCAATGCCGCATAAACGAAATCCGATTGGATCAGAGAACATGACCGGGATGGCCCGGGTATTGCGCGGCAATATGGTAACAGCATTTGAAAATGTGTCACTGTGGCATGAGCGCGATATCTCACATTCATCAGCTGAGCGCGTCATTTTGCCGGATACAACCATCGGATTAAATTATATGCTCAATCGGTTTGCCAACATCGTTGAAAAGCTGACCGTCTTTCCGGAAAACATGAAACGCAATATTGACAAGACACACGGGGTTATTTTTTCACAGCGTGTGCTGCTTGCATTGATTAATAAAGGTATGAGCCGGGAGGAAGCTTACGATCTTGTCCAGCCGAAAGCGATGCAGGCGTGGGAAACCGCAACACATTTTAAAACGCTGGTTGAGGAAAACGCAGAAATCAATTCACAGCTGACCCAGGACGAAATTGATGATTGTTTTGATTACACGTATCACCTGAAAAATGTCGATGCGATCTTTAACCGAATTGGACTTGAGGTGAAATAATGAAAGCGGAACTGTTATATGAAGGTAAGGCAAAGCGTGTATACGCTGCAAAGGAGAAATCCGGACAGCTCGTTTTATCCTATAAAAATGATGCCACGGCTTTTAATGGTGAAAAAAAAGCGACTTTTTCCGGCAAAGGCAGATTGAATAATGAAATTTCATCCAGGGTCTTTCAACTGCTTCAGGAACAAGGAGTTGAATCACATTTTATAGAAAAACTGAACGAAACGGAACAGCTTGTCCAGCAAACGGAGATTATCCCACTGGAAGTTGTTGTCCGCAACCAAGCTACAGGCAGTATTACAAGAAGGCTGGGTATTGAAGAAAAGACACCATTCGAACCACCACTCATTGAACTTTTTTACAAGGATGATGCGCTTGGTGACCCGCTCATCAATGACGCTCATGCGTTATTGCTGAGTGATGTCAGTGATGTCGAGCTAGGTGAAATTAAAGAAAAGGCTCTTCATGTTAACAAACAATTAAAAGAAGTGTTCGCGTCTATTAATATAGCATTGGTAGATTTCAAGCTGGAATTCGGCCGTCTGGCAAGCGGGGACATCGTGCTTGCGGATGAAATATCACCGGATACATGCAGGCTTTGGGATATTAACACTCAGGAAAAATTGGATAAAGATGTGTTCCGGCAGGGGACCGGCGATCTGCTGGAAGTGTATCAGGAAATCCTACAACGACTGGAGGCAAAATCATGAGAAAAGTTACTGTTCACATTACACTGAAGCAGGGTGTTCTTGATCCGCAGGGTAAAGCAATTCAAGAATCATTAAATTCCCTTGGCTATGATGCGGTTGAGGAAGTCCGTGTTGGCAAGTATATGGAACTGATGGTGGAAGAAACAGACGACATGGAAAAACGTGTGAAAGAAATGTGTGACAAACTGCTTGCAAACCCTGTGATAGAGGATTACCGGTTTGATTTGGAGGAGGCTGAAGTTCTGTGAAATTTGCCGTAGTAGTTTTTCCGGGATCGAATTGTGATCGTGATATGTACCATGCCGCAAAAGAAGTTTTGCAGGAAGATGCGGACCTTGTCTGGTATGAGAACAGCAGTCTTGAAAACTATGACGGCATTCTGCTGCCTGGTGGCTTTTCATATGGAGATTACCTTCGTTCAGGTGCTGTTGCATCAACGTCAGCCATTATGAAGCAGATCCGAACCGAAGCTGAAAAAGGAAAACCGGTACTGGGCGTCTGCAACGGATTTCAAATACTTTTGGAAGCAGGTTTGCTGCCCGGTGCGATGCTCCGCAATAAAAATCTGGCGTTCATGTGTCATCAGGAACCGCTTGTCGTACAAAACAACCAGACTATATTTACAACAAACTATGAGAGCGGTGAAACGATTCATTTCCCGATCGCTCATGGAGAGGGCAACTATTTTTGTGATGAAGCAACAATGGCTGGGTTACAAGCGAATAACCAGATTGTGTTTACCTATCAAAAAAATCCGAATGGCTCAATCGCGGATATTGCCGGTATCGTGAATAAAGAAGGCAATGTGCTTGGTATGATGCCTCATCCGGAGCGGGCTGTTGAAAAAATGCTCGGAAGTGATGATGGTTTAAAACTATTCCAGTCCATTGTGGAGAATTGGAGGGACGCTTATGTTATCAACACGTGATATCAGTCCGGAACAGATCGAGCGTGAAAAATTGTACACAGATATGGGGTTGAACGATCAGGAGTATGACATGGTCAAAAATATCCTGAAGCGTCGTCCGAATTTTACCGAAACCGGTATCTTTTCTGTGATGTGGTCGGAACATTGCAGCTACAAAACGTCAAAACCGCTGCTGAAAAAATTCCCGACAGAAGGCCCGCATGTTCTGCAAGGGCCAGGTGAGGGAGCGGGTGTTATCGATATTGGTGATAATCAGGCGGTCGTTTTTAAAGTGGAAAGCCATAACCATCCGTCTGCAGTTGAACCATATCAAGGTGCCGCAACGGGTGTTGGCGGGATAATCCGTGATGTCTTTTCCATGGGTGCCCGTCCGATTGCACTGATGAACTCGCTTCGATTCGGAAATTTCACTACTGAACGTGTGAAATACCTTTTTCAGGAAGTAGTTCATGGTATTGCCGGCTATGGAAATTGTGTCGGTGTGCCAACAGTTGGCGGGGAAGTTCAGTTTGATGACAGCTATGAGGACAATCCATTGGTCAATGCCATGTGTGTCGGATTAATCAACCATGACGACATTCAGAAAGGCGTTGCCAAGGGAATCGGAAATACCGTACTGTATGCCGGTGCCCCGACAGGACGGGATGGCATTCATGGTGCAACATTTGCATCAGATGACCTGGCAGAGGACTCGGATAAAGATCGTCCGGCGGTTCAGGTTGGTGATCCATTCATGGAGAAACTGCTCATTGAGGCGTGTCTTGAGGTGATTCATTCGGATGCATTGGTTGGCATGCAGGATATGGGTGCAGCCGGACTGACATCATCGGCAAGTGAGATGGCAAGTAAGGCCGGTACTGGGCTGGAAATGGATTTGGACCTTGTTCCACAGCGTGAACAGAACATGAACGCCTATGAATTAATGCTGTCGGAATCACAGGAACGCATGCTGCTAGTTGTCAAAAAAGGCCGTGAGCAGGAAATCATATCTATTTTTGAAAAATACGGACTGCAGGCAGTAGCAGTCGGCGAAGTAATTGAAGAAAAAGTTTTCCGCCTGAAACAACATGGCGAAATGGTGGCTGATATACCAGTCGATGCCTTGGCTGAAGAAGCACCGGTTTACCACCTGCCATCAAAAGAGGCGGAATATTTCAAAGAGTTCCAACAGATGAACAACAAAATTCCAGCAGTGGAAAATCATGCGGAAATGCTGAAACAGCTGTTGCAGCAGCCGACAATTGCCAGTAAGGAATGGGTTTATGACCAATACGATTCGATGGTTCAGACCAATACGGTTGTTACGCCAGGTTCCGATGCTGCTGTTGTACGAATAAAAGGCACGAATAAAGCATTGGCAATCACCACTGACTGCAACTCCCGCTATATTTATCTCGATCCGGAAGCTGGCGGAAAGATTGCGGTTGCCGAGGCTGCCCGCAATATTGTTTGCTCCGGTGCCCGTCCGTTAGGTCTTACCGATGGGTTGAATTTTGGCAATCCGACGAATCCGGAAGTGTTCTGGCAGATGGAAAAAAGTGTGGAAGGCATGAGTGAGGCATCCAGGATGCTTGCAACCCCTGTCATCAGTGGTAATGTTTCGTTGTTTAATCAGTCAAAAGGGAATTCAATTTTTCCGACACCTGTCGTTGGGATGGTTGGTCTCCTCGAATCGCTTGACCATCTGACTCCAAACTTTTTTCAGCAGGAAGGTGATCTGATTTATCTGATCGGGAAAACAAATGCTGAATTTGGCGGAAGTGAATTGCAGAAGATTGTTGAAGATCGTTATGAAGGAAAAGCACCTGTAATTGATCTGGAAGTAGAAGCATCCAGACAGAAGCAGCTGCACGAGACAATCCGCAGCGGGTTCGTTCAGTCAGCACATGATCTGGCAGAAGGCGGGCTTGGTGTTGCGCTTGCTGAAAGTACATTTGAGCAAAACGGACTGGGCGCAGTAGTGCATCTGGCAGGAAATCCTACAGTGCAATTGTTCAGTGAATCACAATCCCGTTTTCTAGTAACTGTAAAACCGGAAGATCAGGAAGCGTTTGAAAAGGTAATGAACGACTATCAGCATATCGGAACTGTAAATGGCTCTGGAATGTTGAATGTAACTGTCAATAATGAAGCGTTAATCAAGGAAGACACCAGCCAGCTCAGTAAACTGTGGAAAGGAGCAATCCCATGCTTACTGAAATCAAAGGCATAAATGAGGAATGCGGTGTGTTTGGAATCTGGGGTCACGAAAAGGCAGCGGAATTGACATATTACGGTCTTCATGCCCTGCAACATCGTGGCCAGGAAGGTGCCGGGGTGGTCGTTAATGATGGTGAATCTTTGAAGATTCATAAAGATACAGGACTTGTTAACGATGTGTTTAAACAAGCAAATTTTTCGGATCTTGCCGGTAATGCAGCGATTGGCCATGTCCGATACTCAACTCAAGGAGAAAAAGGGTATGCCAACGTACAGCCATTATTGTTTCATACACAGCAGGGCAGTATGGCACTTGCACATAACGGAAATGTCATGAATGCATATGAGCTTCGGGGCGAGCTTGAAAACGAAGGAAGCATCCTGCAGACGACATCTGATACAGAAGTGCTTGCTCACCTGATAAAGCGAAGTACGAAAGCGAATAAGGAAGAAGCAATTGCCGAGGCATTGCAAAAGCTTGTCGGTGCATATGCCTACCTGATTATGACCGAGGACAGGATGTACGTCGCACTTGACCCACGAGGAATCCGCCCATTATCAATCGGCCGGCTTGGCGATGCCTATGTGGTTGCATCGGAAACGAGCGCCTTTGATCTGATCGGAGCCACCTTTGAACGTGAAGTTTTGCCGGGTGAATTGTTGACAATCAGTGATGAAGGATTGTACTCAACACGATTTGCGATGCGCGAACAGCGTCGGATGTGTGCGATGGAATATGTTTATCTCTCAAGACCGGACAGTGATTTGAACCATGTGAATGTACATGCGTCCCGTAAACGGATGGGGATGGAACTCGCAAAGGAAGCACCTGCTGAAGCTGATGTAGTAACAGGGGTGCCGGATTCAAGTATCTCGGCCGCTATCGGTTATGCTGAACAAATGGGACTTCCATATGAAATGGGAATCATCAAAAACCGTTATATCGGCCGAACGTTTATTCAGCCTTCACAGGAGTTACGGGAGCAAGGCGTAAAAATGAAACTTTCGCCGGTGCGGAAAATTGTAAGCGGCAAACGGGTGGTCATGATAGATGACTCGATTGTGCGTGGTACGACAAGCAGACGAATTGTAAAAATGCTGAAGGATGCCGGTGCAATGGAAGTACATGTCCGTATTGCATCTCCATCGATTGTCAGTCCGTGTTTTTACGGCATTGACATGTCAACGAAGGACGAATTGATTGCGGCAAACAACACGCTGGATGAAATGTGCGATCAGATTGGTGCTGACAGTATTGCATATTTATCGGAAAGCGGGCTTGAACAGGCGGTTGTCAAGGATAAGACAATTCATCAGGGAATTTGCACGGCATGCATGACCGGTAAGTATCCAGTTAAAAAGACGAACGAAGCAACCATCTCCTATACGAAAATGTAGCTAATGATGCTGAAAGGTGTGTGTGGCATGTCAAATGTATATAAAGATGCCGGTGTTGATGTGGAAAAAGGTTATGAAGCTGTTGAACGGATGAAGAAACATATTGCAAAAACAAACCGGCCGGAAGTTCTAGGCGGCATCGGTGCTTTTGCGGGACTGTTTGAACTGTCCTCCTTTAATTATAAGGAGCCGGTTCTCGTATCCGGAACCGATGGGGTCGGAACCAAGCTGAAACTTGCATTTCAACTGCAGAAACACAATACCGTTGGCGTTGACCTGGTTGCAATGTGTGTCAATGACATTGTCGCACAGGGTGCCCAGCCGTTGTTTTTCCTTGACTATATTGCATGCGGAAAAAATGATCCAGAAATGATTGAGCAGATTGTAGCCGGCATCTCCGACGGCTGCAAGGATGCAGGGGCAGCTTTAATTGGCGGCGAAACGGCTGAAATGCCTGGCATGTACGGGGAAGAAGAATACGACCTGGCAGGATTCACCGTTGGGATCGCAGAAAAATCCAAATTGATCACCGGTGATGAGATTGCGGAAGGCGATGTGATAATCGGGCTTCCATCAAGCGGAATTCATTCGAATGGTTATTCTCTGGTCCGCAAACTAGTTTCGGGACTTGATTTGACGAAAACGTACGAAGGGTTGACCGAATCACTTGCCGATACACTTATCGAACCTACGAGAATTTATGCTAAGCAGGTGGCGGCTGTAATGAAGAAAGTGGAAGTGAAAGGAACCTCGCATATTACCGGCGGCGGTTTTTATGAAAATTTCCCGCGTATGATGCCGGAGGGTCTTGGTGTGGAAATTAATACAACAAGCTGGGAACGTCCGGCTATCTTTGGTTTTTTACAAAAGCAGGGTAATATTTCAGACGATGAGATGTATGGCGTGTTCAACATGGGAATTGGCATGACACTTGTCGTTGCAGCGGATGATGCTGAAGATGCATTGAATTGTTTGGAGAAACAAGGAGAATCAGCTTCTGTTATTGGAAAAGTGACAGTAAATGAAGGAGTGCATTTCACATCATGAGTGTCGTAAAGGCTGCCGTTTTCGCATCCGGAACCGGCAGTAATTTTCAGGCGATAATGGAAAAAAGTGATCTTCGTTGTGAAGTGGTTCTGCTTGTTTGTGATAAACAAGGTGCCAGTGTTGTTGAGAAAGCGGAAAAGTATGGCGTGCCGGTACTTGAATTTAACCCGAAGTCGTTTGCTTCAAAAGCGGAGTATGAGGCGCTGCTGGTTGAAAAACTGATGGGAGCAGGCGTTACGTGGATATTTTTGGCCGGATATATGCGAATTGCTGGTCCCACTCTGCTCCAGGCTTTTGAAAACAAAATAATTAATATCCACCCGTCACTTCTTCCGGACTTTCCGGGCAAGGATGCGATCGGCCAGGCATTTACGTCAGGCGTTGGCACAACCGGTGTGACGGTCCATTATATTGATGAAGGCATCGATACCGGGCCGATTATTGCACAGGAAAGTGTCGATGTTTTGCCGAGTGATACAGAAGAAGCGTTGAAAAAACGGATCCAGGATGTGGAGCATCGTTTGTATCCTGAAGTTATAAATCAGCTGATGGGGAAGTAATGTCCGCAAAACAATTTATATTAAAAGCGTTGGTTATAAGACAAGACTATCGGGAAAGTGAGGAGTTTTTTGATGAAAAAGCGAGCGTTAATCAGTGTGTCCAATAAAGAGAATGTTTCAGACTTTGCCAAGGGTCTGACGGCACTGGATTATGAAGTACTGTCAACAGGCGGAACGTTGAAAGTTTTACAGGAGGCAGGTGTGGAAGCGAAAGCGGTTGAGGAAATAACCGGATTTCCGGAAATTTTAAATGGTCGGGTTAAAACACTGCATCCGATGATTCATGGCGGGCTGCTGGCTAAACGCGATAACGAAAGTCATATGAAGCAATTGAAAGAACATGGTATTGATCCGGTTGATATCGTTGTTGTGAACCTTTATCCGTTTAAACAAACGATTGAACAATCGGGCGTAACCGAATCAGATATCATTGAAAATATTGATATTGGCGGGCCGACAATGGTGCGTGCTGCAGCAAAGAGTTTTGCTGATGTATCGGTCATTGTGGATCCGGACGATTATGATTCCGTGCTGACTTCTCTGAAAGTTGATCAGCTTGATTTTGCTGAACGCAAACGATTGGCCGCCAAAGCTTTCCGTCATACAGCACAATATGATGCACTGATTGCAAATTATTTTACTGAAGAAGAATTCCCGGAAAACTATACCGTTACCTATGAAAAAAAACAGACATTGCGTTACGGGGAGAACCCGCATCAGAATGCTGCATTTTATAAAAATGCGCTGGATACTGGCATGAGCCTTGCTTCAGCCACGCAGCTTCATGGTAAAGAACTTTCTTACAACAATATTCAGGATGCTAACGCAGCACTTGAAATAATCGCGGACTATGGCGAACCTGCAGCAGTTGCCGTTAAACACATGAACCCTTGCGGCATTGGTGTTGCGGAAAACCTCAGTCAGGCTTTCACCAGAGCATACGAATCTGATTCGACGTCCATTTTTGGCGGGATTGTTGCCTGCAACCGGCCGATGGATGCAGAAACAGCTGAAAAACTTGGTGCAATCTTTTTGGAAATTGTTATCGCTCCGGAATTTTCGGAAGAGGCGATGGCCATTTTGACGAAAAAGAAAAATATCCGCCTGCTTGAACTGGAAATGAAAACTGGTGAGTCCTCCTATCACAAGCTCACTACCGTTAAGGGCGGTGTTCTTGTTCAAAGCAACGATTCCGGTGAAGTGAACGAAAATGAATTGACGTTCCCAACTGAAAAAAAACCGTCTGATCAGGAAGTTGCAGATCTTTTGTTTGCATGGAAGGCAGTTAAGCATGTTAAATCAAACGCGATTGTCCTGGCAAGGAACAAGCAGACGGTCGGTGTAGGTGCCGGGCAAATGAACCGTGTTGGTGCTGCTAAAATCGCGATTGAACAGGCTGGCGAAAAAGTGAAAGGATCGGTGCTCGCTTCCGATGCATTTTTTCCAATGCCGGATACTGTGGAAACCGCAGCAAAAGCCGGTGTAACAGCCATTATTCAGCCTGGAGGATCCAAGCGTGACCAGGACTCAATCGATATGTGCAACAAGTACGGAATTTCCATGGCGTTTACTGGAATGCGTCACTTTAAACATTAATCAGAAAGGTGTTTTCACATGAACATTTTAGTTGTTGGACGGGGCGGACGTGAACACAGTATTGTGATGAAGCTGGCGGAAAGTGATAAAGCGGACAAAATATATGCAGCACCGGGGAACGGCGGGATTGCTGAGATTGCTGAATGTGCAGATATTAATGAGATGGACATGGACGGACTGATTGCATTTGCCAGGAAAAAATCAGTCGATCTTACCATTGTCGGACCGGAAAATCCGTTGCTATCCGGAATAGTCAACCGTTTTCGTGAAGCAGGACTGCTTGTATTTGCCCCAACAAGAGAAGCTGCATTACTGGAAGGCAGTAAGCAGTTCGCCAAGGAATTTATGCAGAAATATCAAATCCCGACAGCCGCGTACAAGAGTTTTACTAATGCTGCCGATGCAAAAGGCTATATTGAAGAACAGGATGCGCCGATTGTGGTCAAAGCTGATGGGCTTGCAGCGGGAAAAGGCGTTATCGTCGCAGAAACGAAAGAGGAAGCTTTCCAGGCAGTTGATGATATGCTCGTCAACAAAGCATTTTCTGAAGCGGGTGCAACGATTGTTATCGAGGAATGTCTCGTTGGAAAAGAGTTCTCGTTAATGGCATTTGTTCATGAAAACGACGTGTATCCAATGGTAACTGCAAGGGATCATAAACGGGCTTTTGATCGTGATCAGGGACCGAACACCGGCGGAATGGGGGCGTTTGCACCGGCAACGGATATCTCTGTTGAAACACTTGAATTCTCAATGCAAAACATTCTTCGGAAAACAGCGGACGGTATGATGAAGGAAGGTCGCCCGTTTACAGGGATTTTATATGCCGGTCTGATGATGACCGAGGCTGGACCCAAAGTAATCGAATTTAATGTGCGGTTTGGTGATCCGGAAACACAGGTTGTATTGCCGCTTCTGGAGAATGATCTTGTACAGGTCTTCGTGGATGTTCTCGCCGGAAAAGATCCGGATCTTAATTGGGCTGATGACAGCTGTCTTGGTATTGTGCTCGCATCAAAAGGCTATCCGGCAGCATATGAAAAAGGTGTTCGTTTGCCTGCTATCCAAAAATCAGGAAATGGATATATTATTCATTCCGGAACAAAGCAAACAGAACATGGACTGGTTTCAGACGGCGGCCGGGTGTTACTTGCTGGTGCACGAGGGGCAAGCCTAAAACAAGCTGCAAAAGATGCCTATCAGTGTCTGAAGCCATTCAGCAACTTGGATGCTTTCTATTATCGTGAAGATATCGGTAAAGAATAATCGTAACGCCCGGGGAATTATTCCTCGGGCTTTTTAATGAAATCATGGACCCAATCAACATATGAATCTTTTTCATAATCAAAATAAAGCTGGCTAGACAATCGAATCGGATTCCCGAAGAAAAATCGTTCATATTGTGTTTGACGGGTGCCGAATGGACTCATTGTCAAATCCCATGCCAGCCGGAACAGCTTCACACGGTCTACAGCATTTCCCGACGCACTTTGCAGGTATTGATCGAGGTCACTCCGGATTTCGGAGTAAAAGTCTGTTTCAGTCGGAATCGTAATCATGCCACTTGAACCAAGCAATTGGATGATTTCTGCTAATCTTGGGTACACCTGTGGAAAAACACAAATAGCAGTTTGTAACGGTTTCGGGTCAGGATGCATTAATCCGAATTCATCTGTCGTCGCGTCCACTTCAGCTTTGGTTAAAAGTGCCTTCATCGTTTCCAGGGTGGTGATTATTTCCGCCCCATTTTCCTGAACGTTCTGGAATTCAGAGATGTTAATCGTATCGATAATAGATTGTGCAACGCCAAGCATAAATTCCGCTTTTACTGTCTGTCTGCATACGACCTGATGCAGTGTGAACGGCAGAAATGCACTGGTCGCTTTAAATGAGTTGGCGACTTCCAGGTTTTTATAAAAAAACACACGCTCCCATGGAACCGTCACATTATCAAATACAACCACTGTATCCATTTCTTCAAACCGTGAACTTAATGGATAGTTAAAGTGTGATTCACCATGAACAAATGATTCGCGGCAAATAAATTTTAACCCTTTTGCATTACTTGGAATCGAAAAAGCAAATGCATTTGCTTTATCCAGGATGCCGCCTGGTGAAAAGACGAGTACTTCATCGGTAATGCCGCCTTGTGTGGCAAGGAGCCTTGCCCCTTTTACTACTATTCCTTCCTCATTCTCATCAACTATCTTTGCGGCAATCGGTTCATCTGATAGCTCTAAGTACAGTTCAGACCGGTTGACTTGCGGATTAATAAACGTGTGTGTAAACGATAAGTCCTCTTCCCTTGCTTTTTCGTAAAAGGCACGCATATGTTCAGGGAAGCAATTTTCTTTTCCCTCAAGCAATTTTGCTGATGAGCCAAAAGCCATTAATATCGTGTTTAGGTAATCGGGACTTCTTCCAAGCAGACCTGCACTGGTTCGGGCCCACTGCTGAATCATGTTGCGCCGCTTGGCAAGGTCTTCTTTTGTTTTTGGCTGCAGGTAAGACGTGCCGACGCTATTGCCGGTTGTTGGTGACGGAAAGGTCATTAGATCCTTCAAGTCGTTGTCATTCTGCATATCATACAGGTTTGATTGACTTTGGATAATTCCTTTAAAAGCGGGATGTTCAGAAATGTTTCCGGTTATTTTGCTGCCGTTACACCATATGTTCGCCTTCTGCTGGTTGATGCGGCTGACATATTCTTTCCCGGTAATCGCTGGCATGTGCAACACTCCTGACGAAAATTAAATAGATAATCGGTTATAGGCTATCTTATTAGTTCAGAGACAAAAGTGTTCCTTTGAAAAGGTGGGAGGGAAGTTTGTACCTTATGAAGAAACTTTCATGCGGGGAATTTAAAAAAAGTGGAAGTGTCATAGAATTTTCATTATAACTACTGTTATTTAGTGTAGTAAAGTACGAAAATATGGTAAAATAAAGGAAATCGTTTTTATTGGAGTGCTGTTCATGTTGGAAAATGGATATCATTGGAGAAATCGTGAAATAAGAGAACATGTTGCTGTAATTGATGGTACAGTGAAACCTGATTTTATCTTAGCGAATGGAACCTATTTGAATACATATACAAAGCAATGGCTTAAAGGAAACATCTGGATTTTAAATGACCGAATTGTCTATGTTGGTGATAAATTTCCGGAAAACCAATCTGTTAAAATTATAGATTGCGAAGATTCATATCTGGTCCCGGGGTATATGGAACCGCATGCCCACCCGTTTCAACTATATAATCCGGTATCTTTGGCCAAGTATGCTGCAGATTTTGGAACAACAACATTGATAAATGATAACCTGGTTTGGAATTTTTTATTAGATAAAAAGAAAGCGGTTACTTTATTGCGAGCGTTTAATAAATTGCCGGTGTCCATGTTCTGGTGGGCACGGTTTGACTCTCAGACAGCCTTGCAGAATGAGGAAGAGTTTTTTAATACGGAAGAGGTGCTGTCCTGGCTTGAACATTCTTCGGTTGTGCAAGGTGGCGAACTGACCGCATGGCCAAGTCTGCTTCAAGGGGATGACCGTCTGTTGTATTGGATGCAGGAAGCAAAACGGATGGGGAAACCGGTGGAGGGACACTTGCCTGGCGCTTCGGAAAAGACATTGACCAAAATGAAGCTGCTTGGTGTCTCAGCAGACCATGAATCAATTACGGGTGAAGAAGTAATCAGACGGCTGCGCCTTGGCTATCAGGTTGGTCTTCGTTATTCGTCAATCAGACCGGATTTGCCGAAGCTGTTGGAAGAAATTATGGACGCCGGTATCGACACGTTTGATAACATGATGATGACAACAGATGGTGCGACTCCCGCATTTTATGAAAAAGGCTTAATGAATATTTGTATTGAGATTGCAATTGAACAGGGTGTTCCGCTGCCTGATGCGTACCGGATGGCGTCCCACAATGTAGCCCAGCACTATGGTATGACAGAACATCTTGGTACAATTGCCCCCGGCCGGTTAGCAAATATTAATATTTTGGATGCAAAGGAAAATCCACATCCGGTCAGTGTCCTTGCTAAAGGGAAATGGATTAAAATTGATCAGGAAGCGCAACAGCGAATTGTGAACTTTGAGTGGGAAAAATATAACTTGGCTCCGCTTGAAGTCGATTGGGAGTTAAGTATGTCTGATCTGCAGTTTTCCGTACCAATCGGTCTTGAGATGATGAATAATGTGATCATTAAGCCATATCCGATTGAAACTGATGTGACGCTTGATGTTATTCCAAATACAAATAATGATGCATTTCTATTGCTTATCGACCGAAATGGAAAGTGGCGCATCAATACCGCCATTAAAGGCTTTACCAATAATCTCGGGGCGATGGTGAGCTCCTACTCAACAACTGGAGACTTTGTTTGTATCGGAAAGAGCAAGCCGGATATGCTTTTGGCGTGGCAGCGTGTTAAAGAGCTTGGCGGAGGGATTGTCCTTGCCCATCAGGGTGAAATCATTTTTGAATTGCCGCTCCGTCTTGGTGGAAGTATGTTTGATGGAGACATGTCCGACTTGATTGGCAAAGAAAAAGAGTTGAAGAATCTTTTGAAAGAGTTTGGCTACCCGTTTGCTGATCCGATATATACCATTCTTTTTCTGTCAGCAACCCACCTGCCGTATATTCGTGTTACCCAACAAGGAATATTGGATGTAAAAAAACGTGAGGTACTCTTTCCAGCAATCATGCGATGACGTATAATGTAACTACTACTATTTGTCAAAGGGTGGAAACATGAAGCGAGTATGCGTGTTACTGGTTCTGTTGTTGACTGTACTGTTTACAGCCTGTTCGGATGAGGAACGCAATGCCAGTGAAAGTCAGTCAAAGGAAAACGCGGTAGATGAAAAAAGCGGCATGCCGGAAAATGCTGCAGCTTTTCCTCTGACAGGAATTAAAACCGATAAGAATGCGAACGACCGAATTGTCGGTGTGATGATTAACAATCATACCGATGCACGTCCGCAGACAGGGCTGTCAAAGGCTGATATCGTTTTTGAAATATTGGCTGAGGGCTACATTACCCGGTTTTTAGCTTTATACCAGAGCGAGAAACCGGAAGTGGCAGGGCCTGTCCGCAGTGCAAGGGAGTATTATTTTGAACTTGCTGATGGGTATAATGCCATCTATGTTTATCATGGTGCAGCAAACTTTGTGAATGATATGATCAAAGAGCGTGGAATTGAGCATTTAAATGGATCACTTCATGATAATGATGGCTATTTATTTAAACGGGAATCCTTCCGTGAAGCCCCACATAACTCGTATCTGCTGTTTGATGCGGTGTATGATGCAGCTGAGAAAAAAGGATATGATGTGAAGGCGTCCTATAAGTCATTGCCGTTTATGACGGAAAAAGAAGCTGGATCGTTCAAAGGAGAGCCGGCTGAACACGTTGAAATTGTTTATTCCGACAATCCGATGGAAATTGTTGAATTCGATTATGACAAACAAAGCGAAAAATACACCCGATATAGTGACCATGAAAAAACAGTTGAATTAAATTCCGGCAAACCGATACAAGTTGATAACGTTTTTATTGTGGAAACACAGCACAAGGTAATTGATGATGCTGGCCGCCGCGACATTGACATCACATCGGGCGGTGAGGCATATCTGACCCAGCGGGGAAAAGTTCGGAAAATACAATGGGAAAACCGGAATGGCAGAATTATTCCTGTAAAAGATGGAGAACCGGTTGGATTTGTGCCAGGAAAAACATGGATTAATATTGTTCCCGAAAAGCCTGGAATGGATCAGTCCGTAACGATCACAAATTAAGGAAAGAAGGTGGGCCAGTCATGCAAATCGATAAACTGCGCGGAAAGCAGCTGGATCAATTTTTCGATGCAATTTTATCATTAAAAGACCGGGAAGAATGCTATAAATTTTTTGATGATATTGCTACGATGTCCGAAATACATTCCATCGCCCAGCGGCTGCAGGTTGCAAAAATGCTGACAGAAGGCCATACGTACAATATTATTGAAAAGGAAACAAATGCGTCAACGGCAACCATATCCCGCGTGCGAAGGTGTCTAAATTTCGGCAGTGACGGGTATAAGCTTGTCCTGGACCGGATTATGGATGCTGATGAATAAATGTTTACATAATGCTGCAGCAGGGCCCCTCCGCTGCAGCATTCCCTTCTTCAGCTTTTCCCCTGATAAATGAATTAGCTGCTTTATTTTAACTGCGAGGTTAAAAGTCATCCAAATTCACAACACTGCTGAAGCAATCAGCCTCTCCCTATAACAATTTTAAAAACATCCTACATAAACCTAAATTCACAACGCAATTTTTGGTATACTTAAATGTAGCGAATTTAGAATCGGAATCAACACGATGGAGGATATGAACATTGGGTTATACAGCAAACAATTGGAATCACTTATTTAAACTGGATCCGGCCAAAGATATTTCGGATGAACATCTCGATCTGATTTGTGAGTCCGGGACAGATGCCGTTATGGTTGGCGGAACTGACGATGTTACACTGGACGGGGTTTTGGACTTGCTGTCACGCATTCGCCGGCACACCGTTCCATGTATTCTGGAAATATCATCAATGGAAGCAATTACGCCGGGCTTTGATTATTACTACATTCCAATGGTTATGAACAGCACGGAAAAAAAGTGGATGATGGGTTTGCAGCATCAAGCCCTTAGAGAATATAAAGGTTTGATGAACTGGGATGAAACAGCTGTCGAAGGGTATTGTATTTTGAACCATGAAGCAAAAGCATTTAAAAAAACAAATTGCACTATGCCCGATGAAGAAGATGTGCTGGCATATGCTGAAATGGCTGAAAACTTTTTTCATCTGCCTGTCTTTTATATGGAATACAGCGGTACATATGGTGACCCGCAGCTTGTTGAAAAGGTAAAAAATGAATTAAACCATACGAAATTGTTTTACGGCGGTGGAATCGAAAACAGTTTTCAGGCGAACGAAATGAAAGAGCATGCTGACACAATCGTTGTTGGCAATATTATTTATGAAGATATTAAAAAAGCAATTAAAACGGTAGAAGCAGCAAATGAAACAAACGATAAATAAAGGCGGTGACATTGTGAGTCAAACAATGGATAATTTACTGAAAGGATTAAATCATGAACAGCGGGAAGCTGTTAAACATACAGAAGGCCCATTACTGATTATGGCAGGTGCCGGAAGCGGAAAAACGCGTGTGCTCACACACCGCATCGCCTATTTGCTTGGAGAAAAGGATGTCCCGCCACGGAATGTACTGGCAATCACGTTTACCAATAAGGCGGCCCGTGAAATGAAAGAGCGTGTCCGCGGACTTGTCGGACCGGGAAGTGAACAGATTTGGGTCTCGACGTTTCACTCGATGTGTGTCCGGATTCTCCGCAGGGATATTGACCGAATCGGTTACAGCAGCAATTTCACGATCCTCGACAGCAGTGATCAACTTTCGGTGATTAAACAAACGTTGAAAGATTTGAACATTGATCCAAAAAAATTTGAACCACGTGCGATGCTTGGAGCCATCAGTTCCGCCAAAAATGAACTGATTACGCCGGAGGAATACAGCAGTAAGGTCGGCGACTTTTTTGAACGGCAGGTTTCCCAGGTGTATGATCGCTATCAAAAAACATTGCAGAAAAACCAGTCGCTTGACTTTGATGATTTGATTATGCAGACGATTCATCTGTTCAAGCGGGTTCCGGAAGTGCTGGAGTATTATCAGCGCAGGTTTCAGTATATCCATGTCGATGAGTATCAGGATACAAACCATGCCCAATATTATTTGGTTAAACAACTCGCCAGTAAATATGAAAATCTTTGTGTTGTCGGGGATTCCGACCAGTCGATTTATCGCTGGCGCGGTGCGGATATCGCCAATATTCTTTCCTTTGAAAAGGACTACCCGTCATCACGGACGATTTTTCTCGAACAAAATTACCGTTCGACCAAATCGATTTTGGATGCAGCAAATACAGTTATTAAAAATAATACCGGACGCAAGCCGAAAAATCTGTGGACGGAAAATGACGAGGGGAAAAACCTTCATTATTTCCAAGGCACAACGGAACAGGAAGAAGCATTGTTTATTACCGATAAAATCCAGGAGCTTACCGGAGAAGAAGGTTTTTCCCGAAATGATATTGCGATACTGTACCGGACAAATGCACAGTCCCGTGCCATTGAGTCTACCTTGACTAAATCTTTTATTCCTTATCAGATGGTCGGCGGTCAAAAGTTCTATGAGCGGAAAGAAATCAAGGATTTAACGGCATATTTACGACTGATAACCAATCCTGATGATGATTTGAGCTTTGAACGGGTTGTCAATGAACCGAAGCGAGGTATCGGTAAAACATCGATTGAACGGCTGCGTGCATATACGGAAGATCAAGGGATTTCATTCTATCAGGCAGTGAAAGAAGTGGACTTTACCGGAGTACCGAAAAAAGCGGCCAAAGCACTCGCAGAATTTGGCAAACTCATTCAAACATTGTCACAGCAGCAGGAATTTTTGACCGCGACAGATATGGTGGAAGCAGTTTTGCAGCGGACCGGATATGAACATTCGCTGAAAAATGAGCGGACGATTGAGTCTCAAAGCCGACTGGAAAACCTTGAGGAATTCATGACGGTAACCCAGGATTTTGAGAAGACGAGTGAAGATAAGACACTTGTCGCTTTTTTAACGGACCTCGCGCTGATTGCTGATCTTGATAAGGTGAATGATGATGCAGATGCCGATGAAGAAACGAAAGTAACGCTAATGACACTTCATGCAGCTAAAGGCCTCGAATTTCCTGTCGTCTTTTTGATTGGGATGGAGGAAAATGTATTTCCGCACAGCCGCTCCATGTTTGACGATGAAGAAATGGAAGAGGAGCGGCGTTTGGCATATGTCGGAATTACCCGGGCAGAGCAGCAACTATACATGACCCATGCAAAAATGCGTACATTATATGGAAGGACCAATATGAATCCAATCAGCCGGTTTATTAACGAGATCCCGGAAGAACTGCTCGATGGCTTCGAACAGGCCCGAGATACGATGTTTGGGTCGATCGGAGAACAACCGAAGAACAAGCCAATGAAACGCAAGGCGGAAAAAATGCAGCAAACAACCGGTGCTGAAAGTAAAACGTGGGCACCCGGCGATAAGGCAAGTCACAAAAAATGGGGTACCGGAACTGTTGTAAGGGTCCAGGGTGAAGGCGAAGGAATGGAATTGGATATTGCGTTCCCGGCACCGACTGGTGTTAAACGCGTACTGGCTAAATTTGCCCCAATTACGAAACAATAGGGAGGTGTCTGTCTGATGGAAAAGCAAGAGGCACAGCAACGGATTGCTGAACTGACAGACCTGCTGAATCAATATAATTACGAATATCATGTACTGGATAATCCGAGTGTACCGGATGCGGAATATGACCAGAAGATGCAGGAAATCCGCAAGCTGGAGGAACAATTTCCTGAGCTGGTTACGCCTGAATCACCGACGCAGCGAGTGGGCGGTGAGCCGCTTGAGGCATTTCAGAAGGTGCAGCATAATGTACCGATGCTGAGTCTTGGGAATGCTTTTGGCGCGGACGACCTGCGTGATTTCGCACGTCGGGCAAGACAAGGCACCGATGCTCCCATTTCATATGTATGTGAATTGAAGATTGATGGACTCGCTGTTTCATTGCTTTATGAGAACGGAAAGTTTGTTCGCGGCGCAACTCGCGGTGATGGAACAACCGGCGAGGATATTACGAGTAATTTACGGACCATCCGCAGTATGCCGTTAACCATAAAAGACACAGAAACGATTGAAGTGCGCGGTGAAGCGTTTATGCCGCATCAATCTTTTTTGAAATTAAATGAGCAACGTGAAAAAAATGACGCAGAACCATTTGCCAATCCGAGGAATGCGGCAGCAGGATCGTTACGACAGCTTGATCCAAAAATTGCCGCCAGCCGGAATCTTGATATTTTTCTGTACGGGGTTGGCGAATGGGAGTCAGGAAACCTCTCATCCCACAGTGAGCGGCTTAAATATTTAAAAGAACTAGGCTTCAAAACGAATTCGGAATGGAAAAAGTGTGAAACGATTGAGGAAGTTATTGAGTATGTGGAATATTGGGAGAATGAACGTCCGAACTTGAACTATGAGATTGACGGGATTGTCGTGAAAGTGGATAATCTTGACCAACAGGAGGAACTCGGATTCACTGCTAAAAGTCCCCGATGGGCAATTGCGTATAAATTTCCTGCCGAAGAAGTGATTACAACTATACGTGAGATTGAATTGAGTGTGGGACGAACCGGGGTAATCACGCCAACTGCATTACTTGACCCCGTTAAGGTGGCCGGAACAACTGTCCAGCGCGCCTCCCTGCATAATGAGGATTTGATTCGCGAAAAGGACATTCGTCTCGGTGATACGGTTGTCATTAAAAAGGCCGGTGATATCATCCCTGAAGTTGTTCGCGCGGTTCAGGAAAAACGGACAGGTGAGGAAAAGGAATTTTTTATGCCGGAAGAATGTCCGGAGTGCGACAGTGAGCTTGTCCGACTGGAGGAAGAAGTAGCATTACGATGCATTAATCCGAGCTGTCCGGCGCAGTTAAAAGAAGGACTGATCCATTTTGTATCCCGAAATGCCATGAACATTGACGGACTCGGTGAGAAGGTGATTATTCAGCTGTTCCGGGAAAACCTCGTTCATACGATTGCCGATATTTACCGATTAAAAGAGGAAGATCTATTGCAACTGGAGCGGATGGGCGAAAAGTCTGTCAGTAACTTGCTTCAGGCTATTGAAACTTCCAAAGAAAATTCACTGGAGCGACTGCTTTTCGGGCTGGGAATCCGGTTTATCGGATCGAAAGCCGCAAAAACGCTTGCATCCCATTTTGAAAAAATGGAAAATCTCCAGCAGGCAACATTTGAGGATGTTGTTGCGATTGATGAAATCGGTGAAAAAATGGCTGATTCCATTGTCCGCTATTTTGAGGAAGTGGAAGTTAAAGAGCTGATAAATGAATTGGACAATCTGGGTGTCAACATGGAATACACTGGACCGAAGCAGCAGGATATTTCCGGGGACTCAGTATTTACAGGAAAAACGGTTGTCCTTACCGGGAAGATGGAGTGGTTTACAAGGAAAGAAGCCAAGGAAGCGATTGAACAACTCGGTGGTACAGTTACGGGTAGTGTCAGCAAGAAGACCGATTTCGTCATTGCCGGTGAAGATGCCGGGTCAAAGCTTGAAAAAGCACAAAAACTGGGTGTAACGGTCTGGAGCGAGGAACAACTTAGTGAAGTCTTAGATTAGTAAGGAGCGGGGGAAGTTGAAGAAATTTATAATATTGCTGTTGGGTGCCGTCCTGATCCTGACGAGCTGTTCACCATCTACACTTGATAATGAAGAGGTAGTTAAAAAGGAAGACGATAGTGAATCGGAAAAGACATCGATTGTTCCCAGTTACCAATTGTCGGATGAAATGTATAAGACGATTCTGCCTTATCGTCCCAGTGCTGCACGTGGTGTTATTGTGAATCAAATGGGCAACAGGCTTGATATAGATGAAATGTCAGAAGGTCTTAGGAGACATTCCAAAGAATACTATGATCCAAACAAGTATTTTTTTGAAGAAGGTCAATATTTGGGTAAAGACATGATGTATAAATGGCTTGAACGGGAATTGACAGACAAACAAATTCAGGATGCAATTGACCAAAAAATGAAAATATGGAAAAGTAACAACAGCCCAAGTGAGCAAGAAATTAAGACGCACAGGAAGGAAGTTGAGGAAGAAGTTAAGCGTGTGTCTTCCATGGCATTAAATCCACCAATCAAGAATGATGAGTCCGAAAAACAACAACGGAATAATCCTAAATATTTATCACACATCCTGGAGCAGAATTATCTTGTAAAAAAGGAGGATAATTCTGTTCAGCTGAAAGGGCTGTCTATTGGCATCGCTATGAAATCCGTATACAGGTTTCAGACAGAAACCGGTGGACCGTACTATTACGAGGAAATCGATAAGGATGTCATGCTGAAAAAAGGGAAACAGATAGCACAAACAGTACTTAAACGTATCCGGGAAATGGATGGTCTTAAGAACATTCCGATTTTGATAGCCATTTACCGTGAAGAAAAGCAAAGTTCTCCCGTACCCGGTAACTATGTAGCAAAAACGGCTGTGAAAGGCGGCGACAAGAAAATAAATGAATGGGAAAAAATACAGGAAGACTATGTTCTTTTTCCATCCGATTTTGCCGAAGAACACCACTTTGATGATAAACAGCTGATTGATGACTTCGCAGCTGAAATTGCGGATTACTTTCCAAACTATGTTGGGGTAATTGGAAATGGTTTTTATATTAAGAATGAACTTAAGAAACTTACACTGGAAATCCCGATTGAATTTTACGGGAAGGGGGAGGTTATCGGTTTTACCCAGTACACATATGGACTGGTAAAAGAAATGTTTCCGGACTATTATGATCTGGAAATTAAAATTAAATCGAATGAACGTCTGGAAAGCTTCATTTACCGGAAAGCAGGCTCCAATAAACCGGAAGTCCATATTCTGCATTAAAGAAAAGGTATGAATCAGTCTGATTCATACCTTTTTTGCTTATTGATTTGAATCTGCCAGTGTTTTGTTACTATTGGACTTGGAAAATTTCAAAAACGCGAATATCCGATCCGAAACTGCGAATATATGTATCAAAAACGCGAATATACGCATCATAAACACGAATATCCTGTGCAAAACCGCGAATATCCAGTCATCTTTATCAAGCCAAAACTTTTCAGGGAGGTAATTGACATGGTAATACCATACAAACACGAACCTTTCACAGATTTTACAATCGAAGAAAACAGAAATGAAATGCTTGCAGCCCTTAAAAAGGTTGAAGCAGATCTTGGTAAGGAGTACCCGCTGATTATCGGTGGAGAGCGCATTACAACGGAAGAAAAAATAGTTTCGGTGAATCCGGCAAAAAAGGATGAGGTCGTCGGATATGTCTCTAAAGCAGATAAAGAAATAGCGGAGCAGGCAATGAAAGCAGCTGATGAAAAGTTTGAAACTTGGAGAAAGTCAGATCCAAAGTTCCGTGCTGATGTACTTTTTCGTGCAGCAGCAATTGTCCGCAGAAAGAAACATGAATTCACCGCTCTTTTGGTGAAAGAAGGTGGAAAGCCATGGAAGGAAGCAGATGCAGATACAGCGGAAGCGATTGATTTCATGGAATATTATGGCCGGCAAATGCTTGCACTGAAAGACGGTGCACATGTTAACAGCCGTCCAATTGAACATAATCAGTTCCACTACATTCCTTTAGGTGTCGGTGTGGTAATCTCACCTTGGAACTTTTTGTTTGCAATCATGGCGGGAACAACGGTTGCGGCAATGGTCACGGGAAATACGGTTCTACTTAAGCCGGCAAGCGCAACCCCCGTTATAGCCTACAAATTGATGGAAGTGCTGGAGGAAGCAGGACTTCCAAAAGGAGTTATCAACTATATCCCCGGTCCGGGAGGTGAAGTTGGCGACTACCTCGTTGAGCATCCGCGCACACGCTTCGTCAGCTTTACCGGATCGCGTGATGTCGGCACACGTATTTTCGAACGTGCAGCAAAAGTACAGCCGGGCCAAAAATGGTTGAAGCGTACGATTATTGAAATGGGGGGTAAAGATACAATCGTGGTTGACAATGAAGCAGATCTTGAGCTCGCGGCACAATCCATTGTTCAGTCAGCATTCGGATTTTCCGGCCAGAAATGTTCGGCATGTTCACGCGCAGTCATTCACAAAGATGTTTATGATCAGGTGAAAGACCGTGTTACCGAATTGACAAAAGAACTGTCAGCGGGTAATCCGCATGATAACTCACACTTTATGGGTCCTGTTATTGATCAGGGGGCATATGATAAAATTATGGGTTATATTGAAATCGGTAAAAAAGAAGGTGAACTTTTGGCTGGAGGTACCGGTGACGATAGCAAAGGGTGGTTTATTAATCCAACAGTATTCGGTAATGCTGATCCAGAAGCACGCATCATGCAGGAAGAAATTTTCGGTCCGGTTGTAGCATTGACGAAAGCGAAAGACTTTGACAGTGCGATCGAAATTGCCAACAATACGGAATACGGACTGACTGGTGCCGTAATTACCGATAATCGCGAACATTTGGAACAGGCACGCGAAGATTTCCATGTCGGTAATCTGTATTTCAACCGCGGTTGCACTGCAGCAATCGTCGGGTACCAGCCATTTGGCGGGTTCAATATGTCGGGTACAGACTCCAAGGCAGGCGGCCCTGATTATCTGATCCATCACATGCAAGGGAAAACTACATCAGAAATGTTATAAGTCTATAGGCTTACAAAATTCGATAAAGTCCTTTTTACACAGAAACATGGTAAAAAAGGACTTTTTTTGTACAACTTTCCTCGAATCAGGAAAGTCGGCAAGTTTTTAAGTGGTTTAAACCTCTTGAAAGCCTTCAACTTTCCCAATATGAATTTTTTTGAAAATATGCTATTATAGAAATATAGAAAAAGCCTGTATGCAATTTCAATTCAGTCAGAGAGGTGGGTATAAAGATGGAAATTGGTCCATATATCAAATTACATCGAATCCAGCAGGAAATGACCCAGGCTGAATTGGCTGAGGGAATTGTATCATATGCTTATTTGTCAAAAATTGAAAACCAAAAAACAGAGGCAAGTCCGAATGTAATCAGTTTGCTTTGTACACGCCTTGGCATTCAGTTTGCCGACGAAACAGATGAAACAATTAAAGAGAAATGCCAGGAATGGTATGACATGCTGTTTGATACGAAGGATAAAGCGGAAATTATCAAAACTTATGAGGAACTTAATGAACTTATCTATGAAAGCCAATCTGATAATCTGGTTATGTTTGAAATCCACAAAATCAGATATTTTCTGGTTATTGGTGAAAACGATTCAGCATTGAAACAAATTAATAAAATAACCGAATTGTCAGGAACATTTGACAGCCTTCATCAGTTTTATTGGTATAAGTTTAAAGGTAATTATTGCTCGATTACAGGCGCATTTAATCAAGCAATGCGAATGTATAAACAAGCAGAAGAAAAATTAAACCATTTGGATTTATCGGAAGATTCAACTGCCGATATACAGTATGTGATTGCAGTTACACACAGTAAATTACATAATACGCTCGAAGTAATTGAATATGCTGAAAAGGCAATTGATACTTTCAGAAAAAGCTATAATTTTATACGCTGTGCTCAGTGTCACTCGGTTCTAGGGATTTCATACCGAAGAATTCGAATGTATGATAAGTCAATAAAGCATCATAACTTAGCAAAGCATTTAGGCGAATTAAGTAATAATGCTCAAATCATACAATTAACCAACCATAATTTAGGATATCTTCATTCATCAAAAGGGGAAAGAAAAAAAGCAATATATTATTATAATGAGGTTTTAAATAATAAAGAAGTTGATTTAAATACAAGACTTATTACTGTTATATCATTAATTAAAGAGTATTATAATATTTCCGAGATTGAGAAAACTAGTGAGATAATTGAAAAGGGATTCGAATTATTTGAGTCTATTTCAGATAAAAGTGCATATAATATTCATTTTCTCGCATTAAATGCATATGATTTAGTTATAAGACAAGAATATGAACAATATGAAAAATTGGTTATTAATGAATTAATACCATTTTTGCAGAAACAGAAAGATTTTGCCAATTTAGCTGTATATGCTAGAATGCTTGGCAGACATTTTGAAGCACTAAAGAAATATAAAGAGTCTGTAAAGTATTATAAACTAGCTAATCAAACGTATGATGAATTGATTAATTTATAGATGATTATTTTAAAGGGGGGATATAAATGAAAAAGTTGATTGTAACATTGTCATTAGGCACACTCCTTACAGCAGGATTTTTATTCACTCAGGAGCCAGTTGATTTGGCTTCAGACGCGGAACCTAGCGTTCTCTCAATCGGCAACACTATCAGTCTCTAATTATCTAGAGACTGATCACTAAAGTTTTTACCCTATTACTATATGAACTTGCCTGGGTGGTGTGGAAACCCCCGGGTATTTTTTTGTGTTTTTTTAATGCTATATCGTATGCAGCTAAAAAGAATATGTTAGCAATTATTCCTGTTGTAATATTGCATACGTTTTTGTGCATTAGTTGCTTATGTACTGCCGACTCTGCTATTATCTATAGTGTTGAATAAATAAAATTATAATAATAAGAAGAGGGAAATTAAGTGAATTGTAGTATATGAAAAAGGCTATAAACAAAATTTTTATGGAGGTGTGAACCATATGTCAGATATTTCCAAAGACCAGGTAAAGCATGTTGCGCATTTGGCCAGGCTGGCATTTAACGACGAAGAGGCGGACAAGCTTGCTGATCAGCTGGATTCCATCATTACATATGCTGAACAGTTGAATGAACTGGATACAGATGATGTGGAACCAACAACACATGTGCTCGATTTGAAAAATGTACTACGCAAAGATGAACCGAAAGAATGGATCACTAAAGAGGAAGCGCTGAAAAACGCTCCGGATAAACAGGATGGTCTGTTCCGTGTTCCATCAATTTTGGAATAGGGAGGGTAGGTAATTATGGCATTGTTTGATCACAGTATAAAGCAATTGGAAAACATGTTGAAAAAGAAAGAAATTACACCGGAAGATCTCGTTGATGCATCATATGATCGGATTAATGAGGTCGAGGGTGATATCCATGCTTTTTTGACACTTGATGAAGAAAACGCCCGCAGCCAGGCAAAATCACTGGAAAATTCACCGGATGAAACATCAAGTTTATTTGGAATACCTGCTGGCATCAAAGACAACATTGTTACAAAAGAACTGCGGACAACGTGCGGTAGTCAATTTTTGCGGAACTTTGACCACCCATTATACAATGCGACTGTCATTGATAAACTGAATGCGGAAAAAGTGGTAACAATTGGCAAACTTAATATGGATGAATTTGCAATGGGATCATCCAATGAAAATTCCAGTTTCACGCCGACCCGTAATCCATGGAATATCGCATACGTACCGGGTGGTTCAAGCGGTGGTTCAGCAGCGGCAGTTGCAGCTGGTGAAGTATTATTTTCACTTGGATCAGATACGGGCGGTTCCATCCGTCAACCGGCAGCATTTTGTGGCGTCGTTGGATTGAAACCTACATATGGACGTGTTTCCCGGTTTGGACTGGTGGCTTTTGCATCGTCACTTGACCAAATTGGCCCGCTGACACGGAATGTTGAGGATAATGCACGGGTTCTGGAAATCATTTCCGGCCATGACAAGATGGACTCAACCAGTGCGAATGTTGATGTGCCGGCATACACTGAATCATTAACCGGTGATGTGAAAGGACTTAAAATTGCTGTTCCAAAAGAATACCTCGGTGAAGGTGTGGATCCGGAAGTAAAGGCATCGGTTGAAAAGGCGCTAAAAGTATATGAATCAATGGGTGCGGAATGGGAGGAAGTTTCCTTGCCGCATTCCAAATATGCAGTAGCGACGTATTATCTGCTTTCATCATCCGAGGCATCGGCAAACCTTGCCCGTTTTGACGGGGTTCGCTATGGAGTGCGCTCAGAAAAAGCCGACAACATGATTGATATGTTTAAATACTCCCGCAGTGAAGGATTTGGCGACGAAGTGAAACGCCGGATTATGCTTGGAACGTTTGCACTGAGTTCTGGCTACTATGATGCCTATTATAAAAAGGCACAAAAAGTCCGTACGCTGATTAAAAATGACTTTGATAAAATTTTTGAAGACTATGATGTTGTCATCGGACCAACAACACCGACACCGGCATTTAAAGTCGGTGAGAAGATTGAGGATCCACTGACAATGTACGCAAATGATATTTTAACCATTCCAGTTAACCTTGCAGGGGTACCGGGGATCTCTATCCCATGCGGATTTTCGGAAAAAGGACTTCCAATTGGTCTGCAGATTATCGGCAAGCCGTTTGATGAAGGCACTGTCTATCGTGCTGCACATGCATACGAGCAGTCTACTGATTTCCATACAATACGCCCTCAAGTGGGAGGTGCTGACAAATGAACTTTGAAACAATTATCGGACTTGAAGTTCACGTTGAACTGAAAACTGATTCAAAAATCTTCAGCCCGAGCCCAAACGCATTCGGGGATGAACCAAATTCAAATGTAAACCCGATTGACCTTGGATTTCCGGGTACACTGCCAGTGTTAAATGAAGAAGCAGTGAACTTCGCTATGAAAGCTGCGATGGCATTAAATTGTGAGATCGCAACCGATACAAAATTTGACCGGAAAAACTATTTTTATCCGGACAACCCGAAAGCATATCAGATTTCCCAGTTTGATAAGCCAATCGGGAAAAACGGCTGGATTGAGATTGAAGTAAACGGGGAGAAAAAACGGATTGGCATTACCCGTTTGCACCTGGAAGAAGATGCCGGGAAACTGAATCATCAGGATGACGGCTATTCACTCGTTGACTATAACCGCCAAGGCACCCCGTTGATTGAAATTGTCTCCGAGCCGGATATGCGTTCACCGGAAGAGGCATATGCTTATTTGGAAAAATTGAAGAACATTATTCAGTATACAGGTGTGTCAGACTGTAAAATGGAGGAAGGTTCACTGCGCTGTGACGCCAATTTGTCCATTCGCCCAATCGGTCAAGAAGAGTTTGGAACGAAATCTGAATTGAAAAATCTAAACTCATTTGCATTTGTGCAAAAAGGATTGGAATTTGAAGAAAAGCGTCAGGAAAAAGTTTTGCTTGGCGGCGGTGAAATCCTGCAGGAAACCCGACGGTACGATGAAAAAACGAAGGAAACGGTTTTAATGCGTGTTAAGGAAGGCTCCGATGATTACCGCTATTTCCCAGAACCGGATCTTGTACCATTGTATATTGATGAAGAATGGAAGGAGCGTATTCGCCAGCAGATTCCGGAACTTCCGGATGCACGTAAAAAACGGTACATTGCTGAGCTTGGGCTGCCGGAATATGATGCAGGTGTATTAACGAGTTCCAAGGAAATGTCCGACTATTTCCAGGAAACCATTCATCATGCTGCTGATATCAAGCAGTCGTCAAACTGGCTGATGGGTGAAGTCTCCGGTTATATGAACAAGCATCAGAAAGAACTGCATGATCTGGAGATGACACCGAAAGCCCTTGCGAAAATGATTAAATTGATTGAGGATGGAACGATTTCCTCCAAAATCGCTAAGAAAGTTTTTGCTGAACTGGTTGATAAAGGCGGCGATCCGGAAAAGATTGTCAAAGAAAAAGGACTTGTACAAATTTCTGATGAAAGTCAGCTGACACCAATTATTACAAAAGTTCTTGATGAAAACGAACAATCAGTATCTGACTATAAAAATGGAAAAGACCGTGCCTTAGGCTTCCTTGTTGGTCAGGTTATGAAAGCAACCAAAGGACAGGCAAATCCGCCGATGGTTAATAAAATTCTTATGGCTGAAATGGAGAAAAGATAGAACTAAAAGCAGTGGGCTTCGTAAAGAAGTTCACTGCTTTTAAGTTTACGGAGCATACTTTAAAGGAAGGTATCACAAAATTTCCTTTCATTGTATACACTGTCAAAATGACTTTTAGGGATAGGTGTGTACAAAAATGATTGAAATTTCGGGTACGTCCTTTCATTGGGATGAATTGATTGATCACATCTTTGTTTCAAATAAAGGTAGACAAATCCTAAAAGAACTCGACAATAGCTTAACCGTATACAGGTATTCAACCTTTCAGAACTTGGAAACGACTATTCTGATAAGGGAACATATTATGGATGCAGCAAAAAAGCTTAACAACAGCCATGTTAGTTTTGCTACTTTTGAAAACACCAGGGCGAACACTGTGTTTTGGGCTGTAACGGAACAAGGCGGTCTTCATTTAAAAAAAGGAGTCAAACCTTCAGCTGCAATTTCCGATATTTTTAAGAATGGTTATGAATATGCTTTTGAATGCGCAACAGCTATGATCATTATCTATTACTATGCCTTGCTTCAATACCTGGGAACTGAAACGTTTAATAATTATTTTCAGAATTTATATTTGTATAGCTGGTTTACCGATTCGGATCTTGTATTGAAAATCGTTACAGACACTGATCCAATTCCAGGTGATGTTATTTATTTTGATAATCCTGACAATCTTGAACCTCAATGGCAAGGGGAAAATGCCGTTTACCTTGGTGATGGTCTTTATTATGGTCATGGGATGGGGATACTCAGCGCGAAAGAAATGATCAAGAGGTTAAACACTTTGGGCGAATCGGATAAGGAAGATGCTCATATGCTTGACAGTATTGTACGGCCCTCTTTTCGTCATTGGATTTCATTAACACAAAGGAATCATCTGAATGACGGAATGGCTCCAAATCGGGCAATACTATATGATAGTGCCTGCCATCATAACCAGCCGTCTATCTCTTATAATTATTACTGTTTCTTAGTTAAGTTGCAGATCAGCGATAATGTTAAGGTAACCATTAATTATATATTGGATTGATTGGCGTTAGGGGACTGGAGGAGGAAAAATTGCCCGAGAGTAAAAAATACCTCTGGCTGACTTTTTATGTCGCCAGGGTATTTTTTACATGACAGCTGGAGCGTGCGAAAGCCCTGTTCAAACGAGCGAAACCTCCTAAGTATGACCTGGTCATGTAGTAGTTGCAAACAAATGTGTACTGTGCACATGAAGTTTCGCTTTCGGATCAATCATTGCTTTGGCATGGTTAACAGCAATGGTCGCCTCGCCAAATCCGGTGGCAATCAACCTTGGTTTGCCTTCATATGCGCAAACATCACCTGCTGCAAAAATACCCGGAACGGTCGTTTCCATTTGCTGATTTACGTAAATCGCATTTTTGGATGTTTCCATCCCCCAGTTTTGGAGTGGTCCGAGGGTTGTTACAAACCCGAAGTTGATAATGACATCATCCACATCCAATAAATATATGTTATCCCCTTTAATTTCCTGAAGCATTACTTGCTCAATTTTATCATTTCCGATTAATTTACCTACCTGATAGGGTGTTTTGACGTTGACACCGGACTTCTTGAGCAAGGATAAACTGTGCTCATGTGCACGGAATTTATCACGTCGATGGATAAGTGTAACCTCTTTGGCGATTGGTTCAAGTGCCAGTGACCAGTCAACAGCTGAATCACCGCCACCGCAAATAAGTACGCGTCGATTCCTGAATTTATCAAGCTCTTTAACAAAATAGTGCAGATTACCATCTTCAAATTCTGCAGCCTTTTCCACTTTTAGCTTACGCGGCTGGAATGCTCCCGCGCCTGCTGTAATAATGACACTCCGGGTATGATGTATCGCAGCAGATGTTTCGATTCTAAACGTGCCATCTTCCAGTTGAATGACATCTTTGACGGATTCGCTCAGGCTGAATGCAGGGGAAAACGTCTTGGATTGTTCATACAATTGCTCTACAAGGTCTTTTGCCTTGATATTTGGAAAGCCTGCTACATCATAAATATATTTGTCCGGATACAGAGCAGCTAATTGCCCCCCGACTTCAGGCATACTGTCTATTATGTGTACAGATGCATTCCGCATGCCGGCATAAAAAGCTGTAAATAATCCAACCGGCCCTGCACCGATAATGGTAATATCATAAATATTTTCCTCTGACAACTTTATGCAACTCCTTTATTACTCAAATTTGTTCGGGTCTTCATCAAACGGTTCCTGAGGAAATGCATGTTTCCCGGTCAACAATTGTATAAAACGCCATTGATACCCTCCTTTTTATATAACGAATAATAAACGGTTAAGTATTTTTCATTATACAAATGGTATAAAAAATCTACCTCTGTTGTCAACAGTAAAATTATTTTTTTCTGAATATGGATCCTTCGATATGTGGAATGAGCTGTTAGAGGAATAATTGTTGAGAAGACATTCAAAAAGTAGAGCGAAAAGATAATTAGTTTTAAAAATTCAAAATACAGTTGACAACTTTTGGAGGTGTCGATATCATATATAGATAACGTATTTACTACGTCAGTAACCATTATGTCATACATCCGGGATTTGCTGAAATATATTATCAGAAAGGGAGATTTCATGATTTTCAATGAAGAATTGGAGACATTGGAACGGGATAAGCTGGAGGAGCTGCAATTGAACAATTTACAAAAAACGGTGCAGCGCGTATATGACAAGGTTCCATTTTATAAGGAAAAGTTTACGGAAGCTGGTTTGAATCCTGATGACATTCAGTCATTGGATGATTTACAAAAGCTGCCTTTTACTGTCAAAAAAGATCTCCGCAACCATTATCCATATGGGTTGTTTGCTTCTCCAATGAAGGATATTGTCCGTCTTCATGCTTCATCCGGGACGAGTGGAAAGCCAACCGTTGTAGCTTATTCCGAGAACGATATTGATAATTGGGCTGAAATTGTAGCAAGATCAATTGCAGCTTCAGGCGGCAGTCCAAATGATGTGATGCATAATGCATATGGTTATGGATTGTTTACCGGTGGACTTGGGCTTCATCATGGGGGAGAGAAGTTGGGGATTACAACGGTACCTGTTTCGGGCGGGAATACGAAACGGCAGATTATGCTGATTCAGGACTTTCAGCCGCAAGTCATTTGCTCCACACCTTCCTATGCACTACATATTGCCGAAAAGATGAAGGAGCAGGGGATTGATCCGAAAAGGACCAGTCTGAAATACGGAATTTTCGGTGCAGAACCTTGGTCTGAAGCAATGCGTAATACAATTGAACAGAAACTGGGAATTAAAGCAATGGATATTTATGGACTTAGTGAGATAGTCGGCCCAGGAGTTTCGATCGAATGTGTGGAAGAACAGGATGGACTTCATATTCAGGAGGATCACTTTCTGTTTGAGGTGATTGATCCTGATACAAATGAACGTGTTCCGGACGGGGAATATGGCGAACTTGTTATTACCAGCCTGAAAAAGGAAGCGCTTCCAATAATACGATATCGTACAGGGGATATTGCTGCGATTAATCGTGAAAAATGCAGCTGCGGCCGAACTACTGCCCGGATGACCCGGGTTAAGGGACGGATTGATGACATGCTCGTCATACGTGGAGTTAACGTATTTCCATTTGAAATGGAACGTTCTCTGCTGAAAGTAAAAGAACTGACACCACACTATCAGTTGTTCCTGAGTAAAGATGGGCATTTGGATGCTGTCGAATTAAGTGTTGAACTTTCCGAAGAATCGTATGTACGGTGTGAGCAGGATTTGGAGCATGCGGATGTTTTCAGGCTTAAACAGCAATTGCGGTCGTCTATAAAACAGGAGTGTCTTGTATCAGTTGATGTTAATGTAAAACCTCCAAAATCCATTCCGCGCTCAGAGGGGAAAGCGGTTCGGATAGTCGATAAACGTATGGAACAGGCGGTTAATTAATATTGGTTTCTGATGCCATTATAGGAGGTAGTTGATGGACACGGAACTTATAGATTTTTTCAAACAGGATCCATTTGCAAGCAGGTTAAATATAGAGCTCCTGGAATGTGATACAGGGTTTGCAAAAACAGGATTAACGATTGAAGATGATATGCTGAACTTTCATGGGTATGCACATGGCGGACTGTTGTTTTCCCTAGCCGATTACGCCTTTGCCATTGCGAGCAATTCGCATGGTCAAATTGCAGTCGGGCTGAATGTGCACATGTCCTACCTGGAACCGGCAAAGGAAGGAGACAGGCTAATCTGCACGGCTTCCGAAAAGAAACGGACACCTAAAATAGCTGTGTATGATATTCAAATACAGCTTTCCACCGGAGAAGTGGTGGCTACTATGGAAGGGATGGTATACATTAAAAAAACAAACTTTATAAGCAAACTTGCAGTGAGCGGAGAGAGGGATTCATGATGACTACTTTTAAAATGAGTGATTTGCAAAAAGTGGCAAACCAAAGCATGACACCACCACCATGTGATACCACCATGCAAATCACAGCACATGAAGCCATGGATGGAATTGCATATGGGACATGGGAGGTTGACCGTAATTATATTAATGGAATTGGTGTGGCAATGGGCGGATTTCTGTCGGCAGCTGCGGATATCATGATGGCCTATGCGATTTCATCCAAACTGACCGATAAGCAGGGTTTTGCGTCAATCGATTTGGACACAACCTTTCATCGGCCGGTTTTTGAAGGTGAAGTGGAGATCACATCAAAAGTGGAGCGGCTTGGCAGGACATTGGCGTATGTTGTAACAGAACTGGAGCAAAACGGCAAGAAAGCTGCAACCTGTGTTTCTTCCATACTAATAAAAACGATGGAAGATGAATAGGAGGAGGGTATAGTTTATGATTTACAGATATAAGGAGCATCGTCCGGATATCCATGATTCGGTGTTCATTGCTGACGGTGCAAGAGTGATTGGAAATGTAACAATTGGCGCTGAGTCCAGTGTCTGGTTTAATACAGTAATTCGTGGAGATGAAGGTCCTGTTAAAATCGGTGAACGATGTAACATACAGGAAAATAGCATGTGCCACTTATATGAACAATTTCCGCTTACATTGGAAGATGAGGTTTCCATTGGTCACAATGCTATTGTTCACGGGTGTACCTTACGGAAAGGTGTGCTTGTCGGGATGGGTGCAACAGTGCTGGATGGAGTTGAGGTTGGGGAGTATTCCATTATCGGAGCTAACAGTCTAATTCCACCGGGCAAAAAAATACCACCCAGATCACTTGTAGTCGGTTCACCTGGAAAAGTAGTTCGGACCTTAACTGATAAGGATATGGAGATGATTGAAGAAACGATTTCCACATATACAAAAAAGGGTCAGGAATTCCGTAAACAGGAAGTATTTGAGAAGATCAATAAAGCTGTTTTCTAATGAACGCCTCGATAATCTTGAAAAATGTTCATCCGCCGCGTTTGATTTACATTGCGGCGGATGAATACTCACATAATTTCCGAACTCTCCGGAAAGCCTGACCTTATTTATTTACCTCTTTGATGTTACCAAGTTTAAACACCGATTCGAAAAAGCGGTTGGCAGGATTCTTAAGCAGCTGGTAATAGTCCGTGAAAAGTGATGCCGCTGAATCACCCAGCCATTTTTCGGGGAGCAGTTCTGCAGGCAAGTTTGGATCAATAAAAAGAAATTTTCTGTATTGATGAACGAGCATCGCGGCTTTGACAAAACAACTGCCGTCGCTGATTTCACCTTTTTCAATTTTTGGTTTATCGATAACATACTTTTGGCTGTACTCCTGAATGAACTGTGAATAATGATCATTAAGCTCATCTATATCCCAGCATTTCGCGACAAGCTCCTGGTTAGTGCTCATTCCTTCATACGTTGAACGGAAGAATGATACATAATCACTTATTCCATATTTTTTAACTAATCGATTTATTTGATCCTCCAGCGGGTTTGGAGTTATCCAGCAGCTATTGGACAAAAGACCGAAGCCGCTCCAAACTAATTCTTTCCGCAGTTCGTCACGCAAATGACGCTTATTCTCGGGAATGGTGTATACAAGCATACGCCACATGCCATCCCAGGAAGGTGACTGGGACTTGTATATCCGGTTGGATGCCTCTTCCATCCGTGCCCTTCCGCGTTCTGTCAGCGAATAGTAGCTTTTATTGCCTATTTTCTCGGACTGTACCCAGCCCTGTTTATGCATGCGGGAAATGGCCGCACGCACACTCATTTCATTGTGACCAAATTCTTTCAGCAACCGTATGAGGCTGCCAATCCATATAACATTACCATGATGTCTGATGTAGTCACCATAAAGAGTGAAAATCATGGAACGTGTATTAAATTGTTTTTCCATGTTATGTTCCTTTCTTAATAACCTCTTGTTTAAAACGTTTATGTGATTAATTATAAACGGTAAATATAAATTTGTGATATTAATCGTATAGTGTTTCAGCATTTCTGTCAATTAAATAAGTGTTGACAAACATGTTGTTTCTATGTAAATAAGACAAACTGTTCAAACAATTTTAAAATTTGTGTTGACAATATATAACGATTTGATACAATGACGTTAATAAAACGTAATAAGGGGATGAAATGATGTATAATTACATTCCGGATGGAGATTATGTTGCAAATGATCATTCCGAAGTGGATCAGGAAAAATACGAAGCGTTTATGGAACGGATTGAAGCAGGGGAGAAAATTGAAGCCGATGACTGGATGCCGGATGATTATCGGCAGGCACTTATTAAGCTCATTTCTATGCATGGTATAAGTGAAATTATGGGTGCTTTGCCTGAAAAAGAATGGGTTCCAAAAGCACCGACATTGAAACGAAAGCTTGGCATTATGGCCAAAGTGCAGGACGAAATGGGGCATGGGCAGCTACTGCTTCGCGTGGCGGAAGATTTAATGAAGCCTTACGGGAAGACACGCGAGAACTTGATGGAGAATCTCTTGAGCGGTGATCTTAAGTTTCACAACGTTTTTCACATGCCAACAAAAACTTGGGCTGATGCGGGCATGGTCGGCTGGATGGTTGATGGTGCAGCAATAATTTCGCAGACTAATATGCTGGATGCGTCATATGGTCCTTATCAGCGCGCCCTGCAACGTATTTGCGCAGAGGAAGTGTTCCATGCTCAACATGGTGAGGCAATTATCATGGCACTAGCGGAAGGTAACGAATACCAGCGGGAGATTTTACAGGAGTCGCTGAATCGCTGGTGGCCTGCACTTCTCATGTTTTTTGGTCCGCCATCTGCAGATACAACCGGGTCATCCAAACAGGATATTATGATGAAATACCGCATTCGAAAGAGTAACAATGAAGAACTGCGGCAGGCCTTCCTGGATAAGTATTTACCGCGTGCTTTTTCACTTGGGCTGACTGTACCGGACGACACCATCCATTACGATGAAGAAAAAGGACAGTGGGTTTATCAACAGCCTGACTGGAAGGCATTTAAGAATATCATTAAAAATAATGGACCAAGGTCAAAGGAACGGCTGAGGTTAAGGGAAATCGCCTATGAGAAAAATCGCTGGGTACGTCAGGCACTGATCCCGCAGGAAATGAGTTCATAATAGTTGAATGACAAACCACAAATTGGAAGGGGAGTTACAATGGAAATGCAGGATGAGTCAAAGTTTTACAAGGAATATGAAGTGTTCAGCAAGAAAAGCGCTAAAGCACCAATCCAGCATCAGTTCAGCCTGCTTGCACCAAATGACGACATGGCGATGTTGATGGCACAGGAAAACTTTATGCGTCGTGAGGCTGTTTTTGATGTATGGGTTGTACAGCGGGATCATATTCGCTCGATGACCAGTGAGGAACGAACAACCTGGACAAAACGGTTGGATAATAAACAATACCGGACAACAAAAGGTTATGGATATTTGCGGAAAAAATGGCGTGAAAAAGAGCAGGGAATGCTTGATGAGAAAGAAATCATGTCGTGGAAAGAGGTGAAGAAATCATGACAGATAACGTAAGGTCTGCTGGAGAAGCAAAACAAAATCCTGTTTATTTGGAAGCATTAAAAGAAGTAATCTATCAGATGGCGGATGATGATTTTATTGTGGCATTCCGCGGGTCTGAATGGCTTGGACTTGCACCACATATCGAAGAAGACGTTGCTTTTTCGTCGATCACACAGAACACGATGGGGCATGCCAATATGTATTTTGGTCTGCTGGAGGAACTTGGGGAAGGCGAAACAGATATCCTTGCACATGAACGGCCTGCGGATAAGCGGAAAAATGCAGTTTTTCTTGAAAAACGAAATGGAGACGGAATTTATTTCGAGGAACCATATTATGACTGGGCATTAGTTGTTGTGCGGCAATATTTTTACGAGGTTCTTAAAAAAGTTAAGTCGGATGCGCTTACAAAAAGTTCCTATGTCCCACTGGCTAATATTGCACGAAAAGTTTTGATGGAGCAAACCTATCACTTGGCACACTGGAAATTATGGATGGAGCAGCTGCAGCACGCTAATGAAGAGGCACGCTCCAGAATTCAGGAAAGGATAGAAGAGGCCTGGAATGCGTTCGGTGATGCGTTTGAATTGGGGCCGAAAGCATCAGACATTGTTACATTTCAGTTGATTGCCAGTGAGGAATTTATGCAAAAACAGTGGTTGAAGGAAGTGGAAACTATACTGGTTTCCCTGCCAGCCGGTATGCCTGAAAAAGGACTTGGCATTGGACGGAACCAGGAGCACACGGCTGATCTGGATCAGGCTATTCAGACTTTCGCTGAAGTGTATAACAGTGACAAAGAAGCAATTTGGTAGGTTCAAATTTCACCATAAAAAGGGGGCCATGGAGGTGAAACAAAAACGCGACGAGATTTTCGCTGTACTAAAGACGGTTGATGACCCGGAACTTCCAACAGTAAGTGTATATGATTTGGGCATGATTCATGACCTAAAGGTTGATAGAAACATCGTATCCATTTCAATGGTGCCTACTTTTGCCGGATGTCCTGCTCTGGACATTATTGAAAAGGACGTCAGAAAAGCGATTGAGCAAATTGATTGGGTACAGGAATGCCACGTGGAATTTTCGTTTCAGCACGAATGGACGACAGATGCAATTACGGATACTGGAAAGCGAAACCTGAAGAAACATGGAATTGCACCGCCACCTGAACATTACATTCCAGGTGAACAGTGGACCGTTAATTGTCCTTATTGTGATTCGGAATATACATCCATGGAAAATGTATTCGGTCCGACTGCATGCAGAAGTATTTTGTATTGTATGGAATGCAGGAATCCATTTGAAGCGATGAAGCCAGTTATTAGAACAGAGGCCAGACAAAAAAGCGGCTGAAATCCATAGGAGGTTTTTAGATGACTAAATTGATAGCTTTGTATAAACAGCCTGAGGATAAGGAAAAATTCGATGAACATTATTTTAATGTACACACACCAATTACAAAAGAGATTCCGGGCCTTAGGGAAATGAAAGTGACCAAAATAGTTGGATCACCAATGGGTAAGAGTGATTATTATCTGCTTTGTGAAATGTTTTATGATGACAAGGAGTCCCTTCAACAAGCAATGAAAACCGATGAAGGGAAGGCATCCGGAAAAGATGTCATGGAGTTTGCCGGTGATCTTGTAACCTTAATGATTGGTGAAGAAATCGATGGGTGAATATGCACATATCAATGTCGTCAAAGAAGAGGGTATTGGTGTGATTCAACTCGACCGGCCCGACGTTTCCAATGCGTTGAATAGAAAAATGGTCGATGAAATAGTTGGAGAAATGGAAGTGCTTGACCGTGATGAAACTGTCCGTGTCATTGTTGTGAAGGGGCATGAGAAGTTTTTTGCAGCCGGTGCAGATATCGAGGAGATGCTGGAGGATAGTCCATTGTCACTTGAGCTTTTGGACCCTTTTGCCGTCTGGGATCGGATAACGCTCATTAAAAAACCGTTAATTGCGGCTGTCAATGGTTTTGCCCTTGGCGGTGGATTTGAGCTGGCTCTTCACTGTGATTTGATTATTGCCGGCGAGAAGGCTAAATTCGGCTTTCCGGAAGTCAAACTAGGTGTTATGCCGGGAGCAGGCGGAACCCAATTTTTAACAAAAGCCATGGGTGAACGAAAAGCATTGGAATGGATTTGGCTTGGTGAATCGATGAGCGCAGCCGAAGCGGAGAGGTTTGGTGTGATCAATCGCGTGGTTGCTCCGGAAATGCTGGAAGAGGAAACAATGCGATTAGCAAAGCAATTGGCGAACCAGGCACCAATTTCACTAAGACTCATCAAAGAGGCGGTACATAAAGCTGAAGAACTTTCCTTAACTGATGGGATGAAATTGGAGCGGAAAAATTTTTACCTCGCATTTGACTCGAATGATCAAAAAGAAGGTATGCAGGCGTTTATGGATAAGCGGCGACCTTCGTTTAAAGGGGTGTAGAAATGGTTTCCGAGGACTATCAGACCATACAGTATATATCTGAAAACAACATTGCAACCATCAAATTGAACCGGCCGAAAGCATATAACGCTTTTACGACTGAGATGAATAAGGAAATCACACATGCACTGAAATCAGCCGCTAAAAATGATGCTATCCGGTGTGTGGTCATTACAGGTAATGGTAAGGCTTTCTGCGCGGGGGAAGATTTGGGTGGAGTAGATGAAAATACCAACCATGCGGAATTTCTTCGTAAACGCTACCATCCAATGATGAAGGCTATCAAAGAATTTCCAAAACCGATTATCGCAGCCGTAAACGGCACAGCAGCCGGGGCGGGAATGAGTCTGGCGTTGGCGGCGGACTTCAGACTGGTTCAGCCAAAGACGAAATTTATCAGTGCATTTATGAATATCGGGCTTGTCCCGGATTCCGGCTTTATGTACGCCCTTCCGCGCCTTGTCGGCTATGCTAAAGCGCTGGAAATCGCGGTGTTGGGGAAACCAATAACCGGTGAAGAGGCATTACAGCTTGGTTTGGCAACCGAAGTCATTGACCCGCATAACTGGGATGAAAAAGTACAGCAGTTTTCCAATTCAGTTGCTGCCATGCCGACAAAGGCCTTTGCTTTGATCAAACGTTACATGCAAGACGGAATGCATCAGCCGTATGAGGACTTCTTGGAAAATGAAGCGCAGGCACAGCGGATTTCCGGGATGACTGACGACCATCAGGAAGGACTAAGAGCCTTTCAGGAGAAACGGAATCCGGAATTCACCGGAAAATAAAAAAGAAAACACACTAATATCAGGGGAGGAGTTTTTTCATGGCGCAAACAGTAAATGTGGAAAAGATTACAGAAGTTGGAGAAATGAAACGAAATCATTATGCAATGATCATTAACGGAGAGCGTGTTGAAGGAAGTACAGGCAAAACGTTTGAAACCTATGATCCGGCAAAAGGAGAAGTGCTGGCGACCGTAGCAAAAGCTCATGAAGAAGATGCGGAAAAGGCAATTCAGGCAGCCCGGAATGCTTTTGATCATGGTAAATGGCGCAAGTATCCGGTTGGAAAACGTTCACGAGTACTTAATAAAGTTGCACAACTTATGCGGGAACGGATCAAGGAACTCATCGAAATGGAAGTTCTGAACAGCGGTAAATCAATTGGAGCAGCGCAGGTACAGGTGAATCAGGCTATTGAAGACTTTGAATTTTACGCAGGGGCAATTGTCGGCCATCGCGGTACTGTAAATAACATGCCATACGGCTTTTTCAACTATACACATAAAGAGCCTGTTGGGGTATGTGCGCAGATTATCCCGTGGAATTATCCGATGATGATGGCAGCATGGAAAATTGCTCCGGCACTTGCAGCGGGGTGTTCTGTTGTCGTGAAACCGGCAAGTCTAACCCCGGTAACCGCTATCCTTCTGAATGAAATTTGTCATGAAGCAGGCGTTCCGGAAGGGGTGATCAATACCGTTCCGGGATCCGGACAGGTTGTTGGGGATTATCTTGTGAAACATGAGGATGTCAATAAGGTGGCTTTTACAGGGTCCACACCAACCGGCAAGGATATTATGGGAAAAGCATCTGACACGCTGAAGCGGGTTACACTCGAACTTGGTGGAAAATCACCTAATATTGTGTTTGAGGATGCAGATATGGAAGCTGCAGTAGCCGGTTCTTTATTCGGTATTTACTTCAATACGGGACAGTCGTGTGAGGCACGGTCACGTATGTTTGTACACGAATCCATTTATGACGAATTCATGGAGAGGTTTATTAAGAAAACGAAAAGGCTGAAGTCTGGTGATCCTTTTGATAAGGGGACTCATTTAGGTTCCATCATCAGCAATAATCAGCTTGAAGTTATTGATGGATATGTTCAGTCTGCCAAAGAAGAAGGCGCAACCATCGCGACAGGTGGAAAAGTTATGCATGTCGAAGGGTTTGAAAATGGCCACTGGTATGAACCAACTGTCATTACCGATGTTACACCGGATATGAAGGCGGTAAAAGAAGAGATCTTCGGACCAGTCGTCGTTGTTGAAAAGTTCACGGACGAAAAAGAAGTCGTCAAGCGTGCGAACGATACAAAATATGGACTTGGTTCGGCTATCTGGACGACAAACCAGGCACGGGCGACTCGTGTAGCCCATCAGATTCAGGCCGGTATTGTTATGGTAAATACACCGTTTTCCGCATTTCCGGGGACACCATTTGGGGGTTACAAGGAATCCGGCTTCGGACGTGAACTGGCTGTTGAATCCCTTGATCTGTATATGGAGGATAAGAGTGTCCTTTCATACTACGGATCCAAGCCGTTAAATCCATTTGGTGTGTAGAACTTTTTTGAAGTTCACACCTTCTTTGCGGGGACTCGCCTATTCCAACCGCCGGTAATTATTTTTGTACAGCGACTTTGCCCTCTTGTACAGCGGACTCTCTCTTTTATACAGCGGCTTTGGGCTAAAGTACAGCGCTATTGTACTTTTATACAGCGGATTCCCAGAAAAGTACGGCGGTAGATATAATACGGTGAAGAAATCCACAAAACGAAATGATAGATTTAACCAAAATAACAGAAAGGAAGTTTTGCCATGACAGTTCAAAATATAACTGTTGTGGGAGCCGGTGTAATGGGGCGTGGGATAGCATATGTCTCCGCCCTTGCCGGTTTTTCCACGACACTGGTGGATGTCTCCGGTGAAAAGCTGGAGGAAGCAATAACTTATGCAAAACGGACCTCTGAAAAGGGGATGAAGATTGGGAAAGTGACCAGTGAACAAGCGGGAGATTTGACGGCTAATCTTCATACGTCGTTTGTACTTGAAGAAGCATCCGAAACTGCAGATTTTATCATTGAAGCTGTACCGGAAAAACGTGACCTGAAAAAAAGTGTCATGGAAACTGCTTCGGCGAATGCCCCGGATCATGCGATTTTGACTTCCAATACATCGACAATCAGTCCAACCGAGCTTGCGTCGTACACAAATCGTCCGGGTCAGTTTGCTGTCATGCATTTTTTTAATCCGGTTCACCGAATGCGTCTTGTGGAAATGGTCAAAGGACTGGATACAGATGGGGAAACAGTTGCTGCTATTCGATCCGTGGCTGAACAAATGGGCAAGGAAACGGTGGAGGTGAATGAGTTTCCGGGTTTTGTGACGAGCCGAATCAGTGCGCTGGTCGGAAATGAAGCATTCCTTATGTTGCAGGAAGGTGTGGCGACTGCGGAAGATATTGATAAAGCCATTAAACTTGGTTTGAACTATCCGATGGGGCCACTGGAGCTTGGTGATCTTGTCGGGTTGGATGCGCGGCTGAATAATTTGAAGTATTTACATGAAACCCTTGGTGAAAAGTATCGTCCGGCACCTCTTTTGGAGCAATATGTGAAAGCTGGCCGGCTGGGTCGGAAATCCGGTAAAGGTGTATATGATTATACGGAAAAAAGTGAGTTGGTAAAAAAATGAAAGAAGTTGTTATCGTTGATGCTGTCCGCACGCCAATTGGCAGATACAGGGGCGCCTTAAAGCATGTCCGCCCCGATGATCTGGGCGCTGTTGTTATTAAAGCGCTGCTGGATCGGAATCCAGGACTGCCAGCAGCAGAAATTGAAGATGTTGTGCTTGGAAATGCCAATCAGGCTGGTGAGGATAACCGTAATGTCGCCAGAATGGCAGGATTGCTTGCCGGACTTCCCGTTCAGGCAGGTGGTACAACGATTAATCGTCTGTGCGGATCAAGTCTTGATGCAGTCATGTATGCTGCACGGGCAATAGCTGCCGGAGAGGGCGATATCTTTATTGCCGGTGGAACTGAAAGCATGACGCGGGCGCCGCTGGTAATGCCCAAGCCGGATAAAGCTTTTCCGCGCGGTAACCAGGAACTTTATGACACGACCATTGGATGGCGTTTTATAAATCCTGAATTGGAAAAATCATTTGGGACAGATTCCATGCCGCAAACTGCTGAAAATGTTGCGGTACAATTTGGGATTAGCCGTGAAGAACAAGACAAATTTGCCTACCAGAGTCAGATGCGGGCGAAAAAGGCGATGGAAAATAACCAGTTCGCTGACGAAATTGTACCTGTCACCTACACAGATCGAAAAGCAGGTGAAATTACAGTTGATACCGACGAACATCCGCGTCCGGAAACATCACCGGAAAAACTCCGTAAACTCAGACCGCTCTTTGAAAATGGTACGATTACAGCGGGAAATGCGTCCGGTGTTAATGACGGGGCATCCGCATTGCTTGTAATGAGTGCTGAAAAAGCCAGTGAGTTAGAACTCAAACCATTGGTGAAATATGTTGCTGGTGCTGCGGCGGGACTCGAACCGAGAATTATGGGGCTTGGTCCGATTTATGCAAGCCGGAAAGCGATGAAACGATCAGATCTTAGTGTGAAGGATATCGATTTGGTCGAGCTGAATGAAGCATTTGCTTCTCAGTCGCTTGAATGTATTCGCCAGCTTGAACTTGACCAACAGAAAGTAAATGTTAACGGAGGAGCAATTGCATTTGGCCATCCGCTCGGTGCAAGCGGCGCACGGATTTTAACAACGCTTATCCACCAGATGAAAAAGCAAAAGACAAGATACGGTTTGGCTACAATGTGTGTCGGGGTTGGCCAGGGAATTGCAACTATTGTAGAGAATGCCGGGGATTAGAAAAGTTGAAGGGGCTGTCCTTATGTCGACTATACTTTTGCAAAAGAAAAATAATATTGCATTTGTAACCATTAACAGGGAAGAAGTATTGAACTGTTTTGACTACATAACACTCTCACGGCTTCGGGAAGTCGTTGAAGAAGTCCATCTTGATCCGGAGGTTAAAGTTGTTTTATTTACCGGGGCAGGTGATAAATCATTTAGTGTTGGTGCTGATTTGAAAGAACGAAAAACACTTAACGAAAAGGAAGTCCGACGAAATGTAAAATTAATCCGGGATGTCTTTAACAGTATTGCCTCATTGCCGCAGCCAACAATAGCTGCTGTAAATGGTTATGCATTTGGAGGCGGCTTTGAGCTGATGCTGGCTTGTGACTTTTCTATCGCTGCAAACGGGGTCGTAATGGGACTCACCGAAACGAACTGGGCAATTATCCCTGGAGCCGGTGGAACGCAGCGTCTGCCAAGATTGGTTGGCGAAATGAAGGCAAAAGAACTGATTCTTACTGCCAAAAAAGTCTCCGCTGAGGAGGCGCTTGAAATGGGACTTCTTTTGAAGATTGTAGGGAAGCGTGAATTGCATGATACTTGTCTGCAGCTTGCTGCTGATATAATGAAGAATGGCCCGGTTGCAGTAAAACAAGCGAAGTATGCAATTACCAGTGGAATGAACACAGACTTGCAAACCGGAATGGAAATGGAAGCGAAAGCGTATGAATTAACGATTCCAACCGAAGACCGACTTGAGGCACTTGCCGCATTTAATGAAAAACGAAATCCGGAATTTAAAGGAAAATAGATAACCGTGAAGTCAAAGGAGTGGTGACGATGAATCCGGTCTGTAAGACTCTTGGAATAACCTATCCGATTGTTCAGGGCGGAATGGGGAATATCAGCAATGCCCAGCTCGCTGCAGCTGTGTCTGAAGCCGGAGGGCTTGGGACAATCGGGTGTGGCACGATGACACCAAAGCAGGTTGAAAAAATTATTAAAGAAACGACAGAACGGACGAATAAACCGTTTGCTGTCAACATTGCCATAAATGTTTCGGAGCACGTTGAGGAATTAATTCAATTAGTAACAGAATATAATGTACCAGTTGTTTCTTTATCAGCCGGGAACCCGGCAGGTTATATCCCTGTTCTGCGTGAACACAATGTTAAAGTTCTAGCTGTGGTTGCTTCCGTTAAGCATGCCAAAAAGGCGGAAACAGCTGGTGCTGACATTATTGTTGCTGAAGGATTTGAGGCTGCTGGAATTAATTCCAATTTGGAGCTGACAACATTCACCCTGATTCCCCAGGTCAGCCGTAATGTCAGTGTGCCGGTGATAGCCGCCGGCGGTGTAGGTGATGGGAGGGGATTGGCAGCAGCACTTGCCCTCGGAGCATCGGGTGTGCAGCTTGGAACGTGTCTTATTTCAACAAAAGAAGCACCTTTTCACGATGTTTATAAGAAGGGGCTTGTTGCATCAGAAGGATTCGGGACAATACTTATCGGTAGAACCTATGGCCGGATGCGGCGTATTTTGAATACCGATTATGCCCAACAATTACAGGAACTTGAGATGAATGGTATGTCCCTTGAGCAGTACAGTACGATGACATCGGAACTTCAGCATAAGAAAGGTGCGCTTGACGGAGATTTGGAACATGGATTTATGAATGCCGGTCAGGTAACAGGCTTAATTGAGCGCGTTATGACTGTACAGGAAGTTATCGATGGGATGGTAAATGGTGCAAAGAAACAATTGGAGAATATGTCGGGTTTGTTGGAGTAAAAACCCGGACTAAAAAGAAGATTAGCTAAACACACCACTTTGTGCGTAATAATGGTTCTTTCATAGTTGGAAACGGTTCTTACATTTCTGTTCGGATGTCCGTTCCTTTGTTTTAAAAGTGGTAACATTTCAAAAAATATTGACGATACTATCACACAGTGGTAAAATAACGTTTGAATAACGTTATATAAAAATAATTTTGTAAGCGCTTTAATAATGGTGTTAAAAGTACTGAAATACGATAGTAGGAGGATGATTATGGGGTTGGTAAAGGATTCATCCGTTACGGAGGATTTTGCACTGCTCGATAAAATGTCCGAACATGAGCAGGTTATCTTCTGCAATGATCCTGAAGCAGGACTGCGGGCAATTATAGCCATACATAACACAACGCTGGGCCCGGCACTCGGCGGCTGCCGGATGCAGCAGTATTCCAATCTTGATGAGGCACTTGAGGATGTGCTGCGGCTGGCGGAAGGAATGACTTATAAGTGTGCAGCGGCGGATGTCGATTTTGGCGGCGGAAAGGCTGTTATTATCGGTAACCCCGATACAGATAAATCACCGGAACTGTTCCGCAGTTTCGGACAGTATGTTGAGTCTCTAGGAGGACGTTTTTATACCGGAACTGACATGGGAACCAATATGGATGACTTTGTGTACGCCATGAAGGAAACAAATAATATTGTTGGTGTTCCGGAAGTTTACGGCGGCGGGGGTGACTCATCGATTCCGACTGCGACAGGAGTATTGCATGGGTTAAAGGCGACGAATAAAATGCTGTTTGGAAATGATGATCTGTCAGGGGCGGTTTATGCTATACAGGGACTTGGCAAGGTTGGATATAAAGTGGCAGCAAGTCTTCTTGACGAAGGTGCGGAAATTTATGTAACAGATATAAGTAAAAAGAACGTGAACGCCATTTTACGAAAGGCGGAAACCAGCCCAGGTGTGGCCCGTTTTGTTCGGAGTAATGAAATTTATTCATAGGATGCGGATGTATTTGTACCTTGCGCATTCGGCGGGGTCATTAACGATCAGACGATAAATGAATTATGGGTCAAAGCAATTGCCGGATCGGCGAATAACCAGCTGCAGACAGAGCAGCATGGTGCGGAACTTGCAAACAGGGGTATCCTGTATGCTCCGGATTATATTATCAATTCAGGCGGCCTGATTCAGGTGGCCGATGAACTGTATGGTGCAAACAAAGAAAGAGTACTTATGAAAACAAAGGAAATTTATAATGCTTTACTGGATGTTTACCATCAAGCGGAAAAAAGTGGTGAGTCAACCATTACGGCAGCAAACCATATTTGTGAAAACGTACTGGAATCAAGGGGCAGACGAAATAATTTTTATACACGGTCTGTTAAGCCAAAGTGGGATATTCGGAGTTAAGAGGGGGAAGACGATATGGGGTTAAACTACCCGATTAAACAAATGATGGATGATAACGGGGTACTCGTTGATGGTTCCTGTACATCTGATTTAGACGCGACACTTATCGAAAAGCTGTACTATCATATGTACCGGATTCGGACATTTGATCAGAAAGCCATTAGTTTGCAGCGTCAGGGCAGAATTGGGACGTATCCGCCGTTTGGCGGACAGGAGGCTGCACAGGTGGGAAGCGCGCTTGCTATGGGGGAAGGTGACTGGATTTTTCCGACCTACCGCGATCACGGGGCAACTCTGACATATGGAGCGGATATGACACGAATGTTTTTGTATTGGAACGGGCGGATAGAAGGATGTGTACCACCTGAGGGGAAAAATATTTTTCCGCCGGCAGTACCAATAGCCAGTCAGATTCCGCACGCGGTAGGCGCATCATGGGCAGAAAAAAGAAAAAAGACAGATCGTGTTGCGATTGCCTACTTCGGTGATGGAGCAACGTCAGAAGGTGATTTTCATGAAGGAATGAATTTTGCCAGTGTATTTCAGACCCCTACAATATTATTTAACCAGAATAACGGCTACGCGATTTCCGTTCCTTTTGAAAAACAAACACATTCCAAAACAATTGCTCAGAAAGCAGCCGGGTATGATATGCGCAGTGTCCGGGTGGATGGTAATGATTGTCTGGCTGTCTATTTTGAAACAAAAAAAGCGGTTGAACTGGCCCGGACCGGCAATGGCCCAACATTAATTGAAGCAGTTACGTGGCGTGCCGGGGCACATACCACCGCAGATGACCCAGGCAAATACCGACCTGCTGATAAAGGAAAAAATATCATTGATCCACTGGTGCGCCTGGAGCGGTATATGAAAAAGCATGATATGTGGAATGAACAGAAAATCGGTGAAATCAAATCTTCGCTGAAAGATGAAGTTGATCAGGCTATTGCGGCGATGGAAAAGTATCCTGATGCAAAAGCCGAGGACATGTTCGATCATTTATATTCCGAACTTCCGGAGCAGCTTCTGAAACAAAAAGAATCCTTTCTTGCGCTGGCAGATAAGGAAGAATAGAAGGGGGTGGGACAAAACAAATATGTGTATCAGAAAAGACGAATAATGCACTACTTTAGCGGAGGAAATATACGTAGACTCCTGCGGGAGCAGAGGCTAGGCTGCTGAAAAACATATTTTGGAAATTAATTTTCCCACTTTAAGTGCTGAAATTGAATTATTTTCAGCTGCTATCTCCCACTTCCATATAATTTTTAGCATGAAATTTGGGATTGGATTTTCAACCATCGAATTTTAATGGACTTTTTCAGCGGCCTAGAGCAGAGGCCTAGGTGAGACTCTGAAGTGCGTCAGCACGGAGAGGCTCAACAGCCGCCCGCGGTAAAGAAGACACAGCGAAAGTGATTTCCTTGAGCTGATGTCGCACTTATGCTCGAAAGTGAAAGCGAAGTATATTTCCGGAGCGGCTGAACCCATCAATTAAGTTAATTCGTTTTTTCTTTTGATAAAACATCTTTGTCCCAGCTTCTTGTGACAACCCAAATATTTTAACTGAAAAATATAACCGGTTAAAGCTTGAAGGAGGAATGATTTTGGCTATTGATTGGCAACGGGAAATGAAAAAGCGTGAGGCAGTTAAACCAATGACGATGATTCAGGCAATTAATGATGCGATGAAAACAATGCTGGAGCTGGACGAAAGCACACTTGTACTTGGGGAAGATGTAGGTAAAAATGGAGGCGTCTTCCGTGCAACGGATGGGTTGCAGGAAAGCTTTGGGGAGGACCGGGTTGTTGACACCCCGCTCGCCGAATCGGGAATCGTCGGAACATCCGTGGGGCTTGCAGTTAATGGATTTAAACCCATCGCTGAGATCCAGTTCATGGGGTTTATTTACCCGGCGTATAATCAGATCATGACACACGTTTCAAGAATCCGTATGAAAACGATGGGGCATTTTAGTGTACCGATGGTTATCAGGGCGCCGTATGGTGCGGGAATTCGCGCACCGGAAGTACACTCAGACAGCATGGAAGCGATTTTCACTCATATGCCTGGTCTGAAGGTAGTTTGTCCATCATCACCGATACAGGCTAAAGGTCTGTTGATTTCAGCGATTGAAGATCCGGATCCTGTTCTGTTTCTCGAACCAATGCACAATTACCGGGCTTCCAGAGAAGATGTTCCAATCCGGAAATATGAAACAGAAATCGGAAAAGGTAGACAGCTCAACGAAGGAACAGATATAAGTGTGATTGCCTGGGGTGCAATGATTCCCGTTGTTGAGAAAGCAGTAAAGAAAGCGGAGCAGAAAGGAATTTCCTGTGACATAATTGATGTGCAGACTTTATATCCGCTTGATCAGAAGATTATCGCTGAGTCAGTCAAGAAAACAGGCAGGGCGGTTATTGTTCATGAAGCTCATGCAACCGGAGGAGTTGGAGAGCATATAGCTTCTGTTATAAACGATACGTCATTTCTGTATTTGCGTGCTCCAATTGAAAGGGTCGCAGGTTATGATGTACCGGTCCCGTTTTTCGCTCTGGAGGACTATTATTTACCAAATGCCAAACGGGTGCTGAACAGTATTGAGAAAGCATTTAATTTTTAGGGGGGCATTGCAGCCTCCCGATAAGTCTTACATCCTGATTATTCCACAAAAATCTTCATCACGGAGTATTTCCATTCTGATAAAAAAGTTGTACAATTAGATTATTGAATTTTTCGGCAGTTGGGAAAGTAATAATATTTTACTGGCTGCACAAGTCAACTAAGACCTTTGCTGTCAAGGTCTGGCGATAAGCCAAGTTTTCTAAAATCCAAAATGAAATGGAGGAATATGCAGATGAAGAAAGGCTTACTGTTATTGGTTATGTTATTTGGCATCATGATGCTTGTTGCATGTGGTTCGAATGAATCTTCTGGAGCAGAAGATTCTCAAGGGGGCAGTGATGAATCCGGTGAAACGTACACCATCGGGGCAACTCAAATTCTGGAACATCCATCGCTCGATGCTGCCTACAAGGGCTTCAAAGACGCAATTAAAGAAGCAGGATTGAACGTCGAGTATGATTATCAAAGTGCACAGAACGATATGAACAATGTCAGTGCAATCAGCAATAAATTTGTTACTGATGGTGTGGACTTGATATTTGCCAATTCTACCCCAAGTGCATTGGGCGCGCTGCAGGCAACAAAGGAAATCCCGATTTTGTTTACTTCAGTAACTGACCCGGTCGGTGCCGGATTAGTTGAAGGAATGGATAAGCCTGGTGAGAATATTACCGGGGTAACGGATCTTCATCCGGATGCCATTAAGAAGACAGTTGAATTTATTGATAAGTATTTTGAAGGTGCCACCGTCGGGTTAATTTATAACGCTGGGGAGCAAAACTCGGTTTCACAGATTGAGGCCGTCAAGAAGGCTGCAGAGGGAACAAGTTTAAGCTTTGAAGAACGCACCGTTGCCAATTCCGCTGAGGTACAGCAGGCTGCATCAACAATTGTAAGTGGAGCTGACGTTATTTATGTTGTAACCGATAATACCGTTGTTTCCGCGCTGGAGACAGTTGTCGGCGTTGCTAATGAACAGGATATTCCATTAATTGTAGGGGAGCCGAATTCACTTGAAAAAGGCGGATTCGCTACGTATGGAATTTCTTATTATGATATTGGTTACCGGACCGGCGAAATGGCTGTAAAGGTTTTGACCGGTGAAAAGAATACGTCAGATATTCCGGTCGAGTATCCTCCTAAAATCGAATTGTATATTAATAAACAAGCTGCAGAAAAACAAGGGATTGAGTGGAACAGTGACTGGGATGAGGCAAAATTTGTGGAAGAGAAGTAGCTTATGACAGAAGCCGGGACAAATTAAAAAGTCCCTGCTTTTTTCTTCAAAAGTAGATTGCGCGAAGGAGGAAAATATGTTTCTATCTGTATTTAACGCGGTTGAACTAGGGATTATCTATGCAATTATGGCTCTGGGAGTCTATTTATCCTTCCGCATTCTGGATTTCCCCGACTTGACTGTTGACGGGAGCTTTGTAACAGGTGCAGCGGTCGCCGCGATTTCCATTATAAGCGGAGTCCATCCGATCATTGCGAGTCTGCTGGCTGGAATGGCGGGGTTTTTGGCAGGATGTATTACCGGGATTCTTCATGCAAAAGGAAATATTAATGCACTGCTTTCAGGGATTCTCATGATGATTGCCCTCTATTCCATTAATCTGCGGATAATGGGGCAGCCTACGTTATCGCTGTTGAGTGAATCAACTGTTTTTAAACAATTGGAGTCACTTTGGGGAAAAACCGGACTTGATCCTATATTGAATGGATTGTTCACATTTTTTGGCGCCAATAATGCTCCGCCAACCTGGAGCATAGTGCTGATTATGATCGCAGTAACCCTGGCCATCAAATTTTTGACTGATTATTATTTGAAAACAGAGGTCGGATTGGCGCTTCGTGCAACAGGTGATAATCAGGTGATGATCAGAAGTTTATCCGCTAACACAGATTCATTGATTATTGTCGGGATTGGACTATCAAATGCGCTAGTTGCTTTCTCTGGAGGTTTAATTGCCCAGCATGGCGGATTTGCTGATGTTAACATGGGTATTGGAATGATTATTATCGGCCTTGCTTCGGTCATTATCGGGGAGGCACTGTTCGGAACCAAAACGATTGCCAGGGCTACTTTAGCTGTAATCGGCGGAGCCATTATTTATCGTATAGTTGTGGCCATGGCACTTCGGGTTGGATTTTTGGAAACCGGTGATATGAAAATGATTACTGCTTTACTCGTAATTGTTGCGCTTGTTGCGCCAAAATACATGCACGCTAGAAAAGAGAAAAAGCGCCGTGTGGCAAAACAGATTAAATTGCAGCAGAGTAAGTCCGGGGAGGTGCATAAGGGTGCTTAGCATGAAGGATATTTCCGTTACATTTAATGAAGGGACACCAGATGAAAAAAAGGCATTGCAGGATGTTGAGCTGAACATGGACAAGGGTGAATTTGTCACTGTGATTGGCAGTAATGGTGCCGGCAAATCAACGTTGATGAATGTTGTCAGCGGGAACCTGATTCCGGATATCGGGGAAGTAAACATTAACGGAAAAAATGTCGTTCATCTGCCGGAATACAAACGTTCCAAATTCATTGGCCGGGTGTTCCAGGATCCAATGGCAGGAACCGCACCTTCTATGACAATTGAGGAAAATCTGGCAATGGCATATGCCCGCAACAAAAAACGGAGACTGGTTCCCGGTGTTTCAAAAAAAAGGAAGGATATGTTCAAAGAGACGTTATCCAGCTTGAATCTGGGGCTGGAAGACCGGCTGAATGCCAGAGTGGGATTTCTTTCCGGAGGTGAGCGGCAAGCTTTATCATTGTTGATGGCAACGTTCACCGAACCAAATATTCTGCTTCTTGATGAGCATACGGCAGCACTAGATCCTTCCCGTGCTGAATTGATTACAACATTAACGGACGATGTTATAAAAAAGTATGAGTTAACAACTTTGATGGTCACGCATAATATGCAACAGGCACTTGATTTAGGCGACCGGTTGATTATGATGGATAAAGGACAGATTATTCTGGATATCGCTGGTGAAGAAAAACAAAAGCTGACAATTCAGGATCTGTTAAAAGAATTTCAGCGTATACGCGGGGCACAATTTGAAAGCGATCGAGCTGTCCTGGGTTAGAGAAAAAAAGGCGGGGATGTTTTCCGGGTTGGAATGGCATCCCGCCTTTTATTTTTAGCAGTTAAGTACTTAGCATTACTTTCCCCTTTTCAAATGGACAAAAAGAAGCTATGATATACCTTGTATGCAGAAATTAATCCGCCTTTTTAATAGTTTTTCGGAAACATGGGGGGGAAACAAGATGAAGAAAGCACGTATTATTTATAATCCGACATCCGGCCGGGAAGCGTTTAGAAGAGAACTGGCAACTGTTTTGGAACGTTTTGAAGCTGCCGGGTATGAAACATCCACACATGCAACAACTGGTGAGGGAGACGCTGTTAATGCGGCAAAAACAGCGGTGGAACGACACTTTGATTTGGTTGTAGCTGCTGGCGGTGACGGAACTATAAATGAAGTCATCAATGGACTTGCAGAACAGGAATACCGTCCCAAGCTCGGCATTATTCCGACGGGCACGACAAATGATTTTGCCCGGGCATTATTAATCCCTCGTGATATTAAAAAGGCTGTTGATATTATCCTGGGAGGACAGTCCATGCTCCTTGACATTGGTCGGGTCAATGATCATTATTTCATGAATATAGCGGGCGGCGGTAAATTGACGGAATTAACGTATGAGGTTCCAAGCAAGTTAAAAACAATGCTGGGGCATATGGCTTATTACATGAAAGGCATTGAGATGCTTCCATCGCTAAGGCCGACCCGGGCGAGAATTGAATATGACGGCAATGTAGTTGATGAGGATATTATGCTTTTTCTCGTTTCCAACACCAATTCTGTCGGTGGTTTTGAAAAGCTTGCACCAGATGCCAAAGCTAATGACGGCTACTTTGACCTTATCATCATTAAGCATGCCAATCTGGCAGAATTTGTCCGTATCGCAAGTCTGGCAATGCGCGGAGCACATTTGGAAGATAAACATATTATCTATGCGCAAGCCAAGCAGGTGAACGTTACAACGGATGAAAAAATGCAACTGAATGTAGATGGTGAATTCGGTGGACTGCTTCCGGGTACATTTACCAATTTGCAGCAGCATATCGAATTCTTTGTTCCAGATAAATTTGTGGAAATGGAAAAGTTTGCGGCTGAAATGGAAGAAGATCCATCATCCCGGTAGTATAAGGGGAGATGGATCTTCTTCTATTTCCGGTTTACAGACCAGTATGCTTCTTTTCCAGGTAATCAAGCTTATCGGAAATGGATTGTAGTATTGTATTCCGTTCCTTTTGCGTTTTGATGAAAGTTATCGCAAACCAGATAATCAGCGCTAATATTCCTATGTATATGAGACACATGATAATTAATGGAATGAATGCAGCTACAAAAGGTATTGCCTCCATAAATGCACCTCCCTCAGCACTTAATATATGTTGTCCAAAGTTGGAATAAAACCCACACATTGCAGATTCAGTATAGATTAATTTTAATATTATATTTTTCCATGAGCAATACTTCTCAAATTCAATTTTCAGGTATGATAAGATGTAAACCATAAGTTTGAACGAAAAGGAAGGTACCCATGAGTAAACAAACTGTTCCTGTTAAAAAAAATGAAACAATCACACTCTATTTTGAAGACCTAACCCACGAGGGCAGTGGTGTCGGGAAGATTAATGGTTATCCATTATTCGTTCCGCGTGCATTACCCGGTGAAGAAGGTACGGTGAAGGTCGTTAAAGTAAATAAAAACTTTGGTTTCGGCAAGTTGCTGGAGCTGACCAAAGAAAGTCCAGAGCGTATTGAACCGGTATGTGATATCAAATGCAGCGGATGCGGTCTGCAGCATATGAGTTATCAGCTGCAGCTTGAGATGAAGCAAAACCAGGTAAAGAATGCGATGAAAAAAATTGCCCACCTGGAACATGTTCCCGTCCACCCGATTATCGGAATGGATAATCCATTACATTACCGAAATAAGGCGAAGATTCCGGTTGGTGAGAAGAACGGTGAACTCATAACCGGGTTTTATCAAAGACGCAGCCACCGGATTATTGAAAATACGGAAACGTGCACAACCCATAACCAAGTAATTAATGAAGTTGTTAAGACAATCCGTGAAATTGCCAACAGACTTGGTATAAAAGCATATAATGAAGTAAGGCATGAAGGTGTGCTGCGTCATATTATGGTGCGAACAGGTAAGGAAACAAAAGATATTATGGTTGTGTTGGTCACAAGGACAGATAAGCTGCCGCACCAAGAAGAAATTGTCAAGGCATTAACTGATAAATTCCCTCACATAAAATCGATTGTCCAAAATGTTAATAGTGAGCGGAAAAATGCCATCATGGGGGATAAGACGAAATTAATCTGGGGCGATGAATATATTCATGACAAAATCGGTGACATAAGTTTTGCGATTTCAGCCAAATCATTCTACCAGGTCAATCCACTCCAGACGAAGACGCTTTATGATAAAGCACTGGAGTATGCGGACATAGATAGTAAAGATACAGTAGTCGATGCGTATTGCGGGATCGGAACGATTTCATTATTTTTGGCACAGCAGGCGAAGAAAGTTTACGGTGTGGAAGTCGTACCTGAAGCTATCACTGGTGCCAAGAAAAATGCAAAAATGAATGGTATCACAAATGCGGAATTCTATGTGGGTGAAGCGGAAAAAGTCATGCCATGGTGGAAAGCGCAGGGACTGGATCCGGATGTTATTGTGGTTGACCCGCCGCGTAAAGGCTGTGACGAGGAGTTGCTTCAGGCAATGATTGAAATGCAGCCGAAGCGAATAGTCTATGTTTCCTGCAATCCATCCACATTGGCACGTGACTTGCGCATTTTAGAAGATGGCGGTTTTAAAACACAAGAAGTGCAGCCGGTTGATATGTTTCCGCAAACACCGCACGTTGAGTGTGTTTGTTGGCTTGAGAGATGATATTACAGTCAATATAAACAAATCAGTTTGATAAAAAGTGCTTATACATGGTATAAGTGTAAAGGAAGCAGGGACATCTTCACTTTTTTATGTCCCATAATGAGAGGAACTGAATTTATTATGAAAGATAATTTTTGGCGTAATTTACCACGTCCGTTTTTTGTACTGGCACCAATGGAAGATGTGACACATGTTGTTTTTCGCCATGTGGTAAGCGCAGCAGCCAGACCGGACGTGTTTTTTACAGAATTTACAAATACAGAGAGTTTTTGTCACCCAGAAGGGATCTATAGTGTGCGCGGGCGTTTGACTTTTACAGAGGATGAAAAGCCAATGGTAGCACATATATGGGGGGATAAGCCGGAACACTTTCGGCAAATGAGTATTGGTATGGCGGAACAAGGATTCCAGGGGGTGGATATCAATATGGGCTGCCCTGCTCCCAATGTAGCACCGAAAGGGAAAGGATGCGGCCTTATCCGTCGTCCGGATGTTGCAGCAGATATCATCCAGGCAGCTAAAGAAGGCGGTTTGCCTGTAAGTGTGAAGACAAGACTTGGTTATACGAATGTAGATGAATGGCGCGACTGGTTGAGACATTTATTGGAACAGGACATCGTCAATCTTTCCATTCACCTGCGTACGAAAAAGGAAATGAGCAAAGTGGATGCTCATTGGGAACTGATTCCGGAAATTAAAAAACTTCGTGATGAGATAGCACCGGATACCCTTTTGACAATCAATGGCGATATTCCTGACCGTCAAATTGGCTTGGAGCTTGCTAATAAATACGGTGTTGACGGTGTTATGATTGGGCGTGGAGTTTTTAAAAATCCATTTGCCTTTGAAAAGGAACCGAAAGAACATAGCAGTAATGAATTGCTTGATCTCTTAAGGCTGCAGCTTAATCTTCATGATAAATATTCACAACAATTTGAAGCCCGTCCGTTTAAACCGATTCGTCGCTTTTTTAAGATTTATATCCGCGGGTTCCGAGGGGCAAGTGAATTAAGAAATCAATTGATGGATGCAGAGTCTACAGATGAAGTGCGTGCATTGCTCGATGACTTTGGACAACAGGATGTTAATGGTACGAGGGAACAAGAAGTGTCCCAGTATTCAAACCTTCCTTAGTGTGTGAACGGGATTGTTAGGTTAAGAGATATAAAAGGAACACCTATGTTAGCCAGGACTAATAGGGTGTTCCTTTTTTCGGAAAATAATTGTTGAAATCGTGCCGGATAATTAATAAATTGTTAAAGTGTTTAATAGCCGTTATTAACATGTTTCAGTTGGGGAGACACCACCTTAAAGAATTATGTTATTTTGATCAGGTTCCAGTATCCTACGCTATATATAAATGTAAAATATTATAGATTTCTCTTAAATTAGGTCGCTGTTGCGGGACTATATGAAGACATTGGTCAATCAGGTTCGCTAAAGAATCATCCATATCACGGTAGGTTTTCACGGATTTCGCTGGTCTTTCGAGCTGCTCATATTTTCCTTCTTCAAAAGACTGAAACGGTCGTTTTCCAGTTGCTGCAAAAAATAGTACTGCACCTATCCCCCATACATCAGCAGCTGTTGTTAAGACATCTCCGCCTGCCTGTTCAGGCGACATATACTGCTTTGTCCCGGTTCCTTTTCTAATTTCTCCGGGTGCCGCGCACAGGTTAAGGTCAATAACCTTCGCGAGTGGCGGCTGGGAAATGATATTAGACGGTTTAAGGTCAAGATGTAAAAGATCGTTCAGATGAAGATAATGGACGACCGAGCACAGCTGCATGCCAAGATGCGACAATTGCTTGATTGGCAGTGCTTTGTTTTCATTTGTAATGTTTCTAATCAAATGAGAAAGTGTCTCACCTGTTAACGTTTCTTGTATCAATACAGGTACTGGATTGGCAATTATTTCGTAACCACGAACCAAATTAGGGTGGGAAAGGGACTTTAAACATTCGCCTTCCTGTATAAGCCGCTGTCGTGCATCTTCATTGTTCTGTGCTTCGGGCTGGAGGGTTTTTGCAATACAACCAGTGAACCGCTGCTCACTCCATACGTAGTAAACATCGCAATCTCTTCCGCGTCTCATATGATGGATGACTGTATAACCCGGGATTAGGGGGTCTCCCTTCAGCAGTGGATCAATATTTTCGGTGCTTTCCAACTCATTTTTTTGTTGAACAATCATAACTATACCAGCTCCTTTGTTGTTATTGATCTAACATTGCTTCCTTCATTATCAGGGGTGTCATCTGCAGACGGGACTGTCGTTTCATGTTGCTTTTCCTCTTGTTGGATACGATAGAGCCTGGCATATTCCCCGTTTTGAATAAGTAATTCTTCGTGTGTACCGCTTTCCTTCACTTCTCCATCTTTAAGATATAGAATTCGGTCTGCAGCGGCAGCGCTTCTTAAGTTATGCGTGATGATAAGGGTTGCCTTTTCCTTCATCAGTCGCTTCATTGGATCTATAAGACGTTTTTCAGAATTGCCGTCAAGCCCTTCTGTCGGTTCATCGAGAATCAGGATAGGGGCATTTCGTATCATAGATCTGGCAATCGCCAGACGTTGTTGCTGTCCGCCGGATATATTTCTACCTTTTTGTCCTACCTGTGTGTCATATCCGTTTGCCATTTCTTGAATAAACTCATGAGCATCAGCGGATTTGGCAGCTCTTACAATCTCTTCATCTGTTGCTCCCGGTTTCCCATATGCGATATTTTCTCTAACTGTACCATCAAAAATCAGTGATTCCTGAAAAAGCACAGCCACATTTTCCCTGAGTGAATTAAGTTTTAATCCTTTTAGTACATTTCCATCAAGTAGAATCCTGCCGCTGGTCGGGTCATAGAAACGCATGAGCAATTTAACGATAGTCGATTTTCCTACCCCGCTTGAACCAACGAGGGCAATGGATTCACCGGGTTCGATTCGAAATGAAACATTGGAAAGAATATTTTTAGACTTATCCGGATAAGAAAAAGAGACATGATCGAATTCGACACGACCTGCAGGATGATTCAATGCATAGGGAGATTCTTTCACCATGGGCTTTTTCTCCATATATTCGATTACTCTCTCAGCACTTGCCGAGGCGGAATAGATGGTATTTAATAATTTGCTTAGTCCCCGTACAGGACTGTATAATTTGCTTAACAACGCTGCAAAGGCGATAAGTGTTCCCAACGTAAGCTCACCATTGAAATGAAGCCAGGCCCCAACAGTCATTACCACAAGCGTTCCGGCCATTTCGATGAGACTTATTACTGGCGTAAATGCTGCCTTCAAACGTACTTTCAGCATTTTAGCCTTGAAGCTGCGCTGGTTTTGCAGGCTGAACCGTTCACTTTCTGCATCCTGCTGATTATATGCCTGCATTAGAGCCACATTGGAAAAACATTCCTCAGACACCGCGCTGATTGCTCCCTCTCTGCTTGTTCGCTCACGTGAAGCTATTTTAATCCGTCTTGAGAAAAAACGGGTAACCACATAAAAGAGCGGAACAACAATGAGAGTAACTCCCGCCAATTTCCATTGCATGAAAAACAGTATACTAATAAAAACAACAATCTGACATATATAGGAAATGGCCGAGGTTGCCCCGGTTATCACCAGACGTTCAATGGAGGCAATATCCCTGGAGATTCTTGAAATAATATCCCCCAGTTTACTATTCTCAAAAAAGTTAAGCGATAGTCCTTGCAGATGTTCAAAAAGACTTCTTCTTAAGGAAAAAACAAAATTTTCCCCGACCCAATTAGAAAGGTAGGTCCCGCTGAAATAAAGGATACCGTAAAGCAATGTGAGTCCCAGGTACGAAAGAATGAGCCAATAGATGAGACTGACATCCCCGGCTGTGAGCACACGATCGATAAAAACCTGCAAAAGCCAGACTGTTCCAGACTGAGCGATTGGCTGAAGCGCAATTAACGGTAAACTTAACAAAATCCAAAAACGGTAGGGACGAGCATACGGCCAAAACCTGCGGAATACCTCTTTCACTGGAACCGGAGGAGATTCAGATATAAGATTATCATCCGTATTTTCTATTTTCCACAGACTTTTAAAGCTTTGGAAAACTGGATGTTGATTTTTTTTCCCCTTCATTCGTTGTTTTCTATTTTCCATTCATCTCACCCCCGAATGAATAAGCGGCTCCTCTCGAAAGGAGCCGCACTTCAAGTGTTCAAGTGTTCTGAACTGCTCAAATTAAGAATCACTATTGCTGTAGCTAACACTTTCTTCGCTGAAGCTAACGCTGGAAACCTCTGCAGCAGCTGGGTTAAGTCCATTAAAGTAAGTCATTTTAAAGCCTCCTTTCAATGGTAAGATCAAAATTTATGAACTTCTTAAGAATCACTATTGCTGTAGCTAACACTTTCTTCACTGAAGCTAACGCTGGAAACCTCTGCAGCAGCTGGATTAAGACCGTCAAAGTAAGTCATTTTAAAGCCTCCTTTCAATGGTAAGTAAAATTTGCACTTTTTTAAGAGTCACTATTACTGTAGCTTTGACTTTCTTCGCTGAAGCTCATGCTTGAAATATCTGCCGAGGCAGCTGGTGTTACGATGTCGAAATAGGTCACTTGGTTTCCCTCCTTTCATCTTACTGTCAGTATGCCATGCAAAAATTACCAAGCCATTAGCAAATTATTAATGAATTATTAGAATTAAATGAAAGGTATATGAGATTTATATAGATTAAATTACTTCTTCCGGTTAGAAGAAAGGAAGGCGAGAAAATTTTACCATTGATATGCAGATATGAAATATAGATATTTTTTTCGTGCTATTAATTTGTATTTATTGAAAACTAAGCTTGTGAAATTTGGAAGGAAAAGCGGATATTAAAGATGAAGGAAATTAAAGAAGGTTATGATTTTTGTAAGACAAAATCGGCCCGTCTTTCTTTGAAAGACAGGCCGATATATTTAAAGCTATTGAAATCTATCACTCATACAACCCATACGTACTATTAATATCCTGAACGAAAATGATCCCATTACCTGGCTCGTCGATTTTAAGTTTTTTTCTGATCGAGGAAACGATTGCTTCGGTGCTTTCTTTTTCGGACAGAATAAGGACAATTTCTTTCTCCGGTTCAATTTCCATTGAAAAGACTTTGCTGGTCTCATGGATTCCCGAACCACGTGCGTTAATGATTGTACCACCTTTTGAGCCAGCCTCAGTTGCAGCATCGATTACGTCCTCTGCGTTTCCTTTTTCAATAATCACTGTAATGGCATGATACATTTTGTCATTTGCACCTCCGTTTTCCATCATACGATCACTTTTAAAACTTCTTGCACCAAAAATTTGATTGATTGAGGTAGTAAAGGCGATGCCGTGATTGGGCTTGGTGAATTTAAATTTCTCATTCAGCCGTTCAAGCATCTGACTGGCAGTTTCCTTGCTGGATCCCAGCAGGATGATTTCTTTTTTAACATTAGTTAAGCCCAGCATCTCAAGAAGCCTGCTTTTGATTGTTCCTTTTCCGACCAGCACAGTTCCCCCTGAAATTCCGTTTTTTTTCGCAGTTTGCATGACTTTACTTCCAAGTCCGAAATTAACGACAATACAGACTAATTCAAGGTTCGCCAATTCATTGTTGCCCGACATTTTGCTTTACTCCTCCTTTTCCCTTGCCTGATTTATATTTAAAGGCAAGCCCCAGTATCTGCAAGGCAATGATAGGTGTCATCGCTACAAGGGCAATCATGCCAAATCCATCTACTAATACATCTGCCCCTGCTGTTGCCTGGGCAGCTCCCTGGACAAATGCCAATATAAAGGTTGCAGTCATCGGACCAGAGGCCACGCCACCGGAATCAAACGCAATCCCAACAAACAGTTTTGGAGCAAAATAGGAAAGTGCAATTGCGATGATATATCCGGGAAGCAGGTAATGCCACAACTCCAGGTCTGTAATAAGTACGCGCAGGATGGACAACAGAACTGCCATACCAACCCCGATTGACAGTGTACCAAGTACGACTGATCTTTTTACATAACCGCTTGTTACATCTTCAATTTGGTTGGTAAGGACGTGTACGGCAGGTTCGGCCAAAATAGTAACGAGTCCTAATGCAAAGGCTATGATTATGATATATGTTTTATTATCAAGTGATGCTATATTATATCCCATAGCATTGCCGACGTCCATGAACCCTGCGTTTACACCGACCAGGAATAAAACAAGACCTATGAAAGTGAACAGCATTCCCATTAAGATTTTTTTAACTGCTTTCTTAGACATTTTAAACGATTTTTTCTGAAATACAAGGAAAATTAGTAAAATCGGTAACAAAGCTATAACAATTTCAAATGTTATAATCGGTAACTCATGAAGAAAAGGTCCGATGATGGAATTTGATTCATGTGCCTCTTCCAGACTGCCGGTCATTTTGTCGGTTTGCATAACAATATTCATAATCATTACGGCTATGATGGCACCTGTTGAAGCTATAGCGACTAATCCGAAACTATCTTTCTCGGAGGCTTTGCTGTCTTTTTTTAATGAAGAAATACCTAAAGCAAGTGCTAGAATAAATGGTACGGTCAATGCACCGGTTGTTGCACCGGATGAGTCAAATGAAATGGCTAAAAACTCAGGGGATGTAAAAATCGCAAGTACAAAAATAATCAGGTAAAGTATCGTTAACAGCTTATAAAGTGGAATGTTATAGACGATTCGTACAAGGCCGATGGCAATAAGTAAACCAATCCCAATTGATACGACAACAACAAGACTTGTTTTTGATATTAGTCCTGAGGTAACCATTTCAACCTGTCCTGCGAGAATATGCAAATCCGGTTCTGCAATGGAGATAAAAAAGCCAAGCGATAAGCCCGCAATCATAACAATCCAGATTTTATTTGACTTGGCAATAGCTTTTCCTATTGTTTCGCCAATAGGAGTAATTCCGATATCCACACCAAATAAGAAAATAGATAATCCAATGATGATTAATATTGCTCCAATAATAAATCGTGCTAACAGTGAGGGATCCAGGGGAGTTAATGTGAAATTCAGGATTAATACCATAATGGTAATGGGGAGTACGGCAAGCAATACTTCTTTTAACTTCGAAATTAGTACATTCAAGGGTCCGTTCATTCCTTTCTTTATTTAGTAAAAATCAAGCGGTGCGATTATAAATTGACATCCACTTTCACCAATTGTTTTTCATTTTTGTCGACACCAATATAGCGTAACGTTTCAGAGGAAGAATGATGATTCAAAATCTTTGCAATAAAGGAAATTGCAATCCCTTTGCGGTAAGCGTGATATCCAAATGTTTTCCGTAATGTATGCGTACCAATTTTTTCGGACATACCCGCTTCTTTTGCGGCCTGATTAACGATGCGGTACGCTTGCTGACGCGTAATAGGATAATTATTCTTTTTTGATTTAAAAAGATAATCCTGCTGATCCAAATCAACCGAAGAAAGGTAGTTTTTTAATTCCCTTTCCACACTTTTGTTTAAGTAGAAAGCTTTCTCCTCACCGGCATGGCTGTCCATTATACATACAAAATTTCTGATCTTCTTATCATCCCATACATCGCTTACTTTTAAGGAAAGCAAATCACTGATGCGCATGCCTGTATTGATTCCAAGAACAAAAAATAATAAATCACGTTGTGAATGTTTTTTAAGTATTTTTTTAATAGCCTTTATATCATCCAGACGCTTGATAGGCTCGACAAATTCCATAAGTTTTCCTCCGGTAAATATGTTACTTAATTATATTATAATGTAAGTTAAGTAACATCACAATTAATTTACTTGAGTTTTCTATAAGTACTGCCGACAATTAAACGAATTGTGTAGGTTGACCATATGAAAGTTTAATCTTAAAGAAAGAAGGAAGTTAGTAACGTAATTTCGGTTGGAAAATTGCGGATTGGATATATTTGCAATGGAATATTTGGAACAGTTGATTCGTTTGAAGAGGAGGAAAGGGGGCAAGTAGATTGCTGACATCCCGTCAGCTTGAACGTGTGAGAGCCTGAAGGGGTCAGGCTCATTATTCTTTTTGAATCTGGAACGAAAAATGGTTTTCGTCTTTGAACTTTCCTTTTTCAAATGTTCGCTCCGTAAATGTTACGTTATTCTCATAATCAACCAATAGTACTGCTGAGGAGCGGGATCCGTATTCGGGTGTCATAATAAACGGTGGAGATAGTTTACGTTCAAGTTCGCGGCTGACACCTGTCCCCGGAAGCTGTTCGTCAGCTGCTTCTTCCGTATCTGCAATCATTTCAAATAATTTATTTTCATCCAGACTGTCATTTAACCGAACGTATTCATGAAGCTTTGTCTTTGTTCGTGTCACTTTTGGCCATGGTGTATTCAGAAATTCATTACTGAGGCCGTGGGTGCCTGCTGGGATTTGCCTGATTTTATTTTGGATATTGCTGTAATAAAACAGCTCATCCGGCGTGCCGGCTATTACATTGTATCCCACAAAATTGTGTTGTTGGCTTTGCAGTTCTTTGATGTATTCGATTGGTGCGGCATTGCCCGCAAGATAGTCTTTGACAATATTCCCGCGAGACTTTTTGCCGGCAGTTGTCTGCTCAGGGTCACGGTAATTAGTCAATGCAGCAATTCGCCCCTGTTTTGTAATGCCAAGCCATGTGCCGTTTGCAGTTAAATCACGACCGGCTAAAATATTGGGGTTGTCTTCCCAAAAATGTGCATCGGCCGTGGGACGCTGATAAAATTCATCACGATTGGCCGCAATAATTAATTTGTATTTAGAATGGCGTTGAAATTGAAGGGTAATTAAACACATCAGCAACCGTCCTTTCATGTTCATTATACAACTGGGCGGGAATCTAGGAAAATATCCGGTTTTCTTTTAAAATGAAATCTATTTTTGTAACATGAAAGGGAAGGAGGATGGAATCATGGAAACAGCAAATAATGAGAAAGCACTACGCTTACAAAGTCAGTTGGAAGAGGCGCTAAAGCCATTGACTGATAAAATTGCCACACTGGAGCAGGAAGTAAAGGAATTGAGAAGAGAACAACAGGAATTTAAAAAGATGCTGAATGAAGGAAAGGGTGGGAAATAAATTTTTTTCACATTAGAAGTAAAAGAGCAGGAATAAATGGTTTACTCCTGCTCGCTCATGCATAAGCGCAGGATGAATTCTTTCATATCTATGAGACGTGAGCCCACCGGTTTTTCGGCAGTTCCCGCAATGATTAACGGAACAAGCGATTCCTGTCTGTGTAATGATCCATGCGCCGCTCCACTTAAGTGTTTTGGGGTGGACTGGGCTTTAAAATCATATCCCGGCTTTGCATTTACAATAACGAAGCGTCCGGCATGGGAGTGCAACGCGCTGCGTATTCGAGCCAGTGCATCCGGATAATCCCGGTAGTATAATCTTTTGTCGTCTGTAATATCCAAATCCAGCAGGTTGAGATTTCCCTCCAGGTTCCACGTCTGATCATAGACATCCTTATATTCACCGTTTGGGCTGAAGTGAAAAGAGCCTCCCCGCATGCCGGATTCCACGCGAATATTGCCGTTATCCTTCCAGGCAATAATGTCGATACGATTGTCATTTTTTAATTGCTGTACAAGTGTGCTCTTAGGAAGGCTGTCATCCAAAATGTATATATAGGCCATTCGCTGATTGACACATATGACAAGCTGATCTTTTTTTCGAACAGGACGCTGTATTTTCGCAATACGATACGACTTAAGTATTTTTCGCAAATCAATCATAAATTCACGATACTTATCTCCTGTCGCAGCATGGCCGTTATCCCCCATGACCATCCATACATTTTGTTTAAGCGCTTCCTCCCAGCTTGGATACATGTTTAAAATATTTTGGATTTCCCTGTCAATTTTTACGATACCTTTTATATATCCGGGTCCTTTGAGATGAAGGCGCGCATCCATGTCCTGAAAGATGCAGAATGTAAAGCCCGGAAGTTTGTTTTTACGAATTAAATGTCTGAGTTCTTTGGCTGTATATTTATAATTTCCGGCAGCTATTTGCAGGGTGAACCCACGTGGCCGCAATCTGGAAAAACTCCCTAACGAGAAAATGGATGTGGTATCGGTGGTCCATTTACCGTTCTTGAAACGGGTTAATGTGCTCAGAAAACGCGGGACATGCAGCCGCTGTGGAGTATTCCCGCGATAGACAAATGAATTAATGGAAGCGGAACTGATTCCTTTTGCTGCCAGATCCTCATAGAGTGTTGTGACATCACTGCTTAAGTGTTCGTTATTCAAACGATAAAGCATGTTATGAACCGATCGTCGCAGCCCCAGCCGAAATGTTTCACGAAAGCCTGTTCCATAGTTGAAGATTTCTTTTCGGCAATTGTCAAACCAGTTAAGTCCTGGGATATGGTGCTTATCAGCATATGTTCCAGTCAGAAGACTGCTGTCAATCGTTACTGACATTGTTGGAAAGGAGCTAACCATATTATGGAAGTATGCGCCGTTTTCCATTAAAAATTTCAGGGCGGGTGCACGTCCGGTTTGGGCAGCTGTTTCAAGTGAATGTGGCATTAACGAATCGATGTTCAGTAATATTACAGGCTTTGCAGCTTGCTGTTTCTGCTTCATGTAGGGTTCATCCTTACGTTATTTAATGCAGTTTTTTAATATTTTTCTTGTATACGAAAAAAATATACAAGATCATCTCATTTCTGACAGTTTTTTTAACAATAAGCTGAGTCGCGTGTGATGGATGAAGATTCCTGTTATACTAAATTAGGTAATATGGGTCAGATAGAAATGCTTTTCAGTGATATTATGATGATAGATGAAAAACTTTCTTTACCCGTTAAAGGGAGGATAATAAAAATGAATAAAGAAGGGCCATTCATTACAAAGAATGCAGAAGTAAGTGGTGTATATACTATGGATAGTAGAAGTACTACCCTGGCGGGGGATATTAAGGAACTTTTTAAATTGATTGTTTTAATTTCAAATGTTGTCCCTGTATTTGCCGGATTTTGGCTGGCAGTTTATTTTACCGGGTCTTCATTGGAGGATAATATTGGTTTATTGCTTGCAACCATTGTTGGCAGCACGCTGGTTATGGCTGGTGCGCTTATTCTTAATAACTGGTTTGATGTGGACATCGACAGGAAGATGGCCCGAACACAAAATCGTCCGACGGTTACTGGGAACTTTTCTCTGAAGGCCGTTCTATGGACGGGTATTATTTTGTCAGCTGCTGGTATGGGGTTATTATTATTTACAACGGTTGAAGCAGTATTATATGCGTTTGTCGGCTGGTTCGTATATGTGTTTTTGTATACCATGTGGTCAAAACGGAGATTTACGCTAAATACTGTTATTGGCAGTGTTTCCGGTGCGGTAACACCATTGATTGGCTGGGCAGCGATTGAACCGTCGAACCATATTGTGCCAATTATGATGGCACTCATCCTGTTTATCTGGCAGATTCCACATACGTTCGTAATCGCAATCAGGAAATATGACGAATATAAGTCGGCCGGTGTGCCAATGCTCCCTGTAGTGCATGGTTTTGAAATCACCAAACGGCAAATTGTTATTTACATTGCCTGTCTGTTGCCATTGCCGTTTTATCTCGTATCACTCGGTACCGGATTTGTTGTTCTGGTATCTGCCATGAATTTCGGCTGGCTCATATTTGCCATCCGTGGTCTTTTCGGAAAAGATGACTTAAAATGGGCGAACAAGATGTTTTTATTCTCCGTCAACTATTTAATGTTTGTATTCCTTTTGGCAATCGTTGTGACTATGTAACAACTGTTTTGTTTAGTTACCGTTGCTGCGGGAAATAGATAAAGTAGAAGGAGGAATTTAAGATGGCTGAAATTAAAAAAGGTGATCATAAATTTTATATGGGCGAGGACGAACAAAACCCAATCGCTGAAATCACATATAAGGAAATTGGTAACGATGTGTATGAAGTAGATCACACTTATACTGCAGATGAACTGCGTGGACAAGGTATTGCGGGTAAATTGGTCGGCAAAATGGTGGAATTTGCCAGGGAACAAGGTAAGAAGATTGAAGCAACTTGCCCGTACGCTCAAAAGAAAATTGAAGATACTCCGGAGTACCGGGACATATTGGCTAAATAATCATATATTCACGTATTTGAAAGCAGGCGATTTAATCCGGATGAAAATCGCCTGCTTTACTGTGCGGGAAGAGGGGCTATTATGTATTTAACTATTTCTGAAACAGCTGAATATCTTGAACTGGATGAAGCCAAAATCAGAGCATTTGTGCTTGAGGGTAAAATCCGTTCTGTATTTGATGGTGAGCAGTACCTGATTAATAAAAATCAGTTCAGCACCCACCTGCAACAAATGGAAAAGTACCGGGAAATGATTCAGGAATATTTGCGTGAACCGCTCCCGGAAGATGTCGATGTGAAGGATGAGGATTAAATTAATTTGACAATGGCTATGACCACTGGCTGTTTTGTCAAGATTCCAAGCAAACAAACAGTCGATGAAAAATATAAACAGCTGCAATTCTAAAGGGGAAATGCAGCTGTTTACTGAAGGCTTTATTGAAATTGATCATTTGTCAGATTTTCTTAATTATAACTTTCCGTTAAAGAGAATGTATCGTCATTTTCATTTGTTTGTTTGGCTTCGATTAATTTAATTTGATGAACGTCTATCTCTTTAACAGTAAACTGATGATTGTCAAATTGAATGGTTGTTCCCGGTACAGCATTAACTTCCTGGTTGAGTACCCAACCGCCAATTGTGTCCAATTCCTCGTCATCAATAGTTGTGCCCAGCAATTCGTTTGTTTCAGAGATAAGGAGCTTGCCGTTCAACATCGTTGTATTGTCATCAATTCGCTGAAACATTGGTGTTTCATCAATATCAAGTTCATCCTGAATTTCTCCTACAATTTCTTCGATGATGTCTTCAACAGTAACCAGCCCGGCTGTTCCCCCATATTCGTCAACAATAATGGCCATATAGCTGTGCTCCCGCTGCATTCTTGTCAGTACTTCATTAATTGGGGTATATTCTGCAACGTGAATGATCGGTTTAATATAGCTTTGAGCGTCTTTTTCCTTTTTATTGATATAATCATTAAACAATTCTTTTGTGTTGACAACTCCGATAATACGATCCTTATCCCCTTCAGCTACAGGGTATCTTGTATACTTTTCTGTTTTCATGATATCAATATTTTCTTCTTGTGTATGATTATTGAAAATACATACGATTTCGGTTCTTGGGATCATGATTTCTTTTGCGACCCGTTCATCAAAATCAAATATATTGTTCAGGTATTGCATCTCATTATCGTTAATTTCACCGCTCTTGTGGCTGGTTGTCAGAATGGATTTCACTTCCTCTTCAGAGTATACTTCTCCGCTTTCGGTTGCAGGTGGAAGTCCAAATAATCCTACCAAAACACGAGCAGCCCCATTTAAGACCCAGATAAACGGGTACATAATTTTATGAAATGTAACTAATAGCGGAGCAAGTAAAAGGCTGACTGATTCCGTTTTTTGAATTGAAAACGACTTTGGTGCAAGCTCCCCAAGGACTACATGCAGGAACGTAATTACACTGAATGCAATGACAAAGGAAATCGTTGAGACAGCTGCCTCCGGAAGATTGAGTGAAGCAATGACCGGATGAAGCAGATGGGCGACTGCAGGCTCCCCAAGCCAGCCTATTCCAAGTGCTGTGACAGTTATTCCTAACTGACAGGCAGCGAGGTAACCGTCCAGGTTGCTTGTGACCTTGTCCACAGCTTTTGCCCCCGGTTTTCCCTGTGCAACCAGATTTTCGACTCGTGATTTTCTCATCTTTACAATTGCAAACTCCGATGCCACAAAAAATGCTGTTAGAATGATTAGAATAGCAACCATAATCAAATTAAAAATTTCCAAAAACGCCCCCTTACACAGTAATAACCATGTAAGGATTTCACCTCCCGTAAAATTTAAAACTAAATAAGTTTTTCAAAACTTCCGAAAAGATAAAAAACCTTTACCAAGTTATAAATGGTAAAGGTCCGGTGTCAATTTATATAACCTTTACCGGGTATGGCAAAGGTCTCGCAAACAACTGGATCTGTTGCCAGTTACACCGGTGATAAATGGATTACCACGTATATGTCGATGCAACTGTCAGCTACTCCCCTTTGAAGTTTAAAAGTCCATTTTTGACTGGACAACTCAATATTATCATAAAATAAACTTCAGCAAAAATCAAATTATCAAGGCACCAGCTCATTCAAGTGGTGCCTTTTCTACAATCCTTCCATATCTTCCCTCAGTTGTTTCTGCATATTTGAGCGAACGGATGATTGCTTCTTCCGTTGTTTCAATTACCGCCTGAAAAAGTTTGTTCATAATCGAATGATTATCGCGAATAAACGAAAGCGTTTCCGTTTGCGATTTGGAATGATGCTCGTATGTATTGGCCGTGGAAAACGCAATTGCAATGTCGCCGCTTCCGTTTCCGATATGGCTTCCGGTTCTGCCAAGTCCTGCAGCACACCGTTTGGCAAGCCGCTTTAATTGCCGGTCATATAGTGGTGCATCGGTTGCAATGATCATCATAATCGATCCGTCCGTTGTATCCATTTCCTTTTCAGCCAAATCAGCGAATAGGGCATGTTCCCGTTTTCCGAAGTTACTCAGAACAAGGCAGCCAACTGTGTAATCTTCTGCTTTTCGGGATGATGTCCCTATTCCGCCTTTATAGCCAAAACAGATCATACCGGTTCCTGCACCAACCGCACCTTCCTTAACAGGTTTTCGATTGGAATTTTCAATCGCCGTGACGGCATGTTCCGGTTTAACAGCCTGCAGCCGCATAGAATTCAGGTAGCTGTCATTGCATTCACCAACAACAATGTTCAGTGAGCTTGTTGTATCGCCAATATCTTTATTTTGTTGCAGCATGTATTGCAGTGTTCCCTGAAGCACAACGCCGACACTGAATGTGTTTGTCAGCATAATCGGCGATTCCAGCAGTCCCAATTCATCCACTTGCACAAGGCCGATGGTTTTTCCGTATCCGTTTATTACATGGCTGGCTGCGCGTGTCTTTTTATGGAAAAGATTGTCATCATGCGGAAATATGGCAGTTACCCCGGTACAAATCGTGTCCTCGTTATTAATTTTTTCGTAAAGGGTGACATGGCCAACCTTCACACCGTTAACATCGGTAATACAATTGAATGTTCCCTTTGGCAAAGTCATAAAAGTATCCCCCTTAATGACTGTATTATAGCAAAAACATAGCTTATATATAATTATTAACTTGTAACGGTTGAAGTTTCGCTCGTGCGGTTGATGTTCCGCTCGTACGGTTGAAGATTCGCTCGTGCGGTTGATGTTCCGCTCGTACGGTTGAAGATTCGCTCGTGCGGTTGATGTTCCGCTCGTACGGTTGAAGATTCGCTCGTGCGGTTGATGTTCCGCTCGTACGGTTGAAGATTCGCTTGTGCGGTTGATGTTCCGCTCGTACGGTTGAAGATTCGCTCGTGCGGTTGATGTTCCGCTCGTACGGTTGAAGATTCGCTCGTGCGGTTGAAGATTCGCTCGTACGGTTGAAGTTTTTCTCGTGCGGTTGAAGTTTTTCTCGTACGGTTGAAGTTTCGCTCATGCGGTTGATGTTCCTAACAAAAAACAGGCTGCCATTCAAAACGGCAGCCTGTTTATAAAATAACTATTGTTTACTTCAAAAAGTTAAACACTTCTACAGCGATATCGGTATTATCAATCAGACCTGAGAAGACTTCACTCTTTGGCCCGTAAGCATAGACTGGAACATCGATACCGGTATGCCCGCTGGTCGTAAAGCCAACTCCAGCGCGTTTGTTGAAGACTTCGGAAATAGTGCTGTACAGTTTGTCGAAATTATCTGTTTCAGCCGCTTCTTTAATGGAATTCATTTCCTCATTTGTAAATTCAAAGCTTACATATTCATTCAGTACATTTTCAACAGCAGCACCGTCGATAATTTCCTGTGCCATGAATTCCGGCGTGCGCTCTGCTGCTTCAATTGGCCCAGGATAGAAATTATAATCACCGTCACGCCCGATGGAGAATCCGCCTGTTGAATGATCGGCTGTCAGAACAACCTGGGTATGTTTGTCCTCTTTGGCAAATTCAATTGCTGCCTCAAATGCATTGGCGAAGTCCTCCATTTCACTCATTGCTCCAACTGCATCATTTGCATGGCCGGCCCAGTCAATCTGGCTTCCTTCCACCATTAGGAAAAAGCCGTTTTTATCCTTATTCAATTGTTTAATTGCTGCTTTTGTCATTTGTTCAAGGGAAGGATCTGATTCAGGACGGTCAATTGCTTTTGGCATACCAACCGGTGCAAATAAGCCAAGCATTTGTTTACTGTCATTTTCCATCAGTTCTTCTGTTGAGGTCACATAATTGTAGCCGTCATTTTTGAACTCTTCGATAAGGTTCCTGTCTTCACGGTCAAAATAACTTGTACCGCCGCCAAGTATTACATCTACTTTATGATTACCGTTAATCATGTCATCAAAATAGTCATCGGCGATATCGTTATAATTGTGCCGTGATACGTCATGCGCTCCAAATGCAGCTGGTGTGGCGTGGTTTACTTGGGATGTCGCGACAAGTCCTGTTGCCATGCCTCTTTTTTTGGCAGCTTCCAATACTGTCCCCACCGGTTCGCGGTTATTGTCAACGGAAATGGCACCGTTGTATGTTTTAATTCCCGCTGCCATGGAAGTGGCCGCAGCTGCTGAGTCGGTTACGTTCTCCTCAGCATCTTCAGGATTCGTGCTGGCCATCCCGACAAAATGATTATCAAATACAGTCCGTTCCATTTTCGGTGTGGAAGGGTCATCATTCATGTAGCGGTATGCTGTTGTATAAGCCGGTCCCATTCCGTCACCAATTAACACAATCACATTCTTCACTTTTCCATTGTTGGGAGAATCGAATTTGTTGCCAGCGTCTGCACTGGTGGAGGTGGAGCCGCCAGACATCGCCAAGAAACTTCCTGCGATTAGTGCACAAATACCTAATACTGCCAAAAACTTTTTGTACATGTTTCTCCTCCTCAAAAAATATTTGTGAATCTACTAATAGCTTAATTGAAAGCAACTCCCAGTAAAATAGTCGAATAGATTTATATTTTGTCGGATACCATGGAAGTTTTCTGGAAAGATAAAATGAATGAAAATAAATAGTATTATCGTAGGGATAAAATTAAGCCGTGGTTAAAAAATAACTGGAAATTGCTTCGAAGACAGTTCCAAAGTCAGAGGACTAAAGTCAGGGGAGAACGAGTAAGTCTATATTTATTGAAATGATTCACAGTTAAGTGCTATACTTAAAAATAATTTCATATGCAAGTTCCTTCGGGGTCGGGTGAAATTCCCAATCGACGGTGTTGAAGCACATGCTTCTCAGTCCGTGACCCGTGCGGCAGTCAGCCAAACGGTGGATCCAGTGCAACTCTGGGGCCGACAGTTAAAGTCTGGATGGGAGAAGGAATTTTCAGGTTGTTCGCATGTTTACAGGATGAGCAGTGCAGCATTTTTTGTGTATGCAATTACTGGTCGTGTATATCAGATGCGTTATACTTATAAAATTCTACCCTTACACTTTACCTCTGAAGCTGATTCAGAGGTTTTTTTAGTTTATTAGAAAACTTGGTTGTCACCAGGCTTTTAGGAGACGACCTTAGTTGCAATTTGCAGATAAGAAACTTTTATACTTTCTTATCTGCTAAAAAAGGAGTGAATAAAATTGGATGATGAACATTACATGCAGATAGCACTGGATCTTGCCCGTACTGTAGCAGGTCAGACGAGTCCAAATCCGCCAGTCGGTGCGGTCGTTGTCAAAAATGGAGCGATTCTTGGCTTCGGGGCGCATCTGAAGGCAGGAGAGGATCATGCGGAAGTTCATGCATTGCGGATGGCGGGTGATCGGGCAAACGATGCAACCATATATGTCACTCTGGAACCGTGCAGTCACCATGGGAGAACACCTCCGTGTGCTGATTTAATCATTGAGAAAGGCATCAGCCGGGTCGTGATTGCTGCGACCGATCCAAATGCGAAAGTAGCAGGCAGGGGAATTGAAAAAATCCGGCGGGCTGGAATTGAAGTTGAGCAGGGAATAATGGAAAAAGAAGCAAATGCCGTAAATGCTGTCTTCTTTCATTATATACAGACAAAAACACCGTATGTAACGATGAAAACTGCTGTCAGTCTTGATGGGAAAACGGCAACACATACCGGTGACAGCAAATGGGTTACCGGAGAAGCGGCGCGGCTGGATGTCCATCAGTACCGTCATACACATGATGCCATTCTGGTTGGTGTGCAGACGGTCATAGCCGATAACCCAAGTCTGACCACGCGCTTTCCAAACGGTGGAAAAAATCCGCTCCGCATCATTTTGGATACTTCCCTTAGAACCCCATTGGATGCAAATGTTCTGAATGATGGTAAAGCAGAGACATGGGTTTTTTCAGGAAAAGATGTTTCGGAGGAAGCGCTGGAACCTTATAAAAAGAAAAAGGGCGTAACTGTTCATCGATTGGATAAGCTGAATATAGAGGATATATTACAATTTTTGGGTGATCAAGGCATTATGTCATTGTTTGTAGAAGGTGGGGCAACAGTTAACGGATCATTTTTGGAAAGCGGTTGTATCAATCAACTGGTTACGTACATGGCTCCAAAATTAATCGGGGGCCAGAATGCCCCAACGTCCATTGCCGGCAATGGCTTTTCAACGATGAAAGATACGCAGGAGATGGATATTTTGTATGTAACGATGCTGGATAATGATGTAAAAATAGTCGCAGAACCGCGAAAGGACGATTCACATGTTTACAGGAATAATTGAAGAAAAAGGCACGGTTAAAAAGATGACGCGAGTATCAGAGCAGTCAGTGGAGATGACAATCGGTTCGGAAAAAGTTGTGGAAGATATTCATGTTGGTGACAGTATTTCGGTTAATGGAATCTGTCTGACGGTCACGAAGTTTTCAGAAATAGATTTTCAGGTTGATGTCATGCCGGAAACCATTAAGTCGACTTCATTAAGTGAATTGAATGAAGGGGCCGGTGTCAATTTGGAACGCTCGATGCCTGCAAATGGACGATTTGGCGGCCACTTTGTCTCCGGGCATGTTGACGGAACGGGTAAGATTACACGAAAAGAGGCAGCAGAAAATGCGGTTTATTATGATATTGAAGTCCCGGAAGATCTCACTGATTTTTTCATAGTGAAAGGTTCGGTAGCGGTTGATGGTGTCAGCTTAACGGTGTTCGATGTCATGCCAAATGCGTTTACCATTTCACTCATTCCGCACACTGTTTCCGAAACAATTTTAGGTGATAAAAAGCAAGGCGATAAGGTAAATATCGAGTGTGATATGCTTGCGAAACATGTCTATAATATGGTCCAAAATCAAAGTATCGACCAAAAAGATGGGATTAACCAAGCGTTTCTTCGTGATTAAGAAAATATGGCTGACTTTATAGAAAACTCAGCACAATCAGGCAAATGCTGATTTACACAAACGTGCGAACTTGTTTAATAATAATGGACTGATGTGAAGGAAGTGGAAAAATGTTTGACAAAATAGATGAAGCAGTAAAGGCTTTAAAAGCAGGGAAACCGATAATCGTTGTCGATGATGAAAACAGGGAGAATGAAGGTGATCTGGTCGCGCTTGCTGAACAGGCGACACCGGAAGTTATTAATTTCATGATAACGTACGGAAAAGGGCTTGTTTGCACACCGATTACAGAAAGACTGGCGAAAAAAATAAACCTGCCAATGATGACAAGCAGGAGTAGTGATCCATTTGGAACGGCATTTACCGTCAGTATTGATCATAAGGATACCAAAACCGGAATCAGTGCAGCGGAGCGGTCTCAGACGATAAAAGCATTGTTGGATCCGGCAGTGAGAGAAAGTGATTTCAAGCAGCCCGGACACGTATTTCCGCTGGTCGCCAAAGATGGCGGTGTGCTTACACGGTCTGGACATACAGAAGCTTCGGTTGATTTGGCTATGTTGAGTGGGGCTTTTCCCGCCGGTGTTATTTGCGAAATTATAAAAGAAGACGGTACGATGGCCCGTGTTCCTGACTTAAAAGAGATGGCTGATGAATTTGATTTAAAATTCATTACGATTGCTGATTTGGCGGCATATCGCAAACAACATGAGGTCCATGTCAGCCGGGTGGTTGAAACCTCATTGCCAACAGAATTTGGAACGTTTAAAGTGTATGGGTATACGAATGATCTTGATGACAAAGAACATATCGCCCTTGTTAAAGGGGAAATCAATTCTGAGGATGCTGTTCTGACACGGGTGCATTCGGAATGTCTGACTGGCGATATATTTGGTTCCTTCCGTTGTGATTGCGGACCACAGTTGCACGCGGCACTACAGAAAATCAATGAAGCAGGTTCAGGTGTGCTAGTATACATGCGTCAGGAAGGCCGCGGCATCGGCTTGCTGAATAAACTTCGTGCCTATCAGCTGCAGGATGCGGGAATGGATACAGTTGAAGCGAATGAACAGCTTGGATTTGCCCCTGACTTGCGGGAATACAATTTGAGTGCACAAATTTTATCGGATTTGGGCGTTACGAGGGTGGATCTTTTGACCAACAACCCGGAAAAAGTCAGCGGGCTCTCATCATACGGAATTGAAATCGGGTCACGCATCCCTATCCAAACCGGTACACGAAAAGAAAACGAAAAATATATGCATACAAAATTTGATAAAATGGGGCACATGCTAAACTTTCACCAATGAAAAGGAGATGGCAGAAATGGGAAAAACGTTTGAGGGAAATCTGGTAGGAACGGATTTGAAGATAGGTGTTGTTGTTGCGAGGTTTAATGATTTTATAACGAACAGGTTACTCGATGGTGCAACTGGCACACTAAAGCGGCATGGTGTAAAAGAGGAAAATATTGATGTTGCCTGGGTACCTGGAGCATTTGAAATTCCGCTGATTGCTCAGAAAATGGCAAACAGCGGCAACTATGATGCGGTTATTACCCTTGGCACGGTAATTCGCGGCTCAACACCGCATTTTGATTATGTCTGTAATGAGGCAGCAAAAGGTGTATCTAATGCATCAATGCAATCGGGCAAGCCGGTAATTTTCGGCATCATTACGACCGAAACGATTGAGCAGGCAATTGAACGTGCCGGAACAAAGGCTGGTAATAAAGGCGCTGATGCAGCGGTTGCAGCAATTGAAACCGCAAATCTTTCTAAACAGATTGAATCGTAAAGTGATTAGGGAGAAATAGTTTACTAAACTGCTTCCAGTATTTTTTCCGGTGAATTTTATTTACTATATATGAGTTCACCGAGGGCCTATATATATGTGTGGTGCAATGACATAACATGCTGCGCAGCATAAAAAGCGGTTTTCACCCTGTAATCGTATCGAAAAGAAAAAAGGTGGCATCTTTTAAAAATTGATGCCACCTTTTTGGCGTTCCGAACGATTTATATAAATGAATAAAAAGGTATTTATACGGCGGAAATCTCCCAACGTACGGCGGTCATCCCAATTCAATGCCGGTTTTATGAAAATAGCACCAGCACTAAGTTAGTAAACATGATTGATTGACTTCGGGGATCTCTGTTTGTTGTGATGGAAAATAAGCTTATATTGCGATAAACTTGTAGACAGAGAGGCACAGGAAAGAGCTGGAGGCGATCGTTATGAAGTTTTTCGGTTATCAGATTCTCGCCATCGGGGTAATCTGGGGAGGAATGACAATTTTCTTTTCAGAAATGGATCAAATCAGCAAATATATTTACTATGGTGTAACGTCATGGTTATTATTTCTGATTGTTATTTATGTGAAACAATATATCAGACAGCGGAACGGAAGGGAATAGTATGCTCACAATAGAGAATTTATATAAATCTTATGGGGAAAAGATATTGTTCAAGGATGTAACCTGCACCATCAAAAAGCAGGATCGAATTGGTCTGATTGGTGTGAATGGAACCGGGAAATCCTCATTTTTAAGAGTGATTGACGGGATTGATTCGGCCGAAAGCGGTACAATTAATCATTCTAAAGATTATCGCATTGAATATTTGGCACAGGATCCGGAACTTGATTCCGATTTGACCGTCATTGAACAGATCTACTATGGTGACGCAACGATTATGAAGGTCATGCGCAATTATGAACAGGCATTGCAGCGGCTTCAGGATGAGTCCAACAATGAGCAGGCACAGAAACATTTGATGAATATGCAGCAGCAAATGGACCAGCACGAGGCATGGGAGGCAAATTCTGCAGCTAAAACCATTTTGACAAAGCTTGGCATTACCGATTTCAATAAAAAAGTAACCGAACTTTCCGGTGGCCAGAAGAAACGCGTAGCCATTGCCAAAGCGCTTATTCAGCCTGCCGATTTGCTTATTCTTGATGAGCCGACAAACCATCTGGACAATGAGACAGTGGAATGGCTGGAGAATTTTCTCTCTTCATTTCAGGGGGCATTACTGCTTGTAACACACGACAGGTATTTCCTGAATCGGGTAACCAATCATATTTTTGAATTGGATAAAGGCAATTTTTATATGTATGAAGGTAATTATGAGTTGTTTTTGGAGAAGAAAGCAGAACGTGAAGCATTGGAAGTGAGGAATGAACAGAAACATCAGAATACGCTGAAACGGGAACTGGCCTGGCTGAAAAGAGGTGCAAGGGCGCGCTCGACCAAACAGAAAGCGCATGTCGAACGGGTTCATGAACTTCAGGAAAAGAAATTCGATACAAAAAAAGAGAATGTAGCGTTTCAGGCAGGCTCTGCCCGTCTTGGTAAAAAAGTGATGGAGCTGCAAGGCGTTGAAAAAAACTTCATGGGTAAAACGCTGATAAATGATTTTGATTTTCTTATTGTTCCAGGCGATCGATTGGGAATTATTGGGCCAAACGGTTCCGGTAAAACGACTTTGCTGAATATGATGGCCGGCCGAATCGAGCCGGACCAGGGTGAAATTGAAATCGGTGAAACGGTAAAAATCGGTTATTACACACAAGGTGAGGAAGAACTGGACCACGATTCGATGGTTATCGATTACATTAAGGAAGTTGCCGAGGTCATCCATACGAAAAATGGTGAAACAATTACTGCCGAACAAATGCTGGAACGGTTTTTATTTCCGCGTCCTGAACAGCGGACATATATTGGAAGGCTGTCAGGCGGTGAAAAGCGGCGTCTTTATTTGTTAAAGGTGCTGATGAACGAGCCGAACGTGCTGCTTCTGGATGAACCGACCAATGATCTGGATACACAAACATTGAGTGTGCTGGAGGAATACCTTGATGAGTTTCCAGGGGTTGTTATTACCGTATCACACGACAGGTACTTTTTGGATCGGGTTATTGATCATATGCTGGTGTTTCAGGAAACGGATCAAGTCGGACACTTTTATGGGAATTACAGCGAATATCTCAAACAGGAAATAAAGCAGGACACCGCGAAGAAAACGGCTACGGTTAAAGAAAAGCAGAAGAAGCCGGCACAGCGCAAAAAAATGTCGTATCAGGATAAAAAGGAATGGGAAACGATTGAAGATGACATTACGGCGCTGGAAACGAAGATTGAAACAGTGCAGGAAAAGATTGCACAGGCCGGAAGTGATGTCGAGAAGGTCCAGGATTACTATACAGAACAGGAACAGCTGGAAGAGAAATTGGAGCAGAAAATGGAACGCTGGGAAGAGCTATCGGAACTAGCTGAAAACTTAGCGGAAAAATAGAAAACGTCCTGAACGGGCTTATGGCCGTTCAGGACGTTTATTTGCCGATTAATTCGTTAGTCCCTTAATCTCAATTGTTTCCACAATTCCGGTTCCATTGTTGCGGATGATGGCTTCGAATGTTACGTTGTCGCCGGATTGCAGGAACAGTGCCAGTGGTTCTTTTCCAGCATTGATAGTATAAATGGTCTTGTCATTTTTAAGAATGAATTGAATTACCTGGCCGGTTTTTTGTGTGGAAGTTACGAGTACACGGTTAACTTCTCCTTTTACTGTTTCCAGGTTTGATTCGCCACTGGATTCAACGTTACTTGGATTCTGGACAAGCTGCAGACGGTACGCTTCCAGTGCTTCTCTAGCAGTGTCTCCGAATACGACAAAGTCAGCATCGCCCGCTTTAATATAGGCATATTTTTTAAATAAACCATTTGGATCAAGTACGTTAACGACCCATGTCGGGTTGCCATCAATGTTGTATAATACCGGCATCGAGCCTTTCCAATTCTTCTCAGGGAACTCCTTGTTTACAATCTCTTTTGCCCCTTTGCTATCCATAATGCCGTTATTTTCTTTGCCATTATAATAGGTTAATTCCCCGGTACGGGCATTGATCATCGTATACCCCAGTGCGGAATCGATGTTTTCTTTTGGTGATGCCATATCGGTAAAGTAGTACATATCACCGTTTTCATCAAATATAGGTGTAACACTGCTTTCGGTTCCGGACTCGTTCGGAATTTTAACATCTTCCTTGCCGAACAGGGAATTCAGCCAGCCATGGACATACTTCCCGAAATACTCATTTTCGGCGGAAGCCATTTCTGAACTGACGGATCCATTAATGAATTCCGGGGCATTCTCGGTTTTATATTTTTTGACTTCTCCTGAAACCGGATCGACTACGGCTGCATATAGATCGCTCATATCAGGTTTATTAGTCAATCCAATCGGCTGATACAACGTTTGAACATACCACGGTTTTCCGTTTTCATCCACTTCGATTTGCGGATCACCGCTTTGGATATAGTTTGGATACGCATTGTAAATGGTACGCTGCACATTATGATTAAAATAACTGGAACTCGTATATTTCATTTTGCTTTTAACAAACTCAGGTTGTGCATTGATGTTTGTCGCGGAAATGGTGAAATACCCTTCTGTTTCTCCGCCGCTCAGGTACTTCCAGAAGCTTGTGAATTCAACCGGGGCAACAAAAATTACCTCATCATTCACTTTCTGCACCTGCAATTTACCAAGGTCATAAAATTGTGTGTTCGGTACGACACTCATCGATTTTTGCATTTTATTGCGGGCAAATTCCGGTGAGACAACGATTGGCGTTGCGTCCTTATCCAATGGTTCTGCCTCTTCCACGTCTTCTTTGGCGATTGAATCATATGTGTTATCCAATGTTAAAATGCCAAGCACAAATATTCCGGGAACCGCTATAACTGCCAGGATAATCAGAAATCCGGCAGACGCTTCATACGTACCGCGGAGTTTCTTTTGAAATTTGGTTGCGGTCATGCCAAACAGTAAGAATGTACCTATCGCAGCAATGATAATATTCGCGATGACCATATTCGGAATGGTAATCGGCAGCAAAATAATGTAATTGATGATTCCTCCGATAATAAAAAGGGCAATAAAAATAAGCCCGGCCATTTTTGCAGCCCGTCCTTTTGCCGTTTTACTTTTGGCAATAATAATGCCTGCAAATATGGCATACAAAATAAAGGATAGGATAGTTGTCGTTAAGATTCCTGTCATGATTTCAGCTCCTAAGATATGATATGTTACATGTATATATACGTAAAATATCCAATTTGGTTTCAGGAACGGGAGAGGTATTTTTGAAAAGAATTTACAGCGATATTGTAAAGTTCAGGGGTTCACATTATGATTTCGGTTATATGCAGGGCGAATTGTTAAAAGATTCCCTGACAATAAAAAACCGTAAAAAACAGTGGAAGATCAGAAAACCGCGGTTTACAATAGATCAAAATGAAGCAAAGGATGCGATTACCAGCGTGGCCCCGGGTGTCTGGAATGAGCTGGAAGGAATAGGGGATGCGCTTGAATGGGGTATGGATGCGGTGCTTCAGGACTTCGGCGGTTATCGTCTGGATTACGTGCGGAGCGGGTGTTCCATCTTAACAGGTAATGATTACATGATCCGGAATTATGACTATCATCCGAAAACATACGAAGGCAGATTCACCTTTTTTCAGCCATCCGATCAGGGTTATGCCATTATCGGGCCATCTCAGCGAATAACCGGACGAATGGATGGTATGAATGAAAAAGGGCTTGTGTTGGGATATAACTTTATGCACCGGAAAAAGCCCGGTGACGGATTTATTTGCAATATGATTGGAAGACTTGTTCTGGAAACATGCGCGGATGTAGGAGAGGCCATCTCGCTGTTAAAAGAAATTCCCCACCGTCATTCATTCAGTTACATTTTGTTGGACAGAACTGAGGAAACATATGTGGTCGAAGCTACGCCACGCGGAGTTATGGTGCGGCAATCAAACGTCTGTACAAATCATTTTGAGCTGATGAAGGATGAAAACCGTCACCATCTCGCCGATTCACATAAACGGATGGATGCTATGGAAGAACAGCGGTATATGGCAACTGATGCACATCAAGCGTTTCGGCTGTTAAACGATACAGATAAGGGAATTTTTTCCGATCAGTATAAAAACTGGTCAGGTACGATTCATACTTCTGCCTACTTTCCAAAACAACTGAAGGCTTGGTTTGCCCTTGGAGGAGATCGCGAGCCTGTGATTTTTGATTTTGCAGCCTGGCTCCGTGGTGAAAAGATTCATACAAAACAAGTAATAGGAGATGTTGATACTGACCTGCGCTTTGTCCATATGGATGAGAATGTCCGCTAGTACTTTCGTGTTAAAATTATGCTGCTCAAATCATTTTTTATTCTAAGGTAAAACTGTCATATCAACCCCGTCATAAGTTATAAAATAGTAGTGTCGGGTTGTTTCAGGAAGGTGGCAGTAGAATGATTGGTTTTGAATTTTCTGCGGAGGCTATTTTTTCACTGGTAAATATAATTGCGATTGACGTTGTATTATCCGGTGATAATGCGGTTGTAATTGCAATGGCAACGAAAGCCCTTCCAAAACATCAGCGGAATAAGGCAATTTTAATAGGGACCGGTGGAGCTGTTCTGTTACGAATATTATTTGCCATTCTCATTGTATTTTTATTGCAGGCTCCATTGGTTCACTTAATTGGCGGCATTCTGCTTATTGGAATCGCGGTTAACTTGCTGATGGAAGATGAAGAGGAAACAGAAATTAAGTCATCCGGAACGATTATAAAAGCAGTTGGAACGATTATTATGGCTGATGCGATTATGAGTTTGGATAACGTTGTGGCAATTGCCGGGGCAGCAAATGGGCACCTCGGCATGATTGCAATCGGGGTTGCAGTCAGTATACCAATTATGATTTTTGGTTCCAAACTGATCGTTCGGATGATGGACAGGTATGCCTGGATTGCTTATGTTGGTGCGGGCATCCTCGCCTGGACAGCAGGCGGTATGATAATGGAGGATCAGGTCGTGATGGATTGGTTTAACCTGGATCATGGGTTTCTGACATATATGTGGACAGCAATAATCACGGGCACAGTGCTCTTGATAGGTTTTTTGGCAGATAAGAAAGTATAAAAACTTTCTAAACTGCATAGGTAATTAAGGTTGTCACCTTGACAACCAAGTTTTCTAACATAACAGGACCGTTCAGTAGTACGATTCAGGAAAATTTTTTAATTTTACGCTGTTTCATGTTTAAAGTCCGTGATAATATGGAAAAATAAGAATGATATAATATATACCGTGATTTGGGAGGAAGCTGATTATGAAGCTGTTTCAAGTAAGAAAAGGTCAATTTGTTTTTTATAAAAATGAACTTCACAAAGTATATTCCGTAAAGCCAATGTTCAGACAGTCCGTTCACTTATACCGTATGAAAGATATGAAGCAGGTTTTGACGAAGGCAAGTGAAATTACGTTCTACCGTCCAAATCATAATGACTCATTTCTCTTTTACGGTAAACGATATACCATCGACAAAGATTCCAAACCTAAGCCAGGTGATTACATTTTAATCATTAAACCAACTCCGGATTTTCTTGACCATTATTCATTGAATGATATCGAAAAAGTCGACAGTGTCGAGGACGGTAATGTTGTTACCACAAGAGATAATGGAGTCAAACACAGTGAGTATGTTGTAATGGCTCAGGGCAAGGCTGAAGGCAGCAACGATATTGCATATCATGATAAAAGCGTGGTGACTGACGAACAAAGATTGCGCGATGAATCACCACAAAATATGGATGATAATGATGAACTGAAGCCGCTTGTCGGAGATATTTATCTGGATCTGCAAAACAAAACGAAAGCAATGATTATTGCGATGACAAAAGACGAAGCAATATTTGGACATGGTGTTCGTGTGCATGTCAGTGATTTAATGGATGAATCAAAGTTTTCAGTTGTTTACCGCGTAGCAGACGATCTGTAATACAGGAAAAGCACCAGGATTGCCTGGTGCTTTTATTATGGTTTTATTTGATAGCGAATTTGTTTTTTAAATCATTTTTTGTTCCAATTTACATTAGCCATCCAGCATTCCGGCTGCTTTATAACCAAGAATATTAACCGGGTCTTTTGGTGAAGAGTAGGGCGGTGCATATGCAAGTTCAAGTTGAGACAGGTCTGCTACGGTCATCTTTCCTTTCATGGCTGTGGAAATAATGGCAATTCGCTTATCGACACCGCTTTCGCCGACACATTGAGCGCCGTATATTGTTCCATCTTTTTCATCAAATAGAACTTTGATTTTTATTTTATCTGCACCAGGGTAGTAGCCGGCATGTGATAATGCTTCGTGGGAAGCTTCTTTGAACGGAATCTCCAGACGTTCCAGTGCTGTACGATTCAATCCCGTTGCCGCAACGTCCAGATCAAACACTTTAAAAATCGCTGATCCCAATGTCCCGTTATATGGAACCTCACCACCCTGCAGATGATTCGCAATAATATATGCCTGCCGGTGAGCCGGCCAGGCAAGTGCTACGTGGCGCGGAGTTTTTGTCAGAAAATCTTCTGTTTCCACGACGTCGCCGAGAGCATATATGTCCGGGTCATTGGTTTGCATGAAATCATTGACCTTCAACGCACCGGTTTTACCTGTTTCCAGTCCCGCAGCAGTAGCAATAGTGGTAATTGGTTTAACGCCTGTTGCCATGATGGTCATGTCGGCCTGCAATGTTTTGCCACTGTTCAGGTGTAAGGTGGAGCCGTTATTTGCGAATGACGCAACACCATCTTCCAAAATGACGTGGACACCTTTTTCTTCCAGGTGGTCATGGATGGTAGAAGCAATATCATCATCGACCAATTTCATAACCTGTTTTGAACGATCGATAATGGTACAATCAATGCCAAGATTGATCAGATTTTCAACCATTTCCATCCCGATAAATCCCGCGCCGACTATAGCACAGGTTTGCGTTTGGTGTTCGTCGATATAATGTTGGATTTCATCCATATCCGGAATGGTTCTTAATGTGAATGTTCTGTTGGGGTTCATACCTGCCACATTAGGTGTGACCGCTGCAGCGCCAGGTGAATAAATAAGTTTATCGTATGATTCCTCATGCTTCCCTGATGGATCTTCATAAGTAATTTTTTTATCATCTCTATTAATTGCTAATACCTCTGAATTTGTTCGGACGTCAGCACCAAACTTATCGATAAATTTCTCCGTGCTGACCAGCAGTTTATCCCGTTTTTCGATTACGCCGCCAATATAATACGGCATCCCGCAATTGGAAAAGCCTATGTGGCTCCCTTTATCGAATAGGATGATTTCTGCATGTTTATCCATTCGTCTGATTTGTGATGTTACGGTGGATCCGCCGCCAACACCACCAACGATTACAATTTTACCGGACATTATCAATCCCTCCATAATCATTATTTCCCTCAAAACATTATTCTTAACCAAAAAAAAAGATGCCCTGAAACAGGCATCTTTTATAAAACTCCCATCGAACCCAAAAATACAATAATAATCGTTATCGGCACAAGCCAGCGCATAATCTGAAACCAGACTTGATACATGTACGGTGATAGATTGTTGCTATAGGAAAATTCCTGTTTCATTAGTGTTTTATCCATGCGGATTCCGATAAATAAGGCAATCAGCAGACAGCCCCCGGGCAGTAAAATATTGCTGACCAGAAAATCACTTGCATCAAATACAGTCAGGTTAAAAATCGTAATATTTTTCATTGTGCTTGATGAGAGTGCAGCTGGAATTCCAGCGATAAATACAACAATTCCGGCAATCAAGGCGACTTTTGACCTTGAGCGGTTCTTGTTGACAGTGAATGCTGATGTGATAATTTCCAGCATACTGAATGATGATGTTAAAATAGCAAATAAAAACAGTAATAAAAACAAACTCAGGAATACTTCACCAAATGGCATTTGCGCAAAAGCTTCCGGTAAAACCATGAACAACAGTCCGGGACCCTCAGTCGGTTCAAGTCCGAAAGAGAAGACGACCGGGAAAATTGCCAGTCCGGCCAGCAGTGAGACAAAAATATTCATGAGTGATACGGAACCGGCAGCAAACGGCAAACTGACATCTTTTCCAAGGTAGGAACTGTAGGTAACCATTACCGAAAATCCGACCGCCAGTGAAAAGAAAGATTGTCCTAATGCATAGAGAACGCTTTCGCCGGTTATTTTGGAAAAGTCAGGCTGTAAAAAGAACTCCAATCCTGCTGACGCTCCTTCAAACGTAACAGAGCGGATGACGAGAATGATAAAAAAGATAAACAGGAGCGGCATCATTACTTTGCTTGCTTTTTCGATTCCATTTTTGATTCCAAATGAAACGACGATAATATTAATAATCAGAAACAGTCCAAGGCCTGCAATCGTCCACAGCGGGTTGGCTGTAATCGATCCGAATAACTGTTCATAATCAGTACCGCTTTTTATAACAAGACCGGGGATTGATAAAAGACAATATAAAAGTACCCAGCCGCCAACAACACTGTAAAATGACAAAAGGACGAATGAACCAAAAACGCCCCAGCCTCCGATGATGGACCAGCCGCTTTTCGGAGCCAGCTTCTTATAAGCAGATATTGCTTCACGCTGGGCACCCCGGCCGATGACAAATTCAGCAACTAACAGCGGGAGGCCGATAACGATTGTAAATGCGATAAACAGCAGGAAAAACGCGCCGCCGCCATTCATGCCGGTCATGTATGGGAACTTCCAAATTGCCCCGAGGCCGATTGCGGCACCTGCAGATGATAAAATAAATCCAATTCGTGATGACCATTGATCTTTGTTTGAATCCATTGTTCGCCTCCATCACTAAAAAATATTATTCATAAGTATAACATTACTTAGTGGATTCGCAATAAGATTTTTAAATCTTTGACCGCAAATCCCATAATTCAGGGAAAAAGTAATGATCCAGCACACTTTTTAAATAACCAACCCCGGATGATCCGCCGGTTCCCTTTTTATGTCCGATAATCCGTTCGACCGTTTTCATGTGCCGGAAGCGCCATTGCTGAAACCAATCCTCAATATCAACCAGTTTTTCGGCCAGTTCGTACAACTCCCAGTTTACGGATACATTTTTGTATACTTCCATCCAAGCCTTTTCAACAGATTCATCTTTCTCATAGGTTTTGGAAACATCCCTGTTCAGCACTTCCGGATTAATATCAAATCCGTTCCGTGCCAGTGCTTCAATTGCAACGTCATAAAGCCCGGGTTTATGATAGGCATCTTCCAAAACAGCGTGAATTTCAGGGTTCTTCTTATAAATTTTCAGAATGTGCGGTGTCTTATAGCCAAGTACAAATTCCACCAGACGGTACTGATAGGACTGAAAGCCGGAAGCATTGCCGAGTTTATCACGGAATTCCATGTATTCAGCCGGTGTCAGCGTTGATAAAACATCCCACGCCTGAATGATTTGTCCCTGCGTTTTGGAAACACGGGAAAGCATTTTAAAAGAAGTGCGCAAATCATCTTTCTGAATCGCCTCAATTGCTCCCTGTGTTTCGTGGATAATCAATTTCAACCATAATTCACTGACATGGTGAATAATGATGAACAGCATCTCATCGTGGTGATCGGAAAGACGCTTCTGGCTGGATAACAGCTGATCAAGCTGCAGATAATCACCGTACGTCATTTTTTTTAGAAAATCAGTGTGAATGTCCTGTTCATTTTCGAAACGTTTGTCTGTCATCGTTTCTGCTCCCTTCCAGTGGTTTTAACACAGCACGAACCGGGCTGCCATCAGCGCCATGGAGCGCGAGCGGCAAGGCGATCAACTCATAAGTGCCTGGCTGTACATGATCGAGCATCAGGTTTTCTAGTATATAAATCCCATTGGCATGCAGTGCATGGTGTGTTGCCAATTCTTTGCTGTCCGGAGCATCGACTGACGGCATATCAACACCAAGCAATTTTACCCCTTTGTTGTTCAGGAATTCAGAAATGCCGGGATCCAGTTCCGGGATTTTTTCCGGAAAATGTTTCGGGTTATTTGGCAGGGAAGTGTGCAGCAGGACACGGTTTACCCCTTCCCAATCATAAGCTGCCAACACATCAGCGGTAATGTTGTCGGTATGGCTGACGTCGATGACTTTAGCACGGCCAATATACAAGTCGGGGGAGAGCTGCTCGATGGTCTCCCCTTCAGAATCATAATGAAAAGGAGCATCGACATGTGTGCCGGTGTGCAGGCTGGCCATCATTTGACCGACATTCGCCGGCCCGCCGTCTTGTTTGGCGAAGGACAATGAATAATTGTATGGGGTATCACCCGGAAAATGCGCCATATCATTTGTTAACGGCTGTGAAATATCAATCCACTGTGAATGTTTCATTATGCGATAACGCCCCTTTTGTTTTCGTATTTTTTATAGCGTTCTTCTTTCAGAATCGTTTTTAGAATATCCACTGTTGTCCATACCTCTTCAAACGTATTGTACAAGGCAACTGGGGCAAGGCGGATGCCGTTTGGTGTACGAAAATCAGGAACAACGCCATCGGCTTTCAGTGCCTTACAGATCCTGGCGGCTTCGGGATGCACTAGAAAAACATGTCCGCCACGTTCGGTATCTTCGGTTGGATTGGCAATTTTCAGGTCGTAATCCGTCAATTCCGCTTCAACCAGCTCCATTAAATACTGGGTAAGCTGGAGCGATTTTTTACGAATCTGTTCGATGCTCGCCTCCTGAAACATTTCGAGCGAACCAAGTAACGGTGCAGCGCTTAGCAGATGTGGCGTTCCAATCTGATAAGCCCCGGCATCTGCTGCTGGTGTGAGTGTGTGTTCCATGTCAAACTGTTTTTCTTTGGACGAGCTGAACCAGCCTGCAAGCCCGGGCTCATTGCCGAAATGTCTCTTATTTACATATAACCCGGCGACACTTCCTGGACCGGCATTTAAATGTTTATACGTGCACCAGAAGGCAAAATCCACTCCCCAGTCGGACATATGATGCGGAACGGAGCCAATCGAGTGACACAAATCAAATCCGATTAAAATTCCACGTTTGTGTGCTTCATTAGTCAGGGTTTTCATATCAAGAATCTGACCACTCCGGTACAGTACACCTGGCAATACAATTAATGCAATATCATCAGACATCTGATCAATAATTTCCTGTGTTGTAAAAGTATTTCCATCACTGCTTTTTACTTGAACCAGGTGTTTATCGGGATTCAGGCCTTTCAGCTTGAGCTGGCTTTTTAAAGCGTAAATATCGGATGGAAAATTTAGTTCATCGGCAATAATTTTTGTCTTATTGTTTTTTGGATTGAAAAAGCTGGCAGTAAGCTGATGCAGGTTTGTTGTTGTTGAACCGGTTATGACAACTTCCTCAGCTTTTGCGCCGATTAATGGTGCGGTCAAAGCCCCCAGTTTTTCGGATAAGTAATACCACGGTTCCTCTCCTTCAGTCCACCCGTTAATCGCATATTCTTTCCATGACTGCATCGCATTATCGACTGCTTGTTCAGCACGTCTGGACATAAGTCCCAGCGAGTTGCCGTCAAAGTAAATGGTGTTATTTGGAATGTAAAATTCATTGCGAAATTTTTTCAGGACGTCCTGTTGATCCAGATATCTGGCATAGGATTTTTCAGTATTCAAAACGATCCACCTCATCAAAAAGTATTATAAAACTATCTTCATCATAACAATGATGGTGTGGAGATTGTAGTATAAATTAAACGTGAAGTGGGTCACTGAGCTTATCAGTCAGTTTTGTACTTTTGTCGGTCACTTATAGGAATTTATCAGTAACTTTTCTGCTTTTATCAGTATTTCCAGACCAGTTCATTTTTCGATTGTATAAATTTAATCAGTTTATTTTAAACAATTGCAAATTTCTTGCGGTTGATTTATACTAAAATCAGATATTTGAAATGGCATTTCAATAAATGAAACAGGTGGGTGAATGATGGCTTTTGTTTCTGACAAAGTGAAAAATCTGCCGCCGTATTTGTTTTCGGAGTTTCAACGAAGAAAAAAGAAACTCGAAGCGGAGGGGATGGATGTTATCGATTTGGGTATAGGCGCCCCGGATTTACCAGCTCCACAGTTCGTTGTTGAAAAGTTGGCCGATGAAGCACAAATACCGGAAAATCACCGGTACTCAACCTATAGTGGATGTCAGGAATTCAGGGAAGCAGTGGCCGCATTCTATAAGAAACAGTACAATGTGGATCTGGATCCGGACACAGAAGTATTGGCCGTTATCGGCTCCAAGGAAGGGATAGCCAATCTCATGCATGCGGTGATTGACCCGGGAGATACAGTGCTTGTACCTGATCCTGGTTATCCGGTTTATCGGACAGCTGTTCATTTGGCAGGAGGGAAGAATGTTTCCCTGCCGCTCGATCGCACAAATGGTTATGTCCCATTATTTGAGCAGGTTGATCTGTCATCTGTGCAAAAAGCAAAAGCAATGTTCTTAAATTATCCCGCTAATCCGACTGCAGCAACGGTTGATTTCGACACATTTTTGAAAGCGGTTACTTTTGCTAAAAAAAACAACATGCTGCTTGTGCATGATGCTGCATATGACATGGTTACCTTTAATGGCTATCAATCACCGAGTGTTCTGCAGGTGCCGAATGCCAAAGAAACAGCAGTTGAGTTTGGATCATTGTCCAAAAGTTTTTCCATGACCGGCTGGCGAATCGGCTATATGGTTGGTAACAAGGAGGTTGTCCAGGCGCTGTCTGCCTTGAAGAGCAACATTGATACGAGTCAGTTTCTCCCTGTCCAAAAGGCAGCCGCTGCAGCGTTAAAAAGTGACTTTAAAGCACCTGCAGCAAACAACAAAATTTATCAGAAACGTATGGAAAAATTGCATGATGCCCTGCATGAAATTGGATTACGGGCGAATCGGCCGAACGGAACGATTTTTATTTGGGCAGAAATTCCGGACGGTTACACTTCAATGGGTTTTTCCGCGAAGTTATTAAATGAAGCTGGTGTCATTGTGACACCAGGCAACGCATTCGGATCACTTGGTGAAGGTTATGTTCGAATATCACTATCGGTCGGGGAGGACAGATTGGATGAAGTGATACGCAGAATAAAAGAGCTTGATTTAAAGGAGGTGACGAATGGATGAATACGTCTCCGGTTACTGGCAAAACCGAAACGATATCTGCTGCGCAGGCAATTGTAGAATGTCTGAAAATAGAAGGGATCTCCAATGTGTTTTGTGTACCCGGTGAAAGTTATCTGCCGGTATTGGATGCGCTGTATGATGAAGACACCATTCGGGTTATATCAGCAAGACATGAAAGTGGTGCAGCGTTTATGGCGGAAGGCTATGCCAAGTCATCCTTAAAACCCGGGGTTGTGCTGGCCACACGGGGTGTCGGTGCTGCCAATCTATCAATCGGTGTGCACACAGCTTACCAGGACTCGACTCCAATGGTTGTATTTTTGGGGCAGGTACATAGCAAGTTCAGGGGAAGGGAAGGTTTTCAGGAAGTGGACCTGGACCGTTTTTTTGGACACATCGCCAAATGGACGGTTGAGGTGAAAGACCCCGAACGCATGCCTGAACTTGTTCAACGTGCACTTAGGATTGCACAGTCAGGCAGGCCTGGTCCTGTTGTAGTGTCACTGCCGGAGGATGTGCTGCCTGCAAAAGCTGAAATGCATTTTGGGCCTGCTCTGATGAAGCCGAAGCCAAAGCCTTCGTTACAGGAAATGAACAATGTGGAAGCAATTCTTTCAACAGCCGATAAGCCACTGATTATTGCAGGGGGCGGTGTAAAAAGTTCACAGGCGGAGCAAGCTCTCATCGCGTTTGCCGAAAAGTTTTCCATTCCGGTCATGGCTGCTTTCCGCAGACATGATTGTTTCCCGAATGATCATCCGTTATATGCCGGTCATCTCGGTCTAGGAACCAATCAGAAATTGCTGCAAACGGTACGCGAAGCAGATGTGGTATTGGCATTGGGAACACGGTTGTCGGAGGTTACAACACAGGATTATAAAATCATCACTCCGGATAAAAAATTGATCCATGTTGATATTGATCATGACTCGATTGGAAAAGTTTATGCCCCTAATGTCGGGATTGTTGCTGATTTACAGGAGACATTGCAAGTATTGTCCGAAATGGAAGTACAATGTCCATGGCTCAGCTGGGCGGGGGAACGCCGGGATGATTATGAGGATGTCAGCCGTCTGGATCTTTCGCATAATGACGTGATTAACAAGCATATTGTAGCAATGGTCGCAAAGAGATTGCCTGATCATGCCCTGTTGACCAATGATGCCGGAAATTTTGCGGGATGGCTGCACGCCTTTTATCGGTTTAACAAGAAACATACGTATGTTGGTCCGACTTCTGGGGCAATGGGATACGGGATGCCCGCAGCACTTGGCGCGAAACTTGCCTTCCCGGATAAACCAGTCGTTTCATTTTCGGGTGATGGCGGATTTATGATGACATTTCAGGAGCTGGAAACAGCCGTCAGGTGCAACATCCCGATCATTAGTCTGGTCTTTAATAATCAGATGTATGGAACAATTCGGATGCACCAGGAAATGCATTATCCGGAAAAAGTGATTGGTACCGATTTAGGCAATGTTTCTTTTAAGGATATGGCGGAAAGTGTTGGTGCAGATGGTTATCAGGTAAGTACTGCCGAAGCGTTTGAGCAGGCATTAGATCAAGCGCTTGAAAATAAGAAACCATGCGTAATTGAAATTTTAACAGCTAAAGAACAGATTTCCGTATCATCGACTATTACGCAAATTCGCGACAGAGCGAAAGGAAAATAATAATTTATAGGAGGAATTCATTATGACAGAAGCACTGCTTACAACAGAGAAACTGAAAAATTATATCAATGGCGATTGGGTGGACGGAAAGGATCACACAGCTGTAGTCAATCCGGCAAACGGGAAAACAATTGTCGACGTACCACTATCAGATGCGGAAGACGTGGATAAGGCGGTTCAGACTGCCAAAAAAGCACAAAAGGAATGGGCGCTTGTTCCCGCTCCACAGCGCGCTGAGGTGCTGTTTAAGGTCGGCCAGATAATGAAGGAACGGAAAGAGAGACTTTCTCAACTACTGACAATGGAAAACGGAAAAGTGCTTGAAGAAGCACGTGGTGAAGTGCAGGAAGGTATTGATATGGCATTTTATATGGCTGGTGAGGGCCGCCGTTTATTTGGTCACACAACCCCGGCAGAACTGCCAAATAAATTTTCCATGAGCCAGCGTGCACCAGTTGGCGTTGTCGGGATTATCACACCGTGGAACTTCCCAATCGCGATAGCTACGTGGAAGTCATTCCCGGCAATTGTTGCAGGTAATGCGGTTATCTGGAAACCAGCAACCGAAACACCAATCATGGCCTATGAACTGGCGCAGATTCTTGAAGAAGCCGGACTGCCAAAAGGTGTCCTGAATGTGGTGTTTGGTAAGGGATCAGCAGTCGGTGATGCGATGGTGCATCATGATGATATCCGGGTCATCTCATTTACCGGGTCCAATGAAACCGGCCGTAATATTGCCGGTGAATGCGGTAAACAACTGAAAAAGGTATCCCTTGAGATGGGCGGTAAAAATGCAATCACGGTCATGGATGATGCCGACCTGGATCTGGCTGTTGAAGGCATTCTCTGGAGCGCCTATGGTACAAGTGGGCAACGTTGTACCGCAGCCAGCAGGGTGATTGTCCATGAAGATGTGAAAGAACGGCTAGAAGAGCGACTGCTCGCGGAAATTGAAAAACTGACCATTGGCGACGGACTGGATGAGTCAAACAAAGTCGGTCCAATTATCAATAAGGCCGGTCTGGAAAAGATTGAAAAATATATTCAAGTTGGTAAGGAAGAGAGCGCAAAATTGGTTGCCGGCGGTTATGTGCTCGATGGCGCCAAGTATGCTGACGGACATTATTTCGCACCGACCCTGTTTACGGATTGTACAGCGGATATGCGCATTTCCCAGGAAGAAATCTTTGGTCCGGTTATTTCGTTAATTCCGGTGAAAAGTTTTGAAGAAGCAATCGAAGTGAACAATGGTGTTTCATTCGGTCTGTCAAGCTCAATTTTTACAACAGATGCCAACCGTGTGTTTAAGGCGCAACGCGATCTGGACACCGGAATTGTATATGTAAACGCAGGAACAACCGGTGCTGAAATCCACCTGCCATTTGGCGGAACGAAAGGGACCGGCAATGGCCACCGAGACTCAGGGGTGCAGGCACTCGATGTATTCACTGAATGGAAAGCTGTCTATATCGATTACAGCGGCAAACTGCAGCGCGCTCAGATTGATGTTGAATAAGAAGGAAAGCGCAGACGCCCGTTCAGTGTGATGCCCGTGCAAAAAAGATTCTGCCAACAGAAAGCGAGCAATTATAGAAGGTAGCGTAATTTTTTTGAAGGAGTGGTTGATTGATGAAAATAGGTGTATTGGGATCCGGATTAATGGGAAAAGAAGCAGCTCGTGATCTGACAGCGAGTGAAGGAGTAACAGCAGTTGGTTTGGCCGATATCGATCTGCAAGTAGCACAACAGGTATGTGATCAATTGAATTCTCCTAAATTGACAGCCTATAAAGTTAACGCCAAGGATGAACAGGATCTGGCAAACTATATGCGTCAGTTTGATGTTATTATAAATGCATTATTCTATTCATTTAATGAAGTTGTTGCCAAAACAGCTATTAAAGTGGGTGTAAACTCAGTTGATTTGGGAGGCCATATCGGCCATATGACCGACCGCGTTCTCGAATTGAAGGAGGAAGCTGCTGAAGCAGGGGTAACGCTTATTCCTGACTTGGGTGTTGCGCCCGGAATGATTAATATTCTGTCCGGTCATGGTGCCGGCAAACTTGATATACTGGAAGAAATTAAGTTATATGTCGGGGGCATCCCGGTACGTCCTGAGCCTCCTTTTGAATATAATCATGTTTTTTCCATGGAAGGGGTATTTGATCATTATACAGACCCGGCCCTTATTATTCGTGATGGAATCAAACAGGAAATTACATCACTGTCTGAAGTGGAGCGCGTGCATTTTGAAAAATTCGGACCGCTCGAAGCTTTTCACACATCAGGAGGAACATCAACACTATCCATCTCGTATCCGCAGTTAAAAACGCTGGAATATAAAACAATCCGGTATCCGGGTCATGCGGAAAAGTTTAAGTTGCTTGTCGATCTGAATTTAACCCGAATGGATTATGAAGTGGATGTAAACGGGCAAAAAGTCAACCCGAGAGAAGTGCTTTTAAAAGTACTTGATCCGATTGTCGATTTGAAAGATAAAGACGATGCCGTGCTGCTGCGGATAAAAGTAAGCGGGGAGAAAGACGGCAAACCGAAAACGTATGTTTATGAAATGACAACGTATAAAGACAGGGGAAACAATGTTACTGCCATGGCACGGGCAACCGCAAATACTATTTCGGCAGTCGCTCAGATGATTGGAAATGGTACCATTACAAAACGTGGTGTTTTCCCGCCGGAGCAATGTGTCCCTGGAAAGCCTTACATGAAGGAAATGGAAAAACGCGGGGTCATTATTCATGAATCAGACTTATCAGCTGAAAAAGATAAAGTTAGCATCTAATTGATGGAATTGAGGTTGTCCTTTTTTGTGACAACCTCAACTTTCTATAAATGCAGAAGAAATTACAGCAAGGAGTACCTACTATGAATCAAAGTGTTATGAAGGCATTAAAACTATTAAACTTTTTTTCGGCGGATACACCGGAGTTGACATTAAAGGAAATAGCAGCTAAAGCAGATATTCCAAAGCCAACAGCATATCGGCTGTTAGCTGCACTGGAAGAAAGTGATTTTTTATACAAAACAAAAGAAAATGAGCATGACAGCAGGTATCGCCTTGGTCTGAAACTGCTTGAACTGGGGCACATTGTCTCGGATCAGCTCGAGGTACGCACTATCGCGTTGCCGTACATGCAACAACTGGCCCAGGAAATTAATGAAGTGGTCCACCTGGTTATTGTGAATCAGGATGAAGCTACCTACATCGAAAAAGTGGACAGCTCCAGAGCGCTTCGTCTTAACACACGAGTTGGTAAAAGCTCACCTTTGTATGCAGGATCTGGTCCCAAAATGCTTCTGGCAAATTTGCCACCGGAGCAGCAGCATGAGATTCTGACAGCAGACACCTTTTATCGGAACAACCAATTAGTTGATAAACATGAGTTAATAGACCAGTTGGAAAAAATCCGCGAAAACAGGTATGCTTATAGTGTCGGGGAGCAGGATGCCGATACAACCGGTATTTCATATCCGGTATATGATTATCGCAATGAGGTTATTGCTGCCCTGGCTGTCAGCGGTTTATCCAGCCATTTTGAAGGAGAAAATCTGGAATGGATAAAAACAAAGTCAAAACAAACCGCAAAAACAATTTCCGGACAACTCGGTTACAAAGGTTCTGATTTTTAAAGGTGAGAGGTGGATCTATCAATGAATACCGTTTTTATTGCTGGGCATGCACGGCTCCCATCTGGTATGGCAGCCAAAAGTATTTATGAAACATTAACGATTACCGCGGAAATTGATAAGAAATATGGTGTAATCGTAACAGCCGGCTGTACACTAGCAACATTGCATGGCCGCGAGTTTGTACAGCAACTCCTGAGAGGGCACAGTCTGCAGGATGGAATTGATGAACCTGTCCAGGTTGTGAAGGAGCATTACCTCGGAAAGGCAGGTAATGCATTGGAATCGGCCTTAAAAGATTTGTATAAACAATATGAAGAGTTTGTCAAAAAATAAAACCTCCCACCAGTTGTTATTTATGGTGGGAGGTTTTATTTTAAATAAATTTTAGAGAAAAGTTTGATACAATTATAATTGGTAACTATTCAAGAATTGGGCCAGATTGTTTAGCAACGCTCGTAAAGCAAATGGATTTTTTATGTTAGGATAAATGGTGATTGTGAAGAAATGTACTTAAAGTAACGGGCAGGTTAGTTCAGATTCTGTTTTATTTAAATAAAAGACGGTGAAAAAAGCACCGTCTATAATTCGCTATTTATTTTGTGTTAATTCTTTGTAATAAAGGTAATTGACTTTATGCTTGGTAGCCATTAACTGCGAAGCCAAAACCGCCGTATAAACAGTGGTTAGTACAATTGCTCCAATACCAAGACCTGAAAGGTTTATCTTATTAGATGTACTCATTCCATTATTACTTGTGCTCATAGCATTATTACTTGTGGGTGCTTCTGCCATTTTATTAACCCCCTAATTTGTTATAGGGGTATTATTTGTAAAGGCATTTAAACTTATACTCTAAAAAATAACTGAGAGAAAGAAAAGAGGCAGGTCTTAAAACCTTTAAGTTTGTGAACAAATATACTTAAACAAACGGGCGCTTTTCCCTAATAAGGATTAGCGCCAATATCGCATAAAAAGGCTATTTAATTAAATAACATTAAAGGCGGTAATCGCATATTTGTTTTATAAAGAAATATGGAGGAATAAAATATGCAGAAAATAGTTGAAGGAATAAATTATTGGATAAAAACATTACCAGATGAGTATAACATTATGTCTGAAGAACAAATTTCAATTCGACCATTACCAAATAAATGGTCTGAAAAAGAGATTTTAGGACATTTGTGTGATTCTGCGATAATTAATATTGAGAGGTTTATAAAAATTCAATATGAAGAAACAATTTATGTTGTTCAATCGTATAATCAAGACCAATGGGTAGCGGTTCAGAATTATCAAGGTAGAAAAATCGATGAAATAATAAACCTTTTTCAAACTTTAAATAATCAAATTTTGAATATAATTAAAAATATTCCTGATGAAAAGTTATCTAACCTATGTGACATAGGAAATAATCAACATAAGACACTAGAATGGCTAATACAAGATTATCTTGGGCATATGGAACACCATATTCACAATCAAATCTTGATAGAAAATAAAAACTTATAAATTTAATTCTTTGTCAACTATCTAGCATATAAAAAAGACTGTTCCCTAAACGGCTGCTAATCTCTAATAAGATTGGCGGCGATATTGGATCATTGGGCCAGTTAGCGAAAATTTTGTAGTGGCAATCCATAATAATCTGAGTAGGGATAGTGTGAAAATTTTACTTTTTGTTATAGTATCTAGTTTACTTGTGTATATGAATATCACCCCCCATTTAACGGGATTACGGCGATCGCGGTCAATAAAACGGTCAATAAAAGTAAATAGGAAAAATGCTAACCAATTGTTCCATTATAGGCGCCTATCTTTAATAGGATTGTGGCCAATATTCCATCGTTGGTCGCCCATTTTGGAATAAAAGACTGATAAATGTTTAGGGGGTAAAGATCGTGGACAATGCTAATGATTGGAAAAAAGATCGTATATCGCCGACACATCGAGGTAGAACCCCCATGATAATATTAAACTTAAAAGAGGGTTTGCGGTTACAGGTGGCACCCAGTTTTTACCAGGATATCGCCTGTTGTTTTCCTTTATGAATTACAGTAGGATTACCAACAAAAGGCTGAATATCCTTTGAATAGGACTTTAATTGGGGATGCAATAGTGGTACTCCTTAATCAAGAGTTCTCGGGAATTCTTTTTGTGTTCTCTGCTTACCATTGACTGAGAACACAAAAAATTACAATGATTGCAATCGCGATTAGAATAAATGAAACGAATACAATCGGCATATGGGAGGAATAAAAAGATTGATTTTCAATTTGTTTTTTCTTACTCAGGTAACTAGTTGTGGCGATGATAATGATGACCATACCAAAGAAAAAAAACCCTGTAATAATCCCCAACATGATCTCGAAAGCATTACTCGCGGAGGGAGTTATATTTCCTGAGAAATGTAAACTTGTCATTAAAAGCCCAATGCCGATAATTGCAATGGAGGTCCGAATCCATGCTAAATACGTTCGTTCGTTTGCCAGGTGTTGTTGTGCATATTTTAATTGGGACGTTTTTTCTTCTTTACCCATATTAATTCCTCCCCATATTGCCCAGGCTTTCCAATGCCCATGATATAGGTGATTTAGCTATCTGGACGACTTTGTTGTACTACTTTTAGGTTCCCAACCCGCTTAGAACCAGTTAAGCGGGGTTGGGTTTGTATTTTCGAATACATGTTTGACTTCCGTATACTCATCAAGTCCCTGTTTTCCCAATTCACGACCGATACCGGAAGATTTATAGCCGCCCCATGGTGCCTGGGCGAAATAAGGGTGGAAGTCGTTGATCCAGACCGTTCCCATCCGCAACTGGCTGGCTACACGTCCACCTTTGTCAGAATTGTTGGTCCATATGGCGCCAGCCAGTCCGTATTTTGAGTCGTTGGCCAGTTGGATCGCTTGTTCTTCGGTGCTGAAGCGTTCAATGGTTAATAGAGGACCAAATGTTTCTTCCTGGACGATGCGCATCGATGAATCACAGTTTATAAAAATGGTTGGCTCGAAGAAGAAACCTGCCTGTAATACTTCATCCTCAGGACGCTTACCACCGATGATTAGTTCGGCGCCTTCCTTAACACCTACAGCAACATAGTTTTCGACTTTTCTAAGGTGTTCTTTAGAAATGAGCGGCCCCGATTGGACCGAACTGTCGAATCCATTGCCCAACGTAATATGCTTGGTGCGTTCCACCAGTGCCTCGACAAAGGCATCATGAATAGTATCCTCTATTAATAATCGGGCACCTGCTGAGCAGACTTGACCAGCATGAAAAAACACGGCATTTAGTGCTTGGTCCACAGCTGTTTCAAAGTCAGCATCAGCAAACACGATATTCGGATTTTTCCCGCCGAGTTCAAGGGCAATCTTTTTGAAGTTGCCTGAAGCGGCCATCATGATTTTTCGTCCCGTTTCAATGCCGCCGGTAAAGGAAATGAGATCGACGGCATGACTTTCAGCAAGCAACTGACCGGTTTTGGTACCTGGACCAAGCACGAGATTGACCACACCCATCGGTACACCAGCTTCTTCCATGAGTTCGGTAACTTTGATGGTTGTCAGTGGTGTGATTTCACTTGGCTTGATAACGATAGTGTTGCCTGTTGCCAATGCTGGTGCCAGTTTCCACGATGCCTGGAGCAGTGGATAATTCCAGGGGGTGATTTGCCCACAGACACCGACAGGCTCACGAACAACTTTGCTTCTAGAATCTGGGATAGGGGAATCAATGATGTCGCCGTCATCCTTATCAGCCAGTCCGCCGTAATAGCGAAACACATCAGCGATATCGCTCATATCGTCCAGGCTCTCTGTTAGTGTTTTTCCTGTATCCATCGTCTCAAGCTCGGCTAGTTCCGCTTTATCCCGTTCAATAAGTTCGGCTATGGTTAGAACAATGTTTCCCCGTTCAGTTGCTGGCTTATAAGGCCAAACACCATAATCAAAAGCCTCTCTGGCAGCATTGATGGCTGCCTGTGTGTCGGTTTCATCCCCTTCAGGAACGTTGGCAACCGGTTCTTGGTTATACGGATTGATAATGGTGCGGGTTTGTCCGTTAACGGCTGCAACCCATTGACCGTTGATATACATATACTTATCCATTATGATTGATGACCTCCTTAAAAGGTTGTAAATAATTAGGCGCCACCTAGTACACGTGTGCTGTGGGGAGGTTGAATCTTTGACTTAGGGTCGATGTAATGTTTGGCTTGACTAACAGCGACCGGTGCTTCGCCAAATCCTGTGGCAATCAGCTTAACTTTGCCGTCGTAGGTTGTGATATCGCCGGCAGCGTAAATTCCCGGAATATTGGTCTCCATCTTTTGATTAACAACAATTGAATTCTTTGTCAGCTCCAATCCCCATTCCTTAATGGCTCCAATATTTGATAGAAACCCGTGATTAACAAGCAGGGAATCGATGTCCAATATCTCAGCGTTATCTCCTTTAGGTTCTTTTAAGGCGACAGATTCGATTCGATCGTCAGTACCGTTCAATCCGTTAATGGCCATAGGGGTTTTGATTTGGACGTTTGTCTCGTGTAATTGTCTAACGCTTTGTTCATGCGCCCTGAATTGATTCCGGCGATGGACGAGCGTGGTTTCTTCAGCGATGTCTGAGAGCATCAGGGCCCAATCGACAGCCGAATCGCCCCCTCCCGATATACAGACACGATGCCCTTTAAGAACCTGCAGGTCACTAACAGAATAGAAAAGATTCTTACCTTCATAGTAATCGGCTGCTTCGAGTTTTAGACGACGTGGCTGGAAGGCGCCAGCTCCACTTGTAATGAGTACTGTCTTGGCATAATGGACAGTTTTAGTAGTCGTTATTTTAAATAACCGTTCCTCAAGCTTCTGGACATTCTGGACGTTTTCTTCCAGACAAATGGCCGGGTCAAATTGCCTGGCCTGTTCTTCCAACTGGTGGGTGAGTTCTTTGGCTGATACTTTTGGCCATCCCGCCACATCATAAATATATTTTTCCGGATATAAGGCCATCATTTGGCCACCTGTTTGGGGTAGGCTGTCAATAATTTTGACAGATATTTCACGCATTCCCCCGTAAAAGGCGGCAAATAAGCCAGTTGGCCCGGCGCCGATAATGATGATATCATCGATGTGTTCAGCGTTGTTCACGTTAATCACCTTCTTATTTATTCAATCATCATTTATAAACGATGACATTTTTATCCTCTATACGCACGTTAAAACTTGGAATTCTTTTATCCGGGTTAGCAAGCATTCGACCATCGTTTTTGATATCAAATTCCCTGCCATGCCATGGACAACGGATAATCTCACCGTGATGACAATAATCATAATCACCCGGCTTGCTGTTAGCAGTCGTTGCCCCGCACATCATGCCTTTATCGAGCGGAGCACCTTGATGGATACATTGATTCAAAAAAGCATAGAATTCCCCATCTGGCGTACGACAAACCAATATTGTTTGCTTTCCAAATACTGCTTTCATCATGCCGCCTGGATTTATATCGGATGTTTGACATACAATTTGTTCCTTCATGTTTATTCATCCCCTGCTTTCCCCAATTTCGGGTAAAAGTTCCTGGCGTTTTCAGCGAACACCTTATTCTTAAGGTCTGAATCCATTCGTGGTAACGCTCTATGTGGTGAATCATAATCCCAATGCGGATAATCGGTTGAGAAACAGAGCATTTCATCCGTACCCATCTGCTCAATCAGGGAGTAGAATTCCTGTTTCGTTAACTCTTCTGCAGGTTGTGTTGTGAAACGAACCTGATCTTTCATAATGTCACTTGGCTTTCTTGTGAGCCATGGAACTTCATGACGCAAATCCCGATATTGCTGGTCCATTTTCCACATTAGATGCGGAATAAAAGTAAAGCCGCCTTCAATCATCATAAGTCCCAGGTTTGGGAATTTCTCGAATACACCATTGAACATCATGTTGGTAATTTGCTTCATGTGCGCTGTTGGAATCAATGTGTGCCACTCGATAAAGTAGCGTGGCCATTTACCGTAATAGACAGGTGGCTCGTTATGATGCATACCAATCATTAAGTTATGCTTCTCAGCTGCTTCAAAAATAGGGTGATAGTATGGTTCTCCCCACATAATGTCATCGATCGGCAGTAATACCTGCACCATTTTGGGATGAGAGCCGACACGCTCAATTTCCCTAACTGCTCCGTCGCGGTCCTGTGCGGCAATGTGAACCGAACCGTATAACCGTTTATCCTGATTCAGCCACGTTTCAATTTGCCAGTCATTATAGGCCGTTGCCAATGCTGTCGCCATTTCATGCCAGCCATGCATGGAGGAAGGGGATGGGTCCAATGCCCCTGTCAAAATACCAGCCTCATGACCGATTTCGTCGAGCAGCTGTTCCTGCATGAATCCTAAGTCTGTGCCTGCTGGTCTGCCATCCGAAAGTGCTGCATCAGCTCGATCGACTCCCGCAACGGTTGGCTGTGTATAAGGCATATGTTTTTCCTGCATCCAGTGGCAGTTTTTAATGTAATGTTTGAACGGTTCATCCAGCTTATCAACAATATCATTATACTGAACGCGTTCATGGATGTCTGTATCGACAATTGCCATTTTGTTATGATCCATAATTAGTGGCCTCCTCGTAATCATTTTTCGAACAATTGAAATCGTATCAGACTTCTTTGAAGACTCCCAAATCCACTCACAGTGAATGAGTGGCATTTAGATCATTCAGTGAAGCTCAGTGAAGCTCAGTGGGGTTCAGTGGCAGTTTTTTGTTTTAAATTAATTTAAAAAATTTTTATTCTCCTGATTAAACTCTAAATGGATCAGGTGAATGATGCGGGGGATTTACCCTATTGACAGGATTTTAAGAGGGAGGGTATGAATCTGAAAAGCGAGATATAAGAGTGTTTGAATGGTTCTTTAAAAAGCGAAACCAGTTTGCAAAGAAAACTATCTTGTGTAAGAATTAACAATTGTTTGTACAAACTTTATATAATAATCACTACATAATCTTTAAGGAGTGTTACTACATGAAACATGTTACATCTGTTTTTTGGTACGGTCTGGCTGTTTGTGCACTAGTTGTTTTATGGGGAACAATAGCTCCTGAACATTTAAAAAGTGTAACAGCTGAAGTTACGTCATTTATTTCCACGAGTTTTGGATGGTATTACTTGCTAATTGTTACGATCATACTCGTTTTCTGTGTTTACTTGATTTTTTCACGAATGAGCCATATTAAGCTTGGCAAACAGGATGAGAAGCCTGAATTCAGCCTTCCATCATGGTTTGCAATGCTTTTCAGTGCTGGTATGGGTATGGGACTCGTTTTCTGGACAACAGCTGAACCCATCTCTCATGCTTTTAAGAATAGTCCGGTTGCAAAAGAGGGCAGTGATCAGGCTATTGAACAATCGCTTCAGTTCTCTTTTTTTCATTGGGGTGTTCACGCATGGGCAGTGTACGCGCTTGTTGCATTGGTACTCGCCTATTTTAAATTTCATAAAGACTATCCGGGGTTGGTCAGCGCGACGCTAATACCGGTTTTTGGACAAGACCGTATGAAAGGGATAGCAGGTAAACTGATTGACACCTTAGCAGTAGTTGCTACTATCGTTGGTGTGGCTGCCACCCTGGGATTTGGTTCAGCTCAAATCAATGCAGGTCTGGCTTTTTTGTTCAATACGCCTAGTAATTATGGCGTGCAATTAATCATATTGATTATCAGTACGATTTTATTTACCATATCCGCCTGGTCAGGGATCAGTAAAGGAATCAAATATTTGAGTAACATCAATATGGGTCTTGGCTTTCTCTTGATGCTTATGATGTTAATTGTTGGTCCGACTTTATACATCATGAATATGTTTCTTGATTCGATTGGCGGGTATCTCACCAATTTCTTTAATTTTAGTTTCCGTACTGCGCCATTGGATGAGGATCGTTCGTGGATTAATGCCTGGACCATTTTCTATTGGGCATGGTGGGTTTCCTGGTCACCGTTTGTCGGCATATTTATCGCCAGGATTTCCAGAGGACGTACCATCAAAGAATTTATGCTTGGCGTCTTGTTCGTACCTGCCGTAATTTGTTTCATTTTCTTTGCGGTATTTGGAGTATCCGCACTCAATATTGAACAGCAGGGAATTACGGCTATTTCGGAGTACCCAATGGAAACAGCGACTTTTGCCATGCTGGAGCAATATCCGCTTGGGGCACTTATGTCGTTCATAACCATTGTGGTGATTGCCCTATTTTTTATTACCTCCGCGGACTCAGCAGTATTTGTCCTGGGTATGTTATCATCACAAGGCTCCATCAATCCTTCGGGTGTGGTGAAGATTGTTTGGGGAATAAGTCTGTCAGCAATGGCTGCGATCATTGTCTATTTCGGGGGGGCGCAAGGACTCCAAAATGTTCTGATCATTGCCGCCTTCCCGTTTTCGGTTGTTGTCTTGCTGATGGGTTATTCTTTCTATAAAACTGCCAATAAAGAAGTTATGTCAAAACGCGAAAGACAAAAGTGGGATAGGTCGGCGTAATCTTTCTTTCAAAAATCGTGGTCCGGCTGGAGTGGATATTGAACCTTGAACACACCAGCGCCTGTAATTAAATCCTGATTTACTATAAAAATATATATCCTCGTAAATGTTGTATTATCAATGTTTGCGAGGATTTTATGGTTTCGGGAAGGGGGAGATATTACATCTGAGGTGTTTGGGGGGGCAAAAACAACGTTATTGCAAAAAATAAATCTGCCGCCAATTGCGACAGACAACAAAAAGGCCATCATATTAGCTTTTATTCAAGGCAAGGTGTTTGTTAGTATTTGTTTGAGCGGTCGTTACATACTTATTAATACCCTCTCTTACAGCATACTCAGCAATACGATTATAGAGCTTTTCTTTCTGATCATTAGTCAGGGGGGGGATACTTGGAGAATATCTAGGCACTGACTTCCCTCCTTTTACCCAGATTGTCTGGCATATTATTCTGCAGAAAATCGCAAAGGACTCTTAATTCATTGACGACTGAATCAATATGTTGTTTGGGTATGGCATATGGACTATCAAAAGATACAATCTTTTTAATTTTTCCCTTTTTATCATAAAGCGGAATACACAATAAAAACTTCGTGTTTCTTGTTTGCTGTTTTTGAAATTCATTCATTTTTTTATCCAATGCCATTTCGGGATCATCATGTTGATCATGGGAAGCGACGACTTCCCCTTTCCCTTGGTTATAACATATGCCAACGCCACCTTCTTCGTTTGGGTATACCTCAAAATAAAGATTATCAGCGACATTATCAGCCAGTTGTTCATTTCTTTGGCATACAAAGACTTTTCGATTAAACTTTTTTAACCTTATTTTTTTTAATGGGTTTTTCAATTCAACCCAGAAACGAATATTAAGTTCTTCAAGGGAAATATCGTATTCCTTATAAATTGATCTCATCCATAATGTTTTTAACTCTTTTAAAAGCACATCACGCTGCTGTAGGTATTCAGTTGAGATATTCGTTGCCATTTTAGATTTAAACACAATCCAAAACCCAGGTATGCCTATCCCCAGTATTCGAAAGAATAATTGCCAATGGGCTATCTGGACCCCTAATATCTCTTTCCCAAATTGATTTAATAAGGTTGTTAATGCTAACACATTTAACGCCGTTATGACCAATAAAAAAATAGCACCAGAAATAATGGGGCCTTTATTTCTTTTTAGCATAATGACCCTCTTTCAACCCTTTTAGAACATATATATGCACTTAAAAGGGAAATTATTTTTTTAAAAAAGAGGGTGTCTTAATAAAATTGTAATTGACATCATAAACGTGGATCAATTAACTGCAAAAGAAAGGGAAATTTTTAATCATTCAGTTGTACAGAGATAATAAAGTTGTTAAATTTGCAATTATCTTGCGGTAATGAAATTTAATATAAAAATAAAGGAAATATCTTCTTGAAGGTCGAATATTAGCATAGAACCATAATTAACTATGAGGAGGATTCTTGTGCGTCCACGACCGTTATTTATCGAAAACCCAGAGCATGATAGGTATGTTAGTCTTGTGCCAGATGGAGATATTGAAGAAATACTTAGTAAGCAACGAACTAAGACCATTACCCTCTTAAGCAGCGTATCAGAGGAGTCAGCAAGGAAGGCGTACGCACCAGGGAAATGGACTTTAAAAGAAGTGATTGGGCATATGACCGACTCGGAACGTGTGATGTCGTATCGAATGCTTGCCATTGCACGAAATGAAAGTGCACCACTTCCAGCAATGGATCAGGATCAATACGTTTCTGCGGCAAACTTCAACAAATTATCCTGGGAGCAGTTACTAGCTGGTTTAGACGCGGTACGCTCCAACACGTTAAGCCTTATTTCAACCATTGATGATGCAGCGTGGTTTCGTAATGGAACTATAATGAACAGCCCAGTATCGATAGGTACCATTGCATATGGCATTGCCGGGCACGAGTTACACCATATGAAAGTGATTAGTGATAAATACTTATAAGTCTTTTTCTATTAATGAAAAAACCTAATTAAAGGTGACTTTACAAGCCATAAATAATCTCTTTTTTGTAAATAGTCAAAAAATATTACACACTTGTTTACAGAAAAAACTTTTTACTAGTTTCCACAAAAGGAGAGGTATGATGGTAATAAAATGGATTAATAAAATGCCGTAGCAAAGGGGGGATTCGTTTGAAGGTTCGACTGTCAGAGTATGATGAAAATTGGGTTCAAATGTACGATGATGAGGTTCAAATTTTAAAAGGAATATTCGGGGATAATGTAATTAAATTTGAACATTTTGGAAGCACCTCTGTTCCAGGCATGAAGGCAAAGCCTGTTATTGACATGATGTGCCTTGTAAAAGGTATCAAGAAAATCGATTCTTTCAATGATCACATGCGTTCGCTTGGATTCGATATTGCTGGCGAATGGGGGATACAAGGAAGACGCTTATTTCGTAAAGGTGGAGAGACCAGAACCCATCATATTCATGTTTATCAATATGGCAACCCTCAAATTGAACGACATCTGGTTTTACGAGATTATTTAAGAACACATCCAGACGAAGTTGAAAGATATAGAAGTTTGAAAGAAGAACTTGCCCAACGATATGATGATACAGCTTTCTACAGTAAAGCAAAAAAACCCTTTGTGAAGGACTTGGAACTGAGGGCATTAAATTGGTTTGAAAACCAAGAACCAAAGAAAGTATATTAGTCATTATTCAATCAATCTCTAATAAGATTATGTTCAGAATCATTGATCCTTGTTACTTAAATAAAAGGGTAAAGAAAGTGAGAGCTATTTATGATCAATAATAAAGATTACATAAGTTACATTCGGGAAAAAGTGGGTCATGATTTAATATTCCTTAATTTTGCTGGAGGTGTTGTTTAAACGAGCAAAAACCCAGATAATCCCGATGAACTGGCATGGTTTTGCATGAAGCATACTTTCCATTGTCAGAAGTAATTTGCGGTCTTTGAAACAGAAGAAGAAACTGGGCAGACTTTTTATGAGGCGTTCGTACACCGGAGGATAGGGATTATTATGGTTAAACCATTTGTTCCGCAGTTAATTTATGTCGTTTCCAAGCTATTATACATTTACAGGTTGATTCCTTTTTCCTCAAGATTTTTAATGCATTCCTGCAAATATTCCTGATTGTGTTCCGGGTAAACCGGTTCCCCTTCGTTATTGCATGTTCTTATCAATTGCTCATTTTTATAGGGTGGGCAGGTTTTTCCGCGATATAATGGATTCTCCCATAAAGGATCATTTTTATAACCCCTTCGTTTCATTTCGTTCATGACCTTCATGTGGTACAGGTACAATCTATAGGGAGAATAACTGAATACATAGTTAACCGTCTTATGCTTTTTTCTCCAACCGTCTCCTCGTAGTGCGCAACATTCTCTGTGCTGTCCAAGCAACTGCGGACGGGGTAATTTGGGTAGTAGATGATCATGCCACAATCGCATAGTATTTCCTCCGTTTTTATTGTTGCTTATAGATTTGTATCTATGTTTCATGCCCCAATAAAGAAGATTTGTGTGAAATTATAGCACAGATATTGATCATCTGTCCGGCAGATATAGTTATCGTTTATCACAGGATACTAAATAATTCGCCAAAAAGCTTGCTGGACGCCAGGAACCAGTTTATGAGTATCTTTTATTTTTTTGTGCTATAATTAAATAGTAAAAGGGGAGTAGCTTTTACAGTAATGTCGTCATCACAGAATGAATCAGGTCGTTCTCGGCATTATTGGCAACATATGATTTTGTTAGCAAGACCTTTACCAACTATGGTAAAGGTCTGATTTCATTTTGTGGCTTTACCACATTAATTTGTAAGAGGCTTTTTTATTTGAAGGGGGAAATAGTTGTGGATTCTTCACTAATGCTGGAATATGCGTGGACGTTATTGATACTGATAGGCTTAGAGGGCCTGTTGTCCGCTGACAACGCACTTGTGTTGGCCGTTATTGCGAAACATCTGCCGGATAAACAGAAAAAACGTGCAATCGATCTTGGGATTTATTTGGCTTTCATTTTCCGGTTTGCTGCCATATTTCTTATAACGTTCATTGCAGATATCTGGCAGGTACAAGCCATCGGTGCAGCTTATCTTATTTATTTGGGCGGAAAACATGTTTATAAAAACGTATTCAGTTCAAAAGGGGATGACAGCAGTGAAGAGGCGAACAAGCCTGGCTCAGGTTTCTGGCCTACTGTGGCAAAAATCGGAATAGCTGATATTGCGTTTGCAATAGATTCAATCCTTGCTGCCGTTGCACTTGCTGTCACTTTACCTAATACACCATTACCAAAATTCGGCGGGATGGACGGTGGGAAATTCGGTATTATTGTTCTTGCAAGTGTGGCAGGACTGATACTAATTAAGTTTGCTGCCAACTGGTTTGTAAAACTTCTTGACGTACGTCCCGGATTGGAGACGACTGCATACTTAATTGTCGCGTGGGTTGGTGTTAAACTTGCTGTCATTACACTTGCACATAAAGATGTTGGTGTTCTACCTGCACACTTTCCACATTCTGCTATCTGGACGATCATTTTCTGGGCAGTCCTGCTTGGTATTGCTGTAATCGGATGGTTTGTATCCGGTAAAACAGGTGCTGGTAATAAGATTAATGATGGGTCATCTTCCTGAGAACACAGGTAGGTTGCTTCTGTTATAAGTGGTTTATTTAGTAATTCAATTTCGCACCAATAAAATAATCCTAAATTGCCAACAACGGGGCAGATTATCAGTCAAAAAAATACCAAGAAGGAAGATGTTCGGCTTAGCCGAACATCAACCCACTATTTGATCCCAATCGACACAGCTTTTGTGATCGGCGCCAGTGTTGCCGGATTATATACTGTATCTGCCTGTTGCAAATCAACGCCCCGCCATTTGCCGTCTAGGAAATACTCTGCGTTTCGTTTTTAAATTTCATGCCAACATCTCCTTGTAAATTTATTTTCCTTCCCATGCCGGCAGCATTTTGTTCAGCTCTTTATCTTGACGATAACCCAGGACATAATCTGCCTGCATCAACGTGTGAACTTCACGCGTTCCCTCGTAAATAACAGGAGCTTTTGAGTTGCGCAAGTATCGTTCAACTGGATACTCATCGGAATATCCATACGCACCGTGCACCTGGACAGCATCATCTGCTGCTTTGTTGGCAAAATCACATGCCTGCCATTTTGCGAGGGATGTTTCCCGGGTATTCCGCTTTCCTTCATTTTTCAATTCACCGGCACGGTAGACCAGCATACTGCTCATTTGCAGACCAGCTTCCATGTTGGCAAGCATTTGCTTGACAAGCTGATGCTGACCAATTGGTTTTCCAAACGTTTCCCGCTCATGACAGTATTTCACGCTTGCTTCAAGGCATGCTCTGATTTGACCGACTGCTCCGGCAGCAACGGTGAATCTTCCATTGTCCAGGGAAGCCATCGCGATTTTGAACCCTTCACCTTCCTTACCAAGCAGGTTTTCTTTTGGCACTTTTACATTATCAAAAAACAACTCCCCGGTGTTTCCCGAACGAATTCCGAGTTTTCCTTTCGTCGCTTTTGAGGAGAAACCTTCAAATGTCCGCTCGACAATAAATGCTGATATTCCATGATGTTTTTTGTCCTTGTCGGTATAGGCGAAAACAAGGAAATGGTCGGCACTGTCACAGAGTGAAATCCAGGACTTCTGTCCGTTTAAAATATAATGGTCGCCATCTTTTTTAGCGGTGGTTCGTAATGCGACAACATCGGACCCGGCACCTGGCTCAGTCAGACCAAAGGCACCAACTTTTTCACCTTTCGCCTGCGGGGTAAGGTATTTTTGCTTTTGTTCCTCGGTACCCCACTGCAGAATGGACATGCTGTTTAAGCCGGTATGAACCGAGACAGAAGTACGGAAGGCTGTATCGCCGCGTTCCAGTTCCTCGCACACAATGGCAAGTGCATTATAGTCCATGCCGCTTCCGCCATATTCTTCCGGGATACAAACCCCCATTAAGCCGAGGTCGGCAAGCCGTTTCATAATGGAGGGGTCAAATTTGCCTTCCCGGTCCCATTCCGCTATATGGGGCATAATCTCGTTATCAACAAAACTTCTGACTGTATTTCTGAGCATTGTCAGCTCTTCTGAAAAATTAAAATCCATTGTATCAACTCCTAATTATTTGTATTGGTCAAGCCTAATTGCTTTAATATTTCCTCGGTGTGTTCGCCTGGATCCGGGGGATGGTGATGCAACTCGAATGGTGTCCGTGACAGTTTCAGCGGACTTCCTATCATCCTGATCGGCCCTGCACTAGGGTGTTCGCTGTTGATAAACATATCTCTTGCGTGCAGCTGCGGATCTGCAACAACCTCATCAATCGTCTGAATCGGTCCGCATGGAATTTTGTTTTCCTGACATTTTTCCTGCCAATAGTCAGTCGGTTTTTGTATAAATTCGTCCTGCAGTAGCGGGACTAGTACATCACGGTTGGCAACACGGTCCGGATTTGTTCGAAAACGATCATCTGCTGCATACTCCGGTTTTCCCAGCAGTTTGCAAAGCAATTTGAATTGGTTATCGTTGCCGACTGCAATCACCATTTCACCGTTTATTGTCTGGAAGGTCTGATAAGGGACAATATTGGCATGATGATTACCAAGCCGCTCCGGAATTTTCCCGGACATTAAATAATTGCTGCCGATATTTACTAGCGAACTAACAGCAGCATCGTAGAGGGAAATGTCCAGTTTCTGTCCTTTGCCGGATTGTGTTCGTTCCAAAAGTGCACCCTGAATTCCAATGCACGCGTACAACCCAGTTAAAATATCCGTAATGGCTACGCCAAGTTTTTGTGGTCCGGATTCTTTATCCCCGGTAATGCTCATTAATCCGCTCATTGCCTGGATAATAAAATCATAGCCGGGAAAATCCTTATATGGACCTGTTTCCCCAAACCCGGTGATCGAACAGTACACAATGCCCGGGTTTATTTCGGCAAGCGTGTCGTAGTCAAGACCGAACCGTTGCATTGTACCTGATTTGAAGTTATTAATGATGACATCGCTTTCATTTACGAGTGATTTAATAACTTCCACACCTTCATCACTCTTTAAATCCACTGTGATACTTTTTTTATTACGGTTTGCGCAAAGATAATAAGCACTGACGCCATTCTGAAAAGGGGGACCCCATTTCCTTGTTTCATCACTTCCGCTGGGAGCTTCCACTTTAATGACTTCTGCACCAAGGTCGCCCAGAATCATCGTACAATACGGGCCTGCGAGCACGCGCGACAAATCAAGCACTTTGATATTTTCGAGCGCTCCAGACACAACATCACTCCTCTCCAAATTAAAATAAACCACTTCAAAATGACCACAGAATTCTCCGGAGTCAAATCGAACTGGCTTTTATCCGCTGGAACAGAACTGGATTCGAACTGTAAACAGATTTGGCAGCACAGTATTTATTTTGTGGGTCAAGCACGATCATGTTAGGTGGACGCGGCAACGTCTTCACATGATTCTATATATATTGTATAGTATTCTGAAAAATTTGTAAACAAAAATTTTATAAATCAGTTGAAAATGTTGAAGTGATAACCTTTGATAAATCAATCGTGTTTTTCATTTCGTCAAAAAGCCGGTTGATTTCCGGATCACTGTCAACCTGTTCCATGACTTCATTATAATGGGATTTGTTGCGGAAAACGGACTGACCGAAAACTACAGACTCGTCATCAGCAACGTCAACCACACCAAGCAGTCCTTTGCAGTTATTGCTTCCATCAAGATTATCCGCGAGGTAGGTCATGTCCTCCAATGCACCGCTTGATAAATATATTTCACTTGCCTTTTCATTAATTTCAATAAAATGCTGCAATTTCTCCTGTTTTACCCGATACAGATAAATAACGGTATACATGTAATCACCTCATCATTCCTACTATATACAGTAATTCAATATTGCTCGTAAAAATCCTTCATTTTTGACAGAAAAATTCTTATTGTCGACAGAAAACTTGTATATACGAGGCGGAGGGAAAAAGCTAAATTAAATGGTTGTAAGATGTCCTCACACCGAGTATAATTTGAAAGTTAAATGATTTATTGGTGAAAGTAGGGGGATAAAAATGACGTCGCAACCTTATAACAAAACATTAATGGCTGCCCTTCTGCTTGCGGGTTCATTTATTGCAATTTTAAATCAGACACTAATGATAACAGCCATTCCTCCAATCATGAAGGAAATGAATATTTCTGCCAATACGGCTCAATGGCTGACGACGGTCTTTATGCTTGTTAATGGGGTTATGATCCCAATCACTGCCTTTTTGATTGAACGGTTTACAACCCGTCAGCTTTTTATGACTGCGATGAGTGTATTCGCAGTTGGAACTGTTGTAGGCGGGCTTGCTCCAAATTTCGCTGTTCTGCTGACCGGAAGAATTATTCAATCAGCAGGAGCAGGGATTATGCTGCCGCTCATGCAGACGGTTTTCCTGTTAATTTTCCCTGTTAATAAACGTGGAGCAGCAATGGGCTACATCGGACTTGTCATTTCTTTTGCACCGGCTATTGGACCGACTTTGTCCGGGTGGGTTACGTATCATTATTCCTGGAGATTCTTATTTTTACTTATTTTACCTTTAGCCATTTTAATTATTTTTATTGCGTATTTCATTTTAAGGAATGTAACCGAGCTAACGTATCCGAAACTCGATATTCCATCGATTATCTTATCCTCTGTCGGCTTTGGCGGACTCTTGTTTGGCTTTTCAAGTGCCGGAAACTATGGATGGGATAGTGGACGGACCATTGCCATTCTTGCAGTTGGTTCCTTTACCCTAGCCGTTTTTGTAATGCGGCAATTGCGCATGCAGCAGCCAATGCTGGAATTCAGGGTATTTAAATATAACATGTTTACCATTACAACAATAATTGGCATGATTTCGTTCCTTGGGTTGATTGGATCGGAAACTCTAATACCGCTTTATATGCAGAACATGAGAGGTTTCACTGCCATGGAATCCGGACTCGTCCTTCTTCCCGGCGCTCTTATCTCCGGATTCATGTCGCCGATTACAGGACGAATTTTCGACCGGTTCGGTGCCCGTATGTTGTCGCTTGTTGGTTTGATTATTATGACTGCCGCAACTTTGGCTTTTGGGTTCCTCGGCACAACAACGACACTCACGTTCCTGATTGTTATGTATGCTGTTCGCATGTTTGGATTCTCAATGGTGATGATGCCTGTGACAACAGCAGGATTGAATCAATTGCCGCAAAAATTGATACCACATGGTGCAGCTATGAACAATACGATGCGGCAAATTGCAGCATCTGTCGGAACAGCAATTCTCGTTACGATTATGACGATGGCTGCGCAAAACGCTCAGCAAGGCCCGTCGATATCGAACCCGGGTATTCACGGAGTAAATGTCGCTTTTTTAGTGATTGTTGTTTTATCGTTCATTGGGATTATCTTATCTATTTTTGTTAAAAGAACCTATCCGCCTGCTGAGGAAGCAGGGGAAACAGAAATTGATAAGTACAAAGAGGAAAGTAAATAAATGTATGATTATCGAACTAACATGAGACACCAGAAAAAAAGCGAGCCCGTTTTTGAAAAAGATTAATCAAAAACAGGCTCTTTTCTGGAAAAGAGAAGCTTATTTCAATAATTAGTAAATGCACTTGAGAGTTTGTTGGATTTTTTTGGTATTATTTAGCTGCTTTTTGTAATTTGCCAATCATTTTAAGCGCCTTACCGGTTCCGATGGCAACTGACTCAAGCGGGTTCGGTGCAATGTGAACCGGAACGATAATTTCGTTTGACAGCCAGTCCTGCATTCCGTTTAATAATGACCCGCCGCCGGTCAGAACAATTCCGCGGTCAACAATGTCCCCGCTTAATTCAGGCGGGCAGTTCTCCAGTGTTGCTCGGATTGCTTCAAGGATTTTATCCAACGATTCGTTTAAGGCAGCATATACTTCTTTAGAGGAAACGGACACAGTTTTTGGAAGACCGGTTACCATGTCGCGGCCGCGTACTTCCATTGTTTCTTCCTTATGATCTTCATAGGCATGGCCAATTTCCATTTTAATATTTTCTGCTGTCCGCTCACCGATCAAAATATTATACTTTTTACGGATATAATGGGTGATTTCCTCATCCATCTTATCCCCGCCGGTACGAATGGAGTTGCAGGAAACTACTCCGCCAAATGATATGATGCCCACTTCGCTTGTACCGCCGCCAATATCGACGATTACATTAGCAATTGGCTCGTCTACAGGCAAATCCGCACCGATTGCTGCTGCAACGGGTTCTTCTATTAAATGGACATGTTTAGCCCCGTAACTGGTTACAGCATTGTGAATGGCGCGGCGTTCAACGGTTGTGCTTCCGGATGGTGTACATACAACCACTGTCGGCTTACGCATGGAAAGTCCCATTTTTTTGCTGACTTTTTTCAAAAATTCCTTCAGCATTTGCGCGGTGACATCGTAGTCAGCAATCACACCATCCCGTAATGGGCGGATCGGTACAATGTTCTGAGGCGTTTTCCCGACCATTTCCTTTGCTTCCGACCCAACGGCGACAACATTTTTGGTGTTCATATCAATTGCAACTACAGACGGCTCATTCAAAACAATTCCTTTTGTCTTTGAATATATAAGTATATTTGCAGTACCTAAATCAATTCCAATTTCAGCAGTTGATAGCATAGCAAGTTCCTCCAATGATGTAACTATTTTCTATTAAGCTCATAAACGACACAAGATATAGAAATTCATTATATTTATTCTATACTTTACCATACTTTCTGGGGGTAAATAAACATCTTACATATATTGGTTTGACGGTACTTCAATAGAACAGTTGATTACAAAAATTCAAGTAACATTTTTATTACAATTCTACTGTTTTTGTAATATAACAGCCTTCATTCAACAATTGTCAAGGAATACTTTTTTCCAATTTTACCCTTTAAAAAGTATATTTTCCTATTAATCTATGTCTCAGGTCTTATTTCATGGCAGTTTCTGAACTTAATCCTATTGATGGTAATAGCTTCCAAAATTATTACACGAACCACATGGTATGATGATTTTGCAAATTAAAAAACACAGGAGAGGTGACAAGATAGATGCTAAACAAATTAGTAGTAACAACCGTTTCTGCGGCAGTTTTATTTGGTGGAGCTTTTCAAACTACCACTGATGCTTCAGCAAATACAGATAAATCTCAAAATCAATCACAACAAAACAGTGATTGCTTCCAGTTTTCAAAAAAGGAATTAGATAATTTCCTGAATAAATATTTCGGTAATGTCGACTGGGAGAAAGTTAATGTCAATAAACAGGTCACTGCACAGCAGGAAAAACCTGAACCAAAAAAGGAAACAAAACAACCTGTACCAGAACAGAATACTCAGCAGCAAGATCAACAGGCACAGCCTGAGCAGAATAAGCAGTCTGAACAACAACAAGAACCAGCTGAACAAGTACAGGCACCTCAACAGGAGCAAACAGAGGCACCTGCAAAGCAGCAAACACAACAACAGAATCAAACAACTCAGCAGCAACAGCAAAACAACAGCCAAGCTTATCAGTTGAGCCAGTATGAAAAGAAAGTTGTTGAATTGACGAATCAGGAACGTACTGAACGCGGGCTGGAACCGCTTGAAATCAGTACTGAATTGAGTAAAGTAGCCCGTGAGAAGTCCCGTGATATGGCTGAAAACAATTATTTCTCCCACAATAGCCCAACGTACGGTTCACCGTTTGACATGATGAAACAATTCGGTATCACGTACAAAACTGCAGGCGAAAACATTGCTAGGGGTCAACAAACTCCACAAGAGGTTGTGAACGGTTGGATGAACAGTGAAGGCCACCGTGCAAACATTCTAAATGAAAGCTTCACTCATATTGGTGTAGGATATGTGGAGAATGGAAATTATTGGACACAGCAATTCATTGGCAAATAAGAAATGAATTAATAGAAAGATTGAAAAGTGCTGATCTTATGTGGATCAGCACTTTTTTTGGCAATTAAGTTTCTTACTGCATAAGTGCAACTAGGCATTCGCCATAAAAATTCTTTAGAGGTACGATCATCCTAAAACACCCTATTAAGTGGTTTGATGACGGTAGATCAGTGGAATTTATTCATAGGTCTGCATTAGTGAAAATTATCAAAACCAGTGGAAGGCTTTTTCACGGGAAAAACACATAATCGTTATGGAGTCCGGGCAAATTTTCCTTCAATATTATTGCTCCGGCTTGATTTATGTGAAAAGAGTATGTTTTTATAACGTCAGAAACTAAGCGTATATGAAAAAATTCGGCACTTGCTATAAACCGAGGCATGCCAGGTTTTTATTAAGAAATGGCGGTTGAGATATATTATCGTTATTGACCGATATATTGTTCATAACAAAATCGCGCGTCAGAATGGAATATCGCGCAATGGAGCAAGGGTGAAACATTAATTCTTAACGCCATTGAGCATTTTACAGCATAACAATGGGAAACATAATTAATACGTGGAACATTTCAATAAAGTTGTATACTAAAAGTGAGGTGGATGGTATGGTACAGGGGACAGCAAACTGGAATACGGAGCAGACAGAAGAATGGCTCCAGGAATATGTTGATGACTGGGTGGCTTTTTACCATAATAAAACAGGCGACGGAAAGGTGGCATCCTATATTCCTGAACTGCAAAAAGCCGATCCGAATGATCTTGGTATTACGATTATCGGAAAGAGCGGAATGACAATCAGTTCTGGTGCCATAGAATCACCGTTCACGGTCCAGAGTATCTCCAAAGTGCTCAGTTTTATTGTGGCATGTATGGAACGCGGGGTTGCCTATATGCTTGATAAAGTGGATGTGGAACCGACCGGCGAAGCATTTAATTCCATCATGCACCTGGAAATGCGGCAGGTAAAAAAACCGTTTAATCCGCTCGTTAATGCAGGTGCCATTACCGTTTCATCCATTCTGGAAGGACGTACATCCGATGAAAAGATGGAACCAATCTTTGAACTGCTCACGAAAATGCTCGGTTACCGTCCGGCAATCAATGTTGATGTGTATGAATCCGAGCGTGATACCTCTGTACGGAATAGGGCAATCGGCTACTATCTTTTGGAGACCGACTTTCTTGAATCGGATTTAAATATTACCCTGGAGACTTATTTTAAGCAGTGCTCAATTGAAGTAACCGTTAATGATTTGGCACAAATCGGCTTAATTCTCGCCAATGATGGAATTGATCCGGAATCGCGGGAAGAAATTATTCCAAGGCAGGTTGCAAGAATTGCCAAAGCGCTTATGCTAACATGTGGTATGTATGATGCTTCAGGAAAATTTGCCACTTATGTGGGAATTCCTGCGAAAAGTGGGGTGTCTGGTGGTATCATAGCTGCAGTACCTCCAAGAGTACGTGACGAGGAGCTGCCGTTTCTGGAAGGCTGCGGGATCGGTGTCTATGGGCCGGCACTGGATGATAGAGGCAACAGTATTGCTGGAATACGGCTGTTGAGGCACATTGCGAGCCAGTGGGACTTAAGCATATTCTAATATGATAAGGGGGAATAAGCGTGTGCGGACGTTACACATTATTGGCAGATGAGGTGGAAATCTTACGCGAGTTTGACCTGGAACAGCCGATTGAATCGTATCAACCAAGTTTTAACATTGCACCCGGACAGAATGTGCTGGCAATCATCCATGATGGAAAGAAAAAGCGGGCCGGATATTTACGCTGGGGGCTAGTTCCATCATGGGCAAAAGATGAAAAAATCGGCTACAAAATGATTAATGCCCGAAGCGAGACAGCACATGAAAAGCCAAGTTTTAAAAAGCTGATCGCCCGCAAACGCTGCTTAATTGTTGCAGACAGCTTTTATGAGTGGAAACGGGATGGGAAAGAAAAACAGCCGAAGCGCATTCAGCTGGCTGACCGGAAGCTGTTTGCTTTTGCGGGTCTATGGGATCAATGGCAACACGAGGATAAAAAACTGTTCACTTGTACGATTCTTACAAAAGACGCGAATGAGTACATGCAGCAGATTCATCACCGCATGCCAATTATACTGCCAAAGGAAAAAGAAGACGAGTGGATTGCATCGCCTGAACGTGATGTGAATGTATGGCATCATTTTTTGGAAACACTGGAAGCCGACACGTTTACGTCTTATAATGTGGATACATATGTAAATGCGGCCAAAAATAATGATGCCGCATGTATTGAACCACTGGCAGAATAGGAGGGCGTTTATACCTTGAATGAATGGGTAAAGAAAAGATAAGGAGATTTTGGTATGATAAGGGTTTTATTTATTTGTCTGGGAAATATCTGCAGATCACCGATGGCGGAAGCTGTATTCCGCAACCTTGTGCAACAGGATAATCTTTCAGATAAAATAACGGTTGATTCTGCAGGAATTGGGCATTGGCACAGCGGGGAACCGCCGCACAAGGGCACCAGAGACATGCTGGACAAACTGCATATTTCCTACAAAGATATGAAAGCAAGACAGGTACATTCAACTGACTGGCGGGATTTTGACTACATTATCGCAATGGATGATCAAAACATTCGTGATCTTCGCAATATAAACGACGAAATGAGCGAAGTCACGATTGCGAAACTGATGGATTTTGTAAAAGATCCTGACAATGAAAATGTACCTGACCCATACTTTACAGGCAATTTTGATTACACGTATGAATTAGTATCAAAAGGCTGCAATGGTTTATTGGATAATATAAAAAAGGAAAAAAACATATAGTTAAAGGAGCGAAACAGAGATGGGCAAACAGAAACTATTTATCGGAGTCATCGCGGGGGCGATTGCAGGTGGACTTGTATCGTTATTCAATCGTGATACAAGAGACTATACAAAACACAAGATGGGTGTTGTCAAAGACCGGTCAGGATATTATGCGAAACATCCGTCAGACGCAGTTAAAACAGCCCGAATCAGATTTGATTCCTTTAATAAAAAATTGACGAGTGGAACAGAAAATGCTTTAAAAGCACTTGATCAGGTGGAAAGCTCGCTTGACAAGTATGTGAATAAAAAGCAAGAGAACCAGAAGCAACTTGATGATTCGTCAAAATAAATTCATGGGGATGATGGAATATGGAAAAAGTGAAAACGTTTGGAAAGCAGCTGTTTGAACAAATTACGGAACATGATGTGTTTGGAACTGCGGCTCAGCTTGCTTATTTTTTCCTGTTATCCCTTTTTCCCTTTTTATTATTTTTAATGACACTTGTCGGATACGTTCCGATTGATGATCAGGCCATTATAGAGTTAATAGCGACGTATGCTCCAGGTGAAATTGCTGATTTGATTAATGAAAATATCAGTGAACTTGTCAATAATCGCAACGGCTCGTTGTTATCTATTGGTATAATCGGTACATTGTGGTCTGCATCAAATGCGATCAATGCGATTATGAAGGGACTCAATAACGCATATGAAGTTGAAGAGGACCGTTCTTTTATTGTATCCCGGTTAATCGCGGTCATATTAACGCTGGCCATGTTCTTTGTGATTTGTATGGCATTTCTGCTGCCGGTTTTCGGAAAGGTTATCGGGGAATTTCTTTTTACATTTGTCGGCCTGTCGGAAGGTTTTCTGAATGTATGGGAAACATTGAGATGGGTAATTTCATCCATAACGTTCTTTATTGTTCTGATCGCGCTGTATAAACTTGCTCCCAACAGAAAGGTTTATTTCAAATATGCAGTCTGGGGTGCATTGTTTGCAACAGTCAGCTGGCAGCTCGTATCACTAGCATTCTCTTATTATGTTAATTCGATGGGCAATTATGCAGCAACATACGGAAGTCTGGGAACTGTCATTGTGTTGATGATCTGGTTTTATCTGACAGGAATTATTATTTTAATTGGCGGTCTCATTAATGCGGTGTTGCGGAAAAATAATTTAGCAGATTAAAAAATAGCTGTCATCGATATGACAGCTATTTCAGTAATCTCAATCCGTTTAAAATGACCAGGATGGTACTGCCTTCATGGCCAAAAACACCTAATGGTAAGTCCAGAATCTGCAGAAAGTTCGAACCAATCAATAAAAGGATGACACTCATGGAGAAAATGACATTTTGTTTAACAATGCGGTTCATCCGTTCCGACAGATGAATCGCATTTGTTATTTTCGGCAAATCATTTTTCATAAGGACAACATCTGCCGTTTCAAGTGCAGCATCTGTTCCTTTTCCCATGGCAATTCCAATGTTGGCAGTTGCCAGTGCGGGTGCATCATTGATGCCATCACCAACCATTCCGACATTGCCATATTTACCCCGCAATGCTTTTACATGGTCCACTTTTTCTTCCGGGAGGCATTTTGCAATATAATCATCAATCCCGGCTTCAGCTGCAATCGCTTTTGCAGTTATTTCGTTGTCACCAGTCAGCATAATGGTATGAATACCGTGTTTCCTCAACGTTTTGATTGCTTCTTTGGCCTCCGTCCGGATGGTATCCTTTAGCGCATACAGTGCAATGATATGATTATTTCGTTTTACAAATACAATTGTTTTTCCTTCTGCAGCGAGTTTTTCAGCAATACCATTCTGAAATGCATTTGCCTCGGTTTCGCCAACAAATCCGGCTTTTCCGATTTTCCACGCTTCATCGTTGACAACTGCAGTAATGCCATTTCCGCTTAATGTTTTAACGTGTTGTACATTCACTTTTGATAAATCCAGTTTGCCGCTTCTCGCTGTAATGGCTTCTGCCAGCGGATGGGTAGACTCTTTTTCAATGGCACCAGTGTGAAGCAGGACATCTTCTTCATCGGTGTTGGGGCTGATATACAGGTCCGTTACTTCAGGTGTTCCATTTGTTAGAGTACCGGTTTTGTCAAATGCGATTGCTTTCATGTGGCTTAAGTTTTCGGCATGAACTCCACCTTTAAATAACACGCCGTGCTTGGCACTGTTGGAAATGGCCGATAATGTGGCAGGCATAATCGATGCAACAAGGGCACACGGTGATGCAACAACGAGCAGAATCATGGCCCGGTAAATGCTTTCCGACAATGTCCAATTAAACAAAACGGTTGGGAGAAACATCATAACTGCAACTGCAGCCAGCACAACTTTTACATACGTACCTTCAAAACGCTCGATAAAGAGTTGTGATGGTGATTTTTCTTCCTGTGCTGATTGGACCATCTGGATGATTTTTTGAAAGAGTGTTTCATTGGCCGGTTTGGTAATATTTACGGAAATCGATCCATCAAGTGCAACGGTGCCGGCATATACGTCTTCACTGTTTATTTTACTCACCGGAATCGATTCTCCGGTTATCGCACTTTCGTCTACTGCAGTAGTTCCTTTCATGATAGTGCCGTCAGCGGGGATCCGCTCTCCCGCCCTTACTGAAATGATATCTCCAACTTCCAACTCGGATACAGGTACAATTTTTTCCTTTCCATTCGAAATTAATAGTGCCTGCTCCGGCTGCAGATTCATCAATGCGGAAATTTCCTTATTGCTTTTATTCATCGTATAGGTTTCCAGTGCTCCGGATAATGCAAAAATAAATATCAGAATTGCGCCTTCCGTCCAATATCCGATAGCTGCTGAACCAATTGCTGCAAATATCATCAGCATTTCGACATTTAGTTCCTTGTTTGCGATGGTCTCCTGGATTCCCTCTTTTGCCTTGGCATAGCCCCCGACCACAAATGCGATTAAGTGGAGGACAACCCACAATGTATCTGACAGACGATCACCAAGAAGCCATGTCACCAGAATCAGAAAACCGCTGAATAAAGCTGCGATTAATTCCAGGTGCGGTGAAACACGAGAAAAAAATGATGTATTCAAAAACGGTTGAAGCGGATTATTTTTAGAGGACTGCAATGTTTCCGAGCCAGTTGACATGTATTGTTACCTCCCTAGATTATAATTATTATAAATAAATATTAATTATTATATTACCATTATAATTAATAAAGTCAATACGTAATTACGCCTAATTGTTGATAATTGTAAATTTCGGGAGAGAATGGTACAAAGTCGGGAGAGAGCATCACAAACTCGGGAGAGACTGCCGTGAAGTCGGGAGGGAGCAGCACAAACTCGGGAGACGCCGCCGCCAATTTCACACTGACAGGGGTTTGAACAACCATACAATAAAAAAGACACCCGTTATCGAGTGTCAACTATGCTGTAATTCAGGAATTTTTTTAAAGTAGGTAGCAATCAGGATCAGTACCAGCACACCTGCAATCATGTAAAAGAAGGAAACCTCAGGGACAAATTCAATAAACAGTCCTCCTAAATACGGACCGGTAATACTTCCAAGACTGAACGAAATTCCGGTCATCAGGTTCCCGGCCGGTAACAAATAGGACGGCAGGATGTCTGAAAGGTATGTAATACTTAATGAATACAGTGAGCCGACAAACATGCCCGCCAATGCAAACGAAACAAATAAGCCGATTACGGATGTCTCCATAAATGCTGCCAGAAGAAAACTGCCGATGCCAAGTGTGAGAACACCAATCAAAATCGTCCTCCTGCCATAACGGTCACTTAAAACGCCCAATGGGATTTGCGTAATCAGGCTGCCGCCGGCAAAACATGGAATGATCAGGGCCAGAATGTCCACATTATGTCCTATCCGCAAACCATATATCGGAAATATCCCATGAAGGGTTGCTTCCAGAAAACCATACCCAAATGCCGGAAGAAGCGCTACCCAAGCGATTTTACCTGTCTGAATGAATCGGCCCATGGAAGTGGATGTCCCCGTATTGATTGACTCATCCGCTTCCGGCCATGTATTCCGTACGAAGAACATGGTTGACCAGACAATTAGGCTCAATAATGCTGACAGTAAAAAAGGAAGTGCTTCGTTAATCGAAAGCAACTTTGTCATTAAGGGTCCGACCGTAAATCCAAGTCCGAAAAACAAGCCATAAAAGGCAATATTCCTGCCGCGTATATTTTTGGGACTAGTTGTCGTTATCCATGTTTGCGTACCGAGATGGAGCATATTATCTCCAATTCCTATGGTCACCCGCAGCACGAACCAGAACCAGAGAGACTGCCAAAAAGGAAATAACGTCAGGGAGATAATTACCAGTGCACCGCCAACAAGAATCACGGGTTTGAATCCGTATTTGCGCATCGGTTTTTCAATAAAAGGGGAGGCCAACAGTACCCCGATATATAATCCTGTGGCATGGAGTCCGTTGACTGACGATGATACACCGCTTTGCTCCAGAATGATTGCCAGCAGCGGCAGGAGCATTCCTTGTGAGAATCCCGAAATGGATACGAGCGAAATCAGGATCCAGAATCTGGTTTTTACCGACACCATATATTATCCCCCTAACAATGCAAAAGTGCTCATTCTTTCAATCTAATTGTTTTTTTGTTAAACTTCAATACAATTGTTTACCATGATAGTCATAATGGATATATATGTTCTAAAAGATCAATGAAAAGGAGCGGGTATAATGGAGTTTTATTTGAAGGACCAGGGCATGCACACAAAGCTGGATTATGGAGAATTGGCGGTATCCGGAAATGAGGAATATGGATTCAGACCATTCCAGTTGATGGTTGCCTCGATTGCCGGTTGCAGTGGGTCTGTTTTCCGCAAGATTCTTGCTAAACAGCGGACTGATTTTGAAGATCTTATTATTTCCGCTGAGGTTGAAAGGAATCCGCAAGAAGCGAACAGAATTGAAAAGATTGTCTTGCATTATACCGTAAAAGGCCGTCATTTGAATTATGACAAACTGGAAAAGAACCTGAAACTTTCACGGCAAAACTGTTCAATGGTTCGTTCTGTGGAAAGTTCCATTGATATCGAGGAGACGATTGAAGCAATTGAATTAAGCGAGTAAATTTACGGCGTATAAATTTCATGTGTCCGAAAAAACTAAGCCAAAAGGAAAGGAATGGGATACATGAAAAAAAGTACGTTTATCACTTTGATTTTATCCGCATTGATATTATCACTTCCTTTTTCTGTCTTCGGTAAAGAAAAGCAGAAGGAAGAAGATGACACGAAGGTTCCAAGCCATGTTTTGAACATATCGAAAGAAAATACGTACCCGAACTCAACCGAGGATCAGGAAATAGTGGAGCCAAGCGAGTTTACCAAAGAAATGATAGCAGAAGTCGATATACCGATTGAAAATCCCGAATTGATAAAAATGCTTAATGAAACATCGATAAACCCGTCCCCGATTGCATTTGGATACCGCGGGATGGTTTATATCGGTCGATGGCCGCTGAATTACGATTCACAGGAAACGAACATTAATTGGGAGTATCAAAAAATTAATACAAACGAAATGAACAACAGGGGAGGGGAATCTGAGCAAAAGCTGCATTATACACAGCATAAGAAAAAGGAAATCACCGGTGCTCTGACAAATAAAATTGCCAACCCTGATGATATTAAGAAAATGATGCTTTTGGAAGCAAAAGAGAAGATTGAGCTTCCACTAGCATACAGTACTGTAATTGGCAAGGAAACAAAGAAGGATAACTCCTACGTTATCCCGCCTAAAAAGTTTGGCGTTTTGCAGGCTTATGCTCCAGCTGTTAATGAAAAGGGGCGTGTAACCTTTGGTGAAGTTTACTTTCAGCTGAAAGGTCCAGATAAAGCAATTGTTGTTAAAAATGTAACCAAGCAGGGAATTGGCGCCTGGATTCCAATTCAGGATTATGTTTCATTTTCTTTTCAGATGAAATAATGTTACGAAAAACCCGCCCGTTGCAGGCGGGTTTTTTGGACAGTTGAGAAAGAATAAAACCTTTTCTTACTGCATAAATGCTAGGTGACAACCAAACCACCATATGAATTGGTTAAAATGAAATATGTAAGAAAAGGGTTGATTTCCTCACTTTAATGCTTTATCATAATGAAGTGTTAAAGATAGTTTCGCTAGAGAGGGGAAAAATGATGGAATGGGTTGTGGTTATTTCTGTTCTGGTAATGACAATACTCAGCTTATTGCGGGTTAATGTGGTGTTGGCAATCATCATCGCGGCAATAACGGCTGGTGTATTATCAGGGCAGTCGATTATAGAATCAATTGATATGATGATCAGCGGAATGGGAGGACAAGCGGAAACGGCTCTGAGTTATATCCTGCTTGGTGCTTTTGCAGTGGCAATCAGTTATACGGGGATTACCGCTATCCTTGTCAATTTTTTAATAAGGGTATTGACAGGAAAGAAAACGATGATGGTTCTCGTTATTGCCGGTGTTGCTTCACTTTCGCAAAACCTGGTACCAGTTCATATTGCATTTATACCAATATTAATACCGCCATTATTAAAAGTATTTGATGATATGAAATTGGACCGGCGTGCTGTAGCGTCAGCATTGACCTTCGGGTTAAAAGCGCCATATATTATGATCCCTGCAGGGTTCGGACTGATTTTTCACGGAATTATTGTAAAAGGGATGGAACAGAATGGTGTGGAAATTACCATGACGGAAACAGCCCTTTCCATGCTTATCCCGGGATCAGGGATGATTATCGGCTTATTGATTGCGGTATTCATTACCTACCGGAAAGATCGTGTAGCAAAACCCGGCGCAGGGGGTGGAGAGGTTAATTTTACAGCCCCCCAACTGGAAAAGGTAACATTTAACCGTAAGCACTTCATGACTTTAGTGGCAATTGCCGGAGCCTTAGTCGTTCAGCTTGTTTCACAAAATCTTGTAGCGGGCGCACTAACCGGACTGATATTAATGTTTGCACTTGTCGCTGTTCCGTTTGGAAATGGCGATCAGATTATGACGGATGGGATTGCCATGATGGGGACAATTGCCTTTGTTATGCTTGTCGCATCCGGTTATGGTCACATCCTTACTGAAACCGGGGCAGTGGATGCATTGGTCGAAGCGTCTTCTGGTACTCTGAATAACAATAAAGGATTAATTGCATTGATTCTGCTGCTTGTTGGTCTAATTGTCACAATAGGGATTGGTTCATCGTTTGGAACAATTCCGATTATCGCATCATTGTTTGTGCCGATTTGTCTTGCCGCAGGTTTTTCGCCAATGGCAATTGCAACACTGATCGGAACATCAGGTGCGCTGGGTGACGCAGGGTCACCGGCATCAGACAGTACACTCGGACCGACATCAGGCTTAAATGCCGATGGTAAGCATCACCATATTTGGGATACTTGCGTACCGACTTTTTTACACTATAACATTCCGCTGTTCATCTTAGGATGGATCGGCGCTATGGTATTATAGTTGAATAGCATGTGCAGATTTAGGTAAAAGTAAGGAAAAATGAGGTGAGTTGTCTTGCGGAAATCGTTCATTTCTGTTTCCATCATCATGTTTTTCTTTGCTTTTCTGTTTTTCGCTGGCCAGGTATCTGCTGAAAGCGGCTTTGGCTGGGGTTACAAGAAAAACAATGAAAATAAAATACCGGAAATCGGTAAGTACAAGGATCTTCTTGATAAATATGGGGCTTATTTTGCCGATAATTCCGGCGAGAAAGTGATTTATCTGACATTTGATAATGGTTACGAAGAAGGTTATACCGATAATATTCTGGATGTGTTGAAAAAAGAAAACGTACCAGCAACATTTTTTGTTACCGGACACTATGTGGAAAGCAAACCGAAGCTGGTGAAACGGATAGTAGACGAGGGGCATATCGTCGGGAATCACTCTTATCATCATCCTGATTTTACAACGGTCACCAAGAAGTCAATGAGAAAAGAATTGGAATCGTTGGAGGACGCGGTTGCCGAAGTTTCGGATCAGGAGGAAATGAAATATTTGCGGCCGCCAAGAGGGATGTTTAATGAAGACACGTTGGAATGGGCAAATGAATTAGGTTATATCCACATCTTCTGGTCGCTTGCTTTTAAGGACTGGGAAACGGATCATCAACAAGGATGGAAATATGCGTATAAAAATATTATGGAACAAATCCATCCCGGTGCGATCGTACTTCTGCATACGGTGTCATCGGATAATGCCAAGGCACTCGACAAAGTTATTACCTCACTGAAGGAGAAGGGCTATAAATTTAAAAGCCTTGATTATCTGGTAATGAAAGATATGCTGCCACGACCTGTGTTTGGATATTAATGTAAGGACTGCTCAACTCAATTGATTTGGGCAGTTTTTTTGTGATTGGATTTCTTATCAAGGCCAGGTCAGTCATCTGACGGGCACCGTTACTGGAAGTATAGAAAAATTACAATAGAGACAATTCCCCTCCACATGTTTTGGAAAATTTTTTGTTGGGAAAACGTTTTAATAGAAAACATCCATACAGTGATAACAAGGAGGGGAAGTATGAGTGAAGAAAATAAAAGGAATGTAAATAGCAAGAACGAACAGCTCGAACAGTTTCGCAGCGATGATCGTGATAAGCATCTGACGACCAATCAAGGGCTGAAGGTTTCTGAAGATGAATTTTCACTCAAAGCAGGGGAACGTGGTCCAACTTTAATGGAGGATTTTCATTTTCGCGAAAAGATGACGCACTTTGACCATGAGCGTATTCCTGAACGGATTGTGCATGCAAGAGGATATGGAGCTCATGGCGAGTTTGAACTTTACGAATCAATGAAAGAATACACGAAAGCGAAATTTTTGCAGGAACCAGGTTCGAAAGTTCCTGTATTTGTACGAATGTCTACGGTTGCCGGATCGAAGGGCTCTGCGGATATTCCGAGGGATGTCCGGGGGTTTGCAACGAAGTTTTACACAGAGGAAGGTAATTTCGACTTAGTTGGCAATAATATGCCGGTATTTTTTATCCAGGATGCTATTAAGTTTCCTGATTTTGTCCATGCCGTCAAACCAGAACCGGATACGGGGTATCCACAGGCAGCTTCGGCACATGATACTTTTTGGGATTTTATCGCCAATAATCAGGAATCTGCACATATGGTCATGTGGCTTATGTCGGACCGGGCAATCCCGAGGAATTTACGGATGATGGAAGGTTTCGGTGTGCATACTTTCCGTTTGGTCAATGAAGAAGGGAAATCCCATTTTGTTAAATTCCATTGGAAACCAGAGCTAGGTGTTCACTCCACAGTGTGGGATGAAGCCCAAAAAATAAATGGAAAGAATCCGGACTTTAACCGGCAGGACCTCCACGAGACGATTGAAAATGGTGATTATCCTTCATGGAAACTAGGAGTACAAGTCATTCCGGAAGAAGATGAGTTCAAATTTGATTTTGATATATTAGATCCAACGAAATTATGGCCGGAAGAAGAAGTGCCTGTTAAAGTGGTTGGCAGAATGACACTCAACCGCAATGTTGACAACGTTTTTGCTGAGACAGAGCAAGTGGCATTTCACCCGGGAAGTGTGGTGCCCGGCATCGATTTTTCCAATGACCCATTACTGCAGGGGCGCTTGTTTTCCTATACGGATACGCAGTTGATCAGGCTTGGCGGACCGAATTTCCACGAATTGCCGATTAATCGGCCAGTCTCCCCTTTCCATAACAATCAACGGGATGGCTATGGAAGACAGACAATCAATGTAGGCAAGACAAGCTATCACAACAATTCCATTGCCAGCAATACACCATCTGTTGCAACAGAAGCGGAAGGGGGCTATGCCCATTATCAGGAAAAAGTCGACGGACGTAAGATCCAGGCCAGAAGTGAAAGCTTTAAAGATCATTTCTCACAGGCCACACTATTTTACAACAGCATGACAGATGTGGAAAAAACGCATATTAAAGAAGCGTTTAGCTTTGAGCTCGGTATGGTGAATGACAAATCTATCCGCCAGCAGGTAGTGAATATGATTACGAATATTAATTTGGAACTCTCTCAAGAGGTTGCTGCAAATATTGGTGTACAAGTCCCGACGGAAGGAGGATCGAATGTGACCAAATCTTCACCGGCACTCAGTCAGGCAAATACGGTCAATAAGCCGGATACGATGAAAATTGGGGTTTTACTTGATGATGGATTTACTGGTGAAGCAGTGCAAAAAGTGCTGGATGGATTGAAAGAAAATAAGACGTATCCAACGGTGATTAGCTCCAAACTGGGCAAAATCCACGGTGATGATGGCACAGAAATTGAGGCCGTTGGCACGTTTGATACGGGACATCCCGTACTGTTTGATGCAGTGTATGTAGCTGGCGGTGCAGAAACGGATGCCAACTTCCAAAAACAAGCAGGCTATTTTGTAACCGAAATGTTCAATCATTATAAACCAATCGGTGCAACAGGTGAGGGTATCGCTATCCTTCATGAAGCGGGTATTACGGATGTTGCCGGTGTCGTAACGGGTGAAGATGTGGAACAATTTCTTTCTGCATATGTGGATGCAGTGTCTCAACATCGCCATTGGAATAGGAATGTGTGAAGATGAGGCATGGACAAGCGAGGGTCCAGGTATGTGGCCCCCGCTTTTTTCCTATTTTCTACTGTACATATCACCGTGGGTAGTTAGATCCTATGTCTTTCGTTTCAAATATTCCGAACGTTTGCTATAATGGAACTATCCACAAGAATTGGAGTTGATAGCATGAACAGGGAAGATTTGATTGCTCCGAAAGACTACAACATTGTGATGGAAATGGAGCGTTTTGCAAAAGATCCTGCCCGAAAAGCATTGATTTGGCAAAATGAAGCAGGTGACGCAAAAGAAATTACGTATGATCAATTAATAAAAAATGTAAACAAGATTGGGAATGTTTTTCTGGAACAGGGCTTGAAACATGGGGACAAAATTCTGGTTATGATCCCCCGGTTGATTGGAGCATATGAAACATATCTGGCAGCGCTGAAGACCGGAATAATTATTATTCCAAGCTCAGAAATGCTGAAAACAAAAGACCTGCAATACCGTGTTAGCCACGGGGAAGTCAGCGGTGTTGTCAGCTACTATCCTTTCGTTGATCAGTATAAAGATATAAAAGAATATGATGATCTAACGTTATTTTCAGTCGGAAAACAGGTCGATGGTTGGCACAGTCTTGATGATTTGAAAGAAAATGCATCGGACGAGCTGGAAATGGCTGATACAAAAAGCGATGACATCGCATTTTTACCGTATACGTCCGGAACAACGGGAAATCCAAAAGGCGTAGTACATACACATGGCTGGGGCTATGCACATCTGAAAACCGCCTCGGCAAACTGGCTTTCGATTAATGAAGGAGATAAAGTCTGGGCGACTGCAGGGCCAGGCTGGCAAAAGTGGATCTGGAGTCCGTTCCTGTCCGTATTAGGTGCGGGTGCAACCGGTTTTGTTTATAATGGTAAATTTGATCCGAAGACATATTTGGGATTGCTGCAGGACGAGGACATCAATGTATTATGTTGTACGCCAACGGAATACCGGCTGATGGCTAAAGTGGACAATCTCGATGATTATCAGCTCCCGGCGCTGCACAGCGCAGTTTCGGCAGGTGAACCGCTGAACAGGGAAGTGATTGATACATTCCAGAAATACTTTGATGTAACCGTTCGTGACGGCTATGGTCAAACCGAGAATACGTTATTGCTCGGTTTTATGAAAGATACGAAGGTAATACCAGGCGCAATGGGGAAACCGACTCCGGGCAACGATGTTGAGGTCGTTGACGAAAACGGTGATCCCTTGCCTGCCGGTGAAGTTGGTGACATTGCAGTGAAGCTGGATTGTCCGGCATTGTTCCGTGAGTACTACAAAGATTCAGAGCGTACAAGCATGTCAAGACGCGGTGATTATTATATTACCGGTGACCAGGCATCCAAAGATGAAGAAGGATATTTCTGGTTTGAAGGCCGCAGTGATGATATCATTATCAGTTCCGGCTATACGATTGGCCCATTTGAGGTAGAGGATGCCCTCGTCAAACATCCGTCTGTTCAGGAATGTGCGGTTGTCGCAAGTCCGCATGAAATTCGCGGGAATATTGTGAAGGCATTCGTTGTATTGCGTCCGGGTGTTGACGGCAATGACGAACTGGTCAAAACACTTCAGGATCATGTGAAGCAATCAACAGCGCCGTATAAATATCCGAGAGAAATAGCGTTTATTGACGAACTGCCAAAAACGACTTCCGGAAAGATCAGGCGTGTAGAGTTACGACAAAAGGAGAAAGCGAAACAGTAGAGATGATATAGGTGAAAAACCCAAGTACAGCTGGCAGCTGTGCTTGGGTTTTTTGTTATTTTGATATACCAAGCGATTCCCTCAATTTACCCGTTGCCTGATTTAATCCCTCTTCAGATGGAATAAAATATACCGATCCACCTACACGCTGGTCGGACCCTTCGACTTCAATGGTTTGAATTTGTGACGAATCTAGTGACGCATAAGTTCGCATCAGTTTAAAAATCTCCATTGGTCTGAGACTGGTCTCGACATTTTTGCCAAGGATATTTGAAATCTCTCCAAGATTGAATAAGGTTCTGACAGATATTGCTTTGTCCACCGCAGCCTGAATAAACTGCCGCTGCCGTTCATCCCGTGAATAAACAGTGTTGACATCTCGCTTACGCATCCGTACAAATGCAAGCGCTTCTTCGCCATTCAACGTTGTTTTTCCTTCTTCAAAATAGATTCGTTTGTTATTGTTAAAAATATTTTTCTCCCAAAAACCTTTCTTAATATTAAGGGTGACCCCGCCAAGGGCGTTTACGATGTTGCGGAATCCTTTAAAGTTAACTGCAATGTATTCGTCAATCGGTATTTGAAGCGTATCTTCAACTGCTTCGACCGTCAGTTTATTACCACCATACCCGGTGATGGAACCATACGTATAGGCAGCGTTGATTTTATGAAATCCGGCATACTGGCCAACTGCTTCGGCTGATAGATTTACCCGTGTATCACGGGGAACCGATGTCATTGTCATCTTGTTAGTCTCAGGATTCAGTGTAACAACGACCAATGTATCGGCACGGCCGTTTTGACCATCTGTTGCGTATGTCTCCACGCCGATTAATAATAGGGAGATGGGATCTTCGCCGATGGTGACAGGCTCATTTCGCAATGCTGATTTTTCACCGGGGCGATCCAAACCATTATATGCTTCTTCCGCAGCCTGAAAACCTTGATAAGCGGCATAAATGACAATCACAGCAACCAGTAATAATAGTAAAAGAATAATTAGCAGGACAGGTCTCTTCCATGATTTACGTTTATGCCTTCTGCGATTTAATCTGGATTCATCCATCCAATCTCCCCCTAATATGTTTGATCAATAGTTATGTTTATAAAATGCTGATTTCGGAAAAATTTATTATAAACGGGCAAAATGTCCTATATAATTGTGTAAACTATTATAGATGAAAAAAGCCGTGATAACAATAACTATAACGCGTTATGACGGTGGGGCGCCGTTGTTTATTTTGGTCAAAAAATTAATCAAAAAAATTTGACCAAATCACTTGAAAGTCAAATAAGGTCAGAGTATAATAATAATCAAAGGTCAAAGATAGTCAAAGTCAAACCTTGATAATTTATTTACTAGGAGGAATGACACATGAAATGTCAAAATTGTGGTATTCAACCAGCAACAATAAATGTAGCTATGCAAATAAACAATGAAACGATGCAAATGCATGTATGTAATAAATGTTTTCGTGAAATTCAAGGTCAGATGATGAATGGCGGAATGAATTCCGGACATGGTCAGCAAGGCGGATTTGCCGATAAATTTTTCCAAGGTAATGGTCAAAGTTTCACAGGTACGAAAACACAGCAGAATACCGGAAACGGCAATGGGCTGCTTGATGAAATGGGCAAAAATGTAACCCATGCAGCGCGAGCAGGACTGATTGATCCGGTCATTGGGCGTGACAATGAAGTAAAACGTGTTGTTGAAACATTGAATCGCCGTAATAAGAATAATCCGGTGCTGATTGGTGAACCTGGTGTTGGTAAAACCGCAATTGCGGAAGGGCTGGCACTAAAGATTACGGAAGGTGATGTTCCGGCTAAATTGATGAATAAGGAAATTTATCTGCTGGATGTTGCATCACTTGTTGCCAATACAGGTGTCCGCGGTCAATTTGAAGAGCGAATGAAGCAACTTGTACAGGAACTGCAGGAACGCCAGGATGTCATCCTGTTTGTCGATGAAATTCATCTCTTAGTTGGAGCAGGTACTGCAGAAGGTTCGCAAATGGATGCCGGGAACATTTTAAAACCTGCACTGGCACGCGGTGAAATGCAATTGATTGGTGCAACAACACTGAAGGAATATCGTAAAATTGAAAAAGATGCAGCCTTGGAACGCCGTTTTCAGCCAATTATCGTCAAGGAACCTTCCGTTGAAGATGCAGTGAAAATTTTGAACGGCATTAAAGATCGCTATGAAAAATTTCATGAGGTTCGTTATTCCGATGAGGCAATCCATGCGTTTGTTACCTTGTCACAGCGCTATATTCAGGATCGTTTTTTGCCGGATAAAGCAATTGATCTGATGGATGAAGTCGGTTCAAGATTGAATCTTGCTAACGCTGAGAAGGATTCCAACTCCATTCAGCAAAAAATGGATGAGATCGTGAAGGAAAAAGAACAAGCAGCTGAACAGGAAGATTATGAACGTGCAGCAAATCTGAGATATCAGGAAATCCAGCTGCAAAAGCAACTGGACAAAGCAAAAGATGATGAACAAGTCATTGATGTCGATATTTCCGACATTCAGCTGATCGTCGAGGAGAAAACAGGTATTCCTGTAACAAAACTGGCACGAGATGAACAGGAAAAAATGAGAGATCTTGCTGAAAACCTTGGCACAAAAGTGATTGGACAGGCCGAAGCGGTTAACAAAGTGGCCAAAGCAGTCCGCCGCAGCCGTGCTGGATTGAAATCGAAATATCGTCCAATTGGTTCATTCTTGTTTATAGGACCAACTGGTGTCGGAAAAACGGAACTGACGAAAGCCCTCTCTGAGGAATTATTCGGTTCACGTGATAGCCTGCTCCGACTTGATATGAGTGAGTATATGGAAAAACACGCGGTGTCTAAAATTATCGGTTCACCTCCAGGCTATGTAGGACATGAGGAAGCAGGACAATTAACTGAGCGGGTACGCCGCAATCCTTATTCAATCCTGCTGCTTGATGAGATTGAAAAGGCACATCCTGACGTGCAAAATATGTTTTTGCAAATCATGGAAGATGGTCAATTGACTGATTCCCATGGTCGTACCGTTAGCTTTAAAGATACGGTCATTATCATGACAAGTAACGCAGGAACCGGTGTGAAAGAAGTCAATGTCGGGTTCAACAGTGCGGAACATGAATCCGTCTCAACACTTGAAAACTTGAGTGCATATTTCAAGCCGGAATTCTTGAACCGTTTTGACAGTATCATCACCTTCAACGAACTGTCAGAAGATAACCTGATGGAAATTGTCGATTTGATGCTGAATGAACTCGAGGAAACAATTGAAGAAAACAATATCAATATTACCATTTCAGATGAGGCAAAACATGAACTGGTCCGTCTTGGCTACGACCGCCGTTTTGGTGCACGACCACTGCGCCGCGTCATCCAGGATAAAATTGAGGATCAGCTCACAGACCTGATTCTGGAAGAGGAAACCGTTGATTCGGTTCAGGTGAATGTTGACAACGGCGAAATTGTTGTTGCTAAAAGTGAATAACCGTGAGTGGATAAAAGCCGCTGGTGCACTGCACTAGCGGCTTTTTGTTCAACCGCACAAGGGAAACATCAACCGCACAAGGGAAACATCAACCGCACAAGGGAAACATCAACCGCACAAGGGAAACATCAACCGCACAAGGGAAACATCAACCGCACAAGGGAAACATCAACCGCACAAGGGAAACATCAACCGCACAAGGGAAACATCAACCGCACAAGGGAAACATCAACCGCACAAGGGAAACATCAACCGCACAAGGGAAACATCAACCGCACAAGGGAAACATCAACCGCACAAAGCGTATATCAATCACAAAATTGGATAGTAATCCCTACATCCGGAAAAACTATATTGTCACATTATCAGAAAGGATGGGTAGGTATGAACCGGTTCATGTTGAGATTTTTGTCAGGGACAATCGTGATACTTTTAATAATGACTGGCCAAGCCGGGTACATACATGCTGAAGAGCAGCCGAAGATGGATGTGCATTTTATTGATGTTGGGCAAGGTGACAGTATATTAGTTCAAACCCCATCCGGCAAAAACATTCTGATTGACGGTGGGCCACCTGATGCTGGAAAAAAGGTTGCCGCCTATCTTGAAAAACATAATGTGAACCAGATCGACCTGCTGGTGGCAACACATCCGGATATTGATCATATCGGTGGGCTGCCCTTTATCCTGAAATCGGTAGAGGTGAAGCAATTACTGGATTCCGGAAAAATGTATACAACGAAAACGTATGCCAGATATATCAGTCAAATATTGTTTTATAAAATACCGGTAGCAATTGCGAAAGAAGATGAACTTATCAAAATTGACCCTCATGTAAAAATAAGGATATTAAACGCGCATAGTGGCAGCGAAAACAACAATGAATCGTCGACTGTATTGCGGATCAGTTTTAAGGAAATTGATTTTTTGCTGATGGCCGATGTAAAAAAGGAGCAGGAAGAAGAAATGGCCAAAAAATATCAGCTTGATTCGGAAATTATTAAAATTGCGCACCATGGCTCCAGTACGAGTACATCACTCGATTTTTTAAAAGAAGTAAGTCCGCGGCTTGCGGTGATAAGTTATGGCCGAACAAATGATTTCGGACACCCGGTTGACAGGGTTATAAATAATTTGGATAAGGTCAATGCTGATATATATTCAACGGCGGTGTTTGGTGATATGACTATCCGTACTGATGGTAATAGTTATATGCTCATGACGGAAAAAACTCCTGTCAGTATTTTGGATGCTGGGTAATATTTTTACAAAAATAAACAATTATGATATCATATAAATATCAATATGAAACTAAACATGGGGAAGGTGTGTTGGCTAAATGCGTGAAAAAGATGCTTGGGTGATGAATGGATTTGCCGGCATTCTGGCAATCATTGTATTGCTGGCAGTAACCGTATTCAGCTTTTTTCAGGAATATTTTGTACTTGGAGCTATCTCTCTGATACTGGCTGTTGCATTAGGAAGCGGCGTTACCTTGGTTCAGCCAAATCAGTCCGTGGTTGTTATTTTCCTGGGGAAATACATGGGAAGTATCCGGAAAGAGGGGATTGCCATTACGGTTCCATTTTCTAACCGAAGAACGATCTCACTCCGGGTTCGCAACTTTAACAGTAAGCGTCTGAAAGTCAATGATGTGAACGGAAACCCGATTGAAATCGCTGCTGTAATTGTCTTTAAAGTGGTTGATTCCGCTAAAGCGGTGTTTGACGTTGACCGGTATGAAAACTTCGTGGAAATCCAGAGTGAAACCGCCATACGTGCGGTGGCAACAAAATACCCGTATGATACATTTACTGAAAATGAAATGACATTGCGCGGAAATGCAGAAGAAGTTTCAGATCATCTGGCAAAGGATCTGCAGGAGCGATTAACGGTTTCTGGAGTGGAAATTATCGAAACAAGGCTGACACATCTTGCATACTCCACGGAAATCGCCCAGGCAATGCTCCAGCGCCAGCAGGCAAGCGCGATTATTGCAGCTCGTAAACAAATCGTCGAAGGTGCAGTTGGAATGGTTCAAGATGCAATTGAGCAACTCGAGCGGGATGGTATTGTGGATCTGGATGAGGAGCGCCGTGTAGCTATGACCAACAATCTGCTTGTATCGATTGTATCTGATCATGGCACACAGCCAGTCGTAAATACCGGAACACTGTACCAATAGAGGGGTTATATGGCTAAAAAGAAAAACTTCCCGCTGCGAATCGACCCAAAGCTATATGATATTTTACAGTCCTGGGCTAAGGATGAATTCCGCAGCGTCAACAGCCATGTGGAATTCCTCCTGCGCGAATCGGCTAAAAAAGCCGGGCGTTTGCCCAAGTCACAGGATAAAAAAATAGGCGAAGATGATTGATGCTCTGCACTGTTGAAGGTGCAGGGCTCTTTTTTTATGGTGAGTTTTTTCACCGCAAATATTTTTTAAAAATTTTTCAAAAAATTATTGACAAAATCACTGGTTAGTTATATGGTTAGTTACATAAGTAATTAACCGAATAACTAAGGAGCCTTTTTATGAAGAGTAAATTGGATGAAAATAAGCCGATATTTCAACAGATCAAGGAACAACTTGAAGACTCCATCATCAATGGATCGGTAAAGCCGGGGGAACGTGTGCCATCCACCAATGAGTTTGCCAAGTATTATCAGATCAATCCGGCGACAGCTGCAAAGGGAATTAATGAGCTTGTAGCAGAAGAAATATTAGTCAAACGGAGGGGTGTGGGAATGTTTGTTACAGAAAATGCCAAAGCGTTGGTAACCGGAAAACGAAAAGAAACGTTTTATGAGAATTTCATGCTTCCTTTAAAAAGCGAAGCAAACAAACTGAACATCAGTAATGAAGAATTGCTTGAAATGGTAAAGAGGGGGACAATTAGATGAAGATTGAAGTGAAGAATCTGTCAAAGCAGTATAAAGATTCTAGCGCGCTTGATCATGTCTCATTCACGCTGGCGGAACCGAAAATATACGGTTTGCTCGGTCGTAATGGTGCAGGGAAAACGACATTTATGGATATTTTATCCGGTCATATTTTAGCATCCGGCGGAGAGATTCTGATTGACGGGGAACGTCCGTTTGATAATCAGCGTCTGACGCAGTCAATTTGTTTAATTAAAGAAGGCAACAACTTTAAAAGGGATTTGAAAATCAAAAATGTACTGCGCATCTTTGCTTATTTTTATCCAACGTGGGATCAGCAGCTTGCCGACGAATTAATTCAGGAGTATAACCTGAATCTGAATGCGAAAGTAAAGACATTATCCAAAGGCATGGAATCAGCACTCGGAATCATCGTCGGTCTGGCAAGTAAAGCGCCGATTACGATTTTTGACGAACCATACATTGGACTTGATGCTGCGGCGAGGAAGAAATTTTACGAGATATTGCTGGAAGAATACGAAGCCGAAAAGCGAATGATTATTTTCTCCACACATCTGATTGATGAAGTCAGTTTGATGTTTGAGGAAATTTTGATTCTGCAAAATGGTTTGCTGGTTATGAAAGAGGAAGCAGAAGTATTACGGAACAGCACGTGTGCCGTTTCCGGGACCGCTGAGGAAGTGGAGGCATTTATATCCGATAAAGATGTTATAGATAAGAAGAAAATTGCTGGTATGATGACTGCTTATGTACACGCCGATATGAAGCAGGCTCAGTCGGCCGGGTTAACAGCGGAAGGGATACCGATTCAGGAATTGATGATTCATTTGACTGAAAAGAAGGGGGCATAACCAATGGGAAGACAAATTAAAGGATTGCTTTATTTCTTTGTTACGGATATTCGCCATTCGCTTATTGTATTCTGGACGATTTTGTTAAGTATTCTGGTTGTATCATTCGCATTTGCGATTTTTCTAACCAGTGTAGAGGATGGATTTATGTATTTTATGTTAACCGCTCCAATCTATGTTTACTGCGCGATCCTGGGATTTTTAACAGTCAAGGAATCGGTGCCTTTCTCAATCAAAATGGGAGCAACGCGCAAAAATTTATTTATCAGTCTGGGAATTTTCTTTTTTGCACTTTCACTCGCCATGTCTGTTGCGGCAAGTGTACTGCAGGAAATAGTAAATGGTATTACTGGGGCGACAGGAATTGATACATTTACCTTTATGCATCTTGCCTACTTTTTGGAAAATACATGGTATACCAGGATTGTCATCGATACTTCAGTTTCGTTTTTCTTCCTGTCATTTATGTTTATAGTCGGTTTAATCTTTTATAAATATGGTTTTGCCGGTGGCGGTGGCTTTCTGGGAGTGCTGGTTGTACTATTGCTTATCGGTATTGCCAAGGGATGGATTATTGATTTCTTTATGAATTTGTTTGCAGATATTGAATTAACGTTTTTCTATCAAATGATTGGAATAGGGGTTGTTTTTTACTTTATCTCGTTTGTGTTTTTAAGAAAGATTACCATTGTGAAAGTAAAATGAAAAAAGGACTGGTGCAGCCAGTCCTTTTAAATAGCCATCTCTTTTCTTTTAAAAGTAAAAATCGATGCTGCCAGCAGTAATATGATAAGGGTGATTGTTTCAACAAATGTACCGGTTAATTCGGCTGGTATATTACCGGATACGATCATTTCATGAATGTAACTTGAAATATTATTCGGACTCCATTCGAGCACATGGGCGAATATTGCCGTAACTGCTTTCATCAGCAAAATCGATGCTAAAGTCAAGAACGCCACCAATCCAGGTGTTTTAAACAGTGTGTTATAAAAAATAGACAACGATACAACAAGGGTCATCCACAAACCGTAAAAGAAAATGATTTTCACAAGCATCCCGAATGACAATTCCCCGAACAACACATTGACATAATACCAGCTTGCCAAGATCCCCAGTGATGTTGCTGTCAACGTCAGCAGGAGTATTGATGCCCATTTGGCTGTAATGTAGTTTATATAGGAAACTGGTTTTACCAAAATAAGTTCGGAAACCCCGCTTCTGCGCTCACCGGAAATCGTTCCCATCGAAATTAAAGCAATCACAAGGACACCGATGCTGCTGAGCTGCGACAGGCTCATCATGACGATATCACTCGGTTTAAATTCAGGAAGCTGGATTTCGGTACCCTCCGGCATTCCACCCACAGCTTCAATGATTTGCGGCAAATAGTAGCTTGAAACAGGATCCAAACTCGCAATTAAAATCATGACGAGCGGCACCCAGATCCATTTTATATTACGTACATTTTCGATTAATTCCTTCTGTAAAATTGTTACCCACTGCATCAGTTATTCACCGCCTTCATGAATAAATCTTCCAGCGAAGTGCGTTTGATGGAGTAAGAGGTTAACGGCCAGTCTTTCTGCGCGGCACTGGACAGGATTTCTTTTCGGGCCTGTTGCATATCCCCGGCTGTAACATATAACATATTTTTGTTCATGTAGCAGGTTTCAATGGAAGGCAGATTCTCCAGAGCTGATTGATAGGCTGTTGGATCATCCTGAAAAGCCAGCTCAATTTCGGAAGTCTGGTATTTTTCTCGCAGTTCTTTTATCGAACCGGATTCAACAATTCTACCCTCATGAAGCAGTAAAAGTTCATCACTTATCTCATCAGCATCACTTAAAATATGCGTTGAAAATAAAATGGTCATTTTCTGCTTTAATGTTTCCAGCAGACCTAACACATCCCGACGGCCAATTGGATCGAGGGATGCAACTGGTTCATCCAGCATTAACAGTCTCGGATTATGAATGATGGCCTGGGCAATCCCAAGACGCTGTTTCATGCCGCCGGAATATTTCCCGATCCGTTTGCTGACGGAATCTTCCAATCCAACCAGCTGTAATAATTCATCAGCCCGTTTTGACGCTTCCTTTTTTGACATATAGGCTAGACGCCCGACATAAACAAGAAATTCCCTGCCTGTCATCCATGTATGAAAAATCGGATATTGCGGCAGGTAGCCGATAAATTTGCGTAAATCATCATGCTGCCCCATCCCTTCAAACAAAACATTTCCGTTTGTTGGTTTGATTAATCCCGACAGCATGCGCAATGTAGTTGTTTTGCCGGCACCATTTGGTCCGATCAGTGCGACACATTTTCCCGGATCAAATTGAAAATTAATATGATTTACTGCCAATTTATTATCATATTCTTTGGTCAGTTCGTTTACCGTCAGCAGTGCCATTTATTGCTGTCTCCTTCCAAAGATGAAATAAACAATTGGTCCGATAATATTGATAAATAAAATAATAAGAATCCACATCCATTTTGGTCCGTTTGTTCTTTCAATGCGAATAACATCAATAAGTGCAATAACAAGTAAGATAAACTGAATTACCATTATCGGGGCAATGACTGCCCAATTTATTTCTGATAAAAGATTTACTGCTTCCATGCAAATCACTCCTTTTATTGTATTGGTCTATATACGAACCTAACAACAAAAAGGTTCTATTGAAATGTAAATAATTCATCAACACACTTGTCCACAGAGAAAAATGCGGTCCATAAGTTATCACCTTATTTGTCCACACAATTCACAGGACAACTCGATTTTATGCACAGGTAAGCTGTTCATAAGTGGTGTTGCTGTGGAAATATGTTTAGCGGTTATGCACAATCGGTGAATAATTTGTGGATAAATACTGTTAAAAAATAGTTAAATGCAAAAACGCGTATATCATACTCAAAAACGCGAATATATGATGCAGATTCACGAATATCCGGCATCAAATCGCGAATATAAGACGTGAAAACGCGAATATATTACAGAGCTGATGCATTCTGATGAAATAAACAATAAAAAAAGAAACCGGCCTTAGTGGCGGTTTCTTCTTTGGGAAAGTTGGTTATACACACGGTCTGCTCGTTTGAATTCCCGTTGATAGCGCACTTCCTGGGTTTTCGATAAAATTTTTTGACGGTGATTATCACTCTTTTTATTCATGTGCAATCCCTCACTTTACCATTAGGATTGTCAACTGGAATTCAATTTATACGCCTTTCCAGCTGCATGAGTGCTGCTTTTAAATCCGGAAATGCGAATTGGAAATTGTACTCAAGTGCCTTCCCCGGAAGAACATACTGACCTTTGGTTATCAATTGTCCCATTTCGCCCAGTGCAGTGTGGATAAGTGGGGCAGGTGTTGGCACCCAGTATGGACGTTTCAGAACATCAGCCAATTCTTTTGTGAATTCCTTATTGCGTCTTGGTTCTGGTGCTGTAAAATTTACTGGTCCAGAAATATGATCACTAAACAAGCAAAATAGCATAAGCCGGACAACATCTTCTATGTGAATCCAGGATAACCATTGTTCACCATCGCCAATTTTGCCGCCAGCGTACATGTTAACCGGCATGCGCATTAATGGGTAAGCGCCTTCTTCACCAAGTATTACGCCGAAACGTGCATAAACGGTGCGAATTCCCATTGTTTCAGCCTGACTTGCGGTTTTCTCCCAATCTGTTACAACCCCCGCTAGAAAGTCATCGCCAGGCTTAGTTGTTTGCTCGGTAAACATTAAGTCCTCCGACATTCCATAAAAGCCTACAGCTGAACCACTGATAAAGATATCCGGTTTTTTCTCCAGCTGGTTCATAAGGCCAATCAGAAATTGTGTTGTTTCCATACGACTTTTATGAATCGCGTCCTTTTTCTTTTTGGACCAGTATCCGAATAAGGAATCACCTGCCAGGTTAATGATACCGTGTATTATTGGAAGGTTGCTGATCGGGTGGTCATATGCGATGTACGTCGTACGTTCCGTATCAAAATGGTAGTCGGGAAAACGTGTCAAAATGTATACATGATGACTTTTTTCGGTTAGAGCACGGGAAAGATTCTGTCCAACAAATCCGGTACCGCCGGTAATCAGTACATTCAATATTTATCACTCCTTGAAAACAGCATTTACTATCCTTTATTATACATTAACATTTATACGTATTATGGTGTCAGAGAACTTTTTCATGCTAAAATAAAGGAGAGAGGTGAGTAAGCAATGGTAAAAATTACCCGAATCACCACGCAACAAAAACGTAAAGATCGTTATAATATTTTTTTGGACGATGGAAATGGTGAAAAATATGGATTCAGTGTGGATGAGTCGGTTTTAATCGAGAACCGTCTGCGGAAAAATCTTGTATTGGATGATTCAATGGTTACCACTCTCGTCCATCAAGATACATTACATAAATCATATACCCTTGCTATTAATTTTTTAAGCTATCGGATGCGGACTAAAAAAGAAATCTATGATTATTTGGTAAAAAAAGAAGTTGATGCTGAGCATATTAAGCAAATAATGGACAAGCTGATTAACGAAAAGCTGGTTGATGACAGGCAGTTTGCTGAGGCGTTCGTCCGGACCCGGATTGAGACGACAAGCAAAGGTCCGCAGCTGGTTAAAAAAGAACTACTGGAAAAAGGCGTCGAACCGAAATTTGCCGGCGAAGCAATTAATCTGTACACGTACGCCATCCAATATGAACGAGCGGAAAAATGGGTTGCGAAAAAACTTAATGGCAGCAGCAAAAATAAGTCGTTCAAACAGAAAGTGCAGCAATTACAGGGAACTTTAATGCAAAAAGGATTTACACAGGATGTTATTCAGGACGTCCTAACTGATGTGAATGAAATGAAGGATGATGATGCTGAGTGGGGTGCACTGGTGAGCCAGGGTGAGAAACTTTTGCGCAAGCACCGGAAAAAAACATCCGGTTATGAACTCCGCAATAAAATAAAAGAAGGGCTTTATCGGAAAGGATTTACCATCGATCAAATCAATCAATTTCTAGATGAGTATGAGTATTATATTGACAATGAAGATATAGAATTGTAGTCGAGCTGCAACCTCCTTCTGATTTTTTACTGGGTCCAACAAATATCGTGTTCCAGCACGATAATGATTCAGGATTACTGTTCATAATACCTGTTTTGTTGGCAATAATAAACAGTAAGTTAATCAGGGAGAGTGTTTTTGTTGGATGTACAATCAGTTTTCGAGAAAAATTCGATGCTTTTCAGATTTGCTTATGAGGAAAAATTTCAGATATGGCTTGATCATATTTTGTTTACTTGGAGATGGTGGCTGGGTATTGCAATTATTCTTGCGTGTTTATGGATATGTTACTACCTGAGCAGGAATGAGAGTGGAAATCGTTTGCTGTTCGTTGGCTTTTTTACGGCACTCGTTGCAGCAGGTCTCGATTTAATAGGGGTATTTTTTGGTCTATGGGAATACAGATATGAAGTATTTCCTTCCATTGACACCTATCTTCCCTGGGATTTACTGGTTGTACCGACTCTTGTAATGGTATTAATACGGTTTAAACCACAAGTTAATCCTCTCGTAAAAGCATTGGTGTTGGGTGCGGTTACATCTTTTATCGGACTTCCGTTTTTGAATTGGCTGGGACTTTATGAGCTGCTGAATTGGAATTATATTTATTCTTTTCCTATTCAGGTCGTTATTTATTTGCTTGCAGATGCTGTAAGCAGAGTGGAAAAATTCGCTCCGCTAAGAGGATAACCTTAACTGGATTCCATGCTGCTTTTCACTGCGTCGTACAAGAAACAGGTATCATTCATAAAAATGGCAGCCGACCATTCATCATGGTCAGCTGCCATTTTGTTAGTGAGATTCAGTGATGTTGACTGGATGTATACACACCGATAATTACTCAGTCCTCATCATCGTCATCTTCATCATCATCATCGTCGTCGCGATCGTCATCGTCTCGTCTGTCGTCATCGCGGTCATCATCGTCCCATCTGTCATCGTCGCGATCATCGTCATCCCATCTGTCATCATCGCGGTCGTCATCATCCCATCCATCATCGTCGCGGTCATCGTCATCATCGCGATCATCATCTTCTTCACGAAGCTCGTAACTGTAATCAACACTGTTCAATCCGTCATCTGGTGCGCCGTATGTTACCGTCATGATGACTCTTTCATCATCATCACTTTCGATTTCTTCTTTAAGTCTAATCATATCTTTATCTGTGAAGTTGAGCGGATCGATTTCTTCCACATCGTATTCCGTTTCACCATCATCTTCCTCAATTTCAATAATGGAGATGAGGTAGTCAACATAGTTTTTCTGCACTTCATCAAGACTTTGGAAATCATCGGTGCTGCTGCCGTCGTTGCTGTAGTTGACTGCATCAATGCTGATGTTGTCGACGTACCAGCCATCCTGTTGTGAAGCCCAGTCAGTTACATATCGGAAGGCAACCAATACTTTTTGCCCTTCATATTTGCTGAGGTCAAACGTTTGTGATGTCCATCCGTCAGATGTGCCAGTAAAACCGGGAACATTCGATTTGATTTTTGGATGGGCGCTCGGATTGACTTCTTCCGTCGTATTTCCGTTTGCAAGTGATGTCCATGTTTCACCGCCATCAGTGGAAACTTGTACAAATCCGTAGTCCCAGGTTGATTCGATGTTGTACATCGTGTCAAAAGTAAGTTTCGGATTTTGTGTGCCCGACAAGTCGAATTCTTTGATCATGAAGTTATCAGTAAGCGAACCGGTTCCGCCCCATAGTATGTTATTTGCGGAATCATTCGGATCAGATACGGACTTCCATTGCAATGGCAAAAAGTCTATTCCATCAAATAACAGTTCCGCATCATCTTTCTTCGGCATTTCAATGAAATCCGTTCCCCAGGCAGGTGCCCCAGCAGATGCGTAAGCTTGTTCTGTACCCGTGTTAACGGTAAAGTCAATGCTTTCAAAGCCGTATTTACCATCGAATTTACGTTCTTCGTCCAGGACGAGTGCGGTTTGATAATCACGGTAAATATCATCAAATGTTTTATCATAGCCGAATGTTTGCAGCGAATCATTTACCCCTTTAATGCCAGGCTTTTTATTTTTGGCCAGATCCTGTATAAATGATTTGCCGCCAAAGTGATCGTTTAAGTATAACTGAAATAAGTATGCATTACCGTAGTCGGCCAGGATTTCGCGTGGTCCCTGATCTTCCCAGGCAACAAGCGAGTTTTCCGGCTTTTCAGCAAACGACTGAATATGGCCTTCCGGATGTCCGTAACCAACAAGGTATTCGGCAAAGTCTGACATACCTTCGTTGATCCATGTTTCTTCATCCGCATCATTGTCTGCATGAATCAAATGCTGGTATTCATGTGCCACGGTACCTTCATACAAATTAGGATTGGCAGCGTCATCCCCGACACGATTAGCCCAATCATATGAATCAACTGTGATAATGTTGCGATCTGTGTATGTTTCAAGTACTGGAGAGAAGAATCCTGCCACATAACTTGGGAAATCAGGATTATAGAAGTTTTCATCTTTGATGTTATCAATTAGAATAATGCTGCGGTCGCTGTTATCCTGACTGACGTAATAATTTTCACCCAAACTGCTCTCCAGCAATGCGTTTTCACCGCTGTGGGAGTCGGGAGTACCGAAAAATTCCGTATCAGTCGGATAAATGTTGTTGTCTACCTCAGAAAGCATGTAATCAATTTGCTCCTGGGTAATTTGAATAGAATCGTTCCGGTTTTCCTGTGGGAATTTGCGATCATTTGCCACCCAGATTTCCGCATGTTCCCCAACTGCCTTCAGTGTAAAAGGCTTCAGGTAATATTGGTTCTCTGTCTGATCAAGTGCAACCCATAATTTCTCAGTCCCAGGTACAGGCTCATAAGGTTCAGATTGCACTTCGCTGAAGGTACTGAATGGAATGGTGGATTTGTCAAAATCTGCTTCCTTCACATTCTGCCCCCTCAGTTCCTTTCCGATATCAACCGGATCAGGCTTTCCTTCACTTGCTGCTTCGGCTGAATTTGTGCCAATTCCAGCGAAACTGACCGGAATGGCCAGTAAAGCAGCAGCAAGCAGCATACGCCAATTCTTCATTATAAAACCCCTTTCGACAAGTTTTGATTTTCTTTACACTACTTACTTCCCGATAGGGGGTCGGAATTCCTGCGGGTAAAAAGAACTAATTTTCCGATATTTGGATAAACAGGCTGTAAAAAGTAGGTATTTTTAACCATTTATAAACAAAAAATCAGCTGACAGTATGCCAGCTGATTTTTCATCTATCAATTATAATCTCTTTTCGACCATCATCTTCATCATAAATTTGATCGGCAACAGGTTCGGGGCCTTTTAACCCGGATGCATCCTGTACATGTGTGGAATTATCCCAGAATGGTGTATTCATACCACCCATGTAAACCGCTGTAATTGAAATCGAATCATCTGCCCATTCCTTCTGCAGACTTTCAGTAAACCCTTTTACAGCAAATTTGCTTGCACAATAAATCGATTCGTTTACTTTGCCGCGCAGTCCGGCTGTGGAAATAATCGTAAGTATTCGTCCATTACTGGCTCTGATCAATGGCAGGGCAGATTGTACGGTTAAAATGGCTCCTTTTATATTGGTATTTAATGTATGTTGAATATCATTTACTGTGTAATTTTCCACGGGTCCAAAAATACCAACCCCAGCATTATTAATAAATATATCGAGTTCGCCTATTTGCTGAAACGCGATACTGACTGAGGCTGGTTCCTGTACATCGCAAAGAATTACTTCTGCAACGCCTCCGTCATTCATAATTTCCTTTTGAACGATTTGCAACTTCGTATCTGTTCTTCCAAGCAAAAAAATTTTATAGCCATTTTTGGCATATTTTAGGGCAAGTGCACGCCCGAGGCCGCTGCCCGCGCCAGTAATTGCTACTGTCGGCATATTCTTGTCCTCCTAAATAGTGAGTATCATTATTTCCATTCTCCTAAACTATTGGTAAAATGTAAACTGATAGAGAAGGGAGTAATTATAATGGATTACCGATACAGCGACTATTCATTGGAGCAATTGCGGGAAGAAATTGGCAAATTCAAAGAAAAGGCACTGAAGGCTGAACAAGTGGGCAATGTAAGTGAAGTAGCCATTTATGAGCGAAAGATGCAAGTTGCCATGGCATATATGCTGAACCCGGATGACTTTCAGGCGTCAGATATCCATGAAATGAAAGGCGATCCCGGACACCGGTTCAAAATAAACTATATAAATGGCGTTTTTGCATGGGGACACAGGATCAACCTTCTGGACGAAACGTATGCAAAAGAAGAAGCCATTCCGATTTCACTGCTCGGTGACAAGGTAGAAAAGTAAAACAACAACCCGAAAACTTTTCGGGCTGTTGTTTAAACCGGATTGTCGCCTACGTCCAGTTTGCGCTGAAGTTTGTGTTCGGAAAAAATCCATCCGGTATATGAATTCATTTTTCGCATGTTGTCATCAATCTGAACAACAGCAACAAATGGGTAATACTGATTTGACCTGTACCGTAAATCAATAAAGCGGATTTCAGTGAAATCATCAAAGTCATTGATTTCCCATCTGTATACTGGTGAGAACGACAGAAATGCCGAAACGTTTTTATCGTCTTGCGCCATTTCCATTAGTTCATTTTCCGGTAATGGAATCTTTTCAAATTCATCAACGATTTCAATGTGTCTGTCTTTTACTGTACCGACATAAAATTTATCCATTGTTGTGATGGCAACCCGCCACTCATTTTGCTTAACGGTCGGTGATGTTGCAATCTCGACAGTGTCCGGGAAATAATCCATAATTTTACGGACAATTTCCCGTTTATCGATATATCGCTTAATGTAGTACAAAATAATGACGGTATAAATGATCAAAAATGTGTAGCCCGGATTGGCTCCAAGCAGCCAGGCGAATATACCTGCTACATGTAAAAAGAAAATATACGGGTCAAAAGTGTTAATAAATCCCTTTGCTATCCATTTATTTGTAAAGGGCCTGTAAGCCTGGGTTCCATATGCATTTGGGATATCGACAAGAACATGGAGGATAACCGCAAGAAATGTCCAGGCCCACAAATGCAGGAAGTCCACTTGCGGCACAAACATATGGATAATGCCGGCAATCAATGCCCCCCACATGATAACAGCAGGGATGGAATGGGTTTCACCACGGTGATGCCGGATATATACTGCATTATTTTTCAGCTTTAAAATTGTATCAAAATCGGGTGCATGGGATCCGACGATGGTTCCTGCAAGCACCGCGTTAAACATGACAGGATCATTCTGGACGGCAGGATCCAGCGTCGCCAATCCGCCCAATGCAATTCCCATAACAATATGGGTACCAGTGTCCATAGGTCAAGAGCCTCCTCAGAAAAAAATCGACAAAGTTCGCCGTTTGCCGAAAAACTTCCAGTATAATAATTGTATCATAAAGGATGTTTCAACATGAACGATAAAGCATTGCAAAATATTGATATTCCGTCATTCCAGCACGATTTAATCAGTTGGTATCAATCGAATAAACGGGATTTGCCATGGCGTAACGACCAGGATCCCTATAAAATATGGGTTTCTGAGATTATGCTTCAACAAACGAAAGTTGATACCGTTATCCCATATTTTAATCGATTTATTGAGAAATATCCCACGCCTTCTCATCTGGCAAACGCCGATCAGCAGGATGTACTGAAAACGTGGGAAGGTCTGGGTTACTATTCCCGTGCCAGAAACCTGCAAAACGCAGTACGTGAAGTCGTGGAAGAATATAATGGTGAGGTTCCGGCCAATGAAAAGGAACTTGGTGCATTAAAAGGTGTTGGACCTTATACGAAAGGGGCAATTCTGTCCATTGCGTTCCAGCAGCCTGTACCGGCGGTTGACGGCAATGTCATGCGTGTGTTGTCTCGTGTTTTGAAAATCGAAGACAATATCGCGCTGCCCAAAGTTAAAAAACAATTTGAAAAATATGTGCACGAACTGATATCTGCCGAAGATCCATCTTCCTTTAATCAGGGAATTATGGAATTGGGCGCATTGATCTGTACACCAAAATCACCGATGTGTATGTTTTGTCCCATCCAGGAGCATTGTCAGGCATACGCGGAAGGAATAGAAGAAGATTTGCCTGTAAAATCAAAAGCAAAAAAGCAGAAAAAAATCCCATATATTGTGCTTCTGATTCAAAATGAGCAGAATCAATATGTTATTGAAAAGCGTCCGGACAGGGGGTTACTCGCCAATCTTTATCAATTCCCGATGGTGCCGGCCACAGAAATAGGCATGGACCATATTGAAAATTGGATGGAGATGGAATACGGGATAACAATCAAGCTGAACGAAAAAAAGGGAGAACTTAAGCATGTGTTTTCTCATATTATTTGGCAGCTTGAAATTTTCGGGGCAGTCACGGGCAACGTTGTTCCCAGCGATGAACGTATCCAGTTTGTTGGGAAAAACCACCTGGCTGATTTCCCATTCCCTGTTTCACATCAGAAAATGATGAAATACATACGCGAATAAGATTATTTTTTGTATTTGCTTACTGGATTATACGCAAGGTTTTACTGGAGATGTGTATTGCAGTCCTTTACTATTTTTTCCCAAAACAGGTTAAGCTTTACTTCCTTAAAGTGAGGATAAAAACTCACGCACTGGACAAATTAAGGACTGCGGAGGTGATACTGATGGCTAAACAACCTAAAAAGTCAGCTGCTGGTACAAACGTTCAGCAAGTAAAAAAACAAAACCAAAAGGCAGCCCAAGGGCAAGGTCAGTACGGTACTGAATTTGCATCTGAACAAACAAATGCACAACAAGTTAAAAAACAGAATCAAAAATCTCAGCAAAAGAAAAAGTAACTTGCCTATCCCCGATTTTAAACGTTTAGAGAGCTCCCGTTCCCAGGGAGCTCTTTTAATGTGTTTCATGAAACGGGAGAGAGCGCCGTCCAAACGGGAGAGACCACCATGAAATGGGAGACAATGCTGTCCAAACGTACGTTCCCAAACCGAAGAGGTGCTCAATTCAGAACAACGTGGTCACATAGCAACATTTTCCATTTTTTAGATGCATTGAGAAGTATTGCTTTATAAATGGGGCGGTTGCCTATATAATATAAGGACAAACTTTTCGCTAAAATATAGAAAGGACGATAGGATGGTTAGTCCGCAAGCAGGCTCAATCATGCAGATACAAAGTTATAAGCATAATGGGCAATTACATCGGGTGTGGGAAAACAGCCTTGTATTGAAGGGCACGGAAATGATCGTAATTGGTGCAAACGATAAAACACCGGTTAAGGAAAGCGATGGCAGAACCTGGACAACACGTGAGCCGGCCATAAGTTATTTTCACTCCAAGTATTGGTTTAATATAATCGGAATGCTCCGAACCGATGGAATTTATTATTACTGTAATATAAGCTCACCATTTATTTTTGATCATGAAGCACTGAAGTACATAGACTACGATTTGGATGTAAAGGTCTATCCTGATATGACTTGGGATTTACTTGATGAAGATGAGTATGAAGAGCATCGAGCAGTCATGAACTACCCATCAGTATTGGATGGGATTTTATGGAAAAATGTCCGTATATTACTTCACTGGATCAGGCAGGGGAAGGGTCCGTTTGCAGCTGATTTTATTGATAAATGGTACGAGCGGTATTTAACGTACCGGTAATAAAAGGAAACGTCAGTCTACAGGGTATTTTTAAGATCGACTGATTGTCAAAGAAAACGGCATTTTTTTCGGAGATTATCACAAGTTATCTACGCATAAATCAATTCGTTGATTATGGGTGTTGTTCGATTTATAATGCAATATGTAATTGATAAAGAGTTCCCTTGTTACAATCGAGTAGCAAGGCTTTTCTTTTTCGTGAAATTCACTACTTTTATAAGGATGCGACGTAATGAGCAGTATTAAGCAATATTTATCTTTTGTAAAACCATATAAATGGAAAATTTTCTGGACGGTTCTGATAGGGATTGTTAAATTTTCTATACCTTTGCTAATGCCGCTGATCCTGAAATATGTAATTGATGAAATTATCAATGCGGAAAATATGTCGGATGCCGCAAAATTAAATGAATTGTTCTGGCTGATGGGCGGAGCGTTCGTAATATTCCTTGTTTTGCGGCCGCCGATAGAATATTTTCGACAATACCTGGCGCAGTGGGTAGGGAACACTATCCTTTATGATATAAGGGATAAGCTGTTTGATCACATCCAAAAATTGAGTCTGGGATTTTATTCTCAGACAAAAACCGGGGAAATTATTTCCCGGGTAATACATGATGTCGAACAAACAAAGACTTTTGTCTTAACCGGATTAATGAACATCTGGCTGGATATGATTACGATTTTAATCGCAATCGTTATTATGCTGACAATGGATCCGTGGCTGACATTGGTGGCCATTATTTTGTTCCCGTTCTATGGGTTTTCCGTCAAGTTTTTCTATGGAAGGCTGCGGCACCTGACCAGGGAACGTTCCCAGTCATTGGCTGAAGTGCAGGGTCACTTGCATGAACGGGTGCAGGGCATCCCGGTCACCAGAAGTTTTGCACTGGAAGAATACGAACAGTCGCAATTTGACGTTCGTAACGAAAACTTCCTGCAGAAAGCGCTGAATCATACAAATTGGAATGCCAAGACATTCGCGGTCATGAACACTATTACAGACCTTGCCCCATTACTGGTTATCGCTTTTGCAGGTTATCTTGTTATAAGCGGGGATCTGACAATGGGTACGATGGTTGCGTTTGTCGGCTACATGGAACGCGTGTACAGTCCGTTACGCCGCCTGATCAGCTCGTCTACGGTGCTGACACAGTCGGTAGCATCGATCGACAGAGTTTTTGAACTTATGAATGAGAAATATGACATTGTCGATAAAGAAGATGCAACGAAACTTGGACGTGTTAACGGGCAAATTGATATTGAAAATGTGTCCTTCCAGTACGAAGAAGCGGAACCGTCAGTATTACAAAATGTCAGTCTGAACGTAAAAGAAGGTGAAACGATCGCCTTTGTTGGTATGAGCGGTGGAGGCAAGTCGACACTGATCAGTCTAATACCAAGGTTTTATGATGTAATGGAAGGTTCCATCAAGGTAGATGGCATGGACATCCGTGACGTAGAGGCCCGTTCCTTGCGTGATAACATTGGCATGGTTTTGCAGGACAATACATTATTCAGTGAATCCATCTCCATGAACATCCGTATGGGAAACCCTGACGCGACTGATGAGGAAGTGGTTGCAGCTGCTAAAGCGGCAAATGCAGATACCTTTATTAACGATCTGCAGCATGGCTATGACACACTGGTTGGTGAACGTGGTGTCAAACTTTCCGGCGGTCAGAAGCAGCGGATAGCCATCGCCCGTGTATTTTTGAAAAATCCGCCAATCCTGATTTTTGATGAAGCAACATCAGCACTTGATCTGGAGAGTGAGCACACCATTCAGGAAGCAATGGAAAAACTGGCATCAGACCGGACGACATTTATCGTTGCACACCGGCTGGCAACCATAACACATGCCGACCGCATAGTGGTGATAGAAAACGGTGAGATTCAGGAAATCGGCTCACATAAAGAATTGATGGCGCAAAAAGGAAGCTACTATGATTTGTACCAGGTTCAGAATTTGGACAACCCGGAACAGATGGAATTATAGATATGGGGAACTCCTCTGCAGCAGTGCAGGGGAGTTCTTTTGAAATACTGATAATAATGCAAAAGCGGCTGATAAATGTCTGAAACTGACTGATAAACCTCCCAAAGTGACCGATGAATTCAGGGAAGTGACCGATAAAAGTCCTCAACTGACTGATAAATCCAGAGAAGCTAAAGAGCACCCTCCATCATAGAAGGGTGCTCCTGTTCAATCGTTGATTACTTGCCTGCCATAATGCGGAAAGCTTCACCTGCAGCTTTAATTGTTTGGTCAATGTCTGTCTCCGTGTGTTCTGTCGTTAAAAACCATGCTTCAAATTTGGACGGCGCGAGGTTAATGCCCTGCTCGAGCATCAGGCGGAAAAATTCTGCGAAAGCCTCACCGTCACTTTCCTCAGCCTGTTCGTAGTTAGAAATCTTTCCGTCACCAAAATAAACTGTTAATGCTCCACACAGTCTGTTAACCGAAATTGGTATTCCGATTTCTGATGCCTGATGTATGATTCCCTCTTCCAATCGCTTGCCAAGTGCATCAAGTTTTTCATAAACACCATCAGCCTGCAAAACCTCAAGACAAGCAATTCCTGCTGCCATCGATGCAGGATTACCTGCCATAGTGCCAGCCTGATATGCCGGTCCGAGCGGAGCCACCTGTTCCATAATATCTTTACGGCCGCCATAAGCCCCAATTGGCAGCCCGCCACCAATGATTTTTCCCATTGCAGTCATGTCCGGCTCAATTCCATACACTTGTTGAGCACTTCCATAAGTAAAGCGGAATGCCGTGATGACTTCATCGTAAATAACGAGTCCATCTGCATCATGGGTGATATCGTTTACAGCCTGTAAAAATCCTTCTTCAGGTTCAACGATACCAAAATTACCTACGATCGGCTCGACTAATACCGCTGCAATCTGGTCACCCCAGCGTTCCATCGCAGCTTTAAAACTTTCAAGGTCATTAAACGGAACCGTGATGACATCTGCCGCTACCGATTCCGGAATCCCTGCTGAATCCGGCGTGCCGAGTGTTGCCGGACCTGAACCAGCTTCAACCAATACAGAATCAAAATGGCCATGATAGCTGCCGGAAAATTTGATCAGTTTGTTCCGTCCTGTGAATGCACGTGCAACACGGACAGTCGTCATAACCGCCTCCGTTCCTGAATTGGTGAAGCGGACTTTTTCCAGTGAAGGAATGGCTTGTTTAAGTATTTTGGCAAATTTGTTTTCGAGCCGGGTGGGTGTCCCATACAAAACACCATTTTTCGCAGCATATGATATGGCTTCTGTGATGTGCGGATGAGCATGGCCGGTTATAATCGGACCATATGCCCCGAGGTAATCAATATATTTATTGCCGTCCACATCCCAGAAGTACGCCCCTTTGGCATGCTCCATATAAACAGGTGTGCCGCCGCCAACACCTTTGTATGCCCGTGAAGGAGAATTCACTCCGCCGACAATGTGCTCCAATGCTTCGGTATGTAATTCCTTTGATTTTGAAAAGTCCATCTGATAATGCCTCCCGATTACGTGCTTTTTTGAACCACTATCTACTATATCAAAAAATTATGGCCTGTACATTTTACGCTGTTCATAAAATTGAGCCAGCAGCACCCAATATTAAGCGTTTGTCCCCCATAATTTAATCGCAAATCTTATCGGCCAATAAAATCTTGGCAAATCGTCAGTTGGATAAGCATATGTATAGGATAAGCGGGGGATATTATGGGAATTTTATCATGGATTTTCATTTTTAGTATTTGCGGAATAATGGTGTGGAGCCTTATTCAATTTATTCGTGGCGGAAAATATCGCCTCAATCTGCAATTGCGTGAAAGCAAGTTTTCTGCTGAAATTTTTTATACATTAGTAATTGTTTATTTCACGGTTATTATCGGATTCGGTTTAATATATTTCATCCTGTCCATTAACCGGATTTTACTCGTGGAAAATGGTGAATTAAGAGAGGTCAGTATTATAGCCTCAATGATTCATTCAATTTATTTCAGTGGGGTAACGCTCTTGACGATTGGATACGGAGATATAACTCCAATCGGTATCGGGCGGTTGATTGCATTGATTCAGGCTCTGATTGGGTATATTCTGCCAACTGCCTTTGTACTTAGAATCGTGCAGTCGAATCAAGAAAATAGAGACGAATAAATGGATATGCTATAGTGGAAATAAGTGAGGTTTAAATGGAGGGATAATTGTATGAGTGTTGAAGCAGGGAAGCAGGCACCAGATTTTACATTGCCGAATCAGGATGGAAACGAAGTAAGCCTGTCAGACTTTAAAGGAAAATCAGTTGTCTTATATTTCTACCCGAAAGATATGACGCCGGGGTGTACTACGGAAGCTTGTGATTTCCGTGATGCACAGGAAAGTTTCAGTGAGTTGGATGCTGTCATCATTGGTGTCAGCCCTGATCCGGTCGAGCGGCATCAAAAGTTTATTGATAAACATGATCTTCCCTTTCTGCTGCTGGCTGATGAAGATCATAAGGCAGCCGAAGCATATGGTGTCTGGAAACTGAAGAAAAATTTCGGCAAAGAATATTACGGCATCGAGCGGTCGACATTTATCATTGACCCGGAAGGCACTATTCAAGAAGAATTTCGTAAAGTAAAAGTGAACGGACATGTGGAGGAAGCATTAGCATCTATAAAAGAGTCTTAAGCTAAAATAAAATAATCAATCTGTTTTTTAAGTGAGCATCCTATGCTCGCTTTTTTTTTTGGCAGATGAGGCTGGGACAAATCAAAAAGTGTAATACAAAAAACGAACAATATTAGAGCCTAGCGGAGGAAATATACGTAGACTCCTGCGGGAGGACAGGCCTAGATGAGACCCCGCAGTGCGTAAGCACGAGGAGGGCTCAACAGCCGCCCGCGGAAAGCGAAGTATATTTCCGGAGCGGCTGAGTCCACCATTTAATTCGTTGTTTCTTTTGATAAATCACTTTTTGTCCCAGCCTCATCTGCATAAGTGCAACTAAGAAATCTGTCTAAAAGCCTGAATCACTCCAATTTAGGTATATCGATTTATTTTTCACATAACCCATTGACATTGATAATCATTATCAATTAATGTAAGTGAAAATGAAAATCATTATCATTTGTATTGTCGCATTAAAGGAGTGAATATTTATGATTGCAAACACTGCTCATAATCATATAGATGATTCGGCATGGGATTTTGAACAATGGTTTTTGCATCCGGGGGAGCAGAGCACGAAAAAATTCCGGGAATTGATTGAAAGCACAGTCAGCATCATTGCAAATCAATCGGTTGAGGGAAACAGGCCATTCTCCGGTATTGTGCACGATGATATTAAAGCAATGGCAAGGTGCGTAACCCGCGTGCCAATAAACGGGCAGGAATTAGAATATGTGATGAAAGACATTCATGAAGTTGTGAAACACTCATTATGGATTTCACATCCTTCAGCGATAGCCCATCTTCACTGTCCGCCAATGCTGCCGTCGATTGCTGCAGAAATGATCATTGCTGCACTTAATCAATCATTGGATTCATGGGATCAAAGTCCTGCAGCAACGCATGTAGAAGAAGAAGTGCTGAAGCATTTTATTACGAAGATTAGTTATTACCTGCATGCAGATGGTGTATTTACAAGTGGCGGAACACAGTCCAACTATATGGGAATGCTGCTCGCCCGCAATCAGGCATGTGAAACTTATTTTTCTGTCAATATTCAGCAGGACGGCTTTCCGGCTGAAGCGAGCAGGTTACGGATTCTGTGCTCAGATCATGCGCATTTTACTGTTCAGCAATCAGCCGCACAGCTTGGCCTGGGCAGTAATTCTGTTATAACAGTTAAAACGAACGATCAACAACAGCTTTGCTTAGCCGATGCAAAGGAAAAACTTGAGCAGCTTCATGAACAAGACTTGATTCCTTTTGCAATTGTTGCTACTGCCGGCACAACAGATTTTGGCAGCATTGATAATTTAAAAGAAATTGCTGACCTCGCGGATACATATCGGTTATGGATGCATGTTGATGCGGCATATGGCGGGGCATTATTATTTTCCCATCAGTATCGTTATCTGCTTGATTATTTGTGGGAAGCTGATTCGATTACGATTGATTTCCATAAGCTTTATTTTCAATCGATAAGCTGCGGAGCGTTTTTTGTTAAAGATAAACAATCGTTTCAACACATTTTGTATCACGCCGATTATTTAAATCCTGAGGAAGATCAGGAAAAAGGTATTGTCAACCTTGTTGAAAAAAGCACGCAAACGACAAAGCGCTTTGATGCTTTAAAGATTCTTATGTCGTTGAAATTACTCGGTACAGATCAGTTTGGGAATATGATAGATTACACCATCGACCTAGCTAAGAAAACACAGCAGCTTTTACGCCAGCATCATTTTGACGTATTTCATGAGCCGGTGCTGAATGCAGTGCTATTTCGATATTTACCGGAAAATCTTGATGATGCGTGTTTTGCAGATGAAATTAATCGTGAGCTTCAGCGCCATTTCTATCAAAGCGGCGAATTGATTATGGCAAAAACGGTGCAAAACGGAAACGTGTACTTAAAACTAACGATGCTTAATCCGTTAAATACAGTTGATAAAATGAAGGGTCATATTGAAAACATCAAACAAATCGGGAAGGAAATCGAGACTGAGAAAGGCGGGGAAGTTTATGAATATTCCATTCACTACTGATCATATAACGATGCAAAATCTGCTGAATTGCTATATCAAAGAGACTGGTAAAGGGGAATGGAAGGCAGCCACTCAAATAGAATTGCCATTTGAAAAGAAGTATGAATACGTGCTCATTATCCCATTTGCTGATTTTTCCGTCACATTATATATACCTGTTCGATATAAATCTGAAACTGGCCGTCATCTATTTGCACCCAATATGTATTATCAAGATCGGAATGAAGAAGTACAGCAGCTTGATTTTCTAACCTTATTGTCATATATGCAAAAGGATTTAGCCAAAATGACTGCCAAACCGGTTCAAACTGAGGAACTGCTGCTTAGAACGATTTTAAGCTATCAAACAATGAAAGGAATCCTCTCGCACAGAAGTGATGACCTGACAGAATGTTATCAGGCAGAAAAAACGTTTTTGCAATCAGAGCAGTCGCTGTTAATCGGTCACCAGGTTCATCCGACACCAAAGAGCAGACAGGGAATTGATGATGAGGAAGAACATATTTTTGCACCTGAAAGAAAAGGATCATTCCAGATTCATTATTTTCGTGTGAAACATGAGTTGGTTGAAGAAGATTCGGTTTTATCCCAAACAGCAACAATGCTTATAAAAGAAGAATTAAGCCGGGATCCATTTGTTTCAGAGTCATTTAAGGAGTTGTACTGTCAACAAGATGACTGGTCATTAATTCCGGTTCATCCTTTACAGGCAAGAAAACTGCTGGGTAAGCAATCGGTTCATAACCAGATTGAAGCCGGAAAGCTAGTCTATTTAGGGCCAAAGGGGAGGGAGTATTATCCAACTGCTTCGATTCGTACGGTATATCATCAGGATGCAGCATACATGTATAAATTTTCAATACCGGTAAAGATCACCAATTCATTACGAGTCAACAAACGTAAAGAGCTTGACCGCGGCGTTGAAGTGAGCCGATTGCTGCGGCAGGAGATAATGGATAGTCTAAACGAACTGTACCCTTCATTCAAAGTTATTGAAGATCCTGCCTATATAACGGTGAATCTGGATATGGAAGAAGAGTCAGGATTTGAAACAGTTGTTCGTGACAATCCATTTCAAGCAGAAAATGCGCAGCGAACAACATTGCTTGCAGGACTGAGTCAAGATCATGTTGAAGGCGGAAAGTCACATCTCGCAAATGTTATACATCAGCTTGCTGAACGGAAACAATTATCAATCGAAGAAGCAAGCGAGCAATGGTTTCGTCGTTACCTAAATATTACCTTACGTCCGCTTTACTGGATATACACTACTTATGGGATTGCACTTGAGGCGCACCAGCAGAATTCCGTTGTCCAACTGGATGAAAATGGTCTTCCGGCAGCATTTTTCTATCGGGATAACCAGGGGTACTACTTTATGGATTCCAAGGCGCAATGGTTAAAGCAAGTGGTGCCAAATTTAAATGAAAAAAGCGACACAATCTGCACTGATTCAATCGCAGAAGAGCGTTTCCGGTATTATTTCTTTTTCAACCATATATTCGGATTAATTAATGCATTCGGAGTCAGCCATCTTATTGAAGAGCACCGGCTTTTAAAGCTGTTAAAAGAGGAACTGCATGCGTTATTCAAGCAATTTGGTGATTCTACGAACTTAATCAGCTCATTATTAAATGAAGAAACACTTCCATGCAAGGCCAATCTATTAACTAGGGTACATGATATGGATGAACTGGTTGGATCTCTTGAGACACAGTCCGTTTATACATCGGTTGAAAATCCACTGTATAAGACGGCGGGTGAGCTGTATGAAGTATAAACAGGAAATAACATCAGCATATCCTTTTGAGTATTACGACCCAATTCAACAAATGACTCTTACGTTTCGCGAAGTCACATTGGAGGACACTCGTTTACTTCATTCCTGGATGCATGAAAAGCATGTGATCCCTTACTGGAAGTTGAATCTGCCATTTAAAGATTATCAAACACATGTTGAAAAACATTTGACAGATAATCATCAAAAACTGCTGATTGGCGAGTTGAATGGTAAGCCAATGAGTTATTGGGAGTCCTACTGGGTTCAGGATGATTTAATTGGAAACTACTATGCGTTTAATCGATTTGACCAGGGCATTCATTTATTAATTGGACCGTCAGATTTTTTGGGCAAGGGTTATATTTATCCGTTGCTGCTGACAATCTTGGCACATAAATTCAACATACGGGAGACCGCTAAAGTAGTCGCAGAACCGGATATCCAGAATGAGAAAATGATTCATGTTTTTAAAAAATGCGGTTTCACTCCGATTAAAGAGGTAGAGCTTCCTGATAAAACAGGATTATTGATGTTTTGTGAACGCAGTTTGTTTGAAAGGAGATGGACGGATTGGCAGCAAAACAACTTTTAGACGTCATTGGAATAGGAATCGGACCGTTTAATTTAGGGTTAGCGGCATTATTGGAAAAAACAGAATGCAAGTCCATTTTTTTTGATAAACAGCCGCGGTTTGAATGGCATCCCGGAATGCTGCTGGAAGGGACGACCCTGCAAGTGCCCTTTATGGCGGACACGGTTACCATGGTGGATCCAACAAGCAGGTTCAGCTTTTTAAATTATTTACATGAACATAATCGCTTGTATCAGTTTTATTTTTTGGAAAGCTTTCATATTCCCCGAAACGAATACAACCATTATTGTCAATGGGTAGCACAACAGCTACCGCAGCTTCAATTCAGTTCTGAAGTAGAGAATATTGAACGTACGGAAGAAGGCTGTTTTCAAGTAACAGTATATTCTTCTGACAAGGGAAAAAGAGAATTATATACTGCGAAACATGTTGTACTGGGAATCGGAACAGAACCAAACATTCCGGAAAAGTTTCGCCTGGAGGACAGCGGTCGGATCTTTCATTCATCAGAGTATTTGGAGAAACGAAATCAGGCGATACAGGCTGACTCGATCACCGTGTTCGGCTCAGGACAAAGTGCAGCTGAAATCTTTTATGATCTATTATCCAGGCAGTCGGATTATAACTACCAATTATCCTGGTATACCAGATCAAAGGGCTTTTATCCAATGGAATATTCGAAGCTTGGTTTAGAGCATTTTTCACCTGATTATACGAAATATTTCTATCAGCTGCCACAGAAAAAGAAGCAGGGAATTTTGGACAATCAATCCTTACTATATAAAGGGATCAGTTTTTCTACGATTTCTGATATTTATGATCTGCTGTATGAGCGAACCGTCGGTAACAGCAAACCGGATGTCCATCTGCAAGCATTGACTGAGCTGGTTTCAGCAGAGGATCGACACGATTGTTTACAGCTGTCACTTTATCAGCATGAACAGGAAGTCAGTAAACAGGTAAATACCGATATCGTCATCATCGCAACAGGATATCAACCATGTACTCCTGATTTCCTGGAAGGGATTGGATCACTGCTGGAGAGGGATAAAAATGGCCAGTTAGTAATAACGGAAAACTATAAAGTCAAAACAAATGATAACGGGAATCATCACGTATTTGTCCAAAATGGTGAGCTGCATACGCATGGAGTCGGTGCTCCGGATTTAGGGCTCGGAGCGTTTAGAAGTGCAACCATTATTAATCAAATAGCAGGTCAAACGATTTATAAAACATATGATGATAATGTTTTTCAACAATTTGGAATGCAGTTTTAACAAAGGAGGCTGGATAACGTGAAGATATGGGATACACCCTTAACCACGTTAACGGAAAGAAATTGGAACGATGCAGATAAGCGGTTATTAGTGAAGATGCTCGAAGAATTTATGTATGAGAAAATTTTAATCCCGGATTTAATAAATGAGGAAGACGGAATTCGTACGTATAAATGGGAAGATAAAAAGGGAACCGTGTACCGCTTCCAGGCAAAAATACGTTTGTTTGATAGTGTCTCTGTAATCGCTGATAGTATTGAGATTCAGTCAGATGAGCATGGAGAAGTTCCGTTGGCTGTGTCCCTCTTACTCAGTATTCAGGAAGAAGGGAAGATGTCAGATTCTACAACGGGACATTTGATTCGGGAATACTTACACACGTTAATGGCGGACACCCATTTGAATGAAGCGTCAAAAACAGCGGAACAACTGGTGAAATTGGGTTATGCCGAATTGGAAGGGCAAATGACTGGTCATCCATGGATTACCTATAATAAAGGCCGAATTGGTTTTGGTTATGATGATTATCTGCAATTTGCCCCGGAACGGAAGAACCATGTCAATCTATCATGGATAGCTGTTCACAAAAACATTGGAACGTTTCATTCGGTTGAGGGGCTGGCTTATGAGCAGGTCATTAATCAAGAGCTGGAAGAGGATACATTTCATTTGTTTATTAGGCGCTTGCAGTCGATGGAGGTTCAGCCGGAGGATTATTATTTTATGCCGGTACACCTTTGGCAATGGAATCAGTCTATCGTCCAAATGTTTGCTGCAAATATTGCCAGGAAGGAGCTGATTCCAGTAGGTGAGGGTGGTGATGAATATCTTCCACAGCAGTCCATCCGGACATTTGTCAATACGACAAATACGGCGAAGTATCATGTGAAATTGCCAATGCGTATTTTAAATACGTTAGTTTACAGGGGACTGCCGGGGGAGAGAACCGTGATTGCTCCGGAGGTTACGAGCTTCATGAAAAATATTCTTGAAAATGATTCATTTTTAAAGGATGAATGCAGGCTGGGGTTATTAGGGGAAGTAGCAACGATGAATGTTGATCATCCGGTTTTTCATGCTGTGAAAGGAGCCCCTTATCAGTATCTTGAACTGCTCGGTGTTGTTTGGAGAGAGAGTATATATAATGAGCTGAATGATGGAGAACATGCCATCACACTTGCTGCACTATTGCATGTTGATCATGAAGGAACACCATTTGTTTCCAAGCTGATTGAGAAATCCGGTTTGACGGTTACAGAATGGGTAAATAGGCTTGTAAAAGCCATATTGCCACCGCTGCTGCATTATTTGTATCAATATGGTACCGTTTTTTCGCCACATGGACAAAATACGGTGCTTGTTTTAAAGGACAATGTGCCGGAACGGACGATTATGAAGGACTTTGTTGATGACGTTAATATAAGTGATCAGCCATTCCCTGAATTGGAGTCTGTTTCAGACAGATTGAAGCAAGTACTGAGGAGTGAAGCTCCGGAAGGGTTAACACAATTTATTTTTACTGGATTGTTCATTTGTCATTTCCGTTACTTGAGCGATATTCTGGAAGAGCATGAAGCCTTTTCTGAATACACGTTTTGGGAAATTGTCAGAGCGGAAATTTTAAGTTATCAACAAAGGTTCCCTCATTTAAAGGAACGTTATCAATTATTCGATTTATTGCGACCGACGTTTACTAAATTAACACTGAATCGCAATCGCATGTTTGATTACGGGTATGAAGATGGTGATAATCGCCCGCATGCAAGTGAGTTTGGGAAAGTAACCAATGCATTGGATGTGGTAGCTTCTGAAAGGATGGCAGCCGAAAAAAGCTAATTTATAGTAAAAAATCAGGGTAGAAAAAGTATCGCATAAGCTTTTTCTATCCTTTTATTTATGGAAATTTGCCATGAAAACGTATACCATGGAAGTAGACAAACATGAGGGGGAATGATAGTTGGTTATCCTGTCATCAGCAAAACTTTCAGACAAGCATAAACGGGCATTGCACGATAAATACCCTGATTTCACATTTATTTTTTGCGAAAAGATAGAGGAAGCAGAACAGTATTTGAACCAGGCTGAGATTCTGATTACGTATGGAGAGGATCTCACGGACGAATTAGTTGAGCGTGCATTCCAACTAAAATGGATTATGGTAATTTCTGCCGGATTGGAGAAAATGCCTTTGACAACAATTGAGGAGCAGGGGATTCTGGTAACAAACGCGAAAGGGATTCACAAGTATCAAATGGCGGAATATGCCATTTCCATGCTGCTTCAAGTTTATCGGCAATCAAAGGTGATAATGGAAAATGAGCAAAACGGTAAGTGGGATAAATCCGTCCGATTGCAGGAGTTAAATGGGAAATCCATGCTGATTGCCGGTCCTGGAGCAATTGGCGGGGAAGTGGCACGGCTTGCAAAAGCATTCCGAATAACAACCTATGGCATTTCCAGAAGCGGCAAGCCAGTTGATAACATTGATGAAATGTATACCAATGATGAGTTAAAAAGCATTTTGCCTAAAGCAGATATCGTTGTATCAGTATTACCAAGCACATCCGAAACAACAAATTATTTTAGCTATGAACATTTTCAGCTGCTGCCCGATCACGCGGTATTTCTGAATATGGGACGCGGTGACGCAGTGAGCAGTGACGTGATTCTAAAGGTAATCAGAGAAGGAGAGATTGCCCATGCGGTACTGGATGTGTTTGAAACGGAACCGCTGCCGTCAGATCATCCGTTTTGGAACGAAGAGAATATTACTGTAACTCCGCACATATCAGGCGGTTCACCAATGTACCAGACAAGGGCAATGGAAATTTTTGAACAAAATCTCCGCACATATCTGGAAGATCGTGATGATTACGTAAATAAAATTGATATAACCAGGGGGTATTAAGGATGCGAATTTACACACGAAAAGGTGACAAAGGGACAACATCGTTAATCTATGGTCAACGCGTACCGAAAAATGATTTGCGCGTGGAAGCATACGGGACATGTGATGAAACCAATTCAATGATCGGACTGGCATTAAGTTTTCTGGAAAATGAGGAATGGGATGAGAAAAAGGCATTTCTCGAAAAAATGCACCGCATCCAGACGATTTTATTTCATGTTGGGGCAGAACTTGCAACACCAAAAGACAAAGATGTGAAATGGAAACTGAAACAGGAATATATTCAGGAACTTGAAGATCAAATTGATGAATGGGATAAGAGTTTGGAACCATTGCGAAACTTTATCCTGCCATCAGGTCACAGTGCTTCAAGTGCATTGCACACTGCAAGAACTGTAGCACGACGGGCGGAGCGCACTGCAGTTGGCATGGGCGATGAATTGGAAAATCCGCTTGTTGTGTCATACCTGAACCGCTTGTCCGATTTCCTGTTTGTGGCAGCCAGGTATGTGAATCAAAGCCTGAATGGAACTGAGATTCCTTTGAAAGCTGATATATAAGATATTATAAAAGCAAATGATTTTTTTAAAACAATCATTTGCTTTTTTATGTATTATTTTTTCAAGGCTCCAATATACTTATATTGACAGACAGCTCTTCAGGAAGGTACACTATTTATAAGAATTATAAAATAAGAATTAATAAGGCTTTAATCATACAAAACGAAAGTGAGGTGCATGACGGTGTCTGAACAGAAACTTCGTGAAGCAATCGATACACTAAAAGATTCAGGCGTCAGGATAACACCACAGCGTCATGCGGTTCTTGAGTATCTTTTAAACTCGATGATTCACCCGACAGCCGATGAGATTTATAAAGCACTTGAAGGCAAATTTCCGAATATGAGCGTGGCAACGGTTTACAACAATCTGCGCGTATTACGGGAAATCGGTCTTGTCCGTGAACTGACTTATGGTGATTCTTCCAGCCGTTTTGACTGCAACACAACAGAGCACTATCATATAATTTGTGATGAATGTGGTAAAATAGTGGACTTCCATTATCCGACGCTGGACGAAGTGGAATCTCTTGCAGAACAAGTAACCGGGTTTGAGGTTAGTCATCACCGAATGGAAATTTATGGCAAATGCGAAGGTTGCCAGCAGCTTGAAACACAAAAGCATTAATCATTATATAAAAAGCCGGATGTCCTGTGTGGGCATCCGGCTTTATTGGCAGTTGAGAAAGTATAAAATCCTTGCTTACCGCATAAGTTCATCTAAAGGTTTGGTAACAAACCAAGTTTTCTAATTTGTTTATGAAGTTCCCTTTGTTAGCGGGCTTTTTATTTTTTGTCCTCTTTTGCCTTCTGTTTTGCTTCTTTACGGTATTTGCGTGTATTATATTTTTCATCGAATTCTTTTCCCTCAAGGTCTTTGTCAAGAGTCAGCGGCTGCTTGCAGTGCATACATGCATCAACACGTCCAAGCATCTTGGTCGGTTTCTCGCAGTTTGGACAGACGATGGGAACCGCTTTTGTGGATAGCATGCCGATCCAAAAATAAACAACACAACTGAAAATGACAAACAGCAGGCCGATTATCATAAACGTTGCCATCAGCCATTCAATTTGCTTGGACAGGATTCCACCGTACATAAAGGCAAAGCCAATGAATACCTGAGCCAGGGCAAAAGAACGGATTTTATTAATTTTGCTTGAGTAGACTAACTGCTGCTTTGCCATGCTTGGCCTCCTTAATATTCCATTGGCAGATAAGAAAGTATAAAAACTTTCTTACTGCATAAGTGCAACTATGGTTGCCACCCAAAAGCTTGGTGACAACCAAGTTTTCTAAACAGTATAGCATATTTTCACAGCTTTTTTGACCTCAAAAAAAGGATTTCACAAAAATATAACGAATTATATACTATTGAGGTTAATGGGGGAATCGTCAAAATGGAAGATTTACTGAGACCAATTTATCAGGAACGTGCCAGTGATTGCGGCACGTTAGGTATAGTGATTATTGAAAAAATGAAACCAAACAGTCCGATTACTGATAATTTTGATGTGATTCTGCTGATTATTGTAAATGATGACGCAAAGCAGGACTGGTTTGTAAAACATTATGAACTTGAAGATGAAAAGACAGCAGCCATGCACATTGTGACAGAGAAACAATTGATGGAATGGATTGATACAAGCGGTTATCGAAAAGCAGTTGAATGGGTAATTAATGGGAAAGTTGTGTTTGATCGTAACGGTTATATTGCTGACTTAAAAAATCAGTTGCGCAAATTCCCGTTGGAGAAACGAAATTTGCGGAAAGCAATGGAATTTGGAAAACTGGTCAAGAGTTATAATGAAGTGAAAGAGCTTCATGAATCAAATCAGCTTAAAGACGCATACAGCCGAATGGTGCATTCGCTTCATTATTTGGCGAGACTTGCTGTCATTGAAAAAGGCTACCATCCGGAAGTGACACTTTGGAACCAAGTGAAACAGATTGACCCCGAGGTATATAAGTTGTATGAAGAGCTAGTTGAAAGTGAAGAGGATATTGAACAACGTATTAAACTGATGATTCTGGCCGCGGACTTTGCTATCAGCACCAGAGCGGAAGTCTCCGCAAAACATTTACTGGATATTATCCGGACGAAAGATGCGGCCTGGTCGTATGAAGAATTGAAGCAGCAGCCGGCGGTATCACCATACGTGCTTGATCTCGCCGCAATGTTAATGTATCTTCATGAAAAAGGTTTGCTTGAAACCGAATTGGCTTTGACAAAGGGTGCTGGAGTTTATCAGCTGAAGTACAAATCTATATAAAAATTTATGCACACTGGACGTTTGGTCAGCATAAGAATATATGGTTGATGCAGCAATAAGGGCTATGGCAGTTATTCCATAGCCCTTGATTTATTATTGGTTTGGTTGGAAAATAATATTGACTTTAAAAATGAGGCATGATAAAGTAATATTCGCTGTTGAAATTCATGGCGAATTTGCGAGGCGAAACATGATTAAAATTTGCTCTTGATTTGAGCAGGATATCATGGTATATTGAATATCGTTGCGCTTGGTTAGGCAACGGAACTTCTTTCAAAAAAACTTCAATTAATTATTGACATTATTTTTGGAAGATGGTATATTAGTGAAGTCGCTGTTTTGAACGCGGCGCAATAAATTTGCTCTTTGAAAACTGAACAAAACAACCAGTATGTCAAGAAACAGGACGAAAGCAAAAGCTTTCCCCTGGATTCAATTTACGAAGCTAAGCTATGGTTGATTGGTGTCAATCATATATCAACTTTCTATGGAGAGTTTGATCTTGGCTCAGGACGAACGCTGGCGGCGTGCCTAATACATGCAAGTCGAGCGCGGGAAGCAGGCGGAAGCCTTCGGGCGGAAGCTTGTGGAACGAGCGGCGGACGGGTGAGTAACACGTGGGCAACCTGCCTGTAAGATTGGGATAACTCCGGGAAACCGGGGCTAATACCGAATGAAGCGCGTCACCGCATGGTGACGTGATGAAAAGCGGCTTTTAGCTGTCACTTACAGATGGGCCCGCGGCGCATTAGCTAGTTGGTGGGGTAAGAGCTTACCAAGGCGACGATGCGTAGCCGACCTGAGAGGGTGATCGGCCACACTGGGACTGAGACACGGCCCAGACTCCTACGGGAGGCAGCAGTAGGGAATCATCCGCAATGGACGAAAGTCTGACGGTGCAACGCCGCGTGAGTGATGAAGGTTTTCGGATCGTAAAACTCTGTTGTCAGGGAAGAACAAGTACCGTTTGAATAAGGCGGTACCGTGACGGTACCTGACCAGAAAGCCCCGGCTAACTACGTGCCAGCAGCCGCGATAATACGTAGGGGGCAAGCGTTGTCCGGAATTATTGGGCGTAAAGCGCTCGCAGGCGGTCTTTTAAGTCTGATGTGAAATCTCGCGGCTCAACCGCGAATGGTCATTGGAAACTGGAGGACTTGAGTACAGAAGAGGAGAGTGGAATTCCACGTGTAGCGGTGAAATGCGTAGAGATGTGGAGGAACACCAGTGGCGAAGGCGACTCTCTGGTCTGTAACTGACGCTGAGGAGCGAAAGCGTGGGGAGCGAACAGGATTAGATACCCTGGTAGTCCACGCCGTAAACGTTGAGTGCTAGGTGTTAGGGGGTTTCCGCCCCTTAGTGCTGCAGTTAACGCATTAAGCACTCCGCCTGGGGAGTACGGCCGCAAGGCTGAAACTCAAAAGAATTGACGGGGGCCCGCACAAGCGGTGGAGCATGTGGTTTAATTCGAAGCAACGCGAAGAACCTTACCAGGTCTTGACATCCTCTGCCAGCGCTGGAGACAGCGTGTTCCCTTCGGGGACAGAGTGACAGGTGGTGCATGGTTGTCGTCAGCTCGTGTCGTGAGATGTTGGGTTAAGTCCCGCAACGAGCGCAACCCTTGATCTTAGTTGCCAGCATTCAGTTGGGCACTCTAAGGTGACTGCCGGTGACAAACCGGAGGAAGGTGGGGATGACGTCAAATCATCATGCCCCTTATGACCTGGGCTACACACGTGCTACAATGGATGGAACAGAGGGCAGCGAAGCCGCAAGGTGTAGCAAATCCCATAAAACCATTCTCAGTTCGGATTGCAGGCTGCAACTCGCCTGCATGAAGCCGGAATCGCTAGTAATCGCGGATCAGCATGCCGCGGTGAATACGTTCCCGGGCCTTGTACACACCGCCCGTCACACCACGAGAGTTGGCAACACCCGAAGTCGGTGAGGTAACCTTTTGGAGCCAGCCGCCGAAGGTGGGGCCAATGATTGGGGTGAAGTCGTAACAAGGTAGCCGTATCGGAAGGTGCGGCTGGATCACCTCCTTTCTAAGGATTATAAGAAAGCGTAGGCGCCTGGTCATCGACGTACAGACTGGACTGCTTCTGACGAGATAAAAGAAACACGATGAACGTAGTGAATCGATGTTGATTTATCGTAGGAAGAAGAAGGAAGTCTGCTAGTCGATGGGCGCCGGAGCTGGATTATGACGGAAGGCATACTTGGTTGTTTGGTTCAGTTTTGAGGGAGTAAATTCTCTCATTTGTACCTTGAAAACTGAATAAGCAAGATCAACGACATCAAATCAAAAGCGAAGGCGAAGAAGAAGTACGTCTATTCATAGTTAAGTGAAGAAGGGCGCACGGTGAATGCCTTGGCACTGGGAGCCGAAGAAGGACGGGACTAACACCGATATGCCCCGGGGAGTCGTAAGTAGACTTCGATCCGGGGATTTCCGAATGGGGGAACCCGCTGTTCGTAATGGAACAGGACGTGTATCTGAATACATAGGGTACGCGAGGCACACCCGGGGAACTGAAACATCTCAGTACCCGGAGGAAGAGAAAGCAAACGCGATTTCCCGAGTAGCGGCGAGCGAAACGGAAGCAGCCCAAACCAGAAAGCTTGCTTTCTGGGGTTGTAGGACACTCCATTGGAGTTACCAAGAGATGCATTAGACGAATCGGCCTGGAATGGCCGGCCGAAGAAGGTAAGAGCCCTGTAGTCGAAAATGCGTCTCCTCCGGAGTGGATCCTGAGTACGACGGAACACGAGGAATTCCGTCGGAATCCGGGAGGACCATCTCCCAAGGCTAAATACTCCCCAGTGACCGATAGTGAACCAGTACCGTGAGGGAAAGGTGAAAAGCACCCCGGAAGGGGAGTGAAAGAGAACCTGAAACCGTGCGCTTACAAGTAGTCGAAGCCCGTTAATGGGTGACGGCGTACCTTTTGTAGAATGGACCGGCGAGTTACGATCGTATGCAAGGTTAAGTGGAAGACACGGAGCCGCAGCGAAAGCGAGTCTGAACAGGGCGAATGAGTATGCGGTCGTAGACCCGAAACCGTGTGATCTACCCATGTCCAGGGTGAAAGTCAGGTAACACTGACTGGAGGCCCGAACCCACGTATGCTGAAAAATGCGGGGATGAGGTGTGGGTAGGGGTGAAATGCCAATCGAACACGGAGATAGCTGGTTCTCTCCGAAATAGCTTTAGGGCTAGCCTCAAGGGAAGCGTACCGGAGGTAGAGCACTGATTGGACGAGGGGCCCTCACCGGGTTACCGAATTCAGTCAAACTCCGAATGCCGGTTACGTAGCCTTGGGAGTCAGACTATGGGTGATAAGGTTCATAGTCGAAAGGGAAACAGCCCAGACCGCCAGCTAAGGTCCCAAAGTATACGTTAAGTGGAAAAGGATGTGGCGTTGCCCAGACAACCAGGATGTTGGCTTAGAAGCAGCCATCATTTAAAGAGTGCGTAATAGCTCACTGGTCGAGTGACGCTGCGCCGAAAATGTACCGGGGCTAAACGTATCACCGAAGCTGCGGATTGTTCTTCGAACAATGGTAGGAGAGCGTTCCAGGCGCTGTGAAGTCAGACCGTGAGGACTGGTGGAGCACCTGGAAGTGAGAATGCCGGTATGAGTAGCGAAAAAAGAGTGAGAATCTCTTTCACCGAAAGCCTAAGGTTTCCTGAGGAAGGCTCGTCCTCTCAGGGTTAGTCGGGACCTAAGCCGAGGCCGAAAGGCGTAGGCGATGGACAACAGGTCGATATTCCTGTACCACCTCATGAGCGTTTGAGCGACGGGGGGACGCAGGAGGAGAAGGAAAGCGCACCGATGGACGTGTGCGTCCAAGCAGTAAGGCAGTTGGATAGGTAAATCCGTCCAATAATGCCGAGCTGTGATGGGGAGGGAAATAGAGTACCGAAGTTCCTGCATCCACACTGCCAAGAAAAGCCTCTAGTGAGTTCATAGGTGCCCGTACCGCAAACCGACACAGGTAGGCGAGGAGAGAATCCTAAGGTGAGCGGGAGAACTCTCGTTAAGGAACTCGGCAAAATGACCCCGTAACTTCGGGAGAAGGGGTGCTTGCTTACGAGTGAGCCGCAGTGAATAGGCCCAAGCGACTGTTTAGCAAAAACACAGGTCTCTGCGAAGCCGAAAGGCGAAGTATAGGGGCTGACACCTGCCCGGTGCTGGAAGGTTAAGGGGAAGCGTTAGCACTTCGGTGCGAAGCGCAGAACCGAAGCCCCAGTAAACGGCGGCCGTAACTATAACGGTCCTAAGGTAGCGAAATTCCTTGTCGGGTAAGTTCCGACCCGCACGAAAGGTGCAACGACTTGGGCACTGTCTCAACGAGAGACCCGGTGAAATTATACGATGTGTGAAGATGCACATTACCCGCGACAGGACGGAAAGACCCCGTGGAGCTTTACTGTAGCCTGATATTGAATGTTGGTACAGCTTGTACAGGATAGGTGGGAGCCATTGAACCCGGAGCGCCAGCTTCGGTGGAGGCACCCGTGGGATACCACCCTGGCTGTACGGACCTTCTAACCCAGGGCCGTAATCCGGTCCGGAGACAGTGTCAGGCGGGCAGTTTGACTGGGGCGGTCGCCTCCCAAAAGGGAACGGAGGCGCCCAAAGGTTCCCTCAGAATGGTTGGAAATCATTCGCATGAGTGTAAAGGCAGAAGGGAGCTTGACTGCGAGACCTACAAGTCGAGCAGGGACGAAAGTCGGGCTTAGTGATCCGGTGGTTCCGCATGGAAGGGCCATCGCTCAACGGATAAAAGCTACCCCGGGGATAACAGGCTTATCTCCCCCAAGAGTTCACATCGACGGGGAGGTTTGGCACCTCGATGTCGGCTCATCGCATCCTGGGGCTGTAGTCGGTCCCAAGGGTTGGGCTGTTCGCCCATTAAAGCGGTACGCGAGCTGGGTTCAGAACGTCGTGAGACAGTTCGGTCCCTATCCGTCGTGGGCGTTGGAAGTTTGCGAGGAGCTGTCCTTAGTACGAGAGGACCGGGATGGACACACCGCTGGTGTACCAGTTGTTCCGCCAGGAGCACAGCTGGGTAGCTACGTGTGGCAAGGATAAGTGCTGAAAGCATCTAAGCATGAAGCCCCCCTCAAGATGAAACTTCCCATCACTTCGAGTGAGTAAGATCCCTCAGAGACGATGAGGTAGATAGGTCCGAGGTGGAAGCGTGGTGACACGTGGAGCTGACGGATACTAATCGATCGAGGACTTAACTAAATCGCTTTTGATGATGCGTTGCATGGACGCTTATTCAGTTTTCAGGGTATAAATTCCTGAATAGCCCTTGCATTTTTTATCGAAAATGCCTATAATATATCTTGTCTTGAAAAATGAGGGAGAACATCGTGACGAAAGATGTCATGGTTCCAGCCCGAAGGTCTGGTAGCAATAGCGGAGAGGTCACACCTGTTCCCATGCCGAACACAGCAGTTAAGCTCTCCAGCGCCGATGGTAGTTGGGGCTTTGCCCCTGCAAGAGTAGGACGCCGCCAGGCCATATACATACATGGCTAGCGCTGATTGATTAGGAAGACTTTTGATTATGGTCTCAAGGAAATAGCCGCCAAGGTCGTCATGTAGTGAATAATTTTATATAATATTCATGCATTGAATTTACTACTTGTATTATTCCACAGTAGCTCAGCGGTAGAGCAATCGGCTGTTAACCGATCCGTCGCAGGTTCGATTCCTGCCTGTGGAGCCATGGAGAGCTGTCCGAGAGGCCGAAGGAGCACGATTGGAAATCGTGTAGACCGCTATCGCGGTCTCGAGGGTTCGAATCCCTCGCTCTCCGCCATTTTCAATATTGGCCCGTTGGTCAAGTGGTTAAGACACCGCCCTTTCACGGCGGTAACACGGGTTCGAATCCCGTACGGGTCACCACTAATATGGAGGATTAGCTCAGCTGGGAGAGCACCTGCCTTACAAGCAGGGGGTCGCAGGTTCGAGCCCTGCATCCTCCACCATTTAAATTCATATCGCGGGGTGGAGCAGTCTGGTAGCTCGTTGGGCTCATAACCCAAAGGTCGCAAGTTCAAATCTTGCCCCCGCAACCAAATTACTTCTATTACATAAATTGGTCCGGTAGTTCAGCTGGTTAGAATGCCTGCCTGTCACGCAGGAGGTCGCGGGTTCGAGTCCCGTCCGGACCGCCACTAATTTTTGGTTTAACATACATATTAATTTATTAGTAAGCCGATAAGGCATTATCTGGTTTAGTGATTATGAATAAGGATCACGCTTTAATAATTCTATTTTGGCTCTGTAGCTCAGTCGGTAGAGCAAGGGACTGAAAATCCCTGTGTCGGCGGTTCGATTCCGTCCGGAGCCACCATTTTTTTGGAGGGGTAGCGAAGTGGCTAAACGCGGCGGACTGTAAATCCGCTCCCTCAGGGTTCGGGAGTTCGAATCTCTCCCCCTCCACCATTTTGAATACAGGGGTATAGTTTAATGGTAAAACGAAGGTCTCCAAAACCTTTGATGTGGGTTCGATTCCTACTACCCCTGCCATTAAATATATGATGGCGGTCGTGGCGAAGTGGTTAACGCACCGGATTGTGGCTCCGGCACACGTGGGTTCGATCCCCACCGGTCGCCCCATTTTTAATTAAATATTGGGCCATAGCCAAGCGGTAAGGCATCGGGTTTTGATCCCGTGTATCCCAGGTTCGAATCCTGGTGGCCCAGCCATATTGCGGAAGTAGTTCAGTGGTAGAACACCACCTTGCCAAGGTGGGGGTCGCGGGTTCGAATCCCGTCTTCCGCTCCATTTTGATTAATCGGTTTTGGCGGTATAGCCAAGTGGTAAGGCAGAGGTCTGCAAAACCTTTATCACCGGTTCAAATCCGGTTACCGCCTCCAACACACACATGCCGGTGTGGCGGAATTGGCAGACGCGCATGACTCAAAATCATGTTCCTTCTGGGAGTGTCGGTTCGATCCCGACCACCGGTACTACAAAAGTTAAAAATCCTTATAGGTCAATGCTTTGAGTGATTCAGAGTATTGGCTTTTTACGTTTCAGGGGTTAAAGCGAAGTATAATCGTGCGGACAGAACTTACGGTCAATAAGTATCATTAAACTAAATTATTCTACTTAAGCTAAGTTTTGCGATTGGCCTCACTGTCTCACTCACATTATATTACCTAACATTACTACAAAGTTTTCCAATCTGATCCACCTCAACTTCCACCGTATCCCCAGATTTCAATGGGCAGCTTCCTGAAGGGGAACCAGTTGCGAGAATATCACCAGGCTCCAGTGTCATAACTTCCGAAATCCAGCTAATAAGATAGGGAATGGAAAGTGACATCTGATTCGTATTACTGTCTTGAACGACTTTTTTGTTTAAAGTCGTAACAATTTTTAAGTTAGTTGGATCGATGCCTGTCATGATATGAGGGCCTAATGGGCCAAAGGTATCGAATCCTTTCCCTCTTGTAAACTGCGGGTCAGATTTCGTAAGGTCTCTTGCTGTCACATCGTTAAAAATTGTACAGCCAAAAACGTAATTTAATGCTTCTTCCTTTTTTATATTTTTACCGCGTCTCCCAATAACGAGTGCGACTTCTCCTTCCAATTCTACCTGGTTTGATAATTCGGTAGGTGGTAAAATGATTTCACCTTGATCAGGAATAAGAGATGAATTTGGTTTTAAAAACAGAAATGGTTCCGTGAGGCCTGCTTCTCCCCCGGTCTCTTTGGCATGTTCAGCATATGTCCAACCAAAATTAACAATTTTCGAAGGGATTACGGGCTCCAGAACCTTTACATCATTATATTTAACCCGTATGCTTTCATATTTGAGTTCATTGTTAACAATCTCTGTAAATGTACTGGATAATTGTATAATTTCGTCATCCTCAGCTATACCGTAATACCTGTTATCATTTTTTTCATAACGAACTATTTTTTGTCCTTTTTGTATTGCCTTCATATTAAATATAGTCCCCTTATTGATTTGATATCCTAATTATTATTACTTTGCTCAAAAATGCCCTTTCTATAACATCGATAGGAACGATGTAGTTCACATGTTATAATTATCGTGTAAGGATAGATTTAATATAGCGTTTAAAGTTTATAGATTTTACTGCAATTGTAGTAAGTAATTCGGCACAGGAAGCCGTTTTTCATAAAAATTGGAGATGGTAATGATGAAGCTAGTGGGGTCTTTTCTATTGCGCAGTACAGCCGGCCTGTTTGGTTATTTCATTATTTGGCCGATCAGTTTCTTTGCATTCGAACAAGCTTTTCTTCTTTCAGTATTGTATGCTCTTGTTGGAGGGGGATCTGTTTTCTTTGCCGTTAAAGGTGTGCAACGGGGAATAGATATAAAAAGAAGTGGATTGAAGGTAGGAGAGTACCGTTATATCACGAAAAATTTAAAAGAAGCAAAAAAGAAAATTTCACGTCTGCAAAAAGTCTTATTTCGCATACGAAACTTTAGGGATGCAAGACAGAATTTACTTCTAATGCAGACCGTGCGTAAAATTTATACGAATACTAAAAAAGAACCGGAACGTTTTTACAAGGCAGAACGATTTTATTATAAAAACCTGGACTCTCTTGTGGAAATAGCAGAAAAATATACTTATTTGCTAGCAGCAGCCTGCAAAAAACGCTGAGATGTCCAAAGCCTTAGCGGATACACGTGAAACGATGCACATGTTAACCGGTACAGTGAATAATGATTTGCATTATATGTTAAGGGACGATTTGGAAGTATTGGATGTTGAATTGGAAACAGCCAAGCGTACGATTAGTGATAAGAAGAAATATAACAGGAGGATACCGGAATGAGTGAAAACACAGAACGTAAACGCGATGCCATGGATGACTTATTAGCCAACCCATTTGGTGAACAAAATCAAAAGAAACCATCAACGGAAAGCATGGAGAATAAAAACGATAAATTAGTGGATACATTAAGCGAAGAGGATCGGAAAAAAGCGATGGATTTGTCTGAGCAAATTGATCCTGAAAATTATCAGTCTATTACGGAATATGGAACAGAAGCACAGTCAAAACTGATGAATTTTTCCCATTCGATGCTTGATAATGTAAAGAATAAGGATGTAGGTGACATTAGCTCTATTTTAACGGATTTAATGAAAAGACTGGAACAAGTCAATCCGGATGAATTGCGGCAGGAAAAATGCGGCTTATTCTCCCGTTTTTTCGGAAAAGTTTCCGGTTCAGTTAATGAAATAATGTCCAAATATCAAAAAACTGGTGCGCAAATTGATAAAATCAGTGTTAAATTGGAGCGAAGCAAAGATGTATTAGAAAAAGACAATCATATGCTGCAGGACATGTTTGATAAAAACCATGATTACTTTGATGCCTTAAACATTTATATCGCAGCAGGTGAGGTAAAAAGAGAGGAACTAATCAATACAACCATCCCTCAATTAAAACAAAAGGCTGAGCGGACCCAAAATCAAATGGATACGCAAGAAGTCAATGATGTTATGCAATTTGCAGAACGGCTTGATAAACGGCTGCATGATTTAAAGCTGAGCAAACAAATTACGTTGCAAACCGCCCCGCAAATTCGCTTGATTCAAAATACCAATCAGGCGTTAGTGGAAAAAATTCAATCCTCGATTTTAACATCCATTCCACTTTGGAAAAATCAAATTGCTATTGCACTTACACTGCTTCGCCAGCAAAATGCTGTGGAGGCTCAGAAAGAAGTATCTAAGACAACAAATGAATTGCTGCTGAAAAATTCGGATATGCTTAAAACCAACACAATTGAAACTGCAAAAGAAAATGAGCGTGGTGTGGTAGATATAGAAACATTAAAAACAACGCAGGAAAACTTGCTATCAACCATTGAAGAAACAATGCGTATTCAAACAGAAGGACGTGAAAAACGGAAACAGGCAGAAGAGGAAATAACAGGGATGGAGAATGAAATGAAGCAAAAACTTCTGGAACTTGGAAAAAATCGTTCATAAAGTAAAAAAAAGATGAGAAATTTATCTGGAACGAGGCTGGGACAAAACCCAGTAAAATAGAATAAGCGTGGTCTCCACCATTAAGTGGAAAGACCACGCTTATTTTTTTGCTTTTAATAAACAAAAAGGACACCTTCTGATAAAATTAAAGTAACCACACAATAATCATCGGAGGTGTCCTTATGTTTAAACATTATAACATGAATCAAGTGGTTTTGCCGTTAGATTTAGAAATAAAACTTCAAGAAGATGATATTGCTTACGCTGTGAATGACATAGTGGAAGCTATTCCGGATGATGCATTCATTAACTTTTTACGTGACACTGGTTGTCCAGCTTATCATCCACGCATGATGATGAAAATTATTTTATGTGCTTACACGCAATCTGTTTTCTCTGGCAGAAAGGTGGAAGGATTACTGAACGATAGTGTACGTATGATGTGGTTAGCCCAGGGATATGAGCCGAGTTATCGCACCATCAATCGATTCCGTGTTCATCCAGAGGTCAAAGAACTATTGCGTCAGTGCTTCGTGCAATTTCGTTGTCAGCTTGTACAGGAAGAACAGATAGATGAAGAAGCGATTTTTATGGACGGAACCAAAATCGAAGCGAATGCCAATAAGTATACATTTGTTTGGCGTAAAGCGATTGAAAAATACAGTGCCAATTTGGTGGAGAAGTCCAACCAGATGTATGATGAACTATTGGAAAAAGAAATTATTCCGGAAATCGAACGGGAAAGCGCAGATGAGCTATCTACCGATGAGCTCGAAAAAGTAGTCGAAAAGCTGGATGAGAACGTTGAAGCCTATAATAAAAAAATCGAAGCAAGTGAAGATGGAAGCGAACGGAAACGGCTTCGCTCCGAACGCAAAACACCGAAACAATATCGTAAACAATTTAAGGATTACGTGGCACGCAAACAGAAATACCAGCAGGACATGGAAACCTTCGGAACACGCAACAGTTACTCCAAGACAGATCATGATGCCACGTTTATGCGAATGAAAGATGACCATATGAGAAATGGCCAACTGAAAGCAGGCTATAATGTGCAACTTGCGACAGAAGGACAATATGCGCTCGCTTATGATGTGTTTCCAAACCCGACAGATACACGTACATTCATTCCTTTTCTGGATCATATCGAGGAACGTTTCTTTAAGCTACCGACGTATATTGTCGCTGACGCAGGCTATGGAAGTGAACAAAACTACGAAGACGTCATCGAGAATCGGAAACGCACGCCACTGATTACGTATAACCAATACCGTAAAGAGAAGAAAAAGAAATATAAGGAAAACGCCTTTAATGTAGCCAATTGGGAATATAGCGAGGAAAATGATACCTTTACCTGTCCGAATGGTAAAAGATTAACCTTCCGCTATATGTCCAACCGAACAGACCGATATGGTTATACAAGGACATTTAAAGTTTATGAATGTGAAGACTGTTCCGGTTGTCCGTTACGATCCCAATGCACCAAAGCAAAGGAAGGCCATAACCGAAGAATTTATTATAACCAAAAGTGGGAGCAACAAAAAGCATATACGAGACAACAGCTTTCGGAAAAAGAAACTGGTGAAATTTACGGTAAACGTAAAATTGAGGTGGAACCAGTCTTCGGATTCTTGAAGGCTAATTTGCGTTTCACCCGTTTTTCTGTACGGGGCAAAGAGAAAGTGGAAAATGAATTAGGATTTGCATTCATGGCGGTGAACTTGCGAAAGTACACTGCCATGAACGTAAATCAACCAACAGATCATAAAAATAATCCAAATCAAAATGGTTCCGATCACCAACAATCGATGATCGGAACCATTTTTAAGTTATTTTTGGCTAGTTATGTCCCAGCCTCTTTTATTTCGCAAAAATATTTATTAGTTATGGTTCCGGGTATTATTTGCGTGTCATAATGAATTGTGGGTAAAAGGGTCTTATTTTTTACCATGATATTCCTAATATCAATACCGCATGGGAATTATTGTTGCGGAATTCCATTTGCCAATAGGTAAAAAGCAATAACTCTGATATAATTGTATGGGGAAATTTATCTGATTAAGGTGGAGAATATATGAAAATAGTTTGTACCGGCTATGGTATCCTGGCTCCTAAGACAACAAATATTGAAGAGTACCTGTACAATTTAAAAAATGGTGTATGTTCACTTGAGGTTGTGGATCAGGAAGGACCAAAAGGGGAGTCCAATATTCTCGGTGTCGTTAATGAAGGCTTGGAAGAATTTAAAGAGAATAAGAGAATAAACAGACTTCCAAAAGTGACAAAAATGGGAATATCTGCAGCTAAGGAAGCCCTTCAATCGGCTGATATAAATTTAGAGGGTAAAAAAGTAGGAATTTTTTTCGGGTTGTCGCTTGGCGCAACCGGGGAAAAAATTCTTAGGGATGGCATTCAATTTGTGAATGATGAGGACTATAGAAAAATACCTATTACATATGCCCATTATGCCAATTATCACAGCATAACTTCCGCAATTGCCCATTCGATTGGGGTGAAGGGTATTACAAAAACCATTTCAACAGGATGTACGGCTAGTTTGGAAGCAGTTGAAGAGGCGATGCTTTATTTGAAAAGCGGAAAAATCGATGTGGCAATTGTTGGGGGAACCGATAGTCCGATCAGTAAAATAACTACGTATTCTTTTGCGAAAACAAGAGTTCTTCCGCTCAATCAGACGCTTGAAGAAGGGGCAGTTCCGTTTCAGGAGGGAAGTAATGGTTTTGCGATGGCAGAATCGTCAGGTGCGATTGTGCTGGAAAGAGAAGAAGATGCGATAGATAGATCGGCGAATATTAAAGGTGAGATTGTTGATGTCGTTTCGAATAATGACGGGATTTATATATATTCGCTGGATGAAACTGGCGAGCAGATGATAAACGCTTTACAAGAGGTTACAGGAGGCCGTCAGCCGGATTATATTAACAGTAATGCACTTGGAATAAAACTGAATGATCAGATTGAAAAAAAGTGTTCAGAGTTGCTGTTTAACAATGAAACACCGTATACTTCCATAAAGAGTATGTATGGAAATTCTTTCGGGGCAATTGGTATTTTACAGGTTATTTCTTCCCTTTTGAGTGTGCAGCATGGATTCATACCGCCAACTATTCGAACATCAAAAAAAGGTTATGAAACTATGAATATTCCTTTGGAAACAAGGTTCGAAGATGTAAATGAAGTTGCTGTTACCAACCATGGATATGGTGGAAATAATGCATGTGCTTATGTGAAAAGTTACACGGAATAATGATGTAGCAGTAAGGGGTGAAGACTTATGATTACAGGGCTGTTAATTTGCACGATAGGATTAATTCCGTTGGTTTTGGGTTTAAGTATCAGAGCTATCTATAAAGAATCAAAAGTTTCTTCCGTACTGTTTATATATATGGTTTTAATTACAGTTTGGCAATTTAATGTGGGAATTCTTTACTTTGGAAATGTTCTTCCTGAAAGTGTTGTTCTATTTTTATTTAAATTGTTCAGAGCAGGTCCAACACTTTCCATTATTGTTGTGTTTTATTTAACCTATATTTTTATTAAAGACCAGCCGGCCATGCTTAAGGAAACAAGTGGAATAACCAGAACACTGCTTAAGCTTTTTAATAAAAAAGTGCTGGTTTTCTTTGGTATTTGGAGTGGATTGATTTACATAATAAATTGGACGAGTTTAGGGATAGAAGGATTAAGGTTACAGAACACAAATTCAACTACCTTTATTCATTTCCCTGAATATGGACCTTTGGCATGGCTCTATGTCGTTCATATGAGCAGTTTTATTATCTTTTTGCTGATTGTCTATATTGTATCGCAGAAAATTGCCAATCCAAATTTCAAAAACTTCCTAAGGGGTTTTTGTCTTCATTCGTTTATTTGGCTGATTGTACCTGGTTTTTTGAATTTCTCACCCGAAACAGGAGCAATACCAAGCAGTATCGGTGTTGTCATTTTCTCGGCGGCGATTGTGCATGAGTTTATAAAGTTCAGCACAAGCCTGAAAGACAATTACTATCAATTAATGGAACGGCAGAAAAAATTGGATTATACGGGGAATTTAGCGGGAAGTTTAATTCATGAGGTGAAAAACACGAATCAAATCATCAAAGGTTTTTCAAAGTCACTGAACAAGTGTGATACCATGACAGAGCAGGAAAAAAGTTCAATGGAAATGATTCAGAAATCATCCGAACACTTGGGAAATCTGGTAAATAACTATAAAGCTTACATGAAATCTTCTGACCAGGAGATGAAAACAGAAGACTTGGAATCCATTATCGGTCAGGCTGTTGATTTTTCTTCAAGTATGAGTGAAGAAAATGATGTGGAAATTGAATTCATGAATCCCTATAAACAGTTAACTGTTTATGTGAACCGAACCAATCTGGAACAGGTTTTTATCAATTTGATTAAAAATAGTATTGAGGCAATGCCGGTGGACAGGGAGAATAGGAAAATTACGATTTCCACCGAACTTGACAACGGAATGATTATAATCCATTTGCGGGATACCGGGAAGGGGATAAATCCGGAGAATTGGCAGAGCGTTTTTGACCCGTTTATTTCATTTGGTGATCGGGGTATGGGCATGGGTCTGCCTTTCGTAAAAAAGACGATTATCGAACATTTGGGGAATGTTCAGATTATAGAAAGTTCACCAGAAGGAACGCACTTTCAAATCGAACTCCCGCTGAATGGAGCACTGAATATGAATTAAGGAATCTGTTAAAAGCAGATTCCTTTGTTGATTATTATTCCTGAAGTGAGGGACACTGGAATTGTATAAATAATGTATTTCATCAATTACTACGAGTCATATTCCTCTAAAAATGCCAAGTCTTCATTTGACAAGGGTTCATTATTAATTTTTGCTCCTTCCAGCATCACTTTTCCATCTGCGAAATCCTTCTCTGCAAGAATACATGGGATATCCTTTTCCACAAGCTTTCCGTCATTATTGTAAAACAGATAACCATCTTTTTCGTCATATATAAACGAGTTGATTTTCATGTTTGGTGTGATGAATAATGTGATTTTTTCGTTATCGTTCCACATTATTTTCACTAGAATTTTTTTGTTCATCTTCTTTTCTGCCAAGGTTTTCAGGGTGTTTAATGAAACGGCTTTTTCCACTTATTTTACCTCCAAGCTGCTCGTTTTAAGAATCCTGCTTGTTATTTTATTTTATTATTTTTTGATTGCCGAAACAAGCTTGCATATTTTCGAATATTATCCATCCATTCAGACCGGGAAATGATAGCTTCCCATATGTTAAGATGTATGCATGAAAGATACGCTGCAATTTGAAAGGAAGTTTAAGTTTGAAGCGAAGAGTTGTTGTAACTGGAACAGGTGTTGTTTCGCCATTGGGAAATGATGTGGAAACACTGTGGGATAATGTTAAAAAGGGAAAGTCCGGGATTAAGCGGCTTGAATCCGAAGAATATAGTGACATCAGCACAAAAATTGCCGGCTATATTGATGATTTCCATCCGGAAAAGTATTTGGAAACAAAGGAAATTAAAAAATATGATTTGTTTACACAATATGGGTATGCTGCTGCGATGCAAGCATTGCAGCAGTCAGAACTCAATTTGGAAACAGTGGATAAGGACCGCGTCGGCGTCTATATTGGTTCCGGCACAGGGGGTCTGCAGACACTGTTAAGTAATCATAAAACGATGCTGGAAAAAGGAACAAGACGGGTATCACCCTTCTTAATTCCAACGATGATTAATAATATGGCTGCTGGTCTGGTTGCGATCAAAACCGGGTTCCGCGGGCCAAGTTTCGCGACTGTATCTGCTTGTGCAACGAGTAACCACGCCATTGGAGAAGCATATTTAAATATCGCGCATGGTTATTCGGATGCGATTTTGGCAGGCGGAGCGGAGGCTACTATCACACCACTATATTTTGCTGGTTTTTCAAAGATGCGTGCCATGTCAACTAAGAATGAGACACCTGAAGCAGCATCACGTCCGTTTGACCAAAAGCGGGACGGATTTGTTATGTCAGAGGGTGCAGGTGTGTTATTTTTAGAAGAATATGAACATGCCAAGGAGCGTGGTGCGCCTATTCTCGGTGAAATTATCGGCTACGGCAGCACAACAGATGCGTATCATATTACCGAACCGGATTATCAGGGCGCTGCCAAAGCAATGAAACTGGCTATTGAACGGGGGGAAGTTGAACCGGAAGACATTGATTATATTAATACCCATGGCACCAGTACGCCGGCGGGTGATATTTCTGAGACGAAAGCGATTAAGGAGGTTTTCGGTGAGTATTCATATCACCTTAAAGCCAGTTCCACAAAATCAATGGTCGGGCATATGTTTGGGGCGGCAGGTGGTGTCGAAGCTATTATTACATTGAAAAGTATGGCAGAAAATGTTTTCCCGCCAACCATCAATCTGGAACATTCGGCCCCGGAATGTGACTTGGATTATGTAGCAAATATAGCATTGGAAGGCAGCATTAATATTGCTTTATCCAATGGTTTTGGATTTGGCGGCCATAATGCGGTTGTTGCTTTTAAAAAATATTTTATATAAGGAGGCACAGTGTGTGAGTGACTAGGGACAACTGTACGAACAAAATGGCAGACATACTTTTGATGATCAATCAATGGCCATTAGTATGGCTGCAGGATGGCATCGGTGTTTGGATGTTCTTAGGCTGTCCGACACGAGGCATCACAGACTGTACCGGTTTGGTCCGCTCCATGCCGAACTGATTAACATTTTCCATAGAGGATGAAATATTAGTTGCCACACCTTCTGGAGCAATTGCGTTATAGTGATGCCTTTCTGTCCATACGGTTATGAGATTTCTGCCCAGGAGTTGAATGAAGAGTTTATATCTATCCTGTCCATTAACAGTCCGTTTCGGAAAGACACAAATTAAAAATGGACAGAGTATTGTACAATATTCATCGTAAAACAAAACGGGGGTCAAATGACGAGTAAACCAAAAATTGTTGAGACGGGAATTTAGACAATCTCTTTCCCATTCATATATGATAGATAGGTGAAATCTTTTTTGAAAGGATGGATAATTTGAAAATTCTTGTAGCAGGTGCAAATGGTCAAATTGGAAAGCATCTTGTGTCAATCATACAGGAAAGTGACGGTTTTGAAGCAAAGGCAATGATTCGTAAGCAGGAGCAGGCGTCTTACTTTGAAAATCTGGGTGCGGAAACGGCAATTGTGGATTTAGAAGGAGATATCGAGCCGATTGCACAAGCCGCTGAGGGCGTCGATGCAGTTGTGTTCACAGCAGGATCTGGCGGCCACACTGGAAAAGATAAAACCATTATGGTCGATTTGGATGGTGCTGTTAAAACAATTGAGGCGACTAAGGATGCAGGTGTGAAGCGCTTTGTAATGATCAGTTCGTTTGATACGACCCGTGAAGCAATTCAGGAGGCTAATGCATCCTTTGCGCCGTATGTTATTGCAAAAAATTTTGCTGATGATTGGCTGCGCAAGACAGATTTGGATTATACAATTATTCATCCTGGCGTACTGACAAATGATAAAGGAACCGGTCAGGTGGAACTGGCGGAAAAAGTGGATCGTGGCGAGGTTCCAAGAGAAGATATAGCAAGTGTTATTCTTGCCAGCTTGCAGGATGAAACTACGGTCGGAAAGGAATTTCAGGTTGTCGGCGGAACTACATCTGTCAATGAAGCAATAAAATTAGTTTAACGGAAAGCAGTTGCTGCGGAAGACAATTTGCCTTTTAGGCGGATTGTCTTTTTGCGGTTTTCATACATAAAATCTGACACAAGAGTTGTTTTTATATTCCTTTATCACAAATTCTTATTATGATTATTATTAATATTTATTTTACTTAACATATATCTGTTGTTAAAATGGCACAAACTAATAAACAGTGGAGGTGTTCAGATGAAAAAATCAAATTTATTATTGCTGTTCGTAACCTTGGTCGTTGTTGTGTTGGTAACCGCCTGTGGATCGGGCGGCGATAGTGAGTCATCAAAAGAAGAAAATGAGCAGAAGTCAGAACAAGCCTCTGAAAATGAAAAAGAAAACAATTCAGCTTCTTTGGATAAAGGAATTGAAAAGGTATTGACTTCTCTTCATGAATTGAAGAATACCATTGAATCATCACCCGGCGAAACCGGGAAAATCAACAGTAATGGGAAGACACTTTCAGAAAGCTGGGAGCCCATTGAAAAGAAGATAGAAGAACGAAATCCTGATGCGTATGAAAATATTGAAAAGAGTCTGTATCCGCTCATCGGTGAAGCACAGAAAGAAAATCCGGATACCAATAAGCTCACAAAGCTCATTAAAGAAACAAACGAAAAGCTCAATCAATTCAAGGACAAGGTATCTTCATCATAATCATCTATCAATTATGGCGATGAAATTCCATATAAGAGGCTAAACTTATTGAGCTTTTCAGAAAAAGAGATAAAACTTCAACCATTTGGGTGACGAATCCCTTTTAGAATAACGGTATATTTTAACCTTCAATTCTCATACTAAGAGAAAAAGGGAGGTTACATTATGGCTAAGCGAACGAAGAAAAACGATGCTGATCAAAAGAATAAGGATGGGTTTGATTCCAGTAAGCGGGATTCCGAGTTTTCCAAAGAAGTCGGAAGCGCGGAGGCAAATCGAATCAAAAAGGAAAAAGCGAAGCAAAGAAGGGCAGATTACTGGGATCTCTGAGATACTTGACAATACGGTGTCCGGTTTCTAGGATTAACAATTCCCATCAATTAACTAGGCTTTTCTATTGACATGACATAAATGATTACTTTATGATAAAAAGCAATAATTAAATAATTGCCTATCCAGAGAGGTGGAGGGGAATGGCCCTTTGAAGCCTCGGCAACAGGTTCACTATGGATGTATATCCTTTGAATACTGTGCCAATTCCATCAAGCATGTCTTGAAAGATAGGGGAGGACAAAACTGATTTTTAGTATAAAACTCTTTTCCTATCCGGGGAAAGAGTTTTTTGCGTTTAATTCATCTAAGGCGGGGAGTGGAATGTATGAAGTATGGTTTTTGGCTGCCGATTTTTGGCGGGTGGCTTCGCAATGTTGAGGATGAACAGATGCCGCCAACATTTGATTATGCAAAAGAAGCAATTCAATCAGCAGAAAAATGGGGATTTGATACAACCTTAATTGCTGAACTTTACTTGAATGATATTAAAGGTACGGACAAAGATTCGCTGGAGGCATGGTCAACGGCGGCAGCTTTGGCAGCAGTGACCGAAAAAATTGAAATTATGGCGGCTGTCCGTCCGTTGTTTCATAACCCGGCTGTGACGGCAAAAATGACCTCGAATATTGATCACATCAGTAATGGACGTTTCACCTTAAATATCGTTTCCGGCTGGTGGGCCGAAGAGGCGAAACAATATGGCGGGGCTTTTACGGAACATAATGAACGGTATGATCGGACAAGCGAATTTATTGAGGTTTTAAAAGGGTTATGGACCGAGGAGACGTTCTCCTATGACGGGAGTTTTTACAATATTGAAGATACGAAGCTTTCACCAAAACCCGTGCAACGTCCGAATCCTGTTTTATATGCAGGTGGTGAAAGTAAAAAGGGCAAGCAAGTTATTACGTCGCTTTGTGATGCCTATATCCTTCATGGACATACGGTTGAAGAGGCTGCAGAAAAGATTTCCGGCATGAAGGCACGCAGAAAGGATGCCGGACGTGAGCCATTCCGGAGTATTGGAATGGCAGCATATGTGATTTGCCGTGATACAGAGGAAGAAGCTCAGAAAGAATTAAAACGAATTACCACAGTAAAAGACACAAGTGGCTATGTCGGGTTCAAGGACTTCACATCCAAATCGGAACTTGAACAGCAGATTCAGTTACAGGATTACTCGGTATCCAATCGGGGGCTGCGTCCGAATCTCGTTGGTACGCCTAGGCAAATCGCTGAACAGATCTTAGCTTTTGAAGAAGCTGGAGTGGATCTCTTGTTGTTACAAAGTTCGCCGCAATTGGAGGAACTGGAACGTTTCTCCAAGCAGGTTATGCCTAAAGTGGAAGAACTGCGCGCTGCTTTGCCAAAAAAATAAGGGAGGGATATTTACATGAATAAAATTTATGTCATCCATGAGAATAGCGAATGGACAGAACACTTGACTAATAGATTGGAAGAATTAAATCTGCCATATGAAGAATGGAATCTTAGTGATGGGATGGTTGACCTTACTTCCGAGCCGCCTGAGGGGATATTTTACAGCCGGATGAGTGCTTCATCCCATACGCGGGGTAACCAGTTTGCTCCGGAGTTAACCAGTGCGGTGCTTGCATGGCTGGAACAGCATGGAAGAGTAGTGATTAATGGCAGCCGTGTGCTTCAGCTGGAAGTGAGTAAGGTGTTGCAGTATCTTGAGCTTGAAAAGTACGGCATCAAGACACCCAAGACAATTGCTGCGATCGGCAAAGCCGAGATTCTTCAGGCGGCGGAAAAATTTGATGGGAAGAAATTTATTACCAAACATAATCGCGCCGGCAAAGGATTGGGAGTACAGCTGTTTAACTCAATAGAGGCATTAAAAAGCTACATTGAGGGAGATAGTTTTGAGGAACCAGTCGACGGTATTACATTGCTTCAGGAATATATCGAGTCACCCCAGTCATTTATTACACGTTGCGAGTTTATCGGTGGTAAGTTTCTTTATGCAGTGCGGGTCGACACATCAGAAGGATTTGAACTATGCCCTGCTGATGCATGCAGCCTTGATGACATGTCTTGCCCGGCAGGTGACGAAAGTTCTAAGCCCTCTAAATTCCAGGTCAGGGAAGGATTCGATCATCCGATTATTGAAAAATATGAACGTGTCCTGGCAGCAAATGATATTAAAATTGCCGGCATCGAATTTATCGAGGATCAGGATGGTACTATTTTCACCTATGATATTAATACGAACACCAATTACAACAGTGAAGCGGAGGCAAAAAGTGGACAGTATGGAATGCTTGAAGTTGCCAAGTATTTAGGGGAGGAACTTGAAAAATTGAAGGTTGCTGTTCAGGTATAAAATCATCAAGAGTTAGAAGGAAGGAGGTAATCTATTGGAGCCTCCTTTTTATTCTGACCGGGCGTATTAATGTCTGGTCTTCAAATGAAGAATCTTGTAATAGAAAGATGCGGTATTTGTCACACATTCAGATAATTTGCCGGTAATACTCTTTCCCAATTGCGACCGATAGTTTATACTAGAGATGAAAAATTGAATAAGTACCAGAATGAGGTGTCTTAAAGAGACTGGATCCGGGGAGTCATATGACTTTGCATGTTCAGAATTTTTATCCGTTTTTCATTTCTAAGACTTAAAAGGGAAGTTTGTTTAACCGCCACCGCGGTCCCGCCACTGTGAATGCTTGTTTATCTGTACAATCCACTGTGCATGCGGATGCATGGGAAGGAGCAGAAAACAATAAGCATAAGCCAGGAGACCTGCCTCGTTCTGATACGCCAGAAAACCTACGAGGATGGGGAGGTGTATGATCGCAGGCTAAGAATAGTCTTGTTTTGTGAATAACCCATGTGAACACCTTTGTAGGAGGGTGTTTTTTAATGGAATAGAAAATAGTGTGAAATGATTTTCAAAAACCCAGGAGGCAAGGAAATGAAAAAGGTTTATTTGTTGTTGCTTCTAACAATTCTGACGCTTGGTCTGCTTGTTGGTTGCGGAAGTACAACCGATGATACGGAGCAAACTGCTAATAGCAATGATAACAATACGGAACAAACGGAAGATACAGAAGAGGCAAGTTTTCCGGTTACGATAACAGATGGGACTGGTGAAAAACAGACGATAGAACAGAAACCGGAACGTATTGTTTCTGTCCTGCCAAGCAACACGGAAATTGCGTTTGAACTTGGTCTGGGAAATAAGATTGTCGGTGTTTCCAAACATGATAACTATCCAAAAGAAGTACAGGATATTGAAAAAGTTGGAGGGCTGGAATTAAACATCGAAAAAATCATTGCCCTTAAACCAGACCTTGTGCTCGCGGATCCGTCGAATAATCAAAAAGTTCTCGATCAACTGCGGAATGCCGGTATTCCAGTACTGCTCACCGGCGCGGCGACGGATTTTCAGGGCGTTTATGATAACATCAATTTAATTGGTAAAGCAACCGGTGCCGTTTCGGAAGCAGAGGATGTTATAACCGGTATGAAGGACAAGCTGGCAAAACTGAAGGAAAAAGCAAATGCGATAAAAGAAGATGAACGCAAAACTGCTTTTATTGAGATTTCGCCGGCCCCGGATATTTACACAGCTGGAAAAAACACATTCATGGCCAAGCTTTTGGAAATTATTCATGCGGACAACGCTGCATCTGAAATGGAAGGCTGGGCAAAAGTAAATCAAGAAGCCATCATTGCCAAGACCCCGGATGTTATCATAACAACCTATGGACATTTTGTGGACAAACCGCGAAAAAAAGTGTTGAGCCGTGAAGGTTGGGAAAATGTAGCCGCGGTTAAAAATAAGCAAGTGATTAATGTTCATACGGACCTTGTCTCCCGTCCTGGTCCACGTTTGGTTAAAGGGGTAGAAGAACTTGGAAAAGCGATTTATCCGGATGTTTTCGGTAATTAAGAAGGCCGGACCATACGTCGTATTACTGTTTATTCTGGCTTGGTCGATTCTGCTTGGAGTCTCGATTGGAACAGTGAAAGTTCCGGTGACTGATATTTTAAGAATATTGTTTTCACATGTCACCGGAACAGCTTTGTCCGATTCGGTTGATCCAATGCATGAAACAATTGTAATGGCAATCCGTCTACCGCGTGTTGTATTATCCGGCTTAGTCGGAGCGTCTTTGGCCATTGCGGGGGCTGCGTTTCAAGGTCTATTGCGCAATCCGCTGGCTGATCCTTACACGCTTGGTGTGTCATCCGGCGCCAGTGTTGGTGCAGTTGTAACGGTCTTTTTCCACTTGTCATTACCAGTTATCGGTATGTACACGCTGCCGGTTTTAAGTATTACGGCATCATTTATTACGATTTTTATCGTTCTGTTTTTTGCAAGAAGGGTGGACCGTGGAATGCGGGTGGAGACGATTATTCTGACCGGTGTTATCTTCAGTTCATTTCTTGGTGCACTAATCTCGCTTATGATTGCACTGACAGGTGATGAATTGCGGCAGATTATCGGTTGGCTGCTTGGCAGTGTGTCAATGCGCGGATGGGAATACGTCTGGATTATCCTGCCGTTTTTTCTTTTTGGGGCTCTCATTTTATTGCTGCATATAACGGAACTGAACGCGATGTCGTTTGGTGAGGAGCAGGCAAAGCATTTGGGTGTCAATGTTGGACGGAAGAAGATGAATGTGCTGATTGCCGGGTCGATTTTAACAGGGGCAGCGGTGGCAGTTTCCGGAACAATTGGATTTGTCGGACTGGTCATTCCTCATCTGATTCGCATTTTATGGGGACCGGACCATCGACACTTGCTTCCATTGTCCGTGCTTGCCGGAGCAGGATTTTTAATCATAGCCGATCTTATTTCCCGGACGATTATAGCCCCCTCTCAATTGCCAATCGGTGTCATAACGGCGCTAGTTGGTGCACCGGTATTTGCGGTTATTTTAATGAAGCAGAAATTAAAAACAGTCTAATGATTGGAAAGAGTGGTTAACATGATTGAGGTCAAAAATGCAGCAGGCGGCTATACGAATGAACTGATTGTACGGGGAATCTCGTTTCATGTTGAGCAGGGGGAGCTGTTCGGAGTAATCGGTCCGAATGGAAGCGGAAAAACAACCTTGCTGAAAATGATGAGTAGTATTTTGCCGATCAAAAGTGGGGTGATTACGATGGATGGCAAATCTGTTTCGATGTATCAGACGAAAGGGTTTGCCAAACTGGTTGCCGTTCTGCCCCAGCACACATCACAAACATTCAGCTATACAGTGAAGGAGACCGTTTCGCTTGGCAGGTATGCACACCGCAGCGGTATATTTCAATCACTTTCCGAGGAAGATGAACGGGTAATTGCGGAAGTGATGGAACAGACGGGTGTGCTTCATTACCAGGATGCACTGCTTGACCAGCTTTCAGGCGGGGAGCAGCAGCGGGTTTATTTGGCTCAGGCGTTGGCGCAGAACCCGAAAATTCTTTTACTGGATGAACCGACTAACCACCTTGATCTTGCTTTTCAGAAAGATTTACTCGACTTGCTGAAAAAAATGACTAAAGAAAAGCAGCTTACCGTCATTTCTATTTTTCATGACCTGAATATTGCCGGCTTATACTGTGATCGGCTGCTGCTTTTGGATAATGGCGACATGAAAGCATGTGGAACACCGGATGATGTATTAAAGGCAAATCGGATTCAAGAAATCTATCAAACTGATATCCAAAAATATCCGCATCCGGCTGTGCCCAAACCACAAATTATGCTGGTACCGGATAAACAGTTAAATAGTCCGAATACATTTATTGATGAAAGTTGTTTGACTGTTGGGGATGACATGATCCAGCTGCATTCTCCAATCGCATTACGGACGATGTCATCCGGGGTTACCGGCTCGGGGCTGGGCTGGAACCGGGCGTTTGTAAATCGCCACGTTGCAAAATCATATAATTGTGCGAATCATAAACAGGAAATGGTTGACTATTTACTGGAACACGGATTTGATCCAAATGAAACAGTCGGGATGATGACGGCGGTTACATTACAGGATGTGTCCTTTCAGTTTTTGGAGCAAGACGGTTACTCCATCTTTGTTGTGGTGACAGCTGGAACCGGTAATGCTGTTGACGCGGCATTTGGTGACAAACATGCGCTAGAGTTTGCTCCCGGGACGATTAATACGTGGATATTCATTAACGGCAAATTAACCGATGAAGCGTATATTCAATGTGTCATGACGGCTACAGAGGCAAAGACTAAAGTACTCAGGAAAACGCAGGTTATGGATTCGGTCACTGGAACGATTGCAACTGGTACATCGACTGACAGCATCCTGATTGCAGCAACTCAAACAGGGCCTGACATCCCGTTTGGCGGATCGATCACACCGGTTGGCAGCATGATTGGTAAAGGTGTATTCGAATGTACGAACCAGGCACTTGCAAATTATTTTTCAAGGATGACGAACCGATGATTTGTCATCTGGCAGCGATTGTACTTGCTGTTGCATTGGATTGGTTAATTGGCGACCCGGAAAAATGGCCGCATCCCGTAAAAGGGTTTGGACGGCTTATCGGCTTATTGGATAGACGGCTTAATAACGGCAGATTTCGTAAATTAAAAGGTGTTTTACTCGTATTGACAGTTGTACTGGCTGCGTTTGGGAGCAGCTGCCTTCTGATGGTGTTGAGCTATCAGTGGCATCCGGTGGCAGGCGTCGCCCTTGAAGCTGTTCTTATTTCCACAACAATCGCGCAAAACAATCTTGCCGAAGCAGTAATGAGAGTCTATCACCTGTTGGAAGCAGCGAACTTGCCCGAGGCCAGAACGAAATTATCATATATTGTCGGGCGGGAAACAAACCGGTTGCCGGAACCGGAAATCGTTCGGGGGGCAGTGGAGACCGTTGCGGAAAATACAAGTGACGGGATCACCGCTCCACTGTTTTGGAGTGTTATCGGTGGTGCTCCATTGGCACTTATGTATCGGGCGGTAAATACGTGTGATTCGATGGTCGGCTATCGGAATGAAACATACGGGAAGTTTGGCTGGGCATCTGCCAGGCTGGACGATGTGTTGAACTGGATTCCTGCCAGACTTACCGGATTCCTGATGATGGTTGTGCAAAAGCCGGCAATGACCTCGTTCCATGGTGCATGGTCTGTTTTATTTCGCGATGCACGCAAACATAAAAGCCCGAACGCCGGCTGGGTTGAGGCAGCGGTTGCGGCGTTATTGGGGGTGCGGCTGGGCGGTACAAATGTCTATCATGGAATGACATCGGTTTCCCAGAGGCTAGGCGATCCACATCAACCACTGACCAGCGCACATATTTTGCAAACGATTACGATTATGCGGCGAACAGTATTTTTCTTTTTGCTATGCATGTTGATAGGAGGAATAACCATTGAATTGGCCACTACATGGGGCGAATGCCCATCATCTCTATGAATCTCTTGAATTGCCCATGCCGGATAAAATTATTGATTTCAGTGCAAACCTCAATCCGTTTGGTCCACCTGCTGGCATTCAAGCAAACTGGTCTGACTGGTTTGAAAAAATTTCGGATTTTCCGGATCCAAATGGTAAGGAGCTGGTTCAGCAGATTGCTCGGGAAGAAGGCCTATCGGAAGACACTATATTGCTAGGAAACGGTGGTGCTGAACTGATTGCACTGGTCACACGGATGCTGGCAGGTAAGCGGGTATTACTGATTCATCCGACATTTTCAGAGTATGGGCGGATGTGCAGTGTGGCTGGTTGTGAAATGACGAGTCTTGTGCTGCAGGAAGGGGATTGGCAGTTGCGGATGGAGGAGTTGATTCCAAAATTAGCCGAAGCGGATGCTGTTTTTCTATGTCACCCGAACAACCCGACTGGAATCGTTTATTCCGAATCCTTGATGGAACAAATCATTTCTGCCTGCCATGAGCACAACTGTCTGCTCATAGCCGATGAAGCTTTTTATGATTTTTTGGATAACAAGCAGTCAGTAGCATCGCTTGTAAATAAGTATTCCAACTTAATGGTCATCCGGTCTTTGACGAAGATGTATGCGATTGCTGGATTGAGGTTGGGTTACTTATTAGCGTCGCCTGAACTGGTTAGGAAATTGAAGTCTTTTCAGCCACACTGGAGTGTAAATGCATTGGCACTTGAAGCGGGCAAAGAATGTCTGCTTGACGGGAAACATGCAGCGAAGACACGCTCATTTATTTCCGGGGAACGGGAGCGCATCCTTGCTGTTCTAAAGAAGGCCGGATACCGGGTGTCGCCGAGTAAGGTGAATTTTCATCTGCTGCAGGATCGGGCTTTAGATGAACAGCTGCCATTGTTTCGGTTTTTGCTAAAAAAAGGCATTGTACCGAGACATACCGCTAATTATCAAGGGTTAAACGGACGTTGGATGCGGTTTGCAGTGAAACAGTCCAGGCAAAATGACATCTTATTGGAGGCATTACTTGAATGGCGAACTCACAATTGATCTTTATTACAGGTGGTGCACGAAGCGGTAAAAGCAGCTTTGCAGAGTCATATGCAACGAAGGCCATTGCTGCCAAAAAGCAAGGTGCACTGTATTATCTTGCCACTTCAAGACCAACTGATGATGAGATGAAAGAGCGCATTAAACGACACCGGCAGCTGCGCCAAAAAAGTGGTCAGCAGTGGCACACAATTGAATGTCCGAATGATCTACTAACCGCTTCCCATTTGTTCAGACGTGGTGATGTCGTACTGCTGGACTGTCTGACGATTCTTTTGACAAATGAACTGTTTCGGGGTGATTTTGAGGAATCCGCTTGGCAACAGCAAAAATTTCAGCAGGAGGTCGTGCAGTCGATCCTGGATGGAATTCGGCAGATTCAAGGCGGGGAGATTACACTCTTGGTCGTATCCAATGAGGTGTTAAATCATCCTATGCATGACCAGCCTCTTGTACAGGCGTACAGCAGACTGCTTGGAAAGTTACACCAACAAATCGTCGATATGGCATCTGAAGCATACATGGTTGAAACGGGGATACCAATACTGATGAAGGGAGTGCCTGCAGATGAAGGGAATTATGGTGCAAGGTACGGCATCTAACGTCGGAAAAAGCCTGATTGCGACTGCTCTTTGCCGCATGTTCGTACGGGATGGCTGCCGGGTAGCCCCGTTTAAATCCCAGAATATGTCCAATTTCACTTGTCTTACAAAGAAAGGTGGTGAAATCTCACAGGCCCAGGCACTTCAGGCGGAAGCAGCCAAAGCTGAGCCGTCAATTTGGATGAATCCGATTGTGTTGAAGCCGAGATCCAATTTGGAAGCAGAAGTCATTATGCTTGGTAAGCCTTCAGGAGCACTGACTGATAAGGAATATCGTAAAGTTTTTTATGAACAAGGATTGTCAGCTATTCATGAGTCACTTGAGCGTTTACGTGCCGATTATGATGTTGTCATCCTGGAAGGTGCCGGGAGTCCGGTTGAACTAAATTTAAAAGAAAAAGAGCTGGTCAACATGAAAGTGGCTGAGCTTGCTAAGGTACCGGTTCTGCTTGTTGCTGATATTGACCGTGGCGGTGTGTTCGCAAGCATTGTTGGAACACTTGAATTACTAAGTCCACCCGAGCGGGAACGTGTTCAGGGAATTATTGTGAATAAATTTTGCGGGGATCCTTCCTTATTTTCTGATGGCATGAAGTGGATTGAGGAGAAGACTGGGATTCCGGTGTTGGGACTTGTACCTGTTGTTGAACATATGATAGAAGAGGAAGATTCGTTGTCTTTGGCAGACTGGGAGAACTCACGTGTAGCTGCAGCTGCGGACTCATGTGACAAATACAATCAGCTGGCAGATCAGTTAAAAGAACATCTTGATTGGAAGCTGTTGCTTGATATCATCGAGCGGTGGCAGGAATCATGAAAACTTATTTTTACGGCTTTATCATATCCATTCAATTTTTTAGTGTATTGCCGATCCGAAAAGAAATACCGATGACAAACCGGACAATCGAGCGGGCAATCAGGATGTTTCCGCTGTTTGGTCTATTGCTTGGAAGTATTTGCACCGGTCTATTGTATGGTCTGACGGAGTGGACTATCTTATCACCTTTAAGTACAACATTTATTCTTTGGGTGGTAATGATTGTGTTGACTGGTGGTATTCATTTGGACGGTTGGATGGATACGAGTGATGCGTTCTTTTCCTATCGTGATCAGCATAAGCGGCTGGAAATTATGAATGATCCGCGCACAGGTGCGTTTGGAGTGATCAGCGTGATTGTCCTTCTTGCAGCCAGGTTTCTGTTTATGTATGAAATTGTCGCAAGAATGGCGCCGCTCACGTTTTTGTTGATTTTGTTCATTCCGTTTTTTAGCCGGATGGTAATGGGGTTGCTGCTTGTGCTTGTCCCGCCTGCCAGAGATGAGGAGATGGGGAAGTTATTTCAGCAGGCTTCCAACCAGGCAACGTACCTGAGTTATCTTGCCTATTTTCCGGTAGTATTGGTGCTGATATGGCTTTGGAATTCGGGCGGTGCGATTCCTGCTTTATTGATGCTGCTCGGTACAGTAATTCTTTTCCTGGTGATTCGAAATAGAGTGATGAAATGGTTTGGAGGCATGACCGGTGATATCATCGGTGCTTCAACGGAGGGGGTGGAGGTCTGGTTATGGCTGATTATTTGGCTGTTTCATTACTACGGCATGGGATGACAAAAGAGAATACACGAAAAGCATATATCGGTTGGAAGGATTCTCCGTTATCAGAAGAAGGAAAAAAAGAACTACAGCCATATATTGGGTGTTATTCAAGACCGGGAATTGTCTTTTCAAGTGATTTACGAAGGTGTCGTGAGACTGCGGTCATATTGTTTCCAAATCAGGAAATAACGGAATCAGCGGAATTACGGGAGCTTCATTTCGGCGATTTTGAAGGTAAAACATATGATGAGTTGCAACATTTGGCGGCATATCAACAGTGGGTGGAACAACCCTTTACAGTGCGACCAGTTGGAGGTGAAACGTACGCGGAGTTTTGCAGTAGAATCAATGTAGGGTTTATGCATGTTCGACAGCGGATCCTGGCAAAAGGAAAACAACATGCCGCCCTTGTTACGCATGGCGGGGTGATTCGCTATCTACTTACGGTTTTTTGCGGACAAAACAAGTCTTTCTTTGATTGGAACATTCCTTATGGCGGGGGATACCGCCTGGTTTGGACTAAGGAAAGCTTTAGGAGGGGTGAAAAGTGCATGTCGTTACAGGAGGAGCCTATAACGGAAAATCAGCCTGGGTAAAGGAACATTACCGTCTTGAAGGTGAAAAACATTTTCGGTGGATAGATGCCTGCCAAGATATGTCCTGTCCGAACGCGATGTCTGACTTGAAGCAGGATCTGGTTATTTTTGAAGGAATAGAGCAATGGGTTTGGAACTGGATAAAAAAGAGGCAACCCGAGGATCCACGGGATTTTGGCAAACAGATTATCGGTGATTGGACCGGATGGGAGCAATCCAAAGCGGGTCGAACGTTGGTCGTCATTGGTGTTGATATTTCCAAAGGGATTGTGCCTATGAATCAGGAAATGCGGTTGTGGCGAGATGTGACTGGATGGTCTTATCAGGATTTGGTCAAAAACTGTGATCGGCTGGATCTCATCTGGTATGGGATTCAGAAACAATTGAAATAACAATTTGGAGGGGAAAAACGATGCGTATTTATACAAGGACAGGGGATAAAGGACAAACAGGTCTGATTGGAGGACGCGTGGACAAGGATGATATCCGGGTTGAGGCGTATGGAACAATCGATGAGTTAAATTGCTTTGTGGGAAAAATTATGACTGAGCTTGATCCGGAGCAATTTGCAGACATACTGGATGACCTGGAAAAAATCCAGCATGAACTGTTTGATTGCGGTGGAGATTTGGCAAATGTTTCGAAACGGCGACAACTAAAGTTGACCGAAGAATCTATCGACTATCTTGAGGAAAAAATTGATCAGTTCATCGAGCAGGCACCAAAAGTAGAACGGTTTATTTTACCGGGTGGTGGCAATGCTGCTGCGTCCATTCATATTGCACGGACTATCACAAGAAGGGCGGAGCGGGTTGTACTTCGGCTGATGAAACAGGAATCAGAGGTGCCGGAAGTTCCATTGAAATATTTAAACCGTCTTTCCGATTACTTCTTTGCTCTGGCCAGGGTCGTCAATGCCAAACTTGGAGTAGCGGACGTTGAATATGTAAGAAGTGCCCGTGTGTTCCGTGGTGGAAAACGAAAGGAGAATTAAGCATGCAGTCGAAACAGGTGAGTATGCTTGCTCTTTTCATAGCGCTGTCAGTTATCGGGTCCGCTATTAAAATACCAGCTTTTATAGGGAGTATCGCCCTTGATGTATTTCCCGCACTTCTTGCAGCGTGTCTGCTTGGCAAACGGCAGGGGGCACTCATTGCTGGGGTCGGTCACCTCGTTTCCGCATTTCTAGGCGGTATGCCGCTTGGCCCGATGCATGTGGTTATTGCGCTGGAAATGACACTCCTCGTATGGGTGTTTGGTGCCATGTATCAGAGCGGAAAGCGTCAGCTGGCAGGCATCGTATTTGTGCTGGCGGTGCTGGCACCATTGCCTATGATAGCCCTCCTCGGTACATCTTTTTATATTGTAGTTGTCCCTTCGTTATTCGTCGGTTCACTCTTTAATGTCGTGATCGCACTATTATTCATTCCAAAGCTGGTTGAAGTGTTCGATTCCAGACTGGCGGGGATAACGAAATGAGGCGTGATGCACTGATCGTACCGTTTGATGGAAATGATGAATTGGTGATTGCCACGGATAACAGCGGATCGATTGGCAAAAAAGCTCTTGATGATGTTCAGGTTCCATATGATGTTGTGGCTTACTTTGCTTTTCGGGTTGCGTATATGGAATGTGCGTCGGTTGGAGGTAATCCATTTTCAGTTATTCTCCAAAACTTTAATGGAGATAAAGTCTGGAATGTGCTTGTCAGGGGAATCGAACGGGGAATCGCTGAACTGGGAATTGAAGCACTTCCAATAACCGGCAGTACCGAATCGAATTTTTCCATGCAGCAATCAGCAACAGGCATTACGGTTCTCGGCAAGCGCTTCCATCATAGGGAGTCAGGCGATAAGCCTTTAGGTGAACTGTCTGCAGCCATTATCGGATATCCACTGGTTGGCGATGAGGTCATGCAGAAAAAGGAGCAAATTGCCCCGCTGCATCTGTTTCAGTGGTGCTGTCATCAGGAAGCAGTCGCCGCAGTCGTGCCGGTTGGATCAAAAGGAAGTCTTTACGAATTAAGACAGTTATTCATTGATCAATCTCTTACCTTCACAAGCGAAATCGATTTGAACAAAACATCTGGTCCTGCAACATGTTTTGTGGTTATATACTTACGGACGTTTCAGAATACAATTGCATCAAAGGCAGGTGCGCTGTTTCATAAAGTTGAAATTGCCGGTGGGGGATGAGGCTAAGAAAGGATACATTAGAGTGTTCGGGAGTTGTGGAAGTATTCGATACTAACGGAAGAATTTTTTGCGGAGATGGTATAATAAGGCTGATGAGGAGTCCTGTCAATAACGGGACTCCTCTTTTTAACGCTCATGAAAAAATATTCGCGATTTCGTTACGGATATTCGCGTTTTTGAACTACTTATTCGTGATTCAGACCGGAATATTAGCGTTTTTAAACCACGTATTCGCGTTTTCAAATAGTTACGCGGATTCGATTCCAACTTAAGGGATCGGTTTACGTGCGGTTTTGCCTCGGACTTGTGCGTTTTTTCATCATATATGTGCGATTTATTTCCTGTGAAATTCCCCGGCGAAACGCTAAATCGCGGATAAATACCTCATATTCGTGGATATCTTATACAAAAACGTGGTTATCCACTCTGGAACCGCGGATATCGCAACCAAAATCACGGATATATCCTGATTTCAAACCTGCCTTACTGTGCCTCAGTAGGATGAATAGATTTTAATGCCGAACTTTCCTTCTTTCCATGCATGAAGTAGTAGAGCATAGTTGCTGCCAGTACCATCACACCCATTATGATATACAAGTTACTGTATCCGGTTAACGGGATGATAAACCCAAGCACATATGGTCCGAAGCCAAGGCCCGCATCGAGCGCGATGTAGTAGGTGGATGTTGCCAGCCCGATCCGGGGAGGTGGTGTCACCTTAACGGCGATGGCCTGTGTGATTGATTGCATATTCCCGAAACCGAAACCAATCAGAATACCTGCTAATAATAACGGTATGCTTGATTCGGCTGTACCTAAAAGCAATAACCCTGCTGTGAATAAAATAAATGCCGGGTACATGACAGCATTTGCACCTTTCACATCCATTAACCTTCCTGTGAATGGGCGTGACACCAGGATTGCTAGAGCATAAACAACAAAAAATAGGCTTGCCATTTCAACCAGGTCAATTTCAATCGCATAAAAATTAATAAAGGAAAGAACGCTTGAATAACCGAGTGAGACGATGAGAATGACAAAGGCAATTGGCAATGCATTTGGTTCAACAAAATCGGAAAGTTTAAATTTGGACCTTTCAGCGGATGTTGCGGGTTTTTCAACTTCCGGTACATTTAAAAAGAGTGCAATGATGAAACTAATGATTCCCAGTGCCAAACAAAAGCCGAAAATCACCGAAAAACTTGTATGCTGACTCATGAACAGACCGATAAAAGGGCCGATTGCGGTAGCCAGTGTAATGCTCATGCTGTAATAGCTGATCCCTTCCCCTTTCCGCACTTCCGGAATCACTCCAGCCACAATGGTTCCGGTGGCCGTACTAGCCATTCCAAGTGTAATCCCGTGCAATAATCGGGTGATCAGCAGAAATGTTATTCCGATTTTAATAAAATACAGAAGTGAAATCAGTACGAAAAAGATCAGCCCCAGATAGAGCATTCGTTTGTTGCCGATTGTAGTGATCATCCGGCCGATAAACAGCCGACCGATTAATGTTCCGATAATAAAAATACCAGTTACAAGTCCGCCCTGGCTTTCGGAAACATGAAATTGCTCGACTGCATAGACAGCCATGGTTACGAGTAATAAATAAAAGACTAAGTACAAGAAAAAATTTGCCGATGAAATAATGATAAAATCTTTGGTCCATAGTTTTGCTTTTGATTGATTCACGTATCTGTCTCCTTACATCTTCATGTTGTTTCGTATTGTTTCCATAATTCGAATGGTCTCCTGCTGCTGTTCCTCTGATATGCCGGTTAAAATCTCCTGTTCAAACTGATCAATCGTAATACGGACGGTTTCATAAACGGTTATGCCTGATCCGGTAAGCTGTACGCGTTTTTCGCGTTTGTCTTTACCTTTGACCTGCTCGACATAACCAAGTTCCTCCAGACGGTTAACGGTTCTGGTCGTGGTTGGTTTTTCAACGCCCTGGTAGTGTGATATGTCCACATTTGTGGAAGGGCCGTAATTATATAAGTAATATAAAACAGTCCATTGTGCCCTGTGCAGGTTGTGTTTGTTCAACTGCTCATTCAGACGGTTTTCAAATGGGCGGAATAATAAGATAAGCTGATGAAAGAATTTTTGTGTAGTCTTTATTGAAAAAACCTCCTCATATAGTTAGCGTGGTTAATAGTTAGAGTGACTAACTTTATTAGCTTATCAGTTTTAATGGTGAGAAGTCCAGGCCCAAAACTTTAATGGAAACTTGTGGCATGACAAGTGTTTTCAGGCAGGTGCAGCTTCCCTTTTCGTTCTGGTTGAATTTTGAATGCCTAAGCGATAAATTACTTGGTAGGAGGTAATAAAAATATGAATATTACAGCGATTGCAGGAAGTATACGAAAAGATTCCTATAATATGCAATTGGCAAAAACAATGAAGGAACGGTATAAGGGTAAGTTGAACATCGAAATTGCCGATATCGGATCACTTCCTTTTTTTGCCCAGGATGAAGAACACAATCCGCCACAAATTGTCCAGGATTTTAAGGAGTCCATCAAACATGCAGATGGGGTTTTAATCGTAACGCCTGAATATAATTGGTCGGTTCCCGGTGTTTTAAAAAATGCGCTCGATTGGACGTCCAGAGTTGATAAGGTTTTGATCGGAAAACCGGTTATGGTTGTTGGGGTAACTCCCGGATCTGCAGGAACCTTGCGTGCTCAGCTCCATTTACGTCAAATTCTTTCAGCACCTGGAATTCAGGCAGAATTGCTTGCACCGGGCGGCAATGAAGTGTTAATTAATTTTGCCGGACAAAAGTTTGCAGACGGACAATTGACGGATGAAGACACGCTTGCTTTTCTGGATAAAAGAGTGGATGCATTCCGTGATTTTGTAAAATCATTTTAAATTAAGTAAATCCATTTAAAGTTATGCAACACCAACAGTTTCGAATTTGATATAATACCAATGGAGCATAACGAAATGGTAGGGGGAGTTTTATGGAGGAAAAAGGGGGCAGACAGTTTCTGGAAACTCAAAAAGTAAATTTTGAAGTTCATAATTGTACTTTGAATTTCGAACAGTCTATAATTATACATCGTTTATAGTACATCATTTGTAAAATGGTACATATAATGATAATTTTAACTTGATAACTCATGAAAAAATGCTGTTTTTTAATGCAGCTGTATAGAAGAGAAAAGAAGAAAACTGGAGGTAATGACGTGAAGATTATTGTAGCTGGGGGAGATGGCTTTTGTGGCTGGCCAACTGCACTCTATTTATCAAAACAGGGGCATGACATAGCCATTATTGACAATATGGCCAGGAGAAAGTGGGATAATGAACTGCATTCGAATTCATTGACTCCTATCGCTTCGCTTGAAGAACGGGTAGCGAAGTGGAAAGAATTAACCGGAAAGGAAATTCGGGTTTATGATGGTGATTTGAACCATTATGATTTTTTACGGGAAGTCTTAAAAAAAGAACAGCCTGAAGCATTTGCACACTTTGCGGAACAGCGCTCAGCCCCATATTCGATGATAGATCGTGAACATGCTGTGTTTACTCAAAACAACAATGTGACTGGAACGCTGAACGTATTATTCGGCATCAAGGAGATTGTGCCGGAGTGCCATCTGATTAAACTTGGAACAATGGGTGAGTACGGTACCCCAAATATCCCAATTGAAGAAGGATATATTGAGGTTGAACATAAAGGACGGAAGGATGTTTTGCCATTCCCGAAACAGCCTGGTTCTTTTTACCATTTGTCTAAAGTTCATGATAGCCATAACATTACATTTGCCTGTAAAATCTGGGGTATTAAAGCGACAGATTTGAATCAGGGTGTTGTATATGGTCTGGATACGGACGAGACAAAAATGGATCCGGTTTTGAACAACCGCCTTGATTATGATGGAGTATTTGGTACGGCATTAAACCGGTTTATCATCCAGTCAACCATCGGCCATGATGTTACGGTTTATGGAAAAGGCGGTCAGACCCGCGGGTTTTTGAATATTAAAGATACGGTTCGTTGCATTGAAATTGCGGCAGAAAACCCGCCGGAAAATGGAGAGTTTCAGGTGTTTAACCAATTTACCGAGGAATTTTCAGTGCTTGATTTGGCTAACATGGTCGTAAAAGCTGCAAAAGAAGAAGGGTTGAATACAGAAATCGCACACTTGGAAAATCCAAGGGTTGAGTTGGAAGAGCATTACTTCCATGCAGAAAATACGAAGCTGCAAGATCTGGGGCTTGAACCAAACTTGCTGACAGAAGAAGTTATCCGTGATATTTTAAAAACAGTTGTTCATCATAAAGATCGCGTGATTAAAGAAAATGTATTGCCGCAAGTAACCTGGAAGTAAAATAAGGACGTGTCATCATTGAAAATTGCTATCATAACCGAAACATTTCTGCCATCAACAGACGGCGTTGTTACCAGACTGAAGGCCTGTATCCGCTACTTCTTACGGGAGGGACATGATGTCAGGGTGATCGCACCGGACCTTGGTGTGTACGAATTTGAAGGAGCAAAAATTGACGGTCTTCCTGCGACAACACTGCCTTTTTACCGCTCAAAAAAGTTTGCGCTGCCCAACCGGAATGTTAAAGACCTGCTGCTGAATTATAATCCGGATGTTGTCCATGTGGTCAATCCGGCGATTCTTGGCGCATCAGGGGTTTATTATGCCGATAAGCTGGGCTATCCAATGATTGCTTCATATCATACCAATGTGGCAAAATATTTGGATTATTACAAGCTTTCTCCGTTCAAAGGACTGATTTGGTGGTATTTCCGGAAATTGCACAATAAGGCGGAGTTGAACCTCTGCACGTCCAACACGGTTAAGGGTGAACTCGAACAGCATGGTATCGAACGTGTCCATGTCTGGAAACGCGGTGTGGATACGGAGCTGTTTCATCCGAATAAATATGATCGGGAAATGCGGGACAGGCTGACAAATAACCAGTCGGATAAGCGGTTATTGCTGTATGTTGGCAGGCTCGCAGCGGAAAAGGAAATTGAGAAAATCCGGTCTGTTCTGGAACGCTCGGATGATTTTGTCCTGGGTATTGTTGGTGACGGCCCGCACCGTAAAACATTGGAAAATCACTTTAAGGGAACAAACACGGTATTTACCGGGCTGCTCCATGGTGAAGAGCTTGCCGCCGCATTTGCATCTTCAGATGTATTTGTTTTTCCGTCAACGACTGAAACACTTGGTCTTGTCATTAGTGAAGCAATGGCATCAGGGCTGCCGCTCGTTGCAGCCGAGAGCGGGCCAACATGTGAACAGATTCGAGATAATCATAACGGTTTGCTGTATGATTCGACAAAAGCCGGTGATTTCACGGAAACCGTTCTGAAATTTGAGGATGAAACATTACGCAAACGTCTTGCCAAAGCTGCGCACGAGGAAATTGCCGATTTGGGCTGGGACAGTCAGTCCGGACAAGTACTTTCGTATTATAAAGAGATAGCAAACACGCAAAAGAAAAAGGTAATGTAATTGAGGTTTCTATGACAAAGCAGAAACGAAAAAGCGGCCCATTTCAATTCATGCAGTTCAGTGTCATCGGTGTTGCCAATGCGTTAATCGATATTGGGACACTGAATCTGCTGCTGATTTTATTTTATACAGATGAAAAAGCGATATTGATTTTGTATAATACCATCGCATATACATTGGCCATCATCAACAGCTATTTCTGGAATGCCAGGTTCACCTTTCAGCATACTGCGAAGGGCAGCAATAGGCAGCGGATTTTGTTCATCATTCAGGCTATTGTCAGTCTTGGAGTGAATAATCTGGTCTTCATAGGAGCAAACGCCCTGATGGAAGTCATCGGCGTTCCAAACTGGCTTCGCTACAACATCGCTAAAGGTATGGCCATGTTCCTGTCGTTTTTGGCAAGCTTTTTTATGATCAAGTATTTTGTGTTCAAAAGAAAAAAAGGAAAAAACTGAGCTGTATGGGGCTCAGTTTTTTGGTATGCCGGGTGGATGGCAGCAATCTATCAGCCTGCAGCTAATTCCCAATCAGAAATCTTGCACATTTTGCAAAACTGCTGCACTATATAATAATAGGCTATGAAAGCAAGGTGAGAGGATTGGTTGCTGCGATTCGTGTGGCTTTTTTTGTTGTGGGAATTATATCGTTCAGTTTTGGCATATCAGTGGCAATCCATGTGCAGCATCTGGGAATTCATCCGTGGGATGTGCTTAATGTGGGCCTGTATGAAAAGTTTGGCTTTACAATTGGCACCTGGAATATAATTTGCGGATTTACGCTGATTGTTATCTCCTGGATTCTGGATAAAAGTTATATCAAACTGGGAACGTTTCTGAATGCATTTATGGTTGGAATGTTTGTGGATCTTTTTCTGTGGCTCGACCTGCTTCCGCAAGCAAGCCATACGTGGACGGATACTTTCTTCATGTTATCCGGGATTATTATTATGGGTATTGGCGGCGGTATGTATAATGCGGCGAGGCTCGGGTCCGGACCGCGTGACGGGTTCATGCTGTCGATGGCCGATAAATTTGGTGCTCCGATTGGCAGGGTGCGAATAATAACGGAAAGTTCTATACTGGTGCTTGGGCTGGTTCTCGGTGGTCCGGTATTTATATTTACGTTTATTTTTACCTTCATACAAAGTCCCATTTTCCAATATACCTTTTTAAAAATTGATCGTTATATTAAACAGCAGGATTTGAAACACACAGGAAGCAATGCGTATAATCAACGTGCAAAATAAATAGTGCCCGGGGATTCCGGTTCTTGACCCCAGCGGGCACTATTTTATCTAAAACTGAATTGTTTTTAACTGAGTTCTGTGCTCCGGCTGCGATGTGTCCCGGTCGACATCATAGTTAACCATAACACTTTGTAAGATGAACCAGGCTGCGATAATTACAATTAATGTCGCAGTTACAAGCAGCAAGACAAACTTTCTACCACCCAATTCTGTCATCCCCCTTAGTTTCCTTACTTTAAGATTAGCAAACCCGCCACATCCTGTAAACAAAGGTGTTGGAATGGACAAAGTTTGTTCAAAATCAGCGGATTAGCCGGGTCATGTCATAGTTCTTCAGGTCGATTTCCAGGTTATTTCCAAGGGCAAGATCTGCGAGCTGTTTGCCGACATACGGCCCCATGGTAAGACCGGAAGAACCCAGCCCATTTGCATGCAGTAATCCGGTATAGCCGGGCAGTCTGCCGATGACTGGCACAGATTCCGGGGTCATTGGGCGGAATCCGACACGCGTTTCCAGCACTGTGGCATTTTCCAGTTCCGGTGCTGTTTCGAAGGCGTTCCGGAGGATAAACTGCAGACCGCCGGCTGTAATCCGTCTGTCAAAGCCAACGTTATTTTCCTGTGTGGCACCAACGACAATCCGATCCGAAAAAGTCAGCATGTACTGATTAAATGGCGGCTTGACAACCGGCCAATTATCCAGAGTTGTCCCGGGCATTTGTAAGTGTACAATTTGAGCACGCTGTGGCCGGATATCAAACTGTATTCCAAGAGGCTTCAGCAATTGCGGTGTCCAGGCCCCGGTTGCTGCAATCACTTCATCCGCTGAAATGTATTCATTGTTCACATGAATGCCTGTTATGTTGGCATTTTCTTGAAAGAGGGTGGCATCCCCATGGATAATGGTTGCGCCATGTTTTTCAGCCCCACGCAATAGTGCACTCCGGAGTGCGCGACCGTCAACACGGGCTGCACCACTTACATGCAGTGCGCTGTATTTTTCAGATACAAGGGGAAACATTTTCTTTGTCTCCTTGTCATCCAGTATTGTAAGCTCACCGATTTCCGGTGCATCCTCACGTCTTTTCATGGCGTGTTCCTTCATGGCTGTCAGTTTTTCTTCATCCGTGTGGAGGTTTAGCGCACCTGCTTTGGCATAACCCGTGTTTGTTTCACCATCAGCAGCCAGTTCCTCTATCAGATCCTGATAGATCCGGGCACCGCCTTTCGCAAGTTTGTACCATGCTTTATTGCGTCTTTTTGAAAGCCACGGAGCAACAATACCTGCCGCCGCATCAGTAGCCTGACCGGAATCACGCCGATCCACAACGATCACTTCCGCTCCTGATTTTGCCAGTTGGTATGCAGTGGATGCACCTAATATTCCAGCACCGATTACAATTATTTTTTTCATAAAAAAATCCTTTCCATACCTGAAAACAACTATAAAAGCATTAAAACGATTTGTAAATAAAAAAAGGAATTAAATACTGTTCCTCGAAAACAATAGTAAGGCGTTCATACATAAGTCGCAAATCAAAAATTTGTATATGTTTTTTGCTATAATCAATAAAAACATCATTATAAGGAGTTGTCTGTTTGGCTAAACGTAATCAAAAATTTGGAATGGGCTGGTTCGGCTGGGCGGTTATCGGTGTAATCGTACTTACTGTCGCAGCTTCGTCATTATTCTTTTTTAATTTATTCGGCTTCAGCAATGCTTTATTTGACGGTCAGGCATCAGGGTCGGATGAGCCTATTTCAGAGGAAACCCGGCAAAAAGTGAAAAAGATAAATGAAACAGTTGGTAAATCACATCAGGAGATAGGAACGTTTGTATCCAAAACACATGATTTTTACAATGATACAACGGGATACGGAGATATTGCTTCGCTGGACTGGGATCAGCAGCAGAAAAGGGCAGAGCAGATTCTTGCCTCACTTAAAAATCTGCTTCCCGAGGTAAATCAAAAGGCATTGAAATCAGATCTGAAGCACATACGTGGGCTGGCCAATGAAATTAAGTCCCATGAAGATACGGAAAAGGTCCGATATTTGCACCGGATGTTTCATGATCTTGATATCGCTTTGAACAATTATAAGGCCTATGATAAAATTTGGAACGTGACTGAAACTTTGGAAACATCAAATTAGTACACAGTAGCCATATATTTATGATAGTCTTGTATATGGAATGAATAGACAAAAGGGAGTAATGAAACATGGACAAGACGCTAATTTTCGGACACAAAAGTCCTGACACAGATACGATTTGCTCTGCATTGGCATATGCGGATTTGAAAAAGAAAGTTGATGTGAACGCCGAACCGGCACGGCTTGGTGAAGTTAACGCAGAAACACAATATGCACTGGATTATTTCGGTGTGGAAGCACCACAATTGATAGAAAAAGTTGGTTCTGATGTTACTGACGTTATTCTTGTTGATCACAATGAATTCCAGCAAAGCGTGGATAACATTAGTGATGTGAAGATTTCCGAAGTAATTGACCATCATCGTGTTTCTAATTTTGAAACAAAAGAACCGCTTTATTTCCGTGCTGAACCGGTTGGCTGTACAGCAACCATTCTGAATAAGATGTACAAGGAACAAGGTATAGCAGTAACGAAGGATATTGCCGGACTGCTTGTTTCAGCTATTATTTCTGATTCTTTACTATTAAAATCACCAACTTGCACGAAACATGACGTTGAGGCTGCATATGAACTGGCTGAAATTGCCGGTGTCAATCTGGAAACGTATGGCCTGGAAATGCTCAAAGCAGGAGCGGATATCAGTGACAAAACTGCTAATGATATGATTACAATGGACGCCAAGGAATTTTCCATGGGAGATGCAAAGGTGGAAATTGCTCAGGTTAATGCAGTCGATATTAATGAAATCTACAAGCTTCAAGCAGATTTGGAAACGGAAATCAATAAAACGATTGAGGAAAAAGGACTTGATCTCTTCCTATTCGTTGCAACCGATATTCTAAACAATGATTCAGAAGTTTTCGCAGCAGGGAAGTCAAAAGAAATTGTTGAAAAAGCTTTTGATGTGAAACTGGACGAAAATGACAGAGCACTTCTTAAAGGCGTTGTGTCACGTAAGAAACAAATCGTAACCGTGCTGACAGAGGAGTTCAGCAAATAAAAATAATTCGAATTAAAAACGCTCCTGCCATTTATATATGGCCCGGAGCGTTTTTTAATGGAATTGAGCAGAGGAACAGCAGGAAGCAGTCGCAAACGTGTGAAGTGCAGAAACGTGTGAACTCCCCAAACCGGGTGAGCAGTATCCGTAATCGGGCGCTACATCTTAAATGTTTCCTCTTCAACCGTAAACCTGTTTAGCGCATCCTTATCGATTTCATAACCGATACCAGGTTTATTTGGAATCGTTATCCTGCCATTTTCCACGGTCACTTCAGGTGTAATAATGTCTTTCTTCCAATAGCGTGATGAACCCGCCGTATCACCGGGAAGTGCAAACTGTGAAAGGGAGGTAAGAGCAATATTGTGCGCGCGTCCAACACCCGCTTCCAGCATACCGCCGCACCAGACGGGAATTCCGTGAGCTCTGCAATAATCGTGAATCCGCTTTGCCTCAGACAAACCTCCAACACGTCCGATTTTAATATTAATAATTCTGCACGATTCCAATTGGATTGCTTTCTTCGTGTCTTCCAGCGAATGAATGCTTTCATCGAGACAGATAGGCGTCTGCATAACGGCCTGCAGCTTGGAATGATCCACGATGTCATCATGTGCCAGCGGCTGTTCAATCATCATCAGGCCAAGTTCATCAAGGCGCTGCAGCTGATTAATGTCTTCGAGTGTATAGGCTGAATTGGCGTCTGCCATAACCGGAACATCCGGAAATTCCTTCTTAACTGCAGCAAGTACATCATAGTCCCAATTTGGCTTAATTTTGATTTTTACACGTTTGAATCCTTCCTGAACATATTTGCCTACCGTATTCAGCAGGTCATCAATGGTTGGTTGAATGCCAATACTGATGCCTACATCGATTTCCTCTTTTTTTCCGCCAAGCGCTTCAGCAAGCGGCACCTTTCTCCGTTTTGCGTAAAGATCCCAAATGGCGCCTTCCATTGCGGACTTGGCCATATTGTTCCGTCTGATTGGGCTAAAAACATCCAGGACATCATCGGGATGGTGAATGTCGTTTTCCCGAAGCAATGGAATTAAAAATTCCTTCATCACGTGATAATTGGTTTGCACTGTTTCTTCATTGTACCAGGGACTGGAGAAGGCAACTGATTCGCCAAAACCTTGGTTTCCGGTATTATCAAGTACTTCCGTTATAAAAAATTCTTTGTTCTGCATCGTGCCGAAGCTTGTTGTAAACGGATGTTTCAGCTGCATTTTCAGCCTTCGCAGTTTAATCTGTTCTATTGGTATTGTCATGTGGGCAACCTCCAGGCAAATTTATTTAGAAAAGTAATAATAACTAATTTTTTTTGATGGATTGTGTAAAAGATCTACTGCAACGTATTCATGGTTGAAAAGAAGTTGAAAGGCTTTCCGGGTCACCAGTCGCCAACTCCGTGCAAGTTCGATATTCTCTTTTTTAATGGATTGGAAGTTTGCCGGGATAGCGACAAACCAACCGTCATGATCATCATGAAAAATAGCAGTTCGTCCAAGTGGTTTATTGTGTTCATCTATATCAGTAAGAAGTCTTTCCGGTGCAAAATTTACAGGCGGAGTGTCTTCCTGTTCAACAGTTGACCACTCAATTTGAATTCGGTCGGAGGGCAGTCCTTTATTCAAGTTATCATTCATCGTACCGTAATGATCAATATGGTATGCTGCACCAACAGCCCCCAGCTTATGCAGATTAAGATAGGCATTGAGGCTCTCAAGCGGGTCGAATGTCCATGTGATGATGGAATATCCCAATTCTCCGGCCATTTCCGCTTGCTTTCGTTTCATTCGCATTCCCAGCCCACCACTTCGATACGCTGATAAAATACCAAGCATATGGGAGCATAGGTAGGCATTTTGCCCATCAAATCCGGCAAAACTGTACAGAAATCCTATCATTCTGTTGCCATCAAAAGCTCCTAGAATGATTCCGCCATTGTTCAGTGCTGTGAAAGTCTGGTGAACCGGATTTGGTGACATCTGCCAAACGACTTCTTCCACTTTTTGCATTTCCAGCAGTTCTTCCATCGTTGTTAACGGTCGGATTGTAATTGTTGATGTTTTGATGATTTTTTCCAATCTTGGCCACCTCACGTATTATCATTCAAAAAATTCGTTGACAATTGTTGAATTAAAAGCTTCAATACTTTGCTGGAATGATTTAGGGTTACGTCTGGATACGGCGGACATAATACTGTTTACCAGCGAGAAGATCGCAGGCACAATATCCAGTGTCGATCGTTCATCTGTGTGTACAGCGAGCGTTATATCCGAATGCTCTGCTATTGGTGAAAATGCATTATCAGTAAAGCTGATTACGGTCGTCCCTTGTTTTCGGGCCGCTTTGGCCAGTTTTGTCGTTTCACTGCTGTATCTGTGAAAGGAAAAGGCGACAAACACACTGTTTTCATCCAGTTCGCTGATCCGCTTCAAACTGTCCACTCCCGGTACAAATTGCTGGACATTACCTGAAACGATATCAAGCGTGAATGTTAACCAGTATGCAAGGGGAAACGATGCCTGGGCACCGGTAACAACTGTATTGCTGGAATTCCGCAGTTTCTGCACAACCTTTTCTAAATCATTATCAGAAATCTGTTCCATTGCCGTTTGGATAGTATGCAAATCCTGAAACATATGGTTCTTAATAGACTTACTTTCATGGGGCGAAAACTTTTGATTGCGATAGTTATCTAAGCTGCTTTTTTTTCGGAATATGCTATTCTGATATTCCTGTTGCAAAGCACTGTATCCTTTGTAACCGAGTGTATGTGCAAAGCGAATAATCGTTGTTTCACTAACTCCAATCCGTTTGCCAGCCTCTTTTGCTGAGTTCATAGCAAAAACAGAGGGATCATTGTATACATAAGCTGCTATTTTTTTTAAGCTTTTTGAAAAAGAAGCTTGGTGCTGCTTGATTTTTGCATATAATTTTTCCATTGATTATCCCCAATTCATATAGGATGAGAAGGAAATGCTTTATTTTTTTGGATAAAGAAGTATACACTTCATTTATATGAAAGATATCATGATTCATACATTTTCGCAAGGTAATTTTAAGAATAATTTAAAAACTTTATCAGACATAATAAATCCCGGTCAATTTTAGACCGGGATATGATTGCTTTTATGCCGTAATTGTTTTTTTAGAAATAATCGTTTGGAAAATAAGAAACAATCCGCCGACTGCCCAGTATAACGGCAAGGCAGCGGGGGCGTTGAGTGAAACAATTCCTATCAGAACCGGTGAAATAAAGCTGAATAGTGCCATCTGCTTTTTCTGTTTTTCGTCCATTCCGATTAGTGATACCCGTGATTGAACAAAGTAGATTAACACCGCAGCCCCTGTCAGGATAAGGTCGGTATGTCCGAGATTGAACCACAGAAAATTATGAGTGGCAATCTCCGGTGTTCTTCTGATGGCGTAATAAAAGCCAATCAGTATAGGGAATTGAATTAGCATTGGCAGGCATCCCATTGAAGAAATCGGGTTCAGCTGATGCTTTTGGTAAAGTTTTTGCATTTCCTGCTGCTTTTCCATTTTGCAGTCCATGTCCGTTTTACCCTTGTATTTTTCGTTAATGGTATCCATTTCCGGTTTTAAGACTTTCATTTTTTGCTGCATTTCTCTGCTTGTTTTCATTTGTTTCAGCATGAATGGCATAATGGCGAGCCGAATTAGCAGCGTAATGACGATAATGGACAGTCCAAAATTCCCGCTGAACAGCGCTGCCACGTATTTTATGATAATCGAAAACGGCAGAATAAAATAATGTTCAAAAAAGTTGGCAGACTCCGGATCGATTGGTTCATTCGTTGCGCACCCGGTCAGCAACAATATTAGAACTGCTCCTGTTAAACTATATTTGTAAATGAGAGTGAATACAGATTTCTTTTGCATGATTGTCCTCCTCGTAAGAATTTCTTGTGTAACGAGAAGGAATGGTGATCCGAATCATCATCAGGTGCATCGATGCGCTTAGTCCTGTGTGTAATCCAGTTGTAAATTTCTGTGACCTGACCAATCGGCTCATTTACCGGCAGCAGCTTAATATGGGTGGCATGACATTCTTTTGTATAATCGTGATTTCGGATAATGGAATGCTGCATACTCACATTCATAATCCGGAAGCTGCAGACTAAGGAAAGAATGATACTTAAATAAATATATATGGGCGAAATTTCCCCGACAACATCATATAATAGCTCGAAAACCATCTGTATTCACCTCCTTTTCTATAATTGCTATTTATTATACGTTATAATGATAGCATTGGTTTCAGGTAATTTAAAGTGAGGATATGATGGCAAATAGAAAGGAGATCAGGTAATGGCAGAAAAAGTTGCACTTTCATTCAGCGGGGGAAAAGACAGTTGTTTTACTTTATATAGATTGCAGGAAAATGGTATTGAAGTCACTTGTTTGCTTACAACCATCTGGCAAAAGAGCGGCATTACAGTTGCACATGATGAAAAGCGGGAGCAAATCGAAAAACAGGCAGAGCGGGCCGGAATTCCGGTTTACTTTATCAAAACTGATTTCTCTGTGTATACAGAGGATTTTGTGTCAGCAGTGGAAAATTTGAAAGTGCGATATGGAATTGACGGTGTTGCTTTTGGCGATATTTACCTGGAAGGACATCGTGAGTGGGGAGAGCAGGTGGCGTCTTTGGCCGGGGTGGAGGCGGTTTATCCGCTTTGGACTAAACAGGAAAACATGATGCAGCTTCTGCATGAGGTCATTGCAACTGGATTTAAGGCGAAAGTGATCAAAGTCGATTCGGAACGGCTTCCGGAAAGCTGGACGGGCCGGCTGGTCGACAGCGAATTTGCCGATGAGATTGCCCGATATAATGTCTGTCCAATGGGGGAGTCCGGTGAATATCATACAACGGTACTGGACGGACCAATTTTTGGCGGCGGCTGAGTGTGCTGAGCCTGAATCAGTTTGGGAAATAATATCGAAAGCGGGGAAAGAGTAAGTGAAAATTTTAACCGTAACCGGATATAAGCCAATGGAACTCAACATTTTTAAACCCGATGACTCGCGGATTGCTTTTGTCAAAGGTGCAATTGAGAAACGCCTAATCGACTTTTTGGAAGAAGGGCTGGAATGGGTGCTCATTTCAGGGCAAATGGGTGTGGAATTGTGGGCTGGTGAGGTCGTTCTTGCTATGCAGGAAAAGTATCCGATTAAACTTGCGGTGCTCCCGCCATTTGAAAATCAGGAATCAAGGTGGCCAGAGCAAGTTCAGTTGCTCTATCAGGAGCTGATGGCCGAAGCGGATTTTTACAAGCCGCTATACAAAGGTGACTATCAGGGTCCATATCAATTTCAGGCAAAAAACATGTGGCTGGTTGACAAGAGCGATGCTTGCCTGATGCTCCTGGATGAAGAATTCCCAGGTAGCAACCGATTTTTCCATGAAGCAGCTGTGAAAGCAGGTGACGATTATCCGATTTATTTGATCACCCCGGCAGACCTGGATGAAACTGTTGAGGAAATGCGCATGATGGATGAAGAGTTTTGGGAGTGATGATTTTGCCTTAAAGACGTTTGTGTTAGAGTTCGTTGTAAAAGTGTTAGAAATTCAGAGTCAACTGCTAGAAGTTCACAACTTAACTGTTAGAAGTTCACAATTGCAGTGTTAGAGTTTTAAATTTTAAGAGGGATTAATTAACTTTTTGAGCGCGGAAGCAGGATTTTTTCGGTTTATGTCGAATATATATTTTCGGATAGTAAAACTAAATAAGAAAGGTTGGGTTTTATTGTTTATTAAACCTCTCAAAATCCCCTGCCATATTTTAAAAACAATGGCTTTGGACAGACGCATCCCCGTATCCCATCCACACAAGGAATTCATAACGCAGCGGGCCTCTAATCTTTATTCCGGTTATAAAGGTGAAAAGGCGCTGGAGTACTACTTGAATTTTCTTCCCGAGGATCAATTCTTTATCTTTCATTATTTGCGGCTGCCTGATAAGTACGGTCACTTTCAAATGGATTTCCTTATTCTGTCTATGTATTTTCATCTGATTATTGAGGTGAAAAATTTCTACGACAATATCAGTTTTGACGAGTTCGGACAGTCATTTCGTATCAAGGCCGAAGAAGTCCAAGTGTTTAACAATCCTGTTGAGCAGGTGAGTTTGCAGCATAACAGATTTGTTGATTGGAACCGGTGCAACGATTTTCCGGCTGTCCCTGTGGAAAAGGTAGTGATTTACAGTCGTGACGATATTTACTTGCGAAACCTCACAAACAACAAATTAATTACTGACCTCGTTATGCATCGTGATAAGCTACTCCCGAAAATACAACTATTCATGGGTAAACATAAAACCCTTCGTTTAACGGAAAAGCAACTTATGGAAATGTCATACAAATTGCTTGAACAGCATACTCCGGAAAAATTCCTGCTAATCGATCAGTTGGGGATTACCGCCGATCAATTAGTGAAAGGCGTTGAATGCCCCGAATGCGGTAATATTCCTATGAAATGGAGTGTCGGCCAATGGGAATGTTTTTATTGTGGAAAGGTATCTAAAACTGCACATCGCCTGGCACTTGCAGATTATGCCTTGTTGAATCAAAAATATATAAATAACAGGCAGGCTCGGGAATTTTTACAGGTAAACTCTGTACATTCAATGAGACGTCTGTTTCATCGGGAAAAATTTTCTCATGTTGGGGTAAGTAGTGGCAGGAAATATGAACTCAGTGTTGAAAAATTGCTGGATGAGTAGTCACAGTGTTAGATGTAATAATTATTTTGCTGGAGTTTAGAGCATACGTGTTAGAAGTGCATATCTATCTGCTAGAAGTTCACAACTTAATTGCTAGAAGTTCACAATTGGAACCAAAAATTCCTGCACATTAGCAAAAAAGCAACCTGACCCGGGGCCAAGCTGCTTCGTTAACTACTTGTTAATCTGGTGAATTGTCATTTTTTACTCTGTACCGAACCAATTCATTGGCTCAGGTTTCAGGTTTTGGAATACGTGTTTGGTTTCCTGGTATTCCTCGAGACCGGTTTTGCCGAGTTCACGGCCGATACCGGATTGCTTGAACCCGCCCCATGGTGCATGCGGAAAATACAGGTTAACATCGTTAATCCAGACAGTACCCATCCGCATTTTGGCTACACAGCGGTCGGCTTTGGCAATATCCTGTGTCCAGACTCCGCCGGACAGTCCATAAATGGAGTCGTTTGCAAGTCGCACTGCTTCCTCTTCTGAAGAGAATTTTTCCACCGTTATGACCGGGCCGAAGCCTTCATCCTGAACAACCCGCATATCGGTTGTGCAGTCCGTTAAAACGGTCGGCAGATAGAAAAATCCATCCTGCAGCTCAGGGTCATCCGGACGCTCGCCGCCAATTGCGACTGTTGCGCCTTCCCGTTTTCCATTTTCCACGTAGCCCACAACTTTACTTAAATGTTCCTCAGAGATAAGCGGTCCCATTTGTGTTGCGTCATCAAAGCCGTTGCCCAGTTTGATTTTACCGATGCGGTCAACAAGGGCGTTGACAAACTCATCATGGATGGAGTCCTCAACGATTAACCGTGTACCTGCTGAACAGATTTGCCCAGCATGGAAAAATACAGCATTCATGGCTTGGTCGACTGCTGTGTCAAAGTCGGCATCGGCAAAAATAATATTTGGGTTTTTTCCGCCAAGTTCCAGTGCCAGTTTTTTCACATTGACACTTGCTGCCTGCATGATTTTTTTCCCGGTTTCGATTCCGCCGGTAAACGAGATCAGGTCAACATCGGTATTAGCGGAAAGCTCAGCACCGACCGAATTCCCCGGTCCGAGCACGAGATTGGCCACTCCTGCAGGTACATCTGCTTCTTCCATCAGCTCAAATACTTTAATGGAAGTAAGCGGAGTGATTTCACTCGGCTTCATAACCAGGGTGTTACCTGCCGCAAGTGCCGGTGCCAGCTTCCAGGATGCCTGCAGCAACGGATAGTTCCATGGGGTAATCTGTCCGCAAACCCCAATCGGCTCGTGAACCACCTTGCTCACGGAATTTGGCACAGGGGAGTCAATCACTTCTCCGCCATTTTTATCGGCAAGCTCCGCATAATAACGGAATACCCCGGCAATATCCTCCATATCACCGCGGCTTTCTTCCATTGTTTTGCCTGTGTCCAATGACTCCAGTTCAGCAAGTTCTTCCTTGTCACGTTCAATTAACGCAGCAATTTTACCGACAATTTGGCCACGTTCGGTAGCTGGAGTGGTTGGCCAGACACCTTGGTCAAATGTGTCTTTTGCCGCAGCAATTGCAGTTTTCGTATCTGTTTCATCACTTTCTGTTACGTGTGCGATTACCTCCTGGTTAAATGGGTTGATGATATCGCGCACTTTATTGGAATTGGAATTCACCCATTTTCCATTAATAAACTGCCGTTTAACAGTCAATGTGACCCCTCCTTCGACAATGTATTGTTAAGTTTGTTTAAAAAAAATTTAACGTTTCGAATGGATATAATATATCATGGATGAATTTTTTTGTCAAAAAGCAAAAACTATAGAGTATTTCTTTAGCGGTTGAAAGTACAAATATTTTCTTACTGCATAAGTGAATTAAGGTCGTCACCTGAAGGCCTGGTGACAACCAAGTTTTCTAATAATAGTAAAAGGAAGCCTGCCAGGCGGGCTTCCTTTTTAAATACAGACATCCTCAACATGCGTAACAGCATGGGGGTCTTGGCTGGTTGCAACGCCCCAGTTTCCAGTAGTTTGCTCGGCTGGGCTGTAAAAATACAGTGCGATCAGGACGGGGATTGCAAGTATTAAAAGGAACGCAATCCAGTATAGCAGTTGAGAAATTTTCATAAAATGTCTCCTCCCTTATATACAGTTTATTATTAGAAGGTGAGGCTGGTGCACTTTGGAATGATTTTGGGTTCATTTTGTTTAGTTTAGTTGACGGGTTTGATACACTATAGGGAGCAAAATTTCGGAAAGGAAGTGATGATATGCGGTTCATACGGGATGGAATTCATTTTTATTTGATCGGTATTGTGATTTTGACACTTGGAATCGCGCTCACCATTCAATCGACTTTGGGCGCCTCCCCGTTTGATGCACTTCTGGTCGGGCTGCACCGGACATTTGGATTAACTGTCGGAAGCTGGGAGATTGTAGTTGGCTTTACGATGGTTATCGGCAATGCGCTGGCCGCGAAAAAGAGACCGGAGTATCTGGCATTGGTCACTTCCCTGGTAACTGGGATTGGCATTGACTCATGGTTGTTCGTGCTTCGGGACTTGGTTGCTCCGGTTACGTTGATTGGGCAATGGATTGCGCTTTCAGCCGGCATCATTTTAATCGGCCTTGGTGTCGCTTTTTATTTGCAGTCAAACTTTGCCCCAAACCCAATGGATCGCACAATGCTGGTTATATCGGATCTGACCGGTTGGAGTGTTACCTATTCAAGAGCAGCAATCAGTGGAGGACTTGTTATCGTTGCCTTTCTTTTTGGTGGAGCAATTGGAGTTGGCACTCTGATTAACGCGCTCATTTCCGGGGTGCTTATCAGTATGTTCCTGCCGTATGTAAAAGTGCTTCGAAACGGAACTGGGAAACGCCGAAACAAAATGGCATCCTGATTATATGCGGCTGCTTGGTATGTTATGTATAGAATCCTTCTCTCTCCAAAAACTACGAGAGGGAAGGAGGCGGTGTTTACATGAGCAAAAATCGCAAAGGGCCAAAGCAGCAGGAAAGTCCTGACTTGCCAAAAAGCCCAAAACAGCCATATGGTGAGCCGCTTGACGGTTCACACAAAGTGAAACAGCGGAATCATTCGCGCCAAAAACAAAAATCGGATCATGATATGTAAAAAAGGCAGTTTGCAACTGTCTTTTTTTCATGCAACGATATCTGTCGGCATATTATCTAAAAACAGATTGCTGTGGAGGGTGATATGTTGAAGTATGAACAGCGCATTATGTCGGTGACAGGCACCGCTGCTGTGTCGGCCGAACCGGACATTGCAACAGTGGAACTGCAGGTCGTAACGGAAAATATGACGTTATCCGATGCCCAGCGTGAGAACAATCAGCGGATGAATCAGGTTATTCAAGCCTTGCTGAATATCGAGATATCACAGGAAAAAATCCAAACCACCGCTTACAATATTTATCCGATGTATGACTATGTTGACGGTGTTCAGCAATTCAGAGGATATGAAGTGACCCATGCAATTGAAGTTACGATTGAAAATATCAATCAAACCGGCAATGTGATTGATACAGCTGTGAAAAATGGTGTGAACCGTGTATCTGATATACAGTTTACAATCTCTGATTGGGATGAAATTTATCAACAATCACTGAGTATGGCGCTGCGTAACGCATATGCCAAGGCGCAAACATTGGCTGCTACCATGAAATTGACCGTTATGCCAATTCCGGTTCAAATAGATGAACAGATTAATGAAGACCCGGCGGCATATAAGACGTATGCAACTGCTGAGTCATCCACCAATATTCAACCAGGACAAATGGAAATAGCTGCACACGTTGAGGTGAAATATTTATTTTGAGAAGGAGTTTGGACGTAGGTGGTTTAAATATTCAGGGGTCTGAAACCATGCGGGAATTTCCAAGGCTTTGACCAGTCACATGATGCATGGTCTATTCGATTTTGCGCGATGAACGGGAGGGTGCGTGAGAGTGATTATTAGAGCAGTTAATATTGGTATCTAACACTTGGTAATGCACGTTTGGAATCTTCAAAGAAATTTTGTCGAAAAAGCAGGGTTTTCCGGAGTAGTGGCGTATTATAATATTACCCACTAAGTAAAGGAAGTGAACAACTTGATAATCAAACCACTTGAGCCGCCACTTTTGATGCAGCAGACTGAGGCTCTCAGCAGACGGCTGCACCCCCATCATTTTAAAAAGGCGGAGGTCGATGAAAGTGCCCGGAGACAGCGGGCGGGATACAACGGCGAAAAATCACTCAGCTTTCATTTAGACTTTCTCCATAACGATTCTTTTCATATTCTCCACAATCTCCGATTCCCGACGAAAATGATTTTTTCCAGATGGACAATTTGATCAATTCTCGCCAGCTAATCCTCATTAACGAAGTGAAGAATATCTTCGGCACCGTTATCTATGACGAGTTTGGTCAGGCAATTCGTATCAGGGATAACGGCAAGGAGGAAAATCTCGGTAACCACCTCGAACAAGTAAACCTTCAGCACTTCAGGCTACTTCGTCTGATGCGAGACTATAATCTTCCCGCAATTCCAATTGAAAAGCTGATCACTTACAGCAATCCCAACACCATCATCAAAAATATCACGAACAACAAAAGCATCGCGAATATGGTCATTCATAAAGAACAGCTGCTGACGAAAGTATCGAATTTTACGGAGAAGTATTGTGCAGCATGTTATACGGAGCAACAACTTCGGCGCTTATCTGAATTGCTCGTTTCGTTGCACACTCCGAAGAAAGTGGATATTCTGAAGAAATTTCACGTGAGCTGCGAGCAGATACGGTGCGGCGTTTTTTGCCCGAAATGTGGTGCGCTGCCAATGATATATTCAGCTGCTAAATGGAACTGCACGGCATGCGGGGAAACTTCAAAAGCGGCGTATCTTGATGCGCTGAAAGATTTTTACTTATTGTTTGGAAAGGAGATTAGTAATCGTCAGGTGAGAGAGTTTTTAGGGTTGGATAGTAGAAGTATCATTTACCGCTTGATGAAAAAAGCAGGCTTCGAACAAATGGGTGCGCACAGGGGAGCGAAATATATTCTTAAGTTTTGAGTCGAAATATTGAAATCGTGCATTTTATGCGTAAAACCGTGCATTAATAGTCTGGAATCGTGCATTTCTATCCTAAAACCGTGCATATCCAGTAAAAAATCGTGCATAAAGATGAAGGTCGACTACTGGCTCCAACCTTATAAGAGACTCTGGCATTATGAAAGATTAAGCGGTATGATGAAATTGACAAGGAGGCGTTTTCATGGAGGTTATGAAAATACGAACTGCGACCGTCAATGATGCAGCTCAAATCGCCAAGGTCCATGTTGACAGCTGGCGGACGACATACAAGGGGATTGTTCCCGATTCTTTTTTGGATGGGATGTCTTATGAGGAACGAACGAAGCGTTGGCAAAAGAACAGTGTTGGACAAAATGTATTTGTGGCGGAAACGAATGATGGTGAGATTGTCGGTTTTGCAAATGGCGGCAGAGAACGTCAGGGAAAGTTCGAAGGCTATGAAGGGGAGCTGTATGCCATCTATATTTTACAGGAGTATCAGGGAAAAGGACTCGGCAAACGGCTGATTGAAGCTGTTGTTGATTCACTTTTAAAAGCAGGGTTTAATTCGATGCTGATCTGGGTTCTAAAAGACAATCCGGCAACTTATTTTTATAAATCGATTGGCGGGAAAAGAATTGGTACGGATGAGTTAGAAATTCATGGTGTTACATTAACGGAGATAGCTTATGGATGGAAGGATTTAAGTCATTTTTAGAATCAGGGGGTGACAATGCCTGTTTTGCTTAAGCCGGTATTCTGGCTGATTTCGGGTTAAGAGAAATTTATAGAGGAGAAATAACATGCAATCAACTTACATAAACCGAATAAATCAGGTCTATCCTGATTTGGCTATCGAAAAAGTGAAGCAGATTGATATCGGACAAAACAACGATGTCCTTGAGATTAACGATTCATTGATTTTTCGCTTTCCCAAATATAAAGAGGGGGTCGACAAACTTATCGATGAAGCAGATATTTTGGCAAAAGCCAAAGAAATGATGCGTGACTGTGCGATTCCGGATCCGATTTATCAGTCTTTTGGTAAGAAAGAAGTTGGAAAGGTTTTCGCAGGGTATCGTAAAATTGAAGGCGTTTCTTTGCAGAAGCCGGATATTACTGGAGCCGGGAAACTTGAGACAAGCATACGCTCTTTTTCATTAGTAAATTTCCTGCTGCGGTTACACGCTGCTTCAACCGATGGATTGGATGAAGCGGCACCTGATTTGGAAGCGGAATACAACAATCTTTTTGACAGAATTCAACGCAAGCTTTTTCCATATATGCGGTCAGATGCAAAAAGGGAAGTGTCTGGATTCTTCGAGGATTTTTTCGCGCAGGTCAATACATTTCATTTTAAACCGGTTTTGATCCATGGTGATTTCGGTGCATCCAATCTGCTCTGGGACAGTAAAAAGCTTGAATTGACTGGTGTCATTGACTTCGGCGAGTCCGGGGTTGGGGATCCTGCATATGATTTTGCAGGTGTTCTGGCAAGCTATGGTTATGAATTTTTTAAACAATGTGTTGACAACTACTATGATAATGAAACCGGCATCGAACACCGTGCTTTATTTTACCAAAAGACGTTCGCATTGCTTGAGGCTCTCCATGGTGTTGAACATAATGATGAATTGGCATTTAAGGCTGGAATGCGCGGTTACATGTAGTTCACTGCCTGTCAAGTGTTCTTTCTGGTATGATAGATTATAGTAAATGGAAAAAATAAAGGAGAGCAACATGAGAATTCAACGTTTAAAGTCAACCGAAGAACCTCCAATGGAATTGCTTCTGACAGCGGATCCGTCTGAGGAAAAAATTAAGGAATATCTATCCAAGGGACAGTGTTACGTTATCAGGGAAGAAGGTTTAATCATTGGTGTGTATGTTCTTATCCAGACGTTACGTACAAAAATGGAGCTGATCAATGTCGCTGTTTTGGAGCGATATCAGGGACAGGGTATCGGGAAAAAGCTGATTCAACATGCAATTGCGAACGTACAACTGCAAGGTTACCGGTTCATTGACGTCGGAACAGGCAACTCGAGCATCCATCAACTCAAACTTTATCAGCAATGCGGCTTTCGAATGGTGAAAATCCGCCGTGATTACTTTATAAAAAATTACGATGAACCAATATACGAGAATGGAATCCAATGCCGGGATATGGTGCGGCTGTCGATTCTATTTCAGTCGTAAGCAGAGGGAGGACAAGCATGCTGCAATATGCCATTTGTTTTATAAAAAGAGGAAACAAAATCCTGATGCTGAATAGACAGTCCCCGTTATGGATGGGAATGTGGAATGGTGTTGGGGGAAAAATCGAGGAAAATGAGAGTCCCGCTGCATGCATTATTCGTGAAATAAAAGAAGAAACAGCGATCGTGACGGATGATGTGGAGTTTAAAGGTAACGTCTGCTGGGTAGTTAAAAAAGTATAAAATCCTTTCTTACTGCATAATTGCAACTAACGCTGTCACCTAAAGGCTTGGTGACAACCAAGTTTTCTAAGAAGCGGATGGGCAGGATCTTGGCGGTATGTATTTATTGCCAAGATTCCGGAAAACTATGAGTATCATACGCCTAAAGGGACAGATGAAGGTATTCTGGACTGGAAAGATTATTCATGGCTGATGAATGAGGAAAACAAGGGCGTCGTCCAGAACATCAAGTTATTTTCTGCCCAAAATGCTGGACGAGCCGGGGTGCTTTAACTTCACATTTAAATATGAAGGAATGGATATTGTTGATGTTAAAGTGGAGCGGCGTGAAGAAGAATGCTGGCCACTGGGAATCCCTGATCAGGAACAACACCAATGGAGGAGATAACATGAAAAAGTTACTGCGAATGGCTGTTAAATATGGTCCGATTGTGTATCCGATGGTAAAAAAATTTATTAATAAACGCAAGCGTAAAAAAGAACAAATGTAGCAGCAGATATTCCATTATCTAAGGGGAAATATGCTGCTTGCCCCGTACTCTGACTGGCAGAAAAGTCAGAACCTGATGGGCGTGATGGTGGAGATGAGCACTTTCACGCCCGTCAGCATCTATTTGATGGATTGGAAGAGGGAGAGACTTTACATGATTATAGATCACGATGATGGCTTAATTCTCATGCGCCATGATTATTTGGGTGAGCGTAATTGGAGGAATGATGAATGCTATAAAATTATTTTTTCTACATACGGTGATGGAATCTATCAGACGAACAGGGGAGATGTATCGATTGATGCAGGCAACTTTGTGATTTTTAACCCGAATGAAGATCATAAACAATTGCTGGCAACCGAGGAGAAATTTCTTGTTGAAGTAGAAAAACCTCTGCTAAAAAAAGTAGTAGATGAGTTGGGACTCAGTTCCATAGAGCCGGAATTTGCTTTTCTGCCTTATAGTAACAGGCATATTTTGAATTGGACAAAGTTTATCCGGGAATACATAACGATCTCTCCCAATCCATTATTTATGGAAAACAGTCTCACACAGCTGGCCATCCTTATGCTGGAAAATTGCCCCGGGTCACACCTGACAGAGTTAACTAATATGTCAGGAAACATGGATAGAATGATGGATGCGGTTAAAGAAAGTTATGACCAGGAATGGACATTGGATGAGATGGCAGAACAATCCGGGCTAAGTAAATTTCAATTTGCACACGGGTTTAAAAAACGTACTGGAATGTCCCCATATTCCTGGCTGCAATTATATCGTCTGATTAGAAGCCAGCAATTTCTGGTTAATACAAATGATTCTGTGTTATCAATCGCCCTTGAGGTCGGGTTTAAAAATATATCCTCTTACAATCAATTATTTAAAAAAGTTTATGGAAAAACCCCTACCGAATTTCGGGTGTTTCATCGTATGAACAGCTAAGCCGGTTATACTTATCATCAGAATGACCAACCCGCTTCCAGTCATAAGCAATTGGATTGGGATGATGGCTGCCAGTGCTCCAAAAAATAAAAGTGAAATGGTATTCGCTGAATAAAGCAAAAATGCATTTGAACTGAATGCGCGGCCAAGCTTATTTTCAGGCACTTTTGCTTGGATCAGGAATATCCTTGCAAGACTTGAAATTGGCAGTCCAATGCCAACAAGGATTGCCCCGATGAAAAAGTGTTCAACGTGATAGAATATCCCGTAATATGTAATGCCAGACCCCCATATGACTGCTCCAATCAGGTAATGTTTGAGCGACATTTTTTTGATGAAAAATGGAATTATCATGTTTGTTACAATAACCACTCCTCCAAAAACGCCTTGCAGCACCGCATATAACTCTTCACTTTTGCTGCTCATTTCTGTTAGCGCAAGCAGCAGCCCGACTTCCCACACCCAGGTATTAAAGAATACGATCAGGAATGTGAACATAAATAATTGCTTTATAGTTACCTGACTTTTCGCCCACCGAAAGAAATCAGCAATCGCAAAAAAGACTCCTTTAATTGATTTGTTTACGGATTGTGTTTGTTCTGTGAAATGCAGCTGAAGCAGTGCAATGACACTAATTAAATATGTTAACGTGTCGATTAAGAAGAAATAGATGGCCCCATATGAAAGCAGCCAGACAGACACCACAGGACTAAGAACAGTTACACCGCGGGTCACGGTATCATTTAAACTGTTGGTAAGTGAACGCTCATCAGGCTTAGTGATCATAGGCAGTACTGCACGGTGCGCCGGATTAAAGAAACAGCCGATTGTTTGGATGGAAAAACTGGCAATAAGCAAATACCAATAATGAAGCATATCAAGTTGATACATAAGGAAAACCGAAAAAATGATTGGAATACGAATGAAGTCCAGTGTAATTAAGAGTTTTTTGCGTGGCAGCCAGTCAGCTATCACGCCGCCAACCAATCCGAAAAGAAGATATGGAAGTGTTTCGGCAATGGCCATTCCAGTAGTGAGTGTGGTTGATTCTGTTAAATCATATGCCAGGAACAGGAAAGCCATCCCTGATAAAACATCTCCCAGGCGCGAGATTCCACCGCCGATTAAATAGTAACGAATATTTTTGTTTAACAATAGATTTTTGTACATTTATCTCACCTCCATTACCACTTTATAGGTAACAAGGCTGTATGTCTTACTGAAAATTGCTGTAATAACGGGCAATATCCTGCTACTTTTTCACAAGCAAAAAAGGCGCCATAACTATTTATGGCACCTATCTGAATTGCAATGGAATCCGTGTTTATGATCCTAATTGTTCAATTTGCTTTTTCAGTTCGGTAATATTTTCAATGGTTTGATACACATCCGATTGCTTTAACCTTTCGATGGTAATCTCACCATTTTTTTGAACACTATTTATTGCATCCAGCAGTGTCTGGCTTTTATTTTCCAATTCCTTGTGAATGTCTTCCGCAAATGAAGGAGGCTCTGTTTCCTTAAAGTCTTTGATGGTTGTTTCTAGAGATTCTAACTCAGACTTTAAATTTTCGCCTTCGATATTCGACGTTTCTTCAGCAAATGTACTTAGTTCATTGATATATTCTGTGGCTTCAGTAGCATAATTTATCGATTTATTTGCTTCCTCCAGTAGTGAACAGCCGCTAAGGGCAATAATGGAGGCAAGTATTATTCCACTCAACATTTTTTTCATTAGAATTCTCCTTTTCATTCCGATAATATTAGCATAGCATGGAGTAGAAGGAATGTCTTGATATTAGTATTACGTAAAAGTTTTGGGGAGGTTTCAAATGAAAATCAATCATCTGCTTTTTTCAGTCAGCGATCTGGAAAAATCCATCGAGTTTTATAGAAAAGTATTTAATGCGAAACTCCTGGTGAAGGGCAACAACACCGCTTACTTTGATCTGGATGGGTTATGGCTTGCATTGAATGTTGAAAAGAATATTCCGCGGAATGAAATCCACCAGTCGTATACACATACAGCATTTTCTATCAGCGAAGAAGAAGTTGAGGATATGCATAAAAAGTTGAAACGGCTTGGTGTAAGTATATTACCGGGACGGGAACGGGACGAACGTGATAAAAAGTCGATTTATTTTACCGATCCGGATGGACATAAATTTGAATTACATACAGGTACATTAAAAGACCGTATTGAATACTACAAAACGGATAAACCGCATATGGAATTTTATGACTAAGAAGGATTTAGAATGGATGACATACACAAGGCTTGTTGGTGGATAATTATTTAGTCATAAAAAAGAACCTCTATCAAAGGTTCTTCATCTTAGTTTTCCGACATTCGTTCTTTCCGGTTGTTTTCTTCAGTCAGGAAGTTAAAGAAAGTCTGCATGCCAAATTTTGGTTGTGCTTTTATATTATTAATATATTGTTCCTTCGAATAACCGTTTACATGCTCACTCTGATTAATCCGTTCAATCATGTGCTCCATACCGATTTTGTACATTTCCTTCTTTACATGGTTGGATTCCTTGAACAGGGCGATGCCGACTGCGGCCATTAAGGCGTATATCCCAAGAATTATCATGTTGTCTAAATTCCATCCGCCGGATATCAACGAGAAAAATAGATTGGTAAGTGATATCGCGAGCAGTGGCAGTGCAATTATTGAGTAACGGGAACTCTTTTTTAATTGTGGTTTAATCATTTCGGTGATTTTCTGCATTTCTCTTTCAATAAATGCTGGTACGTTTGTCATCATAAAATTATTCATACGAATCATCACTCCATAACGATCGATTATATTAGACAAGCGCAAATAAGACTTGTTAACGTTATAAAAATAGACCTGACCAACTAAATTGGTAAGGTCTTGCTAACAACGGTTGGTTGCCAACAAAGCCGAGAGCTGGTTTGCTCTGTAATGACGACCTTGCTGCTAAAGCTACTCCCCTTAATAGGAATGTTATTATATTTCTATTATACCGCTTGCAGCATGATTTGTCACATGCAATGCCTGGAAAGAGGAATTGTTGTAAGTTCATTTATGATACAGTAAAGTTAAGGAGGAGTAATGAATAATGAGCAACTGGCCATACATCATTTATGCGATTATTTTAGGGGTATTGTCCTTTATCACTGGTGAGATTGTTACGTTTGTGATGCTTGGATTCATTTTAATTACATTGAATAACATTAATACGAACTTAAAACGAATTCATCAAAAGCTGCCGGGAAAACAAGGTGCGGGAGCTGACCAGGGAGGTAATGTTCATGGCAACAATTGAGGATTTTATGGAGTTGGATATGCGGATTGGGACGATTGTGAAAGCGGAACCATTTCCGAAGGCGCGAAAACCGGCAATTAAATTGGAAGTGGATTTTGGTGAGCTTGGCATAAAACAGTCATCCGCGCAAATAACGAAGCGCTATGAATCGGAGAAGCTTGTTGGACGTCAGGTTGTGGGAGTGGTGAATTTTCCACCGATGAGGGTCGCTGGGTATAAATCGGAAGTGCTTGTTATTGGCGGCGTGCCGGAAGATGGGGATGTTGTCCTGCTTCGGCCGGATGAAGACGTGTCAAACGGAACAAAGATATCGTAGCTATTAAAAAATTCCTGGGGGAGTCAACATAGATGTTTTATAGAAAAATTGTAACTACTTTTTTTGTCGTGATGTTTGTTTCATTGTTTTTTGCATGCAGTTATGTCCTGGGTGGAAACCCTAAATATGATGTTGGTGACAAGCTGATGCTCTGGAGCCTTTTTTACATGGTGTATGTTGGTCCGATTGTGTTAATTTACGGGAATTTAGTATCTGTTTTTCTTGAGTATTGGCAAAAAAGCTGGAGCAGGCCGCGTGATTGGTTATATGTTGTCTTGCACGGAGTGTTTGGACTTGCAAATGGCTTGCTTTTCGGCAGTCCCATTTTTGCAGTATTGGGAGCTGTTGCGGCATTGTTTTATGCTATTATTGACCGCTGGCTATACAGCCGGAAGTTGAAGGGAAAAAGAAACAGGCTTTATCTGCTGCTGATTCCGTTCATCGCCTATGGTCTTTTATGGGGAATTCTGCAGTTGGCATCGCCATCACCACCGCCATTCTAACCCATAAGGAAAGGGTGTTTTATATGTTGCGCTTTCTATTATTTTTCGGTTTATCGGCTTTGACATTCGGTCTGGAATATTTCCTTGTGACGGAATTTGTACCCGCTATCGACCAGTCGTTTGCAACAGTTGCATTTTTCGTTGGAGTTCTTGGCGTTATCATTTCACTCTTATTTTCGAGCGCTATTACAAGCCTGCCCATGATGAGTTATTATCCGGATCCCGAGGAATTTGACCGGACCGTGAAAGTCAAAAAACGAGTAAAAGCAAAAGCCCTGAGTCTCCTCAATCCGATACTGATTGGGTCACTTCCGTTATTTCTGTATGGACTCTTTAAATCATTCAATCTACTGTGAAATATTTTTTGATAAGATCTGAGTTGTACCAAATAAGGGTGCTGTCGCGAAACTGAGTGTAGAAAAACAGCATACGTACAAGCCCATGTCGTATAACATCCGTTTCTGATCGGACAAATTTCTGACCACCCAGGATACCAGACCATCTGTCACAACAACTAGCAATGTGTTTTCTACATGCAAAATACCAGCCAGATTTACCCCATCAATAGTGAAGACCCCGAATAAGGAAGTTTCTGTCACGTAATTCAAGTACAAAAGAGGAATTTTTTGAAGAATCGTCGAAATAAGATTAAGGTGGATACTGAGGAATCGAAATTAAACTATTATTCAATAAAATTCGGATGGCACCTGACATCCGTCGAATTGAGCAGGAAGCCGAGGAGGACTATAAATGAGAATTAAAATCACCAGTGTTTTTGTGGAGGACCAGGAGAAGGCATTGAAATTTTATACGGAAGTACTTGGGTTTGAGAAAAAAATGGATATACCTGCTGGAGACTTTAAATGGCTGACAGTAGTTTCGCCAGAGGATCCGGACGGTGTGGAACTACTGCTTGAACCAAATGATAATCCTGCAGCAAAAACATTTCAAAAAGCAATCTATGACGAAGGGATCCCTGCAACTTCCTTTGTGGTGGACAATATTCAGGAAGAATATGAACACTTGAAAAATCTTGGCGTTGAATTCACAGCAGCTCCAACGGAAATGAGTCCCGTCACATTTGCCATTTTTGATGATACATGTGGAAACCTGATTCAAATTTCACAGGCAAAATAACGCAAGGAGATGTTTTCTATGAAACTATTTGAAGAATTGAAGAATGCACTGGCTCCGGATCGCGTATCTGAAAATGAAACATTACTGGAACAGCACAGTTCGGATGAATCATATCATACACCGAATCTGCCGGAGATTGTTGTTTTCCCGAAAAATAGCGATGAAGTAAGTGCTGTTGTTAAATTGGCAAACAAACATGATACAACTGTTGTGCCATATGGCTATGGCTCAAGTCTGGAAGGAAATGTAATCCCGTATGATGGCGGAATTGTCATCGATTTTTCGCTGATGAACAAGATGTTGGAAATTCGTGAAAATGATTTTTTAGTAAAAGTCCAGCCTGGCGTTACGCGTTCACAGCTTGATAAAGAATTGAAAAAATACGGCTTGTTTTTTTCTGTCGATCCGGGTGCAGATGCAACACTTGGCGGAATGGCTGCCACAAATGCAAGCGGAACAACGGCCGTACGCTATGGAATCATGCGTGATCAGGTTCGTGATATGGAGGTAGTCATGGCGGACGGTTCAATCATACATACTGGAAACATGGCTGCAAAATCTTCATCCGGCTATAATTTAAATGGTATTTTTGTCGGCTCAGAGGGTACGCTTGGTTGTTTTACCGAATTGACCTTAAAAGTGTATGGCATACCGGAAAACGTCATGGCAGCCCGAGCGGAATTTTCAACCGTAGACGATGCGGTCGAAGCAGTTATTTCCATATTACAGGCCGGAATCCCGATTGCCAGGGTGGAACTCGTCGATGAGCAGTCCATCAAGCAAATGAATCATTTCAGCGATACGGATTACAATGCGGTTCCCACACTGTTTCTTGAATTCCATGGAAATGAAGCGGGGCTTCAGCAGGACGTCGAGTTTATGAAAGAAATCGTAACGGATATGAACTGTCAGGTAATCGAATTTGAGTCCGACACAGCCGCTCGTAACCGTCTTTGGGAAGCCCGCCACAATGCTGCTTACGCATACATACACGGCCATCCCGGCAAAAAACAGATGGTGACAGATGTTTGTGTGCCGATTTCAGAGCTGGCCGGTGCTGTGAAAGACGCCAGGGCTGCAGTTGATGCGTCCGGGCTTGATGGCGGAATTGTCGGTCATGTCGGTGATGGAAACTATCATATTTTATTGATGGTTGATGTGGATAATCCAGATGATATTGAAAGAGCCAATAAGGTCAATGAACGGATTGTCACATATGCGCTCGAGCGGGGCGGAACGTGTACTGGTGAGCATGGAGTAGGTGTTGGCAAGCGCAAGTATCAGGAAGAGGAACATGGCAATGCACTTGAGGTTATGCGTAAAATAAAAACGGCACTTGATCCGGATGGGGTGCTGAATCCGGGGAAAGTTGTTTGATATGGATGGCTGGCGTGGATAATTGGTCTGAAATCGTGGATATCAGCTTCAGAATCGTGGATAAAGTTATCAAAACGTGAATAACGAGTCTGAAATCGTTGATATCTGATAATACCAGCATCATTCAGCGAGCAGTTCAACTCTATCAAAAACGCTTCGGAGCAATTCCGAAGCGTTTTCTAGATATCAACCTGTAAGGCCAAAGCGCTCGTTGTCGACATATATATTCAAGAGCACGTCAAGCTGCTGGCTGCATTTTATTGTTCGTTCATCTGTCAAGCCGTATTTCAAGCCAAGCTCAATCATTTCCTGTTTTTTTGCCGAAACTGCTGTTGACAAGTCAAAATTCGATCTTACCATCAATCTTCTACCTCTCATTCAATTTAAAAATTTATCCTGAAGTTTTGACAAACACCGCTTATAAGTATGCCTATTATCCTAGTGAAATTCAACAGCTTCAACAAAGGTTGTCATAACATTACAAAATCCGACAAGCCTTTTCATTTTTCTAATTTATTAGTAACATAGGAGAGAGGTGAAAATAATGAAACTATTAGACGAAATTCTTGAGTACAATGAAAAGTTTGTAGAAGGCAGGGAATATGAGGAGTTTGAAGCCGGGAAGTTTCCGGATAAGAAGCTTCTGATCTTATCATGTATGGACACCCGGCTGGTTGAACTGCTGCCGAAATCAATGAATCTGGCAAACGGCGATGCCAAAATACTTAAGAACCCGGGCGCAGTCGTTTCCAATCCCTATGACAGTATAATGCGCGGAATCCTGGTCGGGGTGTATGCACTAAAGTGTGAAGAAATGTTTTTGGTCGGGCATAAGGACTGCGGGATGTCGAGTGTAAATACGTCCGATCTGGTTAAAAAAATGCAAGAACGCGGAATCAGTCAGGAGAAATTTGATGCGATAAAAGAGGCCGGTGTGGATGTTCACCAGTTTTTGGCAGGCTTTGATAATGTTGAGCAAAGCGTAAAACATAGCGTCGAAACAGTTAAAAATCACCCGCTTATGCCAACTGACGTGCCGATTCACGGGTTGGTGATTGATCCAAAAACAGGCAAACTCGAAACCGTTGTAAATGGATATGAGGAATAAATGAACAGGAAGTAACTGTACAACGGTGTGCAGTTACTTTTCTTTATTTTTCTTTGAGTTGACGGTACAATCGATGAAGTGTCCAATAGATCGATCAAGGGGACTATCGCATGAATTCATTGATTAATAGATGTTTAAGGTTCTGTATTTTTATATTCGCGTTATTGCATTTTTTTACATACTATACTGATATTACGTTTTTCTTTCACATTCAAGCCCTAAGTGGATTGCTGGTACTGTTATTCGCTGGCATTCGGCTGAATGTAGATAAGTTTAAATTGCCGCTCTTTCTATCACTGACGGGGGTAACCCTAATCATTATTTACAGCGAGTCGTTTTTAGCAGGTCTTGAGGAAGGACTGCTTCTTATGGGGAATGTAATCGGTCTGTTGATTATTGTCCCGTTGATTGGCTGGGTACTTCGGGAAGAGCCTTATATTGAGGAAATGATGAGTCTCGCACATAAAATGCTTAATACGAGCCGCAAGTTATATTTCGGAATAGCTTCGTTTACACAGATCATCTCCTATTTCCTGCTGTTTGGTGCAATTCCGATGATGTATGAGTTTATTAACATGATATTGAAACATCAGGAAGGGGAAGTATGGGAAAACTTTAAGGGTACAGCACTACTGCGTGCGTATGCCATGACAACTGTCTGGGTTGTAACTATTCCAAGTTTTACGATTGCTGTGGAGACACTGAATGCTTCATTGTGGATTACAATTTTACAAGGAATTGCCGTGTCCATTTGCGGAGTTTTTCTTGCTGCAGTTTTTTCCTACTTTGAGGAAAAGCATTACGGTGTGGATTTAACAGATGATATAACAGCGGAAATGAGTACCGTATTAAACCATGCATCAGGTAAAAAGGAACAAATCAGAAAATCACTGGAATTTGGTTTTCTGTTTATTTCATTGTTCGGTACGATATTTCTTCTGCACGCCTTTATCGATATTGAGCTGATGATGATTATTCCAATGGTCATTTTTGCTTGGGCCAGTTTGTACTTCATCGTAAAAAAGAAACCGGTAAAAATGGTCAGGGAAGGGAAAACATACTATAAAGAGGGTTTGATCCCCCAGGGGTATCAATTCAGCGTGATGCTGTCCGTCGGTATTATGATTTTCGGCTTGAATCAAACCGGGTTCGGTATGACGATTGTTGATGGGATGTATTACTTGCAGAAGACAATTCCGTTTGCCAATATATTACTTCTGTTGCCGCTGATCGTTGTTATTATGGGTTTCATGGGGCTGGGGCCGTTGACCGTCATGGTGCTTGTTACGGGGATTTTGAACAGTATCTCGCTTCCGTATCCACCGGAACTGGTCGTGCTTTCTGTGACTTCCGGCAGTGTGCTTTCCATCCTGCTTTCACCGTTACTTATGCCAACCATTGTTCTAAGCGGAACAAATGGTTTAAGTGCGTTTACTAATGGATTTAAATTCAATTATAAGTATGCATTTGTCATGTATTTAATGGTTCAGGTGTATATTCAGTCGATGGTGCATCTGTAGGGTAACTATATTATTCGGCAAATGGCAGTGCCAGTGAACCTCCTTGGCACCCTCTTACGAATGTTCATGCTTCCAGGTAGTTTCGTCACCGCTGACAGGGCATGATGGAAATGTTTGATTTTTATTCAGTTTTGCTTTTTCACCTGATTGGCACATGTAATAACCTTTTGCCGGTACTCCCTGACCAGTTCTGTACTCACGATATTCCTTATTCATCCTGCATACCTCCATTCCTGATTAGTCTTTCCAAAAATAGAGAAAATATAATGCTAATAAAAAACACCCTTTGCTAATTTAGCAAAGAGTGTTTTGTTTCAAGATTTACGTTTGATGGTTATTTTAAGGCATCTTCAACAGATACATAGTCAAATCCCAGATCGCGTGCAACGGCTTCGTACGTTACTTTGCCGTTGAGGACGTTCACACCGGTTTTGATTGCCGCATTGTTTTTGATTGCTTCTTCGGCCCCTTTTGCCGCGATTTTTTCAGCATATGGAACAGTTACATTTGTCAGGCCGATTGTTGCTGTACGCGGAACTGCGCCGGGAATATTTGCAACTGCATAGTGAAGCACATCATGTTTTACATAAATCGGATCATCGTGTGTTGTCACATGGTCAACCGTTTCGAAGTTTCCACCTTGGTCAATCGCAACGTCGACAATTACAGATCCCGGCTGCATGGATTTGACCATTTCTTCTGAGACGAGTTTTGGTGCCTTTGCACCAGGGATCAGCACAGAACCAATTACCATATCAGAACCTTTAACGGATTCCGCAATATTTACCGGGTTCGACATAAGTGTTTGAGCACTTGAACCGAACATTTCCTCTAATTGACGTAAGCGGTTCGGATCCAAATCAAGGATGGTTACATCTGCGCCAAGACCTGCTGCGATACGTGCCGCACTCGTACCAACCATGCCGCCGCCAATTACCGTAACTTTTCCGCGGTTGACACCGGGGAGTCCGCTCAGCAGAATTCCTTTGCCGCCTTTTACTTTTTCCAGGTACTGTGCACCGATTTGTGCAGCCATTCTGCCGGCAACTTCGCTCATTGGTGTCAGGAGCGGCAATGTGTTGTTGAGAGTGATGGTTTCATAGGCAATCGCCGTAACCCCTTTTTCAACCAAAGCTTTCGCCAGTTTCGGCTCGTTTGCCAGATGAAGATATGTGAAGAGAATCAGTCCTTCACGGAAGTAATCAAATTCGGATTCAAGCGGTTCTTTAACTTTCATGATCATTTCAGATCTTTTCCATACGTTCGAAGCGCTTTCAACAACTTCAGCACCGGCTTCTTTATATTCATCATTTGTAAAGCTGCTGCCAAGACCAGCATCAGCCTCGACCAATACGTTATGTCCGGCTTTTGTCAAGTGCACGACACCTGCTGGTGTGATCGCAACACGATTTTCATTATTTTTAATTTCTTTAGGAATACCGATAATCATTTACAACATCCCCTTTAATAATTTGAGTATAGTATTCATTATACACGTTGTTGCACAACTAATCTTCATTTGGAAATCTAAATGAAATCTATCCGTTTTGTTAAAAATCACAAACGATTCATTTCCATTTTATCCACGAGCAAATCAAGGTACAGAGTCATTTTCTGATTGTAATTCCGTAAGTCGATATGACCGATTTCTGTAATCCGTTTCAGCCGGTAATTCAGGGTATTGATATGAATATGCAATAATTGGGAAGCTTTATGAACGTTACAGTCACATTCCAAAAATTTTTCCAGGGAAACCAGCATTTCTGACCGGTGTTTCTTATCGTATTCCTTCAACTGTTCAAGTGATTCATTATGATAGGCATAACGGGTTCTGAGTTTGCGGATTTCATTTATAAATTGAAAAACTCCAAGGTCATGATAGCCGTATGTGTCCTGCAGGTTTTCGGGGAATTGTTCCTTCAGTTCCAGTACCTTTAATGCTTGTTTATAGCTGTCTGTGATATGCTCGGGGGAATCATACGTCAGTCCGAATGCTCCTTTAATCGGTTTAATGTGCAGTCTTTCCTCCATTTTATGAATAAAATCTGCTGTAAAATCATGAAACGAGTCTTTCATTGTTCCGAGTTGTGTAAGCATAATCAGCTGATTTTGGTCAAATAAACGAAAAATCACCCGAGCCTGCTGCAGAGTTTCGGTTAAATAATAGGCATGCCGCTCCATCATCTCCGAAATATCCGTATCAAATTCCATCAGTGTGATACTCATATGACCGTTTAATTCCATTCCAAATCGTTTTGCCTGACGCTCAATGTCCGCTCTGTTACGGACATTTCCTGATAACAGCTGCCAAAAAAATTCCTTGTAGCTTTCCTCGGAATTCCGTTGTTTCGGCTGATGCTGAAGCAGATAGTTTTTGGCGAGCTGGGCTGCTTCCTTCAATATTTGAATCGTGTTTTCATCGACTGTGTCATCGTTCGTCTGAGCCCAGATGAACCCCAGTATAACTTGATTTTTGCGTACGGAAACAGCAATACGCCGACCGAGTCCTACTGATTCAACAGGTGGCACAATTACAGGCTCATCACTTTCAAAGAGTTTAGCCATCACACCGTTTTTCCAAAGACTGTTAATGACCTTGTCAGGGACTTTTCTTCTGACAATTGTGGCCACCCTGGCATCATCGACATTCGCTTCATGCTTACTGTATGAGATCAGTCTGTGATTGGAATCCTCGATGGTAACCGGGCACTTCAGAATATCGCTGATACGGTCTGCCAGCCCCTCAGGTGAGTGGACATCCCGGGAAAATCCACGCTTATCTGATGAATGCATACGATTTCTCCTTCACGTTACTTCATTATTTAATTCAAGGATATCACAAAATAAAGGCAAAGTATTGTTTGTGTATTTAAACAAATTTTTAGATTTATGTTGTTAAATGTTACTAAACATTTGTTTGACTTTTTATGCTATACTATTTTACAGTCACAGCATAGACAAACTAAGGAGGATAACATGAAACGTATTCTGCAGATTGGAAGCGCTTTTATGGGTGTTATCATTGGTGCCGGTTTAGCTTCCGGTCAAGAGATTCTACAATATTTTACCAGTTTTGGATATATGGGAATTATCGCAACCATTATCTCAACCGCATTATTCGCGTATCTAGGATTTATTCTGGCAAGGCTCGGCAGCCGTATGAAAGCCACTTCACATAAAGAGGCCATCTATAAAGTAAGCGGGTGGAAGTGGCTTGGTCTGATTGTCGACTATATCATTATTTTTACCCTGTTCGGTGTAGGAGTTGTTATGATTGCCGGGGCAGGTTCCATTTTCAGCCAGCAGTTTGGACTTCCATCTGCTGCCGGTATTCTGGTTATGAGTATACTGGTAGTAATTACGATTATGATGAATATCGATGCTGTTGAGAAAGTAATCGGAAGTATTACACCGTTTTTGATACTGTCGGTGATTGGTGTTTCGATCTACAGTATTCTAACGATGGAATTGTCTTTTGCAGACCTTGAACCGGTTGCAGCCGGATTAACATCATCATTGCCGAATTGGTTTATCTCGGGTATTAATTATGCTTCATTTAATATTGCAGTCGGTGCTTCAATGGCACTTCTGATGGGTGGTAATGAAGATGATGAAAAAACCGCTTCAATCGGCGGACTCGTCGGCGGTCTTGGGATTGGTGCTATAATTGTACTGAGTAACTTGGCTATCTTCTCTAAAATTGACACGGTCGCTGATGCAGCCATGCCAATGCTGAAGCTGGTGAACGATATTTCACCGGTATTGGGATTTGTGTATGCAGTCATCCTGTTCGGCATGGTTTTCAACACTGCAATTGGAATGTTTTTTGCTTTTGCAGCGCGCTTTACGGATGTTGGTACGAGTAAACATAAAATTTTTGTTATCATAACAGGGATTGCAGCCTTCATCCTCAGCTTTGTCGGCTTTACAGACTTGGTTGCATTGTTCTATCCATTAATTGGTTATTTAGGACTCTTCTTGATTTTTGCACTTATTATTGCACCGTTTAGAATTTCATCAATAAAACAGGATGCGCAGTCTTCACGTGAAAGTGCATGATTTAAAAAGCGGTTTGCCGTATTGGCAGGCCGCTTTTTCGATTTTATCTGCTTATCCCGTGTAAAATCCATGGTGACTCCAATATGAAATCATGATCGGCCGGTAAAGTTTGTACTTCTTCTTTCGTCAAATCCATCCATATATACGTTTCTTCACCAGTTTGTTTTGCAAGCTGCCTGTAGTCACGGCTGATCGTTTCCCAGAGACCCTTCTGATCCGTCAGGTCGGACCATGGATAAATCGCATGCAGATAATGATGTTTTTTCTGATCCGGTTTCGTTATTAAAAATCTGGATGCATCCGCGTTTTCATAAAACGTCCACATATGTAATTCACTGTCCTGGAAAAGTTCCACAGTAGCAGGGAACGGATAATAACATTCATACGGAAAAACGTTTCCCGGTTGTATGAATGTGTGGTCGAGCCATTTTTTCTTACGTTCCAGATCTGTAATCGGCTTCCATGGCACAGCTCCCGATTCCAGCATGGATGTATCCTTTGTCAGCGCGCCGTAAAGCATCGTGTGTTTGGTGAGGCCTATTTTTTTCATCACCCGGCGTGCAGGCAAATTTTCCTCTTGTGTATTCGCGCCAACCCACTGGATTCTTTCATCCCGGAATGCTTCATCTTTCATGTAGGACATAATTTCGGATGCCAACCCTTTCTTTTTGTAACGGCGGTCTGTCCGGATTCTGCCGAGCATTGCATAGGATCCCGCGTAAATCGAAATTCCTCCGACACTTACTAGATTTTCATCAAGAAATAAGCCGTATAAACGGTTCGGCTTTTGTGTCAGGCGGTCAAACACCCGTATCACGTAATCGTTCTCGATTCCAGTGTCCATATCTTTCAAAAGCTGCAGATCGTCACCCTGTAAAACTCGAATCGCATAACTCATATTCCATCACCCTATTCTTTTAGCTGTGTTATGAATAATGCATTATTCATAACTACTATCGGTTTCAGATTGGGAAAAGGGGCATTCAATCTGAAATTGTTTTGGCAGATAGGAAAGTTTTAAAATTTTCCTATCTGCATAAGTGCAACTATGGCTGTCACCTAAAGGCTTGATGACAACCAGGTTTTCTAATATTTGTTAGATTACTAGCCTTGCAAAAATTACTTTACCATAAGAGGAAATTGTTTGAAAATAACTGGATTTTAGCAGGATTATTAGTCATGAAAAGCGAAATAAGTATCGTGATGGGCGTATACGTTAGTCGCGCGGCAAACACGAAAGTTTGATTATTTGGTTCGATCGGGGGTTGCATTTTTTGCGTAAAGAGGTGAAGCCTGATGTCAGTCTATGAAACACTGGTTTTGATGCTATCCTTTGGGACACTTCTGGTATACATTTTGAGGTCTAAGAAAAAGAAAGCACTGTCAAGAGGAGGAAAATCTATGAAATTAGAAAAAATGTATCTTCAGGTTATTAGAAGCAGATTTACTGATATGAAAAAGCAGGGTGATAAAACGATTAACCGGCTTTCGGATGAGGAGATTCACTGGACATATAACGATGTATCTAACAGTGTTGCGGTTCTTGTAAAACATTTAAACGGCAATATGGTATCCAGGTGGACTGGTTTGCTGAATTCTGATGGTGAAAAGGGGTATCGGAACCGGGAGCAGGAATTTGAAGACGATAATACTTCCAAACAGGAGATCGTTTATGCATGGGAAAAAGGCTGGGAAACATTTTTTGGCACGTTGGATAGTTTAAAGGAAGATGATTTACTGAAGAATATTTATATCCGTGGCGAAAAACATACGGTGCTTGAGGCGATTGAGCGGCAAATGGCTCATTATGCTTCCCATGTCGGTCAAATTATATATATAGGAAAACAGTTGAAAGGTGACGATTGGGAAAGTCTCAGTATTCCAAAAGGGGAGTCACAACGATACTTGGATGATATGTTAAAAAAACACGATAAAGAAAAAAGAAGTTGATTTCCGGCAGCAGAAATCAACTTCTTTTTTTATCCAATATATGAAATTAGCATTCCGCCAAATGCACCAGTTATAACAATAAGCCAAGGCGGTAACTTCCAGTAGACCAGCATGCTGAACAGAATCGCAGCAAGTGCAAAGTCAATCGCAGTTGTAATGGAGCTGGTCCAAATTGGTGAATACAATGCTGATATAAGGATCCCGACAACAGATGCATTCACACCGATCAATGCTCCTCTGATTTTTGGATTGCTTCGTAATGCATCCCAGAAAGGAAGCGTACCCAGAATAAGCAGGAAGGCAGGCAGGAAGATTGCAGCCATTCCGAACAAACCACCTTGCCAGCCGTTTATAACCGCACCAATATAAGCTGCAAATGTAAACAGTGGGCCAGGAACGGCTTGTGCTGCTCCATAACCGGCAAGAAACTCTTGTTCACTCAGCCACCCGGCAGGTACAAATTCCTGTTCAAGTAAAGGCAGGACAACATGCCCGCCGCCAAATACGAGTGATCCGGAGCGGTAAAAACTGTCAAATAATGCAATCCACTCAACCTTTGTTAAGTTAGCTAAAACCGGCAACGTAACCAGCAGTACAAAAAATATGGATAGACAAATTGCACCCAACTTTTTGGAAACCGGGAAATGTGATACTTTTGATTCTTTGTCATCGGTAGATTGCTGTTTGAACAGAATGAACCCAATCATTCCACCGATTACAATCACCGCAATCTGTGTAAACGCTGTGTGCCACAATAACGTGATAACCAGTGCAATCAGTGCAATCGTTTTTCGCTGTATATCAGGGGTCAGTTTTTTTGCCATATTTAAAACGGCCTGTGCCACTACAACAACAGCAACAATTTTTAATCCGTCAATCCAGCCGGCATTCTGCAAATCAAAAGTGTGAAGCAGGGATGCGAAAATAATCAATGCTATAACGGATGGCAGTGTAAATCCGATAAATGAGGTGACCCCCCCGAGAACACCGCCTCGTTTTACACCAATTCCTATGCCGACCTGGCTGCTGGCGGGTCCAGGCAGAAACTGACACAGTGCAATCAAGTCAGCATAACTTTCTTCATCCATCCATTTTCGTTTCTTGATGTATTCATCATGAAAATACCCCAAATGTGCAATTGGTCCACCGAAAGAAGTGAACCCGAGCTTGGTCGAAACCATTAATATTTCCAGCAGTGATTTAAGTTTGTTCTCCTTCATGCGGGTGTAAGCCTCCCTTAGTCTTTAATTTCTTTAAACAATTCATATGCCTTGTCCCTTGCCTGATCTAAAATAACTTCGCCTTTTTCTGTTGCTGTGTAATATTTACGTATTTTGCCATCCACGTTACGATCTTCCTTCAGCAAAAGACCATCCGCTTCCATATTGTGAAGAATAGGGTATAATGTTCCAGCGCTGATGTCATACCCGTGCTCCTTCAGTTCATCAAGCATCCAAACACCATATATTGGGTGCTCCAATGCATGGTGCAAAATATGAATCTGAATAAACCCGAGGAAAAGTTTTCGCAGGATTCGATCCTCCAATGTTGTCACCTCTTTTTGCTATCGAATTTCAATATCGAAAGTCTATATTGATAAAATAGCATGCTGAAAAAGGGAGTGCAATAGGAGAAGCTGATAATTTACAATAACTTAATAATCGTGCGCAGAAGGATTTGAAAAATATCACGACTCCGAGAGTTAGAGGCCAACTTCAAGAGTTAGGGGTACGACTTCGAGAGTTAGAGGCCAACTTCAAGAGTTAGAGGGTCGACTTCAAGAGTTAGGGGAGCAACTTCAAGAGTTAGAGGTACGACTTCGGGAGATAGAGGGCCAACTTCAAGAGTTAGCGGGCTGCCTTCCAGAATCACAAGACCAGTTTCAAGGGTTTGAGAGCTATCCTCAAAGTTTTCAAACCGACTGGTCACAAATAACACCGCTCATTCAGAAGAGTTAATATGAAACTGCTATCGCGCCTGGATTGCGTATGGTATGATGGACTATGTCTAAAATCGGTGGGGGCTGGTATTATGATGAAACGAATCATGGTGATGGGTGTCTCGGCAGGTGCTGGTAAGTCAACGTTTGCCAGAAAACTTGGTGAAAAATTGGACATTGATGTGTATCATCTTGATGCCTATTTTTGGAAGCCGAATTGGGTCCAAGCGTCCACTGAGGAGTTCCGCGAAAGCAATCGCAAAATAGCTGATCAGGATAAATGGATCATCGAGGGAAACTACAGCACCACGTATGACATACGGGCACCACGGGCAGATACCATTATTTATTTGGAATTGCCACTGATAATTTGCTTGTACCGCGTGGTTAAGCGTTGGCTGACAAACATTGGCAACACCCGCCCGGATATGGGCCCCGGCTGCACGGAAAAGCTGGACTACCAATTTATAAAATTCATCGTAACAACCTACCACAAACGCAAGAAAAAGATGCGTACCAGATTCCGGGAATTCCAGAGTGCAGGGGGCCCTAGCAAGAAAGTCATCGTGCTAAGGGGACGAAAAGCAATTCAAGAATATTTTACCAACTGAATTCCGTCCGAATTGATTTCATTAAAAGATTGTATTATTATGTAGTTTATTGATTTTCTATACGTTTAAATTCGCGCTTATTGAAAAAGCTAACTTATACAATTCACTGTCAGGAAAAGGGGAAGAATGTTGAAAATAGGAATAGATAAAATAGGATTTTACACGCCGCATCTGTATGTTGATATGAACGAACTCGCTGTCAGCAGAGACATTGACCCGGGAAAATTCACCATCGGAATTGGCCAGGAAAAAATGGCAGTTCCGCCGGTTACGCAAGATTCTGTGACACTGGCTGCCAATGCCGCACTCGAGATATTGGATGAAGCCGATAAAGAGCAGATTGACTTTGTTATTTTTGGAACTGAAACAGGAGTGGACAGTTCCAAGTCGGCAGCAGTTTACGTACATGAACTGCTTGGAATTAACCTGAATGCGCGTGCAATCGAAGTGAAGCAGGCTTGCTACGGCGCAACGGCAGCCATCCAGATGGCCAAAGGACACATCGGACTGAACCCGGAAAGCAAGGTGCTCGTACTTGGCTCAGACATTGCCAGGTACGGACTGAATACGTCAGGTGAAGCAACACAGGGAGCGGGCGCTGTTGCACTGACCATCAGTGCGAACCCGGGCATCCTGGAACTTGAGGAAAAATCCGCCTACATGACCGCTGATATAATGGATTTCTGGCGTCCGGTCTATTCGGACAAGGCATTTGTCGACGGGAAATTATCGAACGAACAATACATTGAGTTTTTTGCCAAAATATGGAAGCAGTATAAGGAAAAATCAGATCTTGACCTGGAAGATTTTGAAGCCATCACGTTCCACTTGCCATACACCAAAATGGGAAAAAAAGCATTGAAACCCTTTTTGGCTGATGCACCAGAGGATGTTCAGGAGCGGCTGAAAGCAAATTATCAGGTCAGCACCAACTACAACAGGAATGTCGGAAACATTTATACCGGTTCACTGTATCTCAGCCTGCTTTCCTTACTGGAACAAAAAGAGGATCTTGAACCAGGTTCACGAATCGGACTGTTCAGCTATGGATCCGGTGCTGTAGCTGAGTTCTTTACCGGCATCCTACAGCAAAACTACCGTGATTATCTGAAAACAGAAAATCACAATAAAATGTTCACATCACGTAAAGAAGTGACCGTGCCGGAATATGAAGCAATTTTTGAAGAAACACTACCAACTGACGGTTCAACCGTAAAGCTGGATATTGAGATGGATCCGGCAAAAATATGTCTGGCAGGCATTACGGAAAACATGCGCCAGTACGTGAATAAAGTAAAATAGCGAAAAAAAAGCAATCTTCCGGAGTTATTATGGAAGGTTGCTTTTTTACGTTGGAAATTTCCTAACACGAAAGAGTAATATATAAAAAATAATAATTTTTACGATATATGGTCTGGCTCCCCTTGAGTGCTGCATGGAAGTTCAGGAATAAATTTCGTATAACAACCCCGGATACTTCTTCTCAATTTTATTGTATGTGATTTAACAGCCCGCTTCACTTTATTTCTGTCGTCTTCAAGCAAAATCTGGAAAACATCCTTACATTCACATATATGTTTCATGCCTTCAGCTGCTGAAAAGATTTTGGCAACATTCCAGCGGGCGTATTCATCATCCATCTTTATCCAGTTGTCTAACCGAGCCAGCGTACTTTCCGGATAATAGCGCAAGAGACCATCGCCAATCGCGAACTGGCCAAGGTTCTTTTTTACATAACTGTCGCTGTCGGTCAGCAGCTGTTCAACGAGATCGAGTAATGGTTCCGCATATTCCCGGTTCCGCGTTTTGCCGGCGTACTTTGCTGCAAGCGCTGCGGCGCGGCGGACATTGCCGGATTTATCAGCAGTCCAATTCATCATTTCATTATAAAATGATCCGAAATAATTAGACAGAATATCACCGCAAGCGCCTGCTGCCCATTCCCGGACTTCCCAGTTCTCATCATCGGCAAGTATTCGCAGCTTTTCTGAAACATGTACCGGATTAATTTCATAAACTTTACCAAGCAGGTGGGCGGCAATTTCTTTTGCTGCTGAATCGTTTGTATCTGCCAGCCCGACCGCAATATCCAAAATTTCTTGTTTCGTATTAACTTCAGTTAACACTGCTTTCACCGCTTTATTTTTAACAGCAGTTTTGGGCGCGTTTCGTGCGCCGGTTCCGAGTTTATTAAGTATTTCGGGAGCTTTCGTAAAATGATGCTGTTTTAATTCATATACAAAGGCATTTATTGTGTCCATCCTATCCATCCCATTCACGTTTATCAATATACCGTTATTATGATGGAATGATTTTCCGTTGTCTACTATGTCTGAAAATTAATTATTTATCAGCATCGGAGCAAGCGGTCCATCCTCGTTAATGATATCCTCGATGGAATAGACGGAAATAGGGAACATCGGAAATCCAAATACGTATGGCGTAATTTCATAAAGCTGAAAATAGATAACAAGTGTTTTATCGGCAATGTAAAAATCCTGATTCGGTTTGATGGTAACCGTCTCCTCAAACGTATCAATGTTCCGTTCCTGAATCTGTTCATTAATTAACTCTGACAACCGCTCCACATAATTACTCCCTGGCTTAAACAGATCCGGCAACTCGCAGCGTTTCCGGTGGTCCAAATCAAAAGTCAGTGACCGGATATATGTCATCCCATGTGCAGCCTGGTAATGATAGGCATAGTTGGACAACGTTAAGCTTAGTACATCACGCTGATTATTTTTTATTTCAAAAGATCCGTCCATTTCCACAAGTGTTGTCGGCATTTCATCTTTTTGCATGTCAATGAGCTGCTGCGTTTCATGAATTATTGACCTGTTTATAAAACGCTCCATCGATTGATCCCACATTCCGAAAACCTGTGGATAGAACACCTGAATTTCCGGTCCATTGTTTATTCTGACAGCCTCAATATTAACTGGTAGTGATACTGGCATACTTTTCACCCTTTACTGGTTTTATGCCCATTGTATTCACGGAAGATTGGAATGTGCTTTAAAGTCAAAAGTCCTTTTGTCTGCATGTATTATACTGCTGCTGTAAATCTGTTAGAGTATAGGGTAGTTTGATTGATTGCGAGTGATTTTTATGATTTATCCATACATAATAATTGTTTTTGCTGTTGTTTTCTATGCTGGAAACATTCTTACCGGAAAAGCTATCAACGAGTTGCCCCCGTTTACGATTGCCTTTTTCAGACTGGTCGTTGCGACTCTGGTGTTGCTGCCGTTGGGTATCCGTAGTGCATGGCGATATCGACACCAGTTTTTGGAGTATAAAAAAGCCTTTTTATTTATGATGATAACCGGGGTTACATTTTTTAATACGTTCATTTACGGTGCACTGCAATTCACCACTTCGACCAATGTTTCCGTACTGGAGACTGTTATTCCAGTTGTAACAGTTATGCTAAGTGCCTATTTGTTGAAAGAAAAATTGCGTACTATTCAGAAGACCGGGGTTCTGCTGTCGCTATTTGGTGCCATTTGGGTCGTCATGGACGGAAACATATTTCAATTGGCTTCCATGGACTGGAATGTCGGGGATGGTATCATGGTTGGGGCCATCGTATCATGGGCGATTTATTCGATTTTGGTGAAAAAATATTTGCACCTTTTCCCGCAATTTGGCGTGCTATTCGTCATGAGCGGGATATCTGTTATTATTCTGCTTCCTTTTGTCATTGTGGAATGGATTGTTACCGGGACATCCTTTGGACAGTTTACAACTCATAACATTACGGGATTAGTGTATCTCGGCATTTTCCCGTCGTTTATCGCCCTGGTTTTCTACAACCGTGCCGTGTCGCTGCTTGGTGCATCGCAGGCATCTGTGTTTTTGAATTTCCTGCCTGTTGTCACAATGACCGGGGCATATTTATGGCTTGATGAGACGATCACGTTGATGAAAATTGTAGGGGCGCTGCTGGTTATTGGTGGGGTTATTCTGACTACAAGGAAATAGCAAAAGAAATTTCCTTAATATTCTGTTTCTGAAAGTGTTTTAGTATATAATGGTTTATGGAAGGTATACCGTCGGGCAAATACAGATAGGGGTGCATGTGATGGGAAGTTATGCAGGTGTTATTAAACGAATGGCAGCGTGGTTTATTGATTATCTCTTAATCATAACCTACGCCGCTTTATTGTTTGGGATAGCTTCAATCGTTTACATTTTATTTTTCGATGGATTACCTGATACAGGACGCGTGGCAGATGAACTGATTGCCTTTTTTACATTAGTATTCCCTGTATTTTTATACTTCTTCATAACTGAATCCGGAATAAAGCATTCAACTATTGGTAAGCGTAAAATGAAGATCTGGATAGCAGCGACTAATGGGAGTTCCCCAACCTTATTCCAGGTGATCCTGAGAAATGTCGTTAAACTATTACCATGGCAGGTGGCACACACGTTTATTTTTACCGGAATGCATAATGATTGGCAAATTTCAGCTTTTACATGGATTATCGTTGTGATGTTCTGCTATGTTCTGACAATCACATCTTTCTTACTCCTCTGTTTCCGCAAAGATCACCGCGCTGTTCATGATATACTGGCCGATACGGTTGTATTGTCCGATTCACAGAAAAAAACAAAGGTATTCGGCTATGATTAACTAAAAATCTTCAGGAAACCTCTGGTATAAAAAATTATATCAAAACAGTCTCTTTTGGGTTATTTTAGTCTTTATAGGGTGCTTTCCGGTTAAAAGATCAGCGCTTATTTTCATTAAAGACAATACCATAAGACAGATTCCGGAATACAGTAAAATTTTTTAAAGGGATTCTAGGAATGAATGTTGAATTAAATTAGCATAGAAGAAACATTAGGAGGGATCGGCTTTGTTAGACTTTAAAACTACTGATTTATGCGACGACTATTCAGATTCATTACAAATTAGCAATATTGCATTCCGTTCTTTTGGAAAAAACACGCGTTTTTCAGGGAAAATTGAAACTGTAAATGTGTATGAGGATAACGTGATCATAGTGGAAGCACTTGAAAATGTACCAGAAGGCTCCGTCATCGTTGTAAACGGTGGTGGTTCTAATCGATGCGCACTTCTCGGTGATCGTTTAGCAGGCATCGCGCAATCAAGAAAGCTATCAGGCATTATTATAAACGGTTATGTTAGAGACTCTGTTGATCTTGCTAAAATAGACGTTGGCATTCTTGCATTAGGAACACATCCACTAAAAAGCAAAAAAAATGGCACTGGCGAACGTGATAGCATTCTTCATTTTGGTGGAGTCGACTGGAGGCCCAAAGAATATGTTTATGCGGATGAGGACGGGGTTATTATTTCTAAACAACCTCTTTTAACCGATTATACATAGGACCAAACGGGGAAAATCAACTTTGGTAATAATCCGTAACAACCTAGAATTCTTTTTTGTTACTGTCCATCCTCCCCAAATTAGAATATATGGTAAAATGGTTGTAGATATATAGAAGTGACGTGTGACCTATACTAGGGAGGTAAAGACGTTGGAAATACACGGAGGGAGAGCTGGATATAATTCTGTCAGTTTTAAAGGGTCAAATTATCAGTCATTAGCTCGATTCAAGGATGGGGAAATCATAACAGTTACAAGACGGAAGAAAGGTAGAAAGAAACTATTTATTTTTTTCTCCAAGATACCTTTTGTTCGAGCTTTTTCCTTATTATTTGAACTAATAATAGAGTATTGGAAGATATTTTTGTTTTTTATAATAGCTTCGTTTTTGCTGGAATTTTCATTAACCGGAACGTCAAATACAAATTTTTTAGACTCCATTCCAGTTAACACCTTAGTGATGTTGTTTTGCTTCTTTATTATCACTGGTCTTTTCATAAAAATAACTTCCATTGGAAAGTACCATTCTGCAGAACACATGGCTGCCAATGCTTATGACAGGGATTCGAGCTTAACATTGGAAAAAGTGAAGAAACAGCCGAGAACACATAAAAATTGCGGTACGAATCTGGTGGCATCCATTTTCATTTGTTTCTGTATATTTTTCGTGGCATTTGGTGATGCGTTCTGGCTGTTTCTGGTCTCTTGGAGTATTGGATACGAGCTATGGAGGGGTGAACCAAAAATAATTTGGGATGCAATATTCGTAATAGGTAAGGCTGCACAATATCTTCTTTTCACTTCAAAACCAGACGAAAAACATTTACTTGTGGCGATAGAAGCGATTCGAAAGTTGGAAGAGAAAGAATTGGCGAGTGGAAATTAGCATCCTGAAATGGTGAAAGAGCATGTTCAGATTAAATTTAATAGTTAACGATCAAGGAAGCAGTCGCACTGCTTCCTTTAAAAGGTTAAACGCCACATCTAATAGAGTAAATTTGCAGCTATATTTTCATTGGATGGACTTACTTTTTTGATATGACTTGTTAATATTACCTTGCCTTAATTTAAAAATGTTGACTTGTAGTCGGCTTGAGGGTGTAAGCTAATGATATTCGGAAAAGATTCCAATAATGGAACAATTAACTAAGGAGTGTAGTTGTGAAACGGTTTATTTTATTGTTTATGATTATCGTTATTGGTTATGTATCAAAGCCGTTATGGGAAGAGCCGGTTCAACAAATTGTTCCTTCATCTGTGGAGGATTCCATCCACTCTGCAGTTGATTCAATAAAAGATAATCCGGATATCAATTCTGTGATGGATACGTTAAATCAGCACTTGAACACTTTGTTTGCGACCATTGATAATCCGCGGTCAGAGTCAAACGATACAAACGTTAAAACACCGGAATTAACAGCTCCTGAAGATCAACAATTTTCGATTCATAATATTGAAATAGGCGACTCCAGAGCCGAAGTTGAGCAGAAAACCGGGGAGCCGCAACGGTCTTCGGAAAATGGATATGGTGTTAACTGGACAGCTTATCATGATAACTATGAAAACTTTATCATGGTTGCTTATGATGAAAAAAATATCGTCAGCGGCCTTTACACCAATCAGGATTTGATCTCCTCTTCAACAGGAATCGAACAGGGGAGCGCTAAACAGTTGGTTCGGGAGCAACTCGGTACACCTGAGTCAAGTATAAGAAAAGGTTTGACTAACTATAGGATTAACGGCAATGGAGAATATGATGTATTCAGGTTTGATAACAGCTATGTAACGGTTTTTTATGATAAACACGAAAACAATACGGTTGCAGCGATTCAGATTATCGGTGAAAAACTCGAACAAAACAAAAATGCCTTTTACACCGAACCAAGTGAGGAACTAAAAAAAGGCTTGGAATATCAGTTATTTGATTTGACCAACGCATCAAGAGTAAAATACGATCTTCCTATCTTAACATGGGATAATGATGCAAGAGGAACAGCTCGGAAGCATAGCTTGGACATGGCAGAGAATCAGTATTTTTCCCATGTAAATTTACAAGGTCAATCTCCTTTTGACCGTCTGAGGGAGGACAGTATTCGTTTTACTTCGGCCGGTGAGAACCTGGCTTATGGTCAGTTCAGTAGCATCTTTGCCCACCAAGGGCTGATGAATTCCTTGGGGCACAGAAAAAACATTCTCCGGGAAAATTATGAATACCTGGGGGTTGGAGTGGCATTTAATAATGAGTCACAGCCTTATTATACTGAAGTTTTTTATAGTGATCCACCGTTTATGTAGAATTGCAATGAATTGGACAAACTTCCTCTTTGGATTAAGTGTTATAACGATATACCTGATTCAAAGGGGTATATTGAAGATGACTAGCATAAAACTTGTCCAATTTTAAGAGACAACTGGAGGTGGTAAGAATGAAGGTTAAGCGAATTGTTGCTAATGTGGAAACACAAGATGTTACAAAAGCTAAGCACTTTTACGAGGAAGTACTTGGACTTGATCAATTAATGAATATGGATTTTATTGCAACGTACGGATCCCATGAAAAAATGGAAACCCAAATCAGTTTCCTTTCAGAAGGTGGTTCCGGAACACCGGTGCCTGATTTGTCAATTGAAGTTGATGATCTTGATGATGCATTAGCCAGCATAAAAGAAGCAGGAATTCCAGTTGAGTATGGACCGGCTAATGAGCCATGGGGTGTACGCCGTTTTTTTGTCAGGGATCCATTTGGTAAGCTTGTAAATATTTTAATCCATTCATAAAAGAATGGCTTTGATAGATGTACATCTCCATACATAGGCACCATTATAGGATTGTAATAAAGGAAACGCCCGTTTTTTGCTTCCAGGCATCTTTTTTGCGAAATTTAAATGATGGGTATATAATTATTTTGAATTCAAAATAGTTTTGGAAGGAGAGGTAATGATGGGTAGATTAGACGATAAGGTAGTTTTGATTACAGGAGGAGGCTCTGGCTTGGGGCAGATTTCTGCCATACAGGCGGCGAAGGAAGGAGCAAAATTATCCCTGGTCGATGTAAATAAGCAAGGATTGGAAGAAACGAAGGAAAAGGTTCAGGAGATAGTTCCCGAAGCAGAAGTACTATTGATAACGGCTGATGTATCTGATGAAGAATCGGTTAAAAATTATGTCCATGAAACAGTTCAAGCGTATGACAGAATTGATGGCTTTTTCAATAATGCCGGAATTGAAGGAAAGCAGAACCTCACTAGTGACTATGGCGTTGACGAATTCCAAAAGGTAGTCAATATCAACCTGAATGGCGTGTTCTATGGACTTAAATATGTTTTGGAAGTTATGAAAAAGCAAGGTTCCGGATCGGTTGTCAATACAGCTTCTGTCGGCGGGATTCGCGGTGTCGGTAATCAATCAGGATATGCGGCCAGTAAGCATGGGGTCGTTGGACTGACTCGAAATTCCGGAATTGAGTACGGACAATATGGTATCAGCATCAAAGCGATCGCGCCGGGTGCAATAATGACACCAGTGGTTGAAGCATCATTGAAACAAATTGGTGGAGAAGACAATTGGGAAGAAGCCGGAAAAGATTTTGTAAGTTCCAATCCAATGAAACGTTTTGGAAAGCCAGAAGAAGTTGGAAATCTTGTCTCTTTCCTTTTATCAGATGAGGCTGTATTTATCAATGCTGCCGTTATTCCAATTGATGGCGGACAATCGTACCAATACTAAATAAATATTGAAAAAAACAGGCAGAAGAGAATGATACGTTTCTTTTCTGCCGTTTTTATGATAACAGTACATTACACATTTTTACCACATTTGTTACATATCCATTTCAAAATTGTTTACTACTATTAGAATTAGGGTTTCATTGATACCACTTACGATAAAGAAAGGTGATGTATTTTAAATATTACGGTTTATTCCATATAGCGTAGAAAATTACTATTAATCAAGGAGAAGATAACGTGTCAAAGGAAAATGATTACAATAAACAATTAGAGAATTTCGATTCTGCCGAAGCAATTAAAGGAAAGGAAAAACATTTCTCTGAAAATAAATATGTTGCTAAACTTTTTAAATATGCTAAGAAAATGGGAGTCAAAATTTCCTATTACAGCTTGCTTTTATTTTATGGATTTAAAAGTCCCAACACTCCTAAATCAACTAAAGTGACAATAGCAGGTGCGCTGGGATACCTTGTTCTGCCCATTGATGTTGTACCGGACTTCATTCCACTAATTGGATTTGCAGATGATACAATGGTAATGATTTATGCATTATACAAAATAAAAGCCTATATCGATGAGTCGATAAAACAACAAGCACATGAACGGATGAAGAAGATTTTTGGTGAAAATTATGATGAAAATAATGAAATAGAGAAAAGCTTTAAACTAGAAAAAGAGGTCTAGCTAAAGATAATAGTTTATAAATACCGATTGGAGTGTTGTTTCATTCATGAATAAACTAGCCATCGCAGTAACACTTACAGTTGGTGTATTAGGTTTAAGTGCATGCGCTGATAATAGTGGTGCTAAAGATATAGTAGTGGAAACAATTGCAGGAGATATTACCAAAAATGAATTTTATCAAAAATTAAAAGACCAATACGGTGATGTTGTGCTACGAGGAATGGTTACGACAGAAGTTTTAGATGATAAATATGAAGTTTCAAAAGAAGAAATCGATAAAGAAGTAAAAAAAACAAAAGACCAATTGGGTGAACAATTTGAATTAGCACTTCAACAGATGGGCATTAAGGATGAGGATGCATATCGTGAACTCGTACGTAAAAATCTTTTACTGGAACAAGCAATTTACGAAGATGTTAACGTTACAGAAGATGAAATTAAAGAGCAATATGATCGTATGAAAACAGAAGTGCAAGCACAGCATATTTTAGTCGATGATAAGAAAACAGCGAAAGAAATAAAGAACAAGCTTAACAATGGGAAAAACTTCGCTCAATTAGCTAAAGAATATTCCAAGGATAAGTCAAACGCCAGTAAAGGTGGTAAATTAGGTTACTTCTCCGTTGGTGAAATGGCTCCAGCCTTTGAAGATGCTGTATTTAGCATGAAAAAAGGAGAAATCAGTGACCCTGTTCAAACACAATTTGGTTATCACATTATTAAAGTAACTGACAAGCGCGAAAAAGAAAAAGATATTGGTGAATATAAAGATATGAAAGACGACATTCGCCGTCAGATTCGAAATGAAAAAGTTGATCCAGAAAAAGCACAATCTAAAATCCAAGGACTTTTAGATGAAGCAAAAATTGACGTGAAAGATGATCAATTTAAAGACCTTTTTGGAACAGAAGGCAACAAAGAAGAGAATAATGAAAAATAATCATAACAAAAGTGCGAGAGCCTGTTTAGTAAATTACGGGCTGAATCCTTCTAAATAACTTTCTAGTTTCTGGACGGTAGGTATAAGGCATGTCTTATATCTACCGCTCTTTTACTTCTTATTCCATTCCTTAAAATACAAGTTCTAGATCACACATCATAGTTAAGATAGAATAAGTATATCCATGATAGACAAATTTATTGGGCTTATATGACTAATTTTGCGAAAATATCAGATTTGATTATTGTCAACCATATAGGTATAATATTTAACATTGTGTTCTTTTGTGACCCCATTACAAAATATAAGGAAAAAATCACACCAGGAATAGGAGTTGATATGTATGAGATCTGTTGAATCTACAGATCGCAAAGTTACTGAAGAAGCAACAAGCGATGATTATTCATTAGGTAGAGTACCACGCGACAAAAGGAACATGGGTTGGCTCAGTATTACCAATATCACGTTTGGTATTGCAACAGCTATTTTCTATTTTCAAATGGGAAGTGTTATGGCACTCCAATTTGGTGCCATTAACGCCATTATTTCAGCGATATATGCCATCATTGTTGCCGGCATACTAGGAACGTTCATTGCCTATCTTTCTGCAAAATCGGGAATGAATGTGAATCTGCTATCAAGGGGCGGCGGGTTCGGTTATATCGGCGCATCTCTTACCTCCCTTATTTATGCCACGAATTTTATTATGTATTGTGCACTTGAGGGATTAATACTGGTTTCTGCAGTCCATAAGTTTTTTCCAGTAATTCCGGAATGGGCATTAATTATTTTCTTCGGTTCCATTGTTATTCCTCTGAATTGGTTTGGAATCAAGCAATTGGACAAATTACAAAAATGGTCACTTCCATTATTCGGCGTCTTTTTAATTGCTGCCATTGTTATGGCTGCATATACACCATCCACTTATGATGGTAATTTCTGGTCTTATATGCCAGAAGGAGTTCAAGTTGGCGGCACAGCATTATTGCTTTGTATCGGAATGCAACATGGTATTATGGGTTTAACACCATTACTCGCTTCTGACTACGCGCGGTTCCTTAAACCTAAGGATACAAAAATAGGTATCGTCGCAATAGGATTTATTCCCCAGATATTCTGTTTCGGTGTAATGGGTGGCTTAGGAATTTGGTTTGGTGTCCGCATGGCAGAGCCAAATCCTGGCGTGTATATTGTTATGCTTTTAGGTATTTGGGGCGCACTGTTTACGATGTTAACCCAAGTACGAATCAATATTACGAACATTTATAGTGGCTCTCTTTCGCTTTCAAACTTTTTCGAGAACGTTCTAAAATTCACCCCGGGGCGACGGTTTTGGGTTGTTATTACAGGTGTCGCAGCGATGGTTTTAATGCTAGGCGGCATTACTAATTATTTGGATACTGCCCTGACTTTCCAAGGCGTTTTCCTTATGACCTGGGCTGCGATTTTGGTTACAGATGCTGTTTTTGTAAAGAAAATATTGAAGATCGGTCCTGGCTATTACGAATCTGAGCAAAGGTACCTGTATAAATGGAATCCTGTAGGGGTAGGCTCTTTAGTCATCGCAAGCGGTTTAGGTACAATTGCTGCTTTGGGATATTTTGGTGCATTCCTCCAAAGTACAGCTGCATTTTTTGCAGCGATTCTTGCTGCAGTTCTTACAATTGGGATTGCTGCAGCAACGAAAGGGAAATATTATATCAAGAAAAAGAACCACGATATTGACAGAGAAGATTATATTGCATAATCATTGTACCCTCTATTAAATAGGGGGTATTTATTTTCGACACGTTTTTCCTTTTATCGAAGGCGTATGTTATGCTCTAAACGGGTGTGACGAACAAATATAGTATAAAGTATTATTGATTAAAGGAGCACTTATGATTATTCGATTATTGGAACCGTCAGATGCAGATAAATACTGGCAGCTTAGACTGGAGGCGCTCAAACAAAATCCGGAAGCTTTTGCTGTAAGTTATGACGAAGCGATGGAGAGGGAAAATCCCATAGAAAGTACAGCTCAACGGTTAGGAGAAAACTGTACGTTTGGCGCATTTAATGATGAAGAACTTGTAGGTATGGTAACGTTACTTCAGCAGCAATCACCGCTGAAACTCAAGCATAAGGCACACTTATTAGCGATGTATGTAAGCCCAAAAATGCGTGGGGAAGGTGTAGGGGAACAGCTGCTGGTGGAGGCAATTCATTATGCAGAATCAATTGGGGCGATAGAAATACTGCAATTAGCAGTAGTAACATCGAATGAAAAAACTATAAGACTTTATAAAAAGCTGGGTTTTGAAGTGTTTGGATTGGAAAAACGGGCACTTAAATTTGGCGATACATATTATGATGAAGAACTTATGGCCTTGTCTTTAAAAACAGAAAGCTGATAGTCTTGCTTTATAATTAATTTTTCCTACACTGTCCTGTATTGCTGTTAAATAAAGAATACGGGGCACTTTTTTGTCAGAAAATCTATCTATATACCTTGCCTGAAAAAAGTTAAAAATATTAGGGATTATATCCGTGAATGCGGTTATGCTGATGGATGTCGGACACCCCGGGTTATGCTTGAACAATCAATGTTCTATAAAATATTGACTTTTCATTGCTCGACCACTAAAATTCATTAAGTGTTTTTATCGAACCTGATGGGGGTGTCATCATCATGTATTATGTTTATAAATATGCAGTACTATTTGTATTTTCAATTGCTTTGGGATTTGCTTTTAATATGTTTCTGCTTCCACATGAAGTTTTATCAGGTGGGGTAACCGGGCTTGCTATGATACTCGGACTGCTTTCACCAATAAATTCCGGTATTTGGCTTGTTATTTTGAACATCCCTGTATTCATTATAGGTTTAATGAAGCTGGGAAAGGAATTCATTTGGAACAGTATCTTTTCAGTTTTTATCACGTCCGTTTCGATGCAGTACATTCCAATAATGAAGGTGACCGATGACGCCCTGCTGTCGGCAGTTTTTGGCGGAGTCATAACAGGTATTGCCATTGGCTTTATTGTACGATTTTACGGATCAACTGGGGGTGCCGATATTATTGGACTCGTTGTTACCCAAAAACGTGATATTCCGTTAGGTGTGTTGATTTTCGGTATAAACAGTACGGTCGTATTTATTTCCGGATTTGTCTTTTCCTGGAATCTGGCCATATTAACAATGGCCTCGATTTACATTACCGGAGTTGTCATCGATCGGGTTCATACGCGCCATATAAAATTAAGTTTGATGGTGGTAACAACTAAGGGAGAGGAACTTAAAAACGAACTGATTGGAAACCTGATTCGGGGAATTACCGTCATGACCGGATATGGAGCCTATTCCAATAATGAAAATAAAGTGCTCTATACCGTTATTACCCGTTATGAACTGGCATTGGTCAAGTCTCTCATTAAAAATGTTGATCCGAAAGCTTTTGTCAGCGTCAGTGAGACAAGTGAAGTAATAGGTAACTTTCGGAAATCATAAGTTTTTTCATACAGACGCACTTTCTTGGGAAAAAAGGAGGTGCGTCTATTTTGATTTTAAGTTGGATTCCCAAAATGGGAGAGGAGGGTACTGGAAAGCAGATCCCTCTAAATAAGAAACAATAGCTCTCAAATCATACATTAACTAAATTCCATCAAAAGTATTAATTACGGCAGAAATTATATAGTTCTAATGGTAGAAAATTGTATTAAAATTTATATTATTTTTGAAAAAGTCTTGACACTTGGAGCGTTTGAACATACAATAACACTCAATTAATTTAATAATCTTATCTAGAGAAGTTGAGGGAACTGGCCCTTTGAAGCTTCAGCAACCTCTGATAAATTCAGGAAGGTGCTAAATCCAGCAAGAACTATTCTTGGGAGATAAGAGGGTCGAATGCAGAAAAAATACTCTCTTTTCCCAGAAGACTGGAAAAAGGGGGTTTTTTAAATGCCTGGATAATATAGTGAAAAAACGTTCAGTATGGAAGAAGTTATGTAATAAGTTGGTATATTAATATATAATTGGTGTTAGTTTAGCATAAATTACAATTTGTTTTGGCTGAAATTATTTTTTAAAGATTAAGGTGAGTTTAATCCTGCCAAGATATTTTTTGTGTAAGGTTTAAATACTTTTTCATGGAGGGATAAACTGTGACGAATCATTCGGTTACTTACCGTAATTTCTCCGGTGACCCATTTAAAGATTTTCATCCTACAGATGATACCAATGGTGCTATTGAAGTTCTGGAGTGGACTTTTGAATCGTTCGGGGATTCTGTTGTATATGCATGCAGCTTCGGAGCGGAAGGTATTGTATTAATTGATTTAATTTCCAGGGTGAAAAAAGATGCGAAAATTGTGTTTCTCGATACAGAGATTCATTTTCAGGAAACGTATAATCTGATTGATGAGATTAAGGAAAAATATCCGGATCTTCGGATTGAAATGAAAAAGCCTGATTTAACGTTGGAGGAGCAGGCGGACCAATATGGATCAGCTCTGTGGAAAAGAAATCCGGATCAGTGCTGCTTTATTCGAAAAGTAAAACCTCTCGAGGAGGCATTGACGGGTGTTCCTGCGTGGATATCCGGACTTCGAAGAGAACAGTCACCATTACGCAGTAAAACTGATTTTGTCAATAAAGATGAACGTTTCAAATCGATTAAAGTTTGTCCGTTAATTCATTGGACGTGGGATGATGTATGGGATCATATTCATTTGAATAACTTGCCATATAATGAATTACACGACCAAGGCTATCCAAGTATTGGATGTATACCATGTACGTCACCGGTAACAGATTCTGGTGATTCCCGTTCTGGAAGATGGAAAGGTTCCAATAAAGAGGAGTGTGGACTTCACACAGTTGGAAGGTAAGGATTTTTTAAGCAGTTAAGAAAATTTAAAATCCTTTCTTACTGCATAAGTGCAACTATTGCTGTCACCCAAAGGCTTGGTGACAACCAAGTTTTCTAATGAAACGCTCATTTTTTATTGTTTAATTCCGACTAATCTACTAAAAATACTATGAAATTAGATCAAACATGATTTTCATGGTTATGGAAGGTTATGAATGATCACAGACAAAGGAAATAACAACAAAATTAAATGTTATGAGGTGAATATCTGTGCAGTTACAAGTAACGAATAGTCCGTTTGATCAGGAACAAGCAGATAACTTAAATCATCTGTTGCCTACATTGACAGAAGCACAAAGGATTTGGCTGAGCGGGTATCTTGCGGTTCCAGTTAATACGAAAGCACCGATAGCTGCAAGTTCTGTTGAAACGCCGGATACATCAGTATCTGCACAAAATGCTCAACAGGCAGCTACCCGTGAGGTGACGGTACTGTTTGGATCGGAGACTGGTAATGGACAACAACTTGCTGAGGAAATACTTCAGAAATTGGAAGAGCAGAACATGAAAGCAACGATTTCAGCGTTAGATGATTTCAAACCTAAGAATCTCAAGAAAGTCCAGGATTTGCTGATTGTCACAGCAACCCATGGTGAAGGTGATCCACCGGATAATGCCATCTCATTCTATGAAACCCTTTATAGCAGGAAAGCACCAAAACTGGAGGATGTGCGATTTTCTGTACTCTCTCTAGGGGATGAATCCTATGAATTTTTTTGTCAGACCGGAAAGGATTTTGATAAGCGTCTTGAGGAACTTGGGGGAGAACGCTTGTATCCAAGGGTTGATTGCGATGTTGACTTTGACGAGGGTGCTTCAGAATGGATTGAGGGCGTTTTTGGGGTATTACATGAGTCACAGACGGATCACCCTGCAGGCGAATCTATTCAGACAGGGCAGCATGGGAAAGAATCCCTGACAAAGGATCAGCCTGTTTATTCACGGACAAATCCATACAGGGCTGAAGTGCTGGAAAATTTGAATTTGAATGACCGGGGCTCGAATAAGGAAACCCGACATTTGGAGTTATCCTTGGAAGGTTCCAATTTCGACTTTGAACCTGGCGACAGTGTGGGTATCTTTCCGGAAAATGATCCCCATCTCGTGGACCAACTCATACTAGAAATGAATTGGGATCCGGAAGAGACTGTTCCGATAAACAAAGAGGGGGAGGGGCGAGCTCTTCGCAACGCGTTACTTACAAATTTTGAGATTACCAAACTGACAAAACCATTATTGGAAAAAGCAGCACAGCTATTCGAGAATGATCGTTTAGGCAAATTTTTGTATCCGGAACATGAGGAAGAACGAAAAGTTTATCTGGAAGGACGGGATTTGCTTGACTTGATAAAGGATTTTGCGTTACAGGGAGTATGTCCTGGTGAATTTGTACAAATATTGCGGAAGATGCCGGCGCGTCTGTATTCGATAGCTAGCAGTTTTCAGGCTAATCCGGATGAGGTGCATCTTACCATTGGAACGGTTGCCTACCATGCACATGGAAGAGACAGAGCGGGTGTATGCTCCGGACAATGTGCATTACGTGTGTAACCTGGTCAATATCTTCCGGTTTATGTCCATCGCAATCCCAATTTTAAATTTCCTTCCGATGTGGATATACCGGTTATAATGGTTGGACCCGGAACAGGGGTAGCACCGTTCAGATCCTTTTTGGAAGAACGGGAGGAGACAGAAACTAACGGAAAGACCTGGCTATTCTACGGGGATCAGCACTTTTCCTCCGATTTTCTTTATCAGGTGGATTGGCAGCAATGGCTGAAGGACGGTATTCTGACCAGGATGGATGTTGCATTTTCTCGTGATACTGCCGAAAAAGTGTATGTACAGCACCAGATGCATAAAAACAGCAAGGAACTCTATCAATGGATAACGGAAGGAGCCAATATCTATGTGTGCGGCGATGAAAAAAATATGGCAAAAGATGTGGAAGCGACCTTATTGAAAATCCTTGAACAAGAGGGAAACATGAACACCGAGCAAGCAGCAGGATATCTGAAGGACTTGCGCCAGCAGAAACGGTATCAGCGTGATGTGTATTAATTTAGTTTTGACGTGATAAAACGATGTCATAGTGCGGAACGAATTTTAAATAGATATTGAAAGGAGCATAATTATGGCAGAACATAACTTTCCCCGGGATAATGGACCGCTTGATGCGTTGGAACACTTAAAAACAGACAGCAATTATCTGCGGGGGACAATAAAGGAAGGGCTTGGAGACCAAATTACCGCAGCGATTTCTGAAGATGATACCAAACTGTTAAAGTTTCACGGCAGTTATCAGCAGGATGATCGGGATATCCGAAGTGACCGGCGTCGCAAAAAGTTGGAACCTGCTTATCAATTCATGATCCGTGTTCGTGCCCCCGGTGGTGTGGCTACTCCCGAGCAATGGCTAACACTGGACGATATTGCCAGTAAATATGCGAATGGAACGTTGAAATTAACCACCAGGCAGTCGTTTCAATTTCATGGAATTTTGAAATGGAACCTGAAAAAGACGATGCAGGAAATCAATGCGTCGTTAATGAATACACTGGCAGCTTGCGGGGATGTAAACCGGAATGTCATGTGTAATCCAAACCCTTACCAATCCGATGTACATTCAGAAGTATATGGATGGTCCAAGGAACTTAGTGAGTATCTTTCGCCAAAGACCAATGCGTATCACGAAATCTGGCTGGATGATGAGAAAGTGGTCGATAGCAGGGAAGAAGAGACAGAGCCAATTTACGGGTCATCGTATTTGCCGCGTAAGTTCAAAATCGGCATTGCGGTTCCGCCATCTAATGATGTTGATATTTATTCGCATGATCTGGGCTTCATTGCGATTTTGGAGGATGGCGAGTTAAAGGGATTTAATGTTGCGGTTGGCGGTGGTATGGGAATGACACATGGTGATACCAACACATACCCGCAGATCTCCCGGGTGATAGGCTTTACGCCGGCAGAAAAAATTATTGATGTAGCGGAAAAAGTGGTAACGATTCAACGTGATTACGGAAATCGATCCAATCGGAAAAATGCCCGGTTCAAGTATACAATCGATACCGGTGGAATTGATTGGTTTAAAAGTGAGCTGAATGAAAGATTAGGATGGAATCTGGAACAGGAACGCACATTTAACTTTGAACATAATGGTGACCGATATGGTTGGGTGAAAGGGAATGGCAGATGGCATTATACCTTGTTTATTCAAAACGGACGTGTCAAGGATACCGAGAATTATCCACTTATGACTGGACTTCGGAAAATTGCGAAGATCCATACAGGGGACTTTCGCCTGACCCCGAACCAGAACCTGATTATTGCAAATGTAACCGGCCAAAAGAAAAAGAAGATTGATGCATTAATTGAAAAATATGGAATCACGGAAGGAAAAGAGTATTCTGCACTGAAGCGGAATTCCATGGCCTGTGTAGCTTTTCCAACGTGCGGGCTGGCTATGGCCGAATCAGAACGGTATCTTCCTTCATTGCTTGAAAAAATGGAAGAAATCCTGGATGAGGCCGGCCTTAATGAACAGGAAATCACTATTCGTATGACGGGATGTCCGAATGGGTGTTCACGCCCAGGCCTTGCCGAAATTGCATTTATTGGAAAGGCACCTGGAAAATACAACATGTATCTGGGAGGCGGTTTTGCCGGTGAGCGTTTGAACAAATTATACCGGGAGAATATAGGAGAAGCGGAAATTCTAAAAGATCTCCGTCCGATTCTCATTGAATACGCGAAGGAACGGCAGGAAGAGGAGCACTTTGGTGATTATGTCATTCGTGCCGGCTATGTGGAAGAGGTTTATTCAGGACTTGACTTTCATACGACAAATCTGGTGAAAAAATAAACCGTGCTGATTAGATTGTTTCATGACGGTCAGTTATGCAGGCATGAAGGAGGATAAGTTATGATGGGAAAGGTTTACTTGGTAGGCGCCGGGCCCGGTGACCCAGACTTAATCACGGTGAAAGGATTAAAAGCTATCCAACGAGCGGATGTTATTTTATATGACCGTTTAATCAATGAAGAATTGTTGGAAAATGCTCAGACAGGGACAGAATTGACGTATTGCGGAAAGCTTCCCGATCGCCATTCCCTGACACAGGATGAGATCAACCAACTGCTCTGCCTACATGCGAAAGAAGGAAAAACGGTAGTTCGGTTGAAAGGCGGGGATCCGTTTATTTTTGGAAGAGGCGGCGAAGAAGCGGAAGTGCTATGGTGGCAGGGGGTTACCTTTGAAATTATTCCGGGAATCACGTCCGGATCGGCTGCACCTGCATATGCGGGTATCCCATTAACACACCGTAATTTTAGTTCGTCGGTGGCCTTTGTCTCAGGAGCAGGTAAAACGGATGCTGCTTCCGAAAAATACTGGAAACATCTCGCACAGGGAGTTGATACGCTTTGTATCTACATGGGAGTGAAAAACCTCCCTTATATTTGTAATCGGCTCATTGGTTATGGGCGGAAGAAAGAAACACCCATCGCTTTAGTACACTGGGGCACAACCGAAAAGCAGCAGACAGTGACTGGTACATTGGAGAATATTGTCGAGAGGTCTGCGGCAGTAAAGAACCCCTCCATCATCATTGTTGGAGAGGTCGTTCGATTAAGAGAGAAGATTAACTGGTTTGAGGAGAAGGCAATTGCTGAGAGTAAGCTGGCTGGAGCAACTACAGGGTAGATTTGGGGGAGAATAAAGTGCAGGGAATACTATATGTCAGTCATGGCAGTCGTATTGGGGAAGCAACAACTGAGGCAGTCTCATGTATCGAATCGGTAATCCGGCAGGTTAACTTTCCCCTTCAGGAAATATGCTTTTTGGAGCTTGCAGCGCCAACGGTCGGACAAGGTATCAAAAATCTTGTAAACCAGGGCGCTTCAAAGATTTCCGTCATACCTGTTTTGCTGTTAAGTGCCGGGCATTACTATAAAGATATACCTGATGAAATACGTAAGGCAAAATCCGAGTACCCTGAAATTGAATTTACGTATGGGAAGCCGCTTGGCGTGCAGGATCGCTTCATCGACATTTTGATAGAACGCATGGAAGAAACGGCAACACCAGTCAACCTGGATGCAAAGATTTTGCTTGTCGGCCGTGGCAGCCGCAATCCCGACACCATTATGGATATTAAAAGTATTGGAAGAAAGCTGGAACGAAAAACTGGCCTCAAACAAGTGGATATATGCTTTTTAGCGGCTTGTAATCCTTCATTTGATGAGGGGTTACAGGCTTCACTGGAAGAAAAACATTCTCAGGTTTTTGTTATGCCTTATTTATGGTTTACTGGGGTGCTTATGCGTTCCATTAAGAAAAAAATAGATGCATTGAAAGTATCGGATAAGCAAATCATATGCTGCAATCAGCTTGGTGGCCATGCAGGAATGATACAGGCTTTGCAGGAACGTGTTTATGAGTCAATACATAATCATGTTGATTTCGCCGCTCCAACACGCAAATCGGAAAGGGTTTGAAGGAATATGGCAGCAGTTCCTTTGATGATTGACCTAACTGAAAAAAACATAATCGTTATCGGGGGCGGATCTGTAGCCGAGCGCAGAATCCGTACCGTTATAAATAATGGTGCTAAGTTGACCGTGATCAGTCCTAAGATTAATCAAGGAATACATGCCCTGTGGACGGAAGGATGTTTGGACTGGAAAAAGAAGAAAGCTGAGGCTGGAGATCTTGATGATGCATTTCTGGTTATCGTGGCAACCAACGATGTAAAAGTGAATGAAACCATTATTCAGGCCACCCCTTCCAATGCTTTAATCAATAATGCAGCGGATGCTGACGAGGGAAATGTTGCATTTCCCTCATTTTTCAATCGGGGAAGATTGTCTATTAGTGTATCAACTAATGGGGCAAGCCCGATGCTTTCGGCAAAAATTAAAAATGATCTTCAGGCTGTATATGACAACAGCTACACAGATTATGTGGATTTTTTACATGAAAGTCGAAAGTTGCTGAAACAAACTTGTCTTACTAAAAATGAACAACGATTATTTTTAAAGGAGATTCTTTCTGATAAATTCCAGGATACGGATAATCAAAATAAATTGCTTAAATGTCTGGCAGACTTATCTGGAGGAGGGAAACACAATGAGCGGCCTGAATGACAAAAAAATTGGCGTTGCAGCTGCTCGCAACAGTGAAGCAATTGCAAAACTAATTCAAAATAATGGAGGTACCTCATTCATCTATTCCGTTCAGGGAGAGCAGGTGTTGGATGAAGAGGTCAGTAGAAAAAATGTATTGGATTTTATTCGTGACCCGTTTGACCAGGTTCTTTTAACGACAGGAATTGGACTGGAAACATTGGAAAAGGCGGCAAATGATTTGGATTGTCTTTCGGACTTTATCGGGAATCTCAGAAACTCGAAATTGGCTATTCGCGGCAGTAAAACAGCGAATTGGCTAAAAAGACATTCCCTCTCCCCCAAATTCGTTTCTGAAGATGGAACTATGGAAAGTCTGCTGGCACAACTGGCCCTCGATGATGATAATAATCGTTTGTTTTTACAGGCATACAGTCAGGATGAAGCAGTGTTAAAGAAGCAATTGGAACATCAAGGATATGCTGTTTATCTTTCCAAACCGTACGAGTACATGGAACCGGATCTTACTATAATGACTGCGTTAAGGAAGCAGATAATCACCCGCTCTCTCGATGCAGTTGTGTTTACCAGTAAAACGCAGATCCAAAATCTTTTTAAAGGCAGTAGTGAGGCTGAGGAACTTACAGCTGCTTTTCATGATCATGTTCTGCCGGTGGGGGTGGGAAAAGTAACCACAGCCGAATTGAGAAAGAATGGAGTAACCACTGCTTTCCATCCGGGTAAACCGAAAATGGGAGCCATGATTGTTGAACTGGCTAACTTTTTTTCACATTAAAAATTGTCTTGACTTTTAAAAATACTGCGTGTATTGTATATAGTAATCAAAAATTGAATTCCTGATATTCTTATCAAGAGAGGTAGAGGGACTGGCCCTGTGACGCCTCAGCAACAGACTATTTTGTACTGTGCTAATTCCAGTAGCGTGAAGCTTGAAGATAAGAAGAGTATTTAACACACGGTCAACCCTCTTCTTATTTAAGAAGGGGGTTTTTTCGTGACTTCACAATTAAACTCAAAAGGAGGAAACATGATGAAGCGTAGTTTAGAAGAGCGTTTAAAAGAAGGAACCGTAATTGCAGGGGAAGGTTATTTATTTGAATTGGAACGAAGGGGATATTTACAAGCGGGTTCGTTTGTTCCTGAGGTGGCACTGGATAATCCTGAGGCATTAAAGCAGACATATCGGGATTATATGAATGCCGGTTCTGATGTTGTATTAGCATTTACATACAATGCTCATCGGGAAAAAATGCGTATTATTGGAAAAGAAGATTTATTAGAACCATTAAACAGAAATGCCATTCGCTTGGCAAAAGAGGTAGCCAAAGAGCATCCAAAAGAAGAAGCGTTGGTGGCAGGAAATATATCGAATACCAATATCTTTAATCCGGATGATCCGGAGTCAAAAGAAAAAGTCAGAAATATTTTTGCGGAAATGGTGAAATGGTGCAAAGAAGAAGGGGTCGATTTCATAAATGGTGAAACATTTTATTACCATGAAGAGGCGTTAATTGCACTGGAGGAAATCACTAAACAAGGTTTACCGGCAGTCATTACGTTTGGTTTAATGGGCGAGAATATTTTAAGGGATGGATACACTGTAGAGGAGTCCTGTAAAATACTTTCCGAAAGAGGCGCATTGGTCGTTGGTATGAATTGTTTCCGGGGTCCTGAAACGATGCAGCCATACCTTGCTGCCATCCGAAACAATGTGGATGGATATGTTGGTGGCTTGCCAATCCCATATCGTACGACAGAAGAACACCCAACATTCTTTAACTTGCCTGATGGAGGCTGCAGCTGCCATTTACCTACAGAAACAACATTTCCGACTGCTCTTGACCCACTGTATCATAACCGCTATGAGTTAGCTGAATGGGCAAGAGAAGCAAAAGATACCGGTCTTAATTATATTGGCTTGTGCTGTGGCGCATCACCAGCGATGCTGCGGGCAGTGGCGGAAGCTGTAGATGTTAAAACAATAAATTCAAAATACTCCCCCGATATGGAGAAACATTTCCTGTTCGGAACAGACAAGACACTTCAAGAGCACAATTTGAAGTATCGATTAAAAGCTTGAATGATAACATGATTCTTATCAAGAGAGACGGAAGGATTGGCCACGATCAGTGCTAAATCCAAAAGGTAGTAATTACCTGAATGTAAGAAGAACGTGTGCATTAGGGACCTTCTTCTTATAAGGGGGTCCTTCATTTTTTCGAAAAGGGTGAACAACATGTCAGCAAAAAGCATCGAAACCAAATTGGTGCAATTAGGTAATAAGTCTGACAAAACGACAGGTGCTGTAAATCCGCCTATTTATTTGTCAACTGCTTTTCAGCATGAGGGAATCGGTAAGTCCACTGGTTATGATTATACCCGTACAAAGAATCCAACACGCGCTATTCTGGAAGATGGGATTGCAGATTTGGAATCTGGTGACAGTGGCTATGCCTGCAGCTCAGGAATGGCTGCCATCCAATTGGTTCTTTCCCTTTTCCGTTCTGGTGATGAATTAATTGTTCCGGAAGATATCTATGGAGGAACTTACCGGTTACTTCAGCATTATTCAGATGTCTATGATATAAAGACAAGCTATTCGGAGTTTGTGAATGTGGACGCGACAGAGAAGTTAATTACTTCTAAAACAAGAGCTCTATTGATCGAAACGCCGACGAATCCTTTGATGCAGGAAATCGATATCAGACAATATGCCAATCTCGCACGTAAGCACAATTTACTGCTCATTGTTGATAATACATTCTTAACACCTTGCTTGCAGCGGCCGCTTGAGCTGGGTGCCGATATCGTTGTTCACAGTGCCACAAAATATATTGGCGGTCATAATGATGTGCTGGCTGGGTTAGTTGTTGCAAAGGGTGATGCCATCTGTGAAAAACTATCCGAAATCCACAACGCTTCCGGCGGTGTCTTGTCTCCATTTGATTCATGGTTGATCATCAGGGGGTTAAAAACTCTCTCGCTTAGAATGAGACAGCACGATGAAAACGCCCGGAAAATAACATCTTATTTATCAGATGAGCCATTGGTCCCCGACGTATTATACCCGGGAAAAGGCGGTATGCTCTCATTTCGTCTTCAAAAAGCAAATTGGATTGAACCGTTTTTGGAAAATCTGGAGCTTATAACGTTTGCAGAAAGCCTTGGTGGAGTAGAAAGTTTTATTACCTATCCCGCCACCCAAACGCATGCAGAGATTCCGGAAGCAGAACGAACCCGCCGTGGAGTCGACAACCGGTTATTACGCTTTTCTGTTGGCATTGAGCAAACAGAAGATTTAATAGCAGATCTGAAACACGTATTTTCCATACTGAAAAGGGAGGAGATTGGGATATGAGCATCGATAAAAAACAGTTGGAAACAAATCTTATTCATACATCGTCGGGGTTGGACGTTGAACAGAAAACGGGTGCTGTCAACGTGCCAATTTATTTATCCTCAACCTATCACCAGGAAAGTTTTGATGAATTTGGACCGTATGACTACAGCCGCTCCGGAAATCCGACAAGGCAGGCATTAGAAGGAAAAATAGCCAAACTGGAGGATGGGTCAAGAGGATTGGCGTTTGCTTCCGGAATGGCTGCAATTTCATCAGCCTTTATGCTTTTATCTTCAGGTGAGCATGTCCTGGTTTCCAGAGATGTATATGGGGGCACGTTTCGCTTTGTTACGGAGGTACTATCCAAGTTAAAAATTGAACATACCTTTGTGGATATGACGAATCTTAGTGAAGTTGCAGAAGCAGTTAAGGAAAATACAAAAGTCATCTACATCGAAACACCCTCAAACCCTTGTATGAACATTACAGATGTTAAAGGAGTCGTAGAAATTGCCAAGGCAAATAACTGTTTAACGTTTCTTGATAATACGTTTATGACCCCCCTTTACCAGAAACCGATTAAACTCGGTGTAGATGTGGTGCTGCACAGTGCTACCAAGTTTTTGTCTGGCCACAGCGATATTATTGCCGGATTAGCCGTAACAAAAGATAGAGAACTTGGCGAACGGTTAGCTTTTCTGCAAAATTCATTTGGATCCATTTTAGGTGCACAGGATTCCTATCTGCTGCTGCAAGGAATTAAAACACTGGGGGCACGTCTGAAGCAGTCATCTGAAACAGCACTCGATATAGCAACGTATCTGAATGAACATCCTTTAATCAAAAAAGTATTTTATCCTGGCTTGTCCTCACACTCAGGGCACACCATTCACGCGCGACAGTCCAAAGGTTCGGGGGCGGTTTTATCATTTGAAATCTCCGATGCAGTTGAAGCTAAAACATTTGTAGAACACATTCGCATCCCTATTTTCGCTGTCAGTCTTGGGGCGGTCGAAAGCATCCTGTCGTATCCAGCGAACATGTCACATGCCGCAATGCCAAAGCATGAACGCAAAACTAGAGGTATAAGTGATGGATTATTCCGATTCTCGGTTGGTCTGGAACATGTGGATGATTTAATTGCTGATTTGGATCAGGCTTTACATGCTGCATATGTACGAAGTTATGAAGCAGTTGGAGTGAGAAACTTTTAGTCATTAATGTGTTCGGTCGCTATTCCACGCTTCAAACAAATATGCTAGTTCTTCTGAAACCGGAAAAAGTAGATGTGAAAACCTTTTTAAGTAATTAATTTAAAAAGGTTTTCAATTGTTTAAATACTAAGTTGTTTTTTTGAACTAAATATTATAAAATAACATACATATAAAACCAACTAAGTAGATAGGTTTTAAAGGGATAGGAGGGATATTTTGAACGATGTGCCAGTGATCCAAATCGGGAATTTACATAAGAGCTATGAAAATAAAGGAAAATCAGAACAAGTATTGAAGGATATTAACCTTAACATCCGTAAAGGTGAAACGATTGCCATTTTAGGAAAAAGTGGTTGTGGAAAAAGCACGCTCCTTAATTTAATAGGGGGGTTTTTAACTACTGATACGGGTCAAATTCATTTTAAGGGAGAAGAAGTAACGAAACCAGGCAGGAAAATTGTGATGTTGTTTCAGGATTACGGGCTGCTGCCATGGCGTACTGTATTAAAAAATGTGGAGTTGGGTTTGGAAAATACAGATTTATCATCAGATCAGCGACGGGAAAAGGCTCTCTATTATTTAAATATGGTTGGATTGGATGATAGGCTTGATCGGTTTCCATCCCAATTATCGGGTGGAATGCAGCAGCGTGTTGCTATTGCGCGTGCTCTTGCGATTGAACCCGACGTGCTTTTAATGGATGAACCGTTCGGCGCTTTGGATACATTTACACGTTATTTCCTGCAGGATGAATTACTGAAGATTCAAAAGCAAGCTGAAACGACAGTCATTTTAGTTACCCACGATATTGATGAATCTATTTATCTTGCTGATCGTGTCGTGATTATGGGGTCAAATCCTGGTCAAATCATACGGGAGGTACCAATAGATACATATAAACCAAGGGATCGAAGCGGAGATGACTTCCAACATTTTCGGAAGCTTATTTTAAATGAATTTGAATTGATTCACTCTAAACCGTCAATTGAATTCAATATTTAAACAACAAGGGGGAAGAATGATGAAATATAGAAAAATAGTACTGATGAGCATCCTTTCTGCTGTAATCGTGATATTAAGTGCCTGCGGGGGCAGCGAGACAGCAAACAGCAGCGGGAAACCAACAGTTAAAATAGGTTATTTGCCAATTACACATGCTGTGCCGTTATATATGCAGAAAGAGTTTTTAGGGGAAAATAACAGTTTTAATCTGGAACTTGTGAAATTTCCTTCATGGCCAGACCTGATGGATGCTTTAAATACAGGGAAAATTGATGGAGCATCTACACTTGTAACAGTAGCTATGCGTGCAAAAGAGCAAGGGATAGACTTAAAGGCAGTTGCTCTGGGACATAGAGATGGAAACGTCTTAGTAGCTTCCCCCAACATAAACAATGTACAGGATTTAAAGGGAAAAACCTATGCTGTACCACATGAATTCTCCAGTCATAATATTTTGTTATACATGATGCTGGAGAAGGAAGGCGTAGATTACGAGGATGTAAATGTAGTGGAAATGGCACCTGCCGAAATGCCGGCAGCGCTTGCTACCGACAGAATTGCAGGATATGTAGTTGCAGAGCCTTTTGGTGCTCAATCCGTTGTGTTGGATAATGCGAAGGTATTGTATCAATCCGGTGAACTTTGGAAAAACTCGATTGATTGTGCGCTTGTGTTGCATGGTGATTTTGCGAAAAACAATAAAAAAATTGCACAGGATTTCGTGGGAAGTTATGTGAAAGCAGGACAAAAAGCGGAAGCAAAGGGTGAACAGATGCGGAAGGTTGCATCTAAATATATGGATGTAGACGATGAAGTGTTGGATTTATCCCTGGAATGGATTTCTTATGATAATTTGAAAATTAATAAAGAAGCATACAAAAAATTAAGCCGATATATGGTTGAGATGGGATTATCTGAAAGCCCTCCAAGCTATGATGCATTTGTAGACAATTCATTCATTGAAAAGGTGAAGTGATGGCATGCGATTTACAAAGAAAACATTAAATATAGTGATTGCAATTATTATTGTGTTAGCTGCTTGGCAATCTGTAATTTGGCTGACCGATATTGAAGAGGCACTTTTGCCGGATCCACTTATGGTTGGGGAAGCAATGATCTCCTTATTTGCCGATGGAACATTATTCGCTCATTTAAAAGTAAGTTTGATGAGATTTTTTTCAGGCTATTTATCCGCTGCGGTTGCAGCCATTTTGCTCGGTCTTCTGTTGGGAAGAGTTCAACGATTATGGGATATTGCGGATCCGATTGTGCAGGTTCTAAGACCTATCGCACCGGTAGCCTGGACGCCATTCATTGTTTTATGGTTTGGCATTGGAAGCGCACCGGCGATTGTGATTATTTTTATTGCAGCTTTTTTTCCGATATTACTTTCCACGATAACAGGTGTGAAAAAAGTGGATACCAATTATCTCAAGTTAGCTCAAAACATGGAAATCAAACAGCCGCATCTGATGACAAAAATTATTTTTCCAGCTGCCTATCCTTCTATTGCAAGCGGGCTTCATATTGGCATTGGTACAGCATGGATATTCCTTGTATCCGGTGAAATGGTTGGCGCACAGTCAGGATTAGGGTATTTGATTATTGATGCCAGAAATTTATTGAGATTGGATCTTGTTTTAGCGGGAATTATTTTGATCGGGATTTGCGGTCTGTTACTGGATAAGGGTATTCGATTATTGGAAAGGTTGATCGAAAAAAGATGGGGGATGACAGTCAGCGAGTAATGGGCAAAAGAACGGGGAAGTTATCCCCTGACTTTTGCACTTAAATGTCTACTTCGGCTACAGAAACATCGTCAACGTTTTCTTTGCAGTGGGGGCAATAGTAGGTAATGTTTACTTCATGATTGCACTTTTGATGTATGAGTTTTTTGTAGCATTTTTCCAGATGACTTCTTCCCCAAAGAATGATGGCATTGAAGACATCTTCCAGGTCTCTTCCGCTTTCTGTCAGTGTATATTGGTAACGGGGTGGATGATGAGAGTATAGTGATGTTGCAATTAACCCGCAACTTTCTAAATACTTTAATCGGTCAGACAGTAAATTAGAGGAAATACCTTCCAAGTTATTTTTGATTTCATTAAATGTCGTGTTGCCAATCAAAATTTCATGCACGACAAGTAATGTCCAGCGGTCTCCAATAATATTGAGCGTTTGAGCAATATTACATGGCAAATCATAGGTTGCTTTCACGATTGTACCTCCTTCTATTTACCTAAATATAACATAACCTGAAATATTTATTCCATAAGGTTGATTTTTTGAAGTTAGTATAATAAAATAACTAATAATACATTAAGTTGATAAGTTTTATCGGAATTAGCATAATTTAAGGAGAGGATATGGATGTCCCTTTATTTAGTGGAGTCAAATGTAGGAGAAACAATTAATAACAAAGCAGAGTTTGAGAAAAAGGTTTCGACTATTCAGGAGAGTGTAAGTAAAGCGAATAATAATCTCATCGAAGTTCAGGTTTCGAAAGACTTTAGCAGAGTATTTTTAATTTTTGAAGCAGAGAATAGTGATAAACTGCAAGATGCTTTGGTTGAAACAGGGGTTAATGTTGAACTGGTAAAAGAAGTAAGATTAGTAGGTAAAGAATTAGACGAAGTGAAAAAACAAGCCGATAATGTAAATTATCTGGTGGAATGGAATTTACCTGAAAGCTTGACAATGGATAAATATTTGGAACGTAAAAAGAAAAACTCTGTACACTATGCAGAGGTACCGGAAGTTTCATTCTCACGAACTTATGTATGTGAAGATATGACAAAATGTCTTTGCTTCTATGATGCACCGGATGAGCCCGCTGTAAGAAGGGCAAGAGAAGCAGTGCAGACCCCAGTTGATTCCATCACTGAAATTGACAATGACTAATATGTTTTTAATGTCCTGAAGATCTCTTTATCATGAGAGATCTTCAGTTTACTTACCACCATGTCTTATCAAAGGGGAAGCAGGTATATGGTTGTGAAAGAAGAGACAGGAGTTACAAGGTTGTTAGATACTGCGATTCAAAAGAATTTAAAACCTTTTGTCAGAAAAATTGATACCGAAGCCTATTATGCCGAAGGTTATTTAACGGGGCTAGGTGAAGCAGGTTTGTTGCGTTCTGATGACGTTTCAACCAGTGAACGATTAGAGAGGGAATTATTTGTTACTGAAAAAACAGCGCAATATTGTATGACCACTGCATTTAATTTATGGTGTCATCTTGCTTCATTAACCTATTTGAGAAACAGTTCAAATGATTATTTAAAGAATGAAATACTGCCATATCTTGAGCAAGGCACCTTTTTGGGAGCCACAGGGTTATCCAATCCAATGAAGTACTATGCCGGATTGGAAAAGCTGCATTTACAGGCGAAACGTACGAATGGCGGGTACGTGTTATCGGGAACTATCCCTTCTGTTTCAAATTTGAAAGATAATCATTGGTTTGCAGTAGTGGCTGCCTTAGCTGACAACCAGCAGGTGATGGCCTTTGTACCCTGTAATGCCATAGGATTATCATTAAAGGAAAAGATTGGTTACTTGGGTGTCAATGGCAGCGCAACATTTGCGTGCAGATTTACTGATGTATTTATCCCTGATGAATGGATGGTCAGTGATAATGCTGAAGCGTTTTGTGAAAACATCAGGTCAACTTTTGTATTATATCAAGTACCACTTGGTCTCGGTGTCACGTATGCTTCCATCCAATCGATGAAGAAATCACCTCAAAAACAAGGTGGGGTTAATACATTTTTATCCATCCAGCCGGAAGAGATAGAGCAGGAATATCTGTTTATAAAGGATAGGATTGCTACACTTCTGGATCAAGATAAATTGGATTGGAAAGCAGTCCTGCAAATCAGGCTGGATATTGACAAACTGATCATTAAGGCGGTACACGGAGATATGCTGCATTCCGGCGGGGCAGCATACTTGCAAAAGAGTAATCCAGCAAGGAGATTAAGAGAAGCCTATTTCCTGATTAATTTAACGCCGACGGAAAAACATTTGGAAAAAATGTTGGCAGCGCTATGAGTTGGAACAAGAAAGCACAGATTGTCCTTTTTAAGTTATACACTTGAAAAGGTCTTTTTTTGTGATTTGTTGTTTATAAGCGTTTATTTTAGCTTAGCACTTTCCTGCAAGTAATTGGGAGATCCTTTTTTCATTTAGAAAATGGATGTACGTCTTTTTCAATTTCATGATAAACTATTAGAAAGCGATTTCAATGGGTTCAAAGAAAAAATGTTAAAATTCCAATTTGATAGTACTTGAAAGGAGACCATAGCATGATGCTATCCACTGAAAGATTAATATTGCGACCGTACGAAGATAAAGATATGGACTTTCTCATGTCAATGCTTTCTGATCCTGAAATGGTGCGCTTCATTGGAAATGGAAAGATAAAAGATGAAATCGGGGCAAAACAATTCATGGACTGGATTTACAGTGCATATGAGTATGGTTCGGAATTCGGATTGCATGTAATGGTACTGAAAGGTGAGGATGCTCCTATTGGTCACGCCGGTCTTGTTCCGCAACAGGTTGAAGAAAGAAATGAAATTGAAATCGGCTATTGGGTTAAACGTCCATACTGGGGGCAGGGATATGCTACAGAGATTGCAGCAGCACTTAAGAATTTTGGTTTGCAGGAGCTGGCTGAGCAAAGATTGATTGCACTGGTCCAGCCTGGAAATGTCGGTTCCCAAAAAGTGGCGGAGAAGATCGGAATGAAAATTGAAAATCAGATCAAGCTTTCGGGTCAGGATGTATTTTTTTACACTGTAGGAGAGTCTGTTTAAGGTTCGCACGATTCAAGCTATATTTCTGTTCTTATGTCGTAGAGGGGAGGGAAAATTACTTGATGCAAATTTTATTCTATGTTGTTTTTCTTGTTACACTATTTGGTTTTATCAGCTGGAGGAAATACAAAAAATATAAGAATCCGCAAGAGCAAACAAGCCACAAAGCGAAATCCACTGAGGAAAGGGAACAGGATCAAAATAAATATAGAGGTTTTGGTCAAATTTCCGGTCCAATGTAATACCTTCTGAAAGTTAATACGGGCTTGATGCTCCAAGTCCGTTTTCCTTGTATTTCTGGAGATCATGTCAAGTTACCTAATTATAACATTAACTTATAATGTGAAATAATCTTATTTCATTTTTGGAGGTCGTTCATGAAAAAAGGAATAATCCGGCCGTTAGCCATCTGTGTTTTCAGACATAATGATTCGATTCTCGTTGCGGAAGGATATGATTCTGTAAAGGATGATTATTTTTACCGGCCGATTGGAGGCGGAATTGAATATGGAGAATCTAGTGCCGATGCAGTAGTACGGGAAGTTATGGAAGAAATCGAAGCGGATATTTATGCCCTTAACTACCTGGGAACGGTTGAAAATGTCTTCACTTTTAATGGGGAAGTTGGCCATGAAATCGTTATGGTTTATGATGCATCCTTTGCTGATAAGTCGTTTTATAATCTTGAAACCTTTGAGGGAAAAGAGGATGATGGATCCATATTTAAATTGATGTGGTGTCCAATTAATGATTTTCAAAATGGCAAGTTACGGCTTGTCCCGAAAAATCTTTTGGAGTTGGTGGGCGTAAAAGCATGATATTGCAAAAGTGTGTGGGTTGTGATTATCACTTTAAATGGCGAACCTTATATAAAGGGTTGATGATCGGATATAAACCAATACAATGCCATAGATGTGGAACAAAACATAAAGTAACTTTTTCAACAAGATTGCGAGTTGCATGTTTAACTACAGTCCCGCTAATATTGCTTGCGTATTTTATGGTGCCTGAAGTTTTTATAATGTCTGTACCGTTTTCGCTGATTTCTATTTCATTAGTCATAACAGCTATATTTCTGACCTTACTTACCCCATTGGTTGCCAGGTATAATTCCTGCGATAGCTAAAACTTATTATTTGTTTATCCGGGTGGTGATTGCCATTAATAAAAAAATACGAACAATTATTGGCTTGATCAGCAGTCTTATTCTATGCATCTATGGAGTGTATGGATTGATAGCGGATGAGCCGATTTCCAGTTTACCCTATTTTGCTATTATACTTGCAGTAGGCGGTTTCGCTGGTGTCATTGGAGGTATATTGGAGCTTCAAAAAATGTCAACGTCCTAGACATCAATGCAGGGATGCACATATTTTGAAAAAAATGAATTCAAGAAGTAATTGCCATCTATTAATTTGGAGGTGCTTTTTTTATATATCAAGTATAATTTATATACTTGATATACTTTATATTTATGATATACTATTTATAGTGAGGTGTTGCACATGCAAACATGCCCTTATATTGAAGCATCTTTTCAAATTCTAGGGAAAAAATGGAATGGCCAAATCATTCATTATCTATCTTTATGTGAAAATCATACTGCACATTTTTCCGATATGAAACGGGATTTGAATGGAATTACGCCAAGAGCACTTTCTTTGAAGCTTTCTGAACTTGCAACTGAAGGATTGGTTAAAAAACTTGTTGAAAGCGGAACATCTGTAATTATTTCGTATGAATTAACAGAAAAAGGTAGTGCGCTGGCCAATAGTCTTAAACCTATTCAGGAGTGGGCGCAAAAATACATGAATGTCGAAATACCAACGGAAAGCGGGGAAAAATAACATGGCAAATAACAATAATATGATGTGTGATGCGGAAACAGGCGTATGCGGTGTATCGGGGGAAGATGGACTGCAAACAATTGATTTCAACAAACCAAAGAAAACGATTGACCTTTATTATGTGACAGACCCGATTTGCTCGCATTGCTGGGCACTGGAACCGGTACTTCGCCGTTTTACAGAGCAATATGGCGATTATTTTAGCGTAAAAATTGTTATGGGTGGTTTGCTGGAAAAGTGGGGTGACGGACCGGTTGACCCTGCAAATGGTATTAATGGTCCAGCGGATGTTGCCGGACACTGGAGAGAAGTCGGGGAACAGACACGGATGCCGATTGACGGAACACTCTGGTATGACAACCCTGTTCAGTCATCATTCCCTCCTTCCCGTGTATTTAAAGTAATTCAACAACAGGATGAAGAATTAGCTGGTGTATTTTTACGACGCTCCAGAGAAGCGGTTTTTGCATTTAATCAAAACATTGCAGATAAAGCTGTTTTGGTGGAAATTGTCAATAAACTTGGACTGGATGGCGAAAAAATTGTAGGAGAAGCAGAATCATCCAAGGCACATCAATTGTTAAATGAGGATTTTGCACTTGCCGGAAGTCTTGGTGCCAGAGGATTCCCAAGTATCATTATGGTGAATGAGGAAAATAAAGGCGTCAAAATTGTTGGCGGCCGTCCGCTCGAATACTATGTTTCCGGATTGAAGCAGGTATTGGATACGGTGGAGATCGAGGCAAAAGCCCAACCGGCACTTCCCGGCTTGCTTGAACAAGAGGAACTTCTTTTTTCCAAAGAAATAGAGGTAATGTATGATGTTGAACAAGCGGATATTGATGCATTTGTGCAAAAAGAACTGTCTTCAGCTGATTATCAAACCAGGGAAATTCTTGGTGAAACCTATATTGTAAAGCATAAAGGAGTATAACCATGCCATACGTACTGCAGGTCGATTTTAAAATGAACGGGCCATTTGGGAATGAAATGGCAGACGTCCTCAAATGGGAGAGAGTAGCCCTCAAATGGGAGAGAGTAGCCCTCAAATGGGAGAGAGTAGCCCTCAAATGGGAGAGAGCAGCCCTCAAATGGGAGAGAGCAGCCCTCAAATGGGAGAGAACAGCCTCCAAACGGGAGAGAGTAGCCCTCAAACGGGAGAGAGTAGCCCTCAAACGGGAGCGCGCTTTCCCAAAATGGGGGAGTTCACATCACTTTCCTGTTATCATGCAAAAACTTAAATGATTCCGTTTTGATAGGACTAATCTGAACAGTCGCTTGCTTTTCTTTCTTCCGGTCTATAGAGGAAGGCTTCTGCTTAAGCAAAACGTTTTTCAGTCCTTCGACAATAAAAACCATTGCCAGAATTGTTAGTGTCAGTGCAATAACGGGAAAATAAATCATCCATGGGTAAATCGTAATAACATCGTGTGCCGCTGCGATCAAACCGGACCACTCATAGGAAGCGGATGAACTGACCATTTCGGACTGATTTCCGATTTCTAAACTAGTGTCCTCTACTATGAGGTTTGTTCCTCCAACGAACAGTCCCAAAATACCAAGGTGGGCCAGCAACAAAAACACCTGTACAATTTGTTGCGCAAATAAAATAAACAATCGTGATGAAAGAAAAGGTTTTACATGGCGCAATAATAATTGGAGTCGGCTGCTTCCCAAAGAACGGGCACATGTAATAAATTCATATTTTTCGATTTCCGTTATTTCTTCACTAATGGTCAGAGCCAGTGCAGGTAACGCGATGAATGTCAGCGATGCTAATGTGAAAATTATTTTCTCAGTATCGGTAAATGCCCAGCTGTAGATCATAATTACCGGTGAGACGATAACAAATACAACAAGAGCAGCGGGGGCGTATGTAAATGAATCAAACAAGCTTTTAAATGACGGTCGTAATTTTTTCAGAAACGTAGCAAACGTAATGCTTGCCAGGATAGCCAATACCATTCTGCACACAGCTACAACTAATGCAAAACCAATGGTATATTTCGCTCCTTGAATGATTTTATACAACATACTGACACCATCCCGATCTGTGCCCATCGGATATTTTTCAGATGGAGGTAGCGGATGCTTGCTGATGAGTTTTCCGTTATCATTGTATACTAATGTGGTTTCAAGTGGATCAGGCGGTCCGACAAACAAGCTGTAAGAAATGCTTATACAGAGTATCGTTAGAATAAACAGCGTCCCGATAAGAACCAGGGGTTGTTTAAATATTTTCACCACTGTCATGAACCAGCCCTCCCTTCCTCAAAAGCAGTTTTCCAAACCCTAAGACAAAATAGAAAGGTATGAATATCATTAATAAACCGATCGTCAGGATAAACGGTGTTGTTGGCGCAAAGGACCACATGAAATTCATGAAACCTTTCATATTGAAGATGATTTCAAGCATGAGCAGATTTGAAAGTGCAAACCAGAAAATGGTCTTGAATTGGTAAAACAAAATGATCAAGGTATTTCGTAAAATATGTACAAGTAAAATCCAACTTTTTCTTAGTCCCTTTCCTCTTGCAAATTCGACATAAAGCTTGTCCGATTCTTCTTCAAACAGCTGGACTAGGTGTTTAATTAGAAAAATTGCTGGTAAAATTGCCAGACATAATATTGGCAAAATATAAGCAGGATCTTCATGGGATGAAAAAATATCGAAAAGCATTATATCTGTTCTTATGTACAGCCAAATAATAGTGGTTTGCAGAATGAGAATAATAAAAAGATCGGGTATCGACTCAATGACGAACAACACAAAGTTAACTGGTTTTTTTAACCAATCTGGCATCATTAAAATAAGAAAGGTGAATAAAACAGCAATAAGTAATCCGGCAAAAAGTGCGCACAAAAAGATGGTCATCGAGTATAAAAACTTATAAAAGAAAGCAGGGAAGAGAGGCAGGAAATCAGCATTATAGTAATAGTTGATTTCCGTAAAATGAAATAAGCCCGAAATGGTACCAACTATATGTGTTACATAGTTTTCTGGATGAAAACCAATATCATGGCCAAGAAAAGAGGCACTTTTCAATACGCCGGATTCCATTAATTTCAGAACGGACCGCATGGATTCCATTTCATCGAAAAGCAGGTATGGGAGCGATCCCAGCATTAATATTCCAATTGTAGTTAGACAAAATTGGTATGTTGTTTTCATATGTATCGTCCTTTCAGGTTTTACGAGAACTTCGGCGGTATTATAATTTTTTCTTCAATTATATCCTTGAATATATCCAGAATATAACAAATTACCTATTTTTATCAACATTATTTTCAAAAAATTCATAATGTAATAGAGAAAGCGATATGAATTTTCCCTGGAATTACATGCTTGTCTTTTGCAGCAGATGGGTTTACGATTGAAACTTGAACAAACTAGAGTTGAAAGGCGTCATAGAATGAATAAACGTGTTTACTTTTTAATGATTGTTGCATTTGTAGTGGGAATGGTTGAATTAATAATTGGAGGGTTATTGGACCTGATGGCAAAAGACCTTGGTGTCAGTCTCGGCCAGGTAGGTTTTCTGATTACCATTTTCTCACTGATTTTTGCTGTCGGTGCACCGATTCTATTAATTCTCACCTCCAATATCGAACGAAAACGGCTGACATTAATTTCCCTGGTAATCTTTTTACTGGGAAATATTGTAACAGTATTCAGCCCGACATATACTGTTGTGTTTATTGGAAGGGTCATCTCAGCATTAAGTGGATCACTATTGATTATATTGTGTCTAACTATCGCACCATCCATTGTCCACCCGAAATACCGCGGCAGGGCAATCGGCATTGTGTCCATGGGTGTCAGTGCGTCGATAGTGTTGGGCTTACCTGTCGGACTGGTATTGGGAAATGCATTCGGCTGGCGCGCTCCGTTCGTACTGATTGCAGTATTAACAGTCTTATCCATGGCAGGTGTATTCTTTTTAATGGAGCGAATCGAGCCGAAGCCCTCCAGTCCGATTGGAGAACAATTGGCAACGTTGAAAAACCGCAGAATATTTTTTGGACAGGTTATTACATTTCTGTTTATAGCTGGACACACCGTTCTGTATGCTTATTTGACTCCTTTTGTAAAAACAACGATGGGGATAGATGGAACCTGGGTAAGTATTATTTACATGATTTTCGGAATTGCAGCGGTGAGCGGCGGTGCAGTCGGCGGCACGCTTTCTGACACGATAGGGCCGAAACGGACGATTATGTTAACGATAGTTGTGTTTACAATGGTAATGTTCGCTATCCCGTATACCACATTTGCATTAACGGCATTTTTGCTCATTCTCGTCATCTGGGGCATGCTGAGCTGGACACTTGCTCCGGCTACAATGTCCTATTTGATCAGTCTGTCACCGAAAACCTCAGACATACAGCAAAGTCTGAATAACTCGGCCCTGCACCTTGGCATCGCATTCGGATCATTGATTGGCGGCGTGGTTATCGAGCAGGTGTCGGTTGAACAGAATGCAACAGTCGGAGGATTCTTTGTGATTCTATCGATTGGCGCTGCGTTGATTTCGATGTATCGGAGACAGGATTCCAGGAATGTGGAAAAGCAGTAGGGCTGACTGGAGCTTGAAGAAGCTGTCTGTTATGTATTATCCGTGGATTTCGCATATCGAGAGCAAATCGCGGATATCTACTCTGAATTCGTGGATATCGTAATCAAAAACGTGGATATACGGTGCGAAACCGTGGATATCCGGGCTGTTTTCGCGGATATCCGTTTACACACCATGGTCGAATATGGCCCTCATTACGGCAAGGGTCGGAATGTCCTGTGATATGGTGTTAAACATCAAACAGATTTTCCTCTGCAAGTAATGTTATCAGGAAGACTTTTTATTTAATGCCAATAAAAAAATCATCCCTATAATACAAGCGGTGCCAACCCATTGGAAAATACCGAATGACTCGTTTAACCAGAAAACGGTAGTCAATACAGCTGACAACGGCTCTAAACTGCCCAGCAGGCTTGTTTCTTTTGGTGAAAGACTTTGTAGACTTTCGATGTAAAACCAAAATGCAATCATCGTTCCGAAGATGATAACGAATATTAAGTACCCATAGACTTCAAGTGTCAGGCTGCCAACATCCACTTGCCAGGGCGGGTGGATCACGCTTAACGCCAGACCGCCGATGAACATAGCCCAGCCGACAATGACAAGAGAGTCGTATTCTTTCAGCAAAGGTACGGCATATAATGTATAAAATGCCAGGGCTATCCCGGATAACACTCCCCAAATGATGCCAGGCGCTGGAACAGAAAGTCCGGAAATGGAGCCGTTGGTTAATAAGAAAAAGGTACCTGTTAAAGCGAGCAACACTGTCAGCAAATCACGTCTTGTCAGGACCGTTTGCCGTCGTAACAGTAAATAAATGATGATCATTGCGGGTGCTAAATATTGTAATAATGTGGCAACCGCAGCATTGCCGTGGTTAATGGATGCCATATATGTATATTGGACTCCGAGCATCCCCAGTAAGCCGAAAATAATCAGTTGAACAGCTGTTCTTCCTTTTTTCCAGACTCCGAGAATTTGTGAACGATCTTTTCCAAAAAATTGAACAGTTAACAGTAACAAACCAGCAATGACAAGGCGTGTTGAGACGAGCCAATTGACATCAATGGCGTAATCCTGGAAAAGTTTTTGAGCAACGGTGCCGCCGACTCCCCAAAAGGTCGCTCCTGTTATAACAAGGAATAGTCCAGTTCTTCTTGCAGGCATAGTCATGTGTCACCTCCATCATTAATATAATTATAGTGTTATAATAAAAGATAATTCGCTAAAATAATACGTTTATTGAATAAAAAAATATAACTATATTGAGGTGGCTATATGCAGGTCAAAGATATCGAGATTGATCAGAGTTTAAAAGAACTGACGCAGCATCGGACAGCTGTGTTACCAATTGCATGCTACGAGACCACGATTAACCAAAATATACATGGATATATACCACTTCATTGGCATGATGAACTTCAATTTATTTTTATCGTAAAAGGTGAAGCAATTTTTCAAATAAATGAAGAGAGCGTTGCAGTCCGGGAAGGTGACGGGTTATTTATAAATAGTGGAAGTCTGCACATGGCAGAAGAAGGTAATCAATCGGGCTGTGTCTATATTTGTGTAAATGTTTCACCCCATTCTGTATTGTCGCAGGAACTCTACACAACCTATGTATCGCCTTATATTCAGGCAACCAATTTATCCTGCTTATATATTGATTCCAATAAGTCGTGGGGGAAACTGATTTTACACGCGATTGTAAAAATCAATCAATTGATTCAGCAAAAATTACCGTACTATGAAATGGACATCACCGTGCAATTGACATTAATTTGGAAAAACATCATCCTGAACGGTTTTCCATTAGAATATGATCAGACGGTAATGTTAAAAAATCAACGAATGAAACAAATGATCAATTGGATACATTTACATTATACCGAGAACATTAAGCTGGACGATATTGCAAAAGCCGGTCAATTGAGCCGTTCTGAATGCTGCCGGTATTTTAAACGAAATTTAAAAACAACCCCAATGCGTTATGTAATCGATTATCGAATTCAAAAAAGCTTAAGCCTGTTGCAACAAGAATCCAATGTTACAGAAGTTGCCTTTCAAGTGGGTTTTAACAGTACAAGTTATTTCATTGATAAATTTAAAAACTCAATGAGGATGACACCATTCGCATACAAGCAATATAAAATAGGTGATGGTTATTAAATGTTATATTTTCTAATGTAACTATAAAAAAATTGCCAAAAAACACAAACACATGTTCGTTTTTGACAAAAATATGATATAATAAGATCACCCCCATAAAGAAAGGGGGTGAATAAATATGGAGATTGTGGTGTTAATTGCAGCTATTGTTGGATTGGTAACCGCGTTGGTAAATCTGACATTATACACCAAGAAGAAAGACCATCGCTCCACCAAGCGATAGTCTTCTGCTAAGCCACGGGCAAAGGGAAAGTTTTTTACTTTCTCTTTGCTTCTTCATATTATATTTTCATTATATAGTATTTATACACGGAAAACAAGAACGTTGGGATGGGTGTTCAGTTGACAAAAGAAGAGTACTGGCAATTTGTTAATTGGGAAGAATCAACATCGGATTCCATTGAAGAAAACGAATAAATGAAGGAGACAAAAAACATGACAGGAACACGGAGAGAAAATATAAAGCAAGGACAAAAAGTACGTGTTGTACAAAAGCAGGATCAGCGGACCGGAAAGTTAACGGAAGGTGTGGTGTCTAAAATATTGACAAATTCTGCTTCACATCCGCATGGCATAAAGGTTATGCTGGAGAACGGCACTGTAGGCAGAGTGAAGGAAATTGTAAATTAACAAAAAACATGCGTTAATTCCTCTTTTTTTCCACATTTATTCCATTTTTACTGTGGATTCTTACGTTATAATAATGATATGGGAGAATTTAAGCATATTGCCTGTTGGAAAACATAATATGACTTAATAGTGAAGCTAATCCGAGAGAAGGAGCGCAACATTATGGAAAATAACTGGGACATTGCGCAAGAATCGCTTTCCCAGATTACCGTTTATTCAAATCCGGATAACAAACCGGTTACCATATCTGGTCATGCGGAAGAACTGAAGTGTGTTGGTGTAGGGACAGATGCTGCTGTTTTTCAGCACCTTTACGCCCCGTCTTTTGCATTTAAAGTTTATGCAGAGGACAAAGTATCCAAGATAAAAACGGAAAAAAATATTTATGATATGTTAGGAGATACATCTTTTTTTCCGGTATGTTTTGCAGCCAATGATCGATATCTTGTTTTAAGTTATGAAGAGGGGATTACACTCTTTGACTGCCTTTTGCAAGGTATTCATATCCCCGAACAAGTTGTGAAGGATGTGGAGAGAGCGAGAGAATATGTTCGTGAAAAAGGGTTGAATCCGCGTGATATGCATTTAAAGAATATATTACTGCAGGATGGCCGAGCCAAAATCATTGATGTCTCCGAATATATACAGCCGGGGAATGATTTCCGATGGGAACATTTAAAAAAAGGATACGAAGCACATTACCATTTAATTGATGGAAATGCGATTCCGTTCTGGCTGATTGAAACAGTCCGAAAGTGGTATAATCAGCAGCGTAATCGTTTTTCTTCATTCGATGAGTTTATGAAGACTGTTTTGAAACTTACAATGTTTAAAAATGAGAAAAAAGTGAAGTAAAGATAATTATCTTTACTACAAATCCCTTTTGGCAAAAAGCGCATGAGGGATCATTTTTTGTTTCGGATTAACCAGCCATGTGCTGATATACTTTATCCATTTTTTCTTTAAGCAGGTCCATATGTACAATAAGCGCTTCACGGATATATTCTTTTCCGTCTACAAAAAGCAGCAAAACAGGTGCGGTAAAGACAGAATACTTCCCGGCAATTTCAGCCACTTCCTGCGCATTAACTGATCCGAGTGCAATTTCCGGATATTTTTCCATCAGCTCCTGAACCTGTGGCTTTAACCCGTGACAGACACTGCAGTTGGGGGTGGTAATATACAGAAAAGATAGCGACTGGTTGTTGATGAAATCTTTCACCGCTTCAATAGCTTTCAATTCTTTAAATTCTCTCATAATCAAACCTCTTATAATCATTGTTTTTCTTATTATATCAATATTTGTTGTATCTCCATATGAAAAAAGCTTAGATGGTACAGCTTATATCTTCTTCAAAATTGCCCGCTCGACCCATTTCCATGGCAGTAAATTTTTCAATCGTATTTGTTTATTTACCCCTTTCCCAACTGGATAACGCAGGTCAGGATGGTCATCTTGAGCCGCTTCGACAATCTTTTGGACGACTTCTTCAGGGTCACCGGCTGTTTTGGCGATATGATTGACGACCTTCCACAATCGTTCATTTTTGTTTTTATAGGGTGATGCAGCGTCAGAAGTGAAATTATCCATTCCTTTTGCCCAAATATCTGTTTGATAGGAACCGGGTTCGATTAATACGACATTTACCCCGAACGGCAGCATTTCCAGGCGTAAAGCCTCACTGAATCCTTCCACAGCGTGTTTGGATGCGGAATAGGGGCTAAGACCTGGAAGTGCCACTCTGCCGCTGATGCTGGAAAGGTTGATAATCGTTCCCCGCTGCTGCTTGCGCATGTACGGTAGGACCGCCTTTGTCACAGCAACAAGACCAAAAAAATTTGTTTCAAACTGCTGACGCCACACTTCCAGTGACACTTCTTCAGTAAAGCCGCCTGCAGCATATCCGGCATTGTTGATGAGTACATCAATATGTCCGAACCGATTAATAACTTTTGGAATCACCGTGTCAATTTCATCCTGTTTGGTCACGTCCAATTGAATGCACGAAATGTTTGAAGCAACGTTTTTTTCTTGTGCTGATTGAAGCAATCTTGTCTTCTTTGATAAATCACGCATCGATGCCAGAACGAAATAGCCGGATTTTGCTAAGGCGACACTTGTCAAAAGACCGAATCCGCCTGATGCACCTGTTATGAAAACAGTGGGTCGATATTGTTTGGATGGATTCATTTTAATTCACCCCAAGGCTTTCTTTAGAAGGATATTGGGTTCACGTACCTTATCTGTTTATAAGCCAATGATAGCATATTTTGGAGATGGTAAACGAGGAATGAAAGACGCAGAAAAACCGGGAACCTGATTCCCGGCTGGATTCTGGAAGTTATGTGTCAGTTCATTTCAGCTAATGTCTATTCATCTCTTTTTGTTGTTTCAGTGGAATGCTTCAGTTTTGTTTCTTCCTCATCGTCACGCATCAGTTTATTTGTGGAACTTTTAAATTCCGAGAGTGTTTGTCCCAGGGATCGGCCGATTTCAGGCAGTTTTTTTGGTCCGAAAATAATCAGTGTGATTCCCAGGATAAGAATTAGTCCGGGAATGCCTATATTTGCAATGCCCATTGGAAATTCTCCTTTCCTGCTGGAGTTTAAACCGTTTTACGATTTTGTTTCCGTTTAACCAGCTGTCCGTTATTTTTCAGGTATTTTAAAATACCTTCTGCTGCCCGGTAAGCAAGAGCGCCAACTGTTCCTGTCGGGTTATAGCCGCCATTATGGGCAAATGCTGATGCTCCGATTACGAAAACATTATCGACATCCCACATTTGCAAGTAGTTATTAAGCGCGGATGTCTCCGGGTCTTCTCCCATAATGACACCGCCGGTAATATGGTCGTTCTGAGCAGGGACAATGTTAAAGTGTTCTGTCAGCTCTTTCGGTTCAACAACCTCGGCGCCCATTTCTTCCAGAATATCCGCACATCTGGCTGTAATATAGTCATATAGTGCATGATCCTGTTCGGTAAAGTCATATGTCATCCGGAGCAACGGTTTTCCGAAACTGTCTTTGTACATCGGGTCCAGACTTAAATAATTGTGCTTGTGCGGCATCGAGGCACCTTGTGATGTAACTGGTATGGAACGATTAAACCATTTAATGGATTCCTGTTTAAACTTTTTTCCCCATCGTGGTGTATCGCTCGGTGCTCCGTTTTCATTAATTGGTCTTTTTCCCAGTTGTTTCATTGTAATTGAACCGCCGTGGATAAAGTCCAGATCGGAATGATCAAAGTTGTCATTATTGTAGTCATCAAGTGTAGTTCCGAGCGCACCGGCGCCCATTGCAGCATTAAACCTGTCTTTAAAAAACCCGGTTGCGACGGCAGTAATCTGGTAACAGTAATTTTTTCCGATGACCCCTTGTCCGTTTTTCGGATTATATGGACGGCCAAGGTTGGAGTTTAACAGCAAGCGGCAATTATTCAACGTGTAGCTTGTTAAAACAACCACATCTGCCGGCTGCTCGAATTCTTCACCTGTCTGGACATCGACATATCTGACACCTGTCGCCTTATTTCCATCATGGGTGATTCCGGTTACATAGGAATTTGTTCTAAGCTCAAAGTTTCCCGTTTTCTGAGCGGTCGGGATTACAGTTACAGTCGGGTCGGATTTTGCTCCGTACTCACAACCGAACTTTTCACAAAATCCGCAATACTGACATTGGTTTAATGTCTGACCATCCGGGTTCGTATACTGTTCTGAAATATTCGCGGATGGCTGCCGGAATGGGTGCAGTCCCAGATTTTTGGCTGCTTGCATATATTTTTCAAGTATGGGGGTGTTCTTCATTGGCGGAGTTGGATATTTTTCCTTCCGCTCGGGTCTGAGCGGGTTTAATTCACCGCTTGTTCCGGCCATTTTTTCAAACTTGTGATAGTACGGTGCCAATTCATCGTACGTGATGCCCCAATCTTGCAGTGTATATTCTTTCGGAAGTTTATTCTTTCCGTATTTTTTATCGGTCATCGTTTTAATTTGAAAATCATACGGCGAAAAAAACCATGTATCCCCGTTCCAATGGACACCGGCGCCACCGACACCAGTCCCAATCAGAAATGCACCGAACTGACGCATTGGCAATGCACGTTCGTCGATGTGATTCCGGAATGTGACTGTTTCCTGGGAAAGGTCCTGCATTAACTCATAACGGATAGCATAGCGGTATTCATCATGCACCATCTGAAAGTCCTCTGTAGATCTGTCATCACCCCGCTCCAGACCAACAATTTTTTTACCCGCTTTGGCAATCTCTGCGGCAATGATACCGCCTGCCCAGCCGACGCCTACTGTTACGACATCAACTTTGTCCATTTTTTTTACCATCGAAATCCTCCTAATGTGGCTGCTTTATGAATAATGATCTCCCAACGATTTTGGTTTAATATCAATGAATTTTTCACTGCCAATCCGGTTAATGTAGCTCATTTGGCTTCCGGGAAAATCTTTCATTCTCCATCCGTCCATGTCAGCATTACCGCCGTATAGCGGATCTGCGTACGTTCCTGAGATGGTCGCCGAGCGCAGTAAATCAAAAAAGTATGCAGAGCTGACATGTTTTAATTTAACCTCATCATTCTCAAACTTCTTCAGTATTTCGTCCTGTTGTTCACCTTCCAGATCAACGAAGGATTTATTGTGTTTGGATTTACTTTGATTCTCAAGCTCTCTTATTCCCACCATGAACACAGCACTGCGTTTCAATGGAGTCTGATAACCCTGATAGTCAGTTCCTTCAAAAAATGGGCCTTTCATATACTCCCTGTCATTATTGCCATAGGCTCCTGCCAGTTCATGGTCGATAAAGTATGGGGCACCAAGTTCAATCGCTCCAGGCCCAATTTCGTCTTTCGGGTAAATTCGTTCAGCAGCTGCACTGAGTATTTGGAAATCGGCTTGTCTGGTAAAGAACATTAATGCCCGGTTATAATTGGTTGTATTATTTTTATTCGATTTGGTTGCCGTTTCATCATCAAGAAAATTAGTGCCAAGAAACGCACCCAGAACCCCACCGCCGATTGCACCACCGGCAACATAGCTCGAGTTTCGTATGAATTTACGCCGCGATATTTTGTCATCTGATTTTTCTTCATCACTCATCATTATCCCACCTTTCCACATTCATCCATTATGTGTTGGTTAGTATATCCAGGTATAGTCATTTTATTTATGGAAAAGGTATGTTGACCTATAGAATTGATACGGCACTGACATTGGGAGAGGAAGAATATTATCCGATAAAGGTGTCAGACACTTTTTTGCAATAATTCCCTTACATAAATGACATGTATTATCCAAACCTATGTCATGAAAGGGGAGGTTTATAATGAACCAGCAAATTGGAAATATCATGACACAAAATGTAGCGACAGTCAGTGAGTCACAATCCATTCAGGAAGCGGCCGAGATTATGAGCTCTAAAAATGTCGGGTCACTTCCGGTAGTAAACAGCAGCGGGCAAGTCACTGGAATGTTGACTGACCGCGATATTACACTCCGTACAACTGCAGAGGGCAGAGATGGAAATACACCTGTTTCTCAGGTGATGTCTTCTCAGCAGGTAGTTCAGGCCGACCCGGGAATGGATGCTCAACAGGCTTCGCAAATCATGGCAGAGCACCAGATACGTCGATTGCCGGTTGTTGAAAACGGTCAGGTAGTCGGGATGGTTGCTTTAGGTGACCTTGCTGCAGATTCTCAAAATGACAGCAAAGCCGGACAAGCACTGTCCAATATTTCTACCCCTTCTTCACCAAAACAATAGGTGTAAACATGTCCTCCGCTTCATGGTAAGTGGAGGACGTTTATTTGTAGAGCTGATGCTTAAATAGGTTTCATATTTTTCAAAAAAGTTATGTTATAATAAAATCTACATTAGACCAAACACCAAAGATAAAACATCCCCTGGATCCGATCTGGATTGGGGATATTTTTGACTAAAGAAGGGGGAGTTTTACATATGACGATTGAATTTAAACCGATGAGTGAAGAAAAGTTCAGCCAATATTCGGATAGGATGGCAGTGGACTATGCAGGTGAACATGTGAAGGCCGGAAACTGGAGTGAACATGAGGCTGTTGATAAAGCAAAAAAGCAGTTGGAGCAGACGCTGCCGGATGGTTTGGAAACAAAAGGACATTTTCTTTTTTCTGTGTGCAATGATGATGAGCCAATAGGGGTTCTTTGGTTAAATGTGCGACCGACTCTGCACGGTAACGATGCATTTATTTACGACATCAGGCTTGATGACAATCAACAAGGAAAGGGTCTGGGAAAAGCTGCGATGCAGGAGCTTGATAGGTACGCTGAACAACATGGTATTCAGAAAATAGCATTGCATGTATTTGCTCATAACGATCGTGCTTTTGAACTGTACAAGAAAATGGGCTATGAGATGACAAACATTCAGATGGCGAAAGTTTTTCCAATCTATGCGCAACAGCGAAGGGTTGGAACCGTCACTAATTCTAACAAAAGAGAAGTAGAGGGGGTGGAGCGTTATGAAGATAAATAAAGTTACAATGTACAGCAATCACCTAGAGAAGATGAAAGATTTTTATGTAGAAAATTTAGGATTTGAACTGCTTAATAAGGATGAGAAGGGATTTGAACTGAAAGCAGGGGAGAGTGTGCTTGAGTTCCGGGAAAATAACCTGGATAGTGAGCCATACTATCATTTTGCTTTAAATATTTCATACAACCTCTTTCGGCAGGCGAAAGAATGGGCTTTTGAAAAAATGGAGCTTAATACGGAAGGCGGTGATGATGAAGCACATTTTGAATTTTTGAATTCAAAATCCATCTATTTTTTTGATCCTGGCGGGAACATCGTGGAATTTATCGCTCGAAAGAGTTACCCCAATTCTGGCGCTGCAACGTTCACAGTAAATGATGTTTTGAATATCAGTGAAATGAGTCTGACTGTAAATGATGTGATAGGAATTGCGGGAAAAATTATCGAACGGGGCGTTCCGGTTCGAGAGAATGAATCTGTAGATGCGAACAGCCTTAATTTCATGGGTGAAGCAGAAGAAGGTGCCTTTTTATTATTGGGACCATCGGAAAGACGGTGGATTTTTTCTGACAAGGATTCAGAAGTTCATCCTGTGCGGATCCAGGTGAATCATAACTTATTCATTGAAATGGATGGAAGTGGCAAGCTTAAAATCTGCTGAAAAATTAGCTGGGCAGCCATTGCGAGCTGTCCGGACTGTTTAGCTTACAATCGGATATCCAAACTTTTCGATTGTGTTTTGTATCTCCGCTGGTCTTCTTTACTATATGGAGATTTCACTTTGCCGGAGTTGAATAAGACTTTTAGCTTCTTCTACACCTTCCATTTTCTCCAGTTTTCCTTCTTCAATTTGTCATTGTTTTCAGCAAGTTTATAAAAAATTGTTTGTGGTACATACATTTGAAGAAATGAGTTGTTATAAAATCAGGTTTATTGGAGGATTATTATGAGTAAGAGTAGCGAGGAAATGAACAAGAAAGGTATGATTGATTATAAAATTTTTGTCCCATCCTTGCTGATTGTTATCGCAATTGCTATCCCATTTTCCTTGTATGAGGAGAAGTCGCTGGAGTTGTTGAACAGTATTTTTAATACAATTGTTGACAATTTCAAGTGGGGTTATATATGGTACGCCATTATTCTGGTTGCTGCCGGGGTCTATCTGTCATTTTCCAAGTATGGGAATGTCGTCCTTGGTGACCCGACTGAGAAACCGCGTTTTAATTTGTTTGAGTATTCTTCAATTCTGATTGCGATGGGGCTTGGTTCCACCATTATGCGGACCGGGATGCTGCAGTGGTCCAAAGTTGCTGCGGATCCTCCATTTGGAGTCGAACCTGGCTCAACCCAGGCATTAATGTGGGGAAACTCATACAGCATGTTTTTATGGAGTTTTCAGGTGTTTGCGATATTTGTAATGGCTGCACCGGCAATGGGATATATTTTACACGTCCGGAAAAAGCCGTTCATGCGGATTTCCGAAGCATGCCGGGTTATTTTTGGCGATAAATTTACTGATGGTGCCGGGGGAAAAGTACTGGATATAATTTTCCTGGTCAGTATTTTATCAGGTGCTGCCGTTACACTTGGTCTTGGGGCACCGATTGTCACGTACAATATTGCATACTTGTTTAATCTCGAGTTGTCGTTCGGGTTGACATTGATTGTGACAGTTGTCTGGGTAATGCTGTTCTCGCTAAGCGCATATCTCGGTATTGAAAAAGGGATTAAAAAACTGAGTACGTTTAATATGTATGCTGCAGCCGGTTTTGCTGTATTCGTACTTGTGGCCGGACCGGGAATTTTCATTTTAAATTATTTCACTGATAGTGTCGGTTTCCTGTTTTCGCATTACCTTGATTTTTCGATTTATACAAATTCACTTGATTTAAATGGTTCGACACATATTGTCAGCTATACTGTGTTCTGGTTTGCCTACAGTGCAACATGGGCAATGCTGCACAGTGTGTTTGCGGCAAAAATATCCAAAGGAAGAACAATCCGGGAAATGATATTGACGTACTTACTGGCGCCAACCCTTATTTCCTGGCTCTCAACCGGTGTCCTTGGCGGTCTGGGTGTCCACCGGTATTTGACCGGCGAAGTTCCTGTCCTGGATATTATTAAAGATGATGCGATGACAGCCATTCCGCAGATATTATCGACATTGCCGCTCTCATGGTTGGCAATCAGCGTATTTATTATTGTTGCGACAATTTTCCTGACGACAACACTGGATTCGACAACGTATACAATTGCTTCCTATACAGGAACACGCAATATGAGTAAAGCAGAGCCGTCCCGGGCATTGCGTATTATTGTTGCAGCAGTTATTACCGTAATAGCACTGATTCTGATGCGTATTGGCGGTCTTGCTCCGCTTGAAGTGCTGTCAGGTCTCATGGGCATACCAATTATTGTCATTCAGTTTCTGACGATTTACGCTGCCAAGAAAATGATGGATGAGGATGAGGCCTGGAAGTATAATATACGGAAAGAAAAGAAAACACAGCAGGGTAAATAATTGCTGCAGGAGCATGGTGCCTATTCAGGTGCGATGCTCTTTCTCTGTGCGAAGGTACAAATTTAAGCATATTTTCACAATTTGTGATCTATTTGTCCAATACCAATTTAAAAATTTTAATAGTATATATTGCATGATCCTTTAAGCGAAAGGAGTATTATTCATGAAGCTTTACTTAGACCCAGGGCACGGAGGTTCTGATCCGGGTGCCCGTGGAAATGGAATGGCTGAAAAAGATATTGTCTTGGATATTGCCCTCAGAATACGTGATATTTTGACCAGCGGCTATAATAGGGTTGAAGTAAAAATGAGCCGCACGGGAGATAAAAGTGTGAGCCTGGAAGAGCGGACAAATGAAGCAAACTCCTGGGGCGCGGACTATTTTCTGTCTATTCATTGCAATGCTTTTAACGGGCAGGTACAGGGATATGAAGATTATATTCACGACAGTCTGTCTGATTCATCACAGACAGCGATCTATCAGAATGTGATGCATGAAGAAATCATTGCTGTAAATCGGCTTACGGACCGCGGACAGAAAAAAGCGAACTTCCATGTGTTGCGGGAATCGGTCATGTCGGCACTTCTAACGGAAAATGGATTTATTGACAATGAACATGATGCTGCATTAATCAGTGATCCATCATGGCGCCAAACTGTGGCACAAGGGCATGTCAATGGTTTGGCAAGGGCCTTCAATCTGGAGCGAAAAAATGAGGAGAAGGCTTTATACAAAGTTATTGCCGGATCGTTTCAATCTAAAGATAACGCAGAAGAGCGTGTTGCCTATCTTCAATCAAAAGATATTTCGGCATTTGATTATACAACGACGCTTTCCGGAAATCGATGGTACCGTGTTCAGGCTGGTGCATTCTCGAGCCGGAAAAATGCGGAGACCCGTTTGAAAAAGGTTCGAAAAGCAGGAATTAAAGATGCTTTTATTTTGACAGAGGGGGACACTGGCGGTGAAAGTGGTCCCAAGGGGTATGCCATTTCCGGAGCGACTTTTTTATCCCCGGAATTGATGAATCAATACGTTAATAAAATGAATGCAGATGCAATTGAACTGGGAATCTATTATTTGAAATTTGGTGCGGATTACGGAATCAGAGGGGATATTGCCTTTGCTCAGGCGATGCATGAAACAGATTTTCTGAAATTCACCGGTATTGTCCAGCCGGAACAGAATAACTTCTGCGGCCTTGGTGCAACCGGACCGGATAATCCAGGTGCCAGTTTTGACACGCCACGAGACGGAGTTCTTGCCCATATCCAGCATTTATATGCATACGCAACGACGAAATCATTACCGGATAAACACCCGCTCGTTGATCCCCGCTTTGATTTGGTGACACGTGGTTCAGCCGGTTCATGGGTCGAGTTAAATGGAAAATGGGCAGTCCCTGGTAATCATTATGGCCAGTCGATTCTGTCACTGTATGAACGTATAATTGAATTCTCTATGAAAAACCTAGAAGAGATTAGGAAGAATATTTCGGCATAAACGGGAAGGATGGAAAATGATGCCCTCCAGCGGCATCATTTTTTTTAGGCTGCTAAAAAAAAGTATAAAATCTTACTTTATTGTTTAAGTGCAACTATGGCTGTCACCTAAAAGCTATCAAAATTCGGGTGATGTCAGGTGCTCCCATCGTGAGGTATACTTAAAGTATAACTTTTCTTTCCGGGAGGTGCGAGACGATGCAAAAAAGCAATCCATTTTACAAGAATATACTGTTCTGGGTTGTTATCATTCTTATACTTATCGTTGTGGCGGGTATATTCACATCAGGGAATTAACATTTCGAATAGTGTCCTATTTTATAATTAAATAGTTTCAAATAAGCCAGTTTATCTGTTGAGCTGGCTTTTTTGTTTGATGTGGAATCGGACAGATTTTCAGCCTGTGATATACAACTGAAATAATTGTCATTTGTCTGTAGTCTAATTCTCAGCAAATTCTCATTTTCTTCAAAGGTGATTCTTAAAGTAATGTTTTACGATGTAATCAGACATAAAGAAGAAGAGGAGAGGTAAAGTTGAGAAATCTTTTGGTAACAACTGCCGCGGGTGTATTGATTTTCACCGCTGGAGGATTTGCAGGAACAGGAGTTTTTCAGCCGAATGGGGAGGAAGCACATGCTGAAACGGGGGCCGGGCAAATGGATCAGCAGCGATTGGAGACCAATGCAGCCGGGAGTTTTCCGGAATTTAGCGTACTGGATGAACAAATTGATGCGGATGATTATGAAATGCAAGTTGTTGAGGATAACGAACATACCCGTATTATCATCCTGAGTGATGAAGACGGTAATGGCCAGTTCAAAAGTGTTTATGTAAAGGATTCAAATGTACTTAAAATAATCGATTTCGATCAGGGCATGGTTTTCAGGGGGACAATCGGATAGTAAACAATACAAGTGTGCAGCATTTTGGATTTTTTACCATGATGCTGTGCTTTTTTAACCCTGAAAGAATGAGATGTGATATGATGGCGATATGAGGGTGATGGATATGAAAAGTGCGGTACTGACAAATTATTTTCAAAGATTGGATCAGCAGCGTACATTATTTTTTAATAGTGAAACGATTGATTTTTCGAGAGTGTTTATACGACCTTTTCCCAATAAGTGGTCTGTCGGGGAAACATTATATCATTTGGTGTTGATGATTAAATTTTTTCGTCGGTTTTCACAGTTTTATATTCCGGTAACAACCCCCGTTGCTCGTTTGAGGAGGAAGAAGCCATTTAAAACGGAAATACATGACATTTATCGGGAGCATACCGAAAAGCAAAAAGGGCCGATGGACGCTCCGAAAATAATTGTACCGCCTCCAGGTTTGGCGGAAAAATATAATTTTGAAGAAATCAAAGAAATACTTGTGATGGAGACGGTAAAACTAAGGATGGACGTCAATCATATTGAGCAGGATATTGCCGGACACATCTGCTATCCTGATCCGATTGCTTATTATCCGAATTTGCTGCAAAGTGTGCAATTGCTGGCGATTCATGAACAGCATCATTTTAATCTCGTAAGAAAATATGAATCTATGTTCTAGCGCCACCGTAGTGCAATTCTCAATATACAGCATTCCAGATCTTCTAGCTGTGAGCTGAAAGACAGAGATAACCCATCCGGATTAAAGTCAACATCCACGTCGGATGTAATGCCTGTTGTTTGGATTAGCCGTTCAACCTCTTCCATATCGGATGCCTGTGCTGCATACATTAATTCCGTATCGAATGCTTTTGAATCAGCAAGTTTGTCGAGAACGATACCGGCATCTTCCATGAGTTTTTTTGTTTCATTTGCGGATTCATACAAAAGTCCTGCATCAACGTCAGGGTACAGCTGCTGTCTGGGATGGTGGTACGGACTATTCGGGCAGGAAGGGTTTTGACAATAGAACGGTACATATGAATAATACATTTTTGGATACACTCCTCGTCAAATATTATTCATTTATACTATGCGCCCATGCTTGTTTAAGGGACTATTCATGTGAATTGGGGGGAACATTTTTGGTAACGGTTGAACTTATCATCTTATTGGTTGTTTTATTTGTTCTGGCGCTCGGCGGGACGTTTTTTGTTTTCAGGCAGGAAGAAAAAAAGATGAAGCGGTATGAGCAGGAAGGGGACACAGTTGAGGATGAATTACAGCGTTCACGCGATTATGAGTCACATTCTCTGAAATCAAATGTACCAAGACTGCTGTTGATTTATGTAATAACTATTTTCCTGGGGCTCACTGCATTTTTTATTTATATTTTTTGACTTTTTCGGAGGTGGAAATGCATGGTAAAAGCTATTCTATTTGATTTGGATGATACCCTGCTCTGGGATAAAAAAAGCGTGGATACAGCTTTTCGAAAAACCTGTGAATTGGCAGGTGAGAAGTATGAAGTAGATCCGGCTGAGTTGGAGAACAAGGTCCGTGAGCAGGCACGTTCACTTTATGCATCATATGATACATATTCGTTCACACAGATGATTGGCATCAATCCGTTTGAAGGCTTGTGGGCGGATTTTTCTGATCCTGGGGAGGATTTTCATAACTTACACGAGCTTGCTCCGGTATATCGGAAACAAAGCTGGACACGCGGCTTGCGGGAAGCTGGAGTTGATGATCCGAAGTTCGGCGCTGAATTGGCTGAAACTTTCCCTGTGATGCGTAAGGAAAATGCTTTTGTTTATCAGGATACGTTTTCAGTGCTTAATCAATTAAAGGACGATTACGAATTGCTGCTGCTTACGAATGGCGCACCGTCATTGCAGGAAACAAAATTGAACCTGACCCCCGCGTTAAAGGGTTATTTTGATGCTATTGTCATTTCCGGTGCATTTGGAAGAGGGAAGCCGGACGTTTCAATTTTTGAACATGCGGTTGGACAATTGAAGGCAAGCATGGATGAGCTGCTGATGGTAGGTGACAATTTGCAGACCGACATTCTCGGTGCATCCAGAGCAGGAATTGCTTCTGTTTGGATTAACCGGGATGGAAAAGTAGCCGAAAATGTGCAGCCAACGCATGAAATTCGGAATTTGGAAGAACTGCTTCCGTTGCTGGAATCTTTGAAAAAGAGGTGAAATCGGCAAGGTGCTTTTGTAGCTGATTTGTTTGGGTAACCGGTTTAGCCGCTTGAACATCAACCGTATGAGCGAAACATCAACCGTACGGGCGAAACATCAACCGCACGGGGAGAACATCAACCGTACGGGCGGAACATCAACCGCACGAGCGAAACATCAACCGTACGGGGAGAACATCAACCGCACGGGGAGAACATCAACCGCACGGGCAAAACATCAACCGCACGGGGAGAACATCAACCGCACGAGCGAAACATCAACCGTACGGGGAGAACATCAACCGCACGGGCAAAACATCAGTCAAGTCCTTATCTATGTGTAAAAGTCCAATACAAGTTTTCAACCTTATGATGGTATTTATGTGAATTTGATGTGGTGGGAAGGGCCCTTCCCACCACATCAAATTTTCGCGCGCTGGAATCCTCTTCAACTTTTGTTTCGAATAAACCTTTTTTTATTCTTTTGTTGCCCTTCATAATCCATTAGTACTGCGCCAATTAGACGGAAGGCGGATTGTGTATTCGGAAATATACGAATGACTCTTTCCCGCCTTCTAACTTCTTCATTTAGGCGTTCCAATGAATTCGTGCTGCGTATGAATGTATGATATTTCTCTTCTTCATTGAGATACTGAATGGCATCATCGAAGCCTTCTTCCAATGTCTTAAGTGCTTGATTTAGCTTTGGATCTTCTTCGTAACGCGTGACGAACTCCTCCTTGAAGTTTCTTGCGTCATCTGGTGTAACGGCTTTAAAAATCCGTTTTAACCCCGTGATTACCTCTGACATACCCTTCTTTGGCAGTTGATCCACAATATTTCGTTTAAAATGAACGGTGCAGCGTTGCCATGAGGTTCCGAGGAATTCCTCCTGTATTGCTTTTTTGAGCCCTTTATGGGCATCTGAAATCATAAGTCTTGGTGAATGCAGCCCCCGGCCTTTCAGCTCTTTTAAAAAGCTTTTCCAAGCTTCGTAACTTTCGGTATGGTCAACCTTTAATCCGAGCACTTCCCGTTGGTTATCCTCGCTTATCGCTGTCGCAATGTAGACAGCTTTGGATACAACCTTACGATGCTCGCGAACTTTGATATACATGGCATCCACAAAAATGTACGGATAATAGGTGTTTGCCAAATTTCGATTCGCCCATTTATTGACGATAGGGTCTAGTTTCTCTGTAAGCGATGATACAAAGGACTTGGATACGCTCTCTCCACACAATTCTTCTACTACATTTCGAACCTTGCGTGTGGAGACCCCGTTCACCACCATTTCAAGCAGGGCAAGGACGAAAGCCTGGTCACAGCGTTGATACTTTTCAAAAATACTTGGTGAAAACTCACCGCTGCGAGTCCGTGGAACCCGTAACTTGATCTTTCCAATACTCATCAAATATTCTCTTTCATAATAGCCGTTTCGATAATCACGTGAACTACCAGTACGGGCGTATGGCGGAACATCCAAAAATTCATCCCGTTCCTTTTCCATATACTCATTCAGAATTAATACAGCTGTTGATTTATAGATAGCGTTCATATTGGAGTTCATAATCTCATCTTTTAACTTGTCCATGTTTAGGTTAAAATGTAGTTGGGTCATCATTAATTCCTCCTTATGTTTTTGTGGTTGAAAACATTGTATCATAGGAATTAATATGGCCCTTTCTTATTTCGCTTTTACACAATTATACGGACTTAACCAAAACATCAACCGTACGGGCGGAACATCAACCGCACGGGGAGAACATCAACTGTACGAGCGGGAACATCAACCACACGAGCGAAACATCAACTGATGCAGCAGTGTTATCAATTTTCATACTTCGCAACAATCGTGAACAGTGAAAATAAAAACCGGCGGATCTGATACCTGAGTCAGATCCGCCGGTTTTTAGCTGTTAACTACAAATCTATCGCGGTAACATCTTTAATTTCATCGAGTTCATGCAGTTGGTTGAGAAGTTCCTGTTCCGGGTGTCTGTCGATGGTCAGCATCATGATGGCGTCGCCGCCGATGTCAGAGCGGTCGACTTGCATGGTGGCAATGTTTACCTGGTTTCTGGCGAGCATGCTTCCCATTTTACCGATAACACCGGGTTGATCCTGGTGATGAATGATAACGAGGTGTCCGGTCGGTGTGAAGTCAACACTGTAATCATCGACTTTTACAATACGTGGTCCAAGGCCGTTCAACAACGTTCCTGCAACACTTCTGGAAGCAGACTTTGTTTTCACCTCGACAGTTAGCAGATTGGTGAATCCCTTTGCCCGAGACGTTTTGTTTTCATGGACGGATATACCTTTTTGCTCGGCAAGGAACAGGGCATTTACATCATTGACATGGTCTCCGAGATGACGCTGCAGTAAGCCTTTTACCGTGTTTCTTGATAACGGTGCTACCTCGAGTTCATTTAAATCGCCGGCATAAAAAATATTTACTTCCTCGATCACCTCGTTTGCCAAGTGGATGAGAAAATTCCCGAGTTTTTCTGCCAGCATGAAGTAAGGTTCGATTTTGTGCATGATTTCCTGTGGTACAGATGGCAGATTCACAGGGTTTCGGACAGAGTCGCCTGTTAAGCAGCGGATCACATCCTGGCAGACGTCAATGGCTACATTTTCCTGTGCCTCGATCGTGCTTGCGCCGAGATGTGGTGTTGCGATTACTTCCGGTAATTGCAGGAGCTTATTATCAAGGAATGGTTCTTCTTCAAAAACATCCATTGCAGCACCGGCGACTTTCCCCGATTGAATAGCATCGTACAGTGCATCTTCATCAATAATTCCTCCGCGGGCACAGTTGACAATCTGCACGCCGTCTTTCATCTGCTGGAAAGCCTCTGCATCAAGCATGTGTTTTGTCTCTTTCAGCAGCGGGGTATGTATTGTTATAAAGTCCGCCTCTTTCAAAACGTCCTCAACCGTGCCGAAGCGAATCCCTAGATTGTCGGCTTTTTCTTCGGTTAAAAATGGATCGTACGCAATAATATTCATTCGCTGTCCTTTGGCGCGGGATGCAACTTCAGTACCGATTCTTCCCAGCCCGATAACGCCGAGCGTTTTGTTTTTCACTTCGACACCGACATATTTCTTCCGGTTCCATTCGTTATTTTTCAGGGCATTAAACGCCTGGGGAATATTCCGCGTCAAAGACATCAGCATTGCCATCGTATGCTCGGCTGCTGAATTGGTGTTTCCGTTTGGTGCATTGACAACAATGATTCCCCGTTCCGTGGCAGCATCAAGGTCAATATTGTCAACGCCGACTCCAGCCCGTCCGATAATTTTCAGGTTATCGGCATGTTGAATGATTTCGCGGGTAACCTTTGTTTGACTCCGTACAATCAGACCTTCAAAATCGCCAATCCGTTCGATCAACTCGGCATCTGTTAAGTCAGTATTCACTTCAATGTTAATGTCCTCGGACTCCTGGAGAGGCTGAATACCATCTTCACTTAGCGGATCGGCTATCAGTACATTATAAATCACGTTATCACTTCCATTCCAGATATATTTTCTGTGCTGCCTTCGTTCCGTAGGCCGGTTCCGTTGTTCCGCTGCTGAGTTTATGAACACCGATCTCAATGAGGCTGATGGTTTGCAGAACATCTGCAGGGGAGCAGTATCCCATATGACCAATGCGGAAAATATCCCCTTTCATATGTTGCTGACCGCCTGCGAGATCGAGTCCGAATTCAGTCTTAAGTATTTTTCGCAATGCTTCCGGATCAAAATTTGCCGGTTGAACTGAAGTAACAGTTGGAGAGGCATCCTTGTCACTTGTAAGAAGAGATATGTTCATCTCCCTAAATGCGGCCCTGGTCATTTCCTTCATTAACAGGTGCCGGTCAAAAACCTGTGACAATCCCTCATCGTCTATGCGATTCAAAACTTGTTCCAACCCCATTAACAGGGACAGTCCCGGGGTGAACGGCGTCGAGTCTTCTGCCAGTTTATCGCGATACTTTACCAGGTCTAAATAGAAAGGACGGGATGAATTATGTTCTATGACGTCCCAGGCGTTGGGACTTACTGCAAGAAAACACAGACCGGGCGGCAGCATCATTGCTTTTTGCGAGCCTGTAGTCAGCACATCAATTCCCCAGTCGTCCATTTTTACTTCTGCACCGCCAATTGCGGAAACCCCATCCACAATCAATAAAGCCTCCGTTTGGGAATGCACTGCCTCCGCCAAGTCCTGTACTGGATTCAATACACCTGTCGACGTCTCACAAAATGTGGCGAAGACAGCTTTAATATCGGGATGTTTTTCAGCATACTCCCGGATTACATCGGTAGAAACGGCTTTTCCCCATTCGACATCATGCCGGATAACGTTCAGGTTGTGGTTATCACATATTTTTGCAAATCGTTCGCCGAATGCACCTGTTACCAATACCAGCACTTTCTCACCTGGTCTGACCGTATTAACAACTGCTGCTTCCAGTCCGGCTGTCCCACTTGCCGTCAGCATTAAAACGTCCTGGCTGGTTCCGAATACCTGTTTCAGCCTTGGCTTTAGCCGCTGTAATAATTGTTTTGTTTCTGTGCCCCGGTGTCCAATCATCGGCTGACTCATGGCTTGCTGTACACTTGGAGGAATTGGAGTAGGTCCGGGAATTCGAAGCAAATGATCTTCAACTGACATGATTTCACCTTATTTCCTGAATTGTTTCCGTTTAATATACGCAATGTTAAAAATATTGTCAATGACGGAAAACGCTTACTTTCAAAATTTCTTTCTTTAATTTATGTTTTTTTTGTGATAGTATTTTCTCTTGTATCGAAAGAATCCGGGATTAATTGTTTACTATAGATGAAAATTTGAATAAAAAAGGAAGAAGGTTTTTTGAATGGCCCATGAACAATCAGAAGGTAATGTAAATGTGAACAAAATACCACTGATAGCTGTTCTGTTATCAGGTGCATTTGCGGCAATTTTGAATCAAACCTTGCTGGCAACTGCACTGCCGCATATTATGGCTGACCTGCACCTCGAAGCAAATCTGGCACAGTGGCTGACATCTATATTCATGCTGGTAAACGGTATTATGATTCCAATTACCGCGTTTTTAATCGGGCGTTATACAACAAGGGCATTGTTTTTGACCGCAATGGGGTTGTTTGCGGCAGGTACACTGATTTGTGCAGTGGCACCCAACTTCGGATTTCTGATGGTTGGACGGATTATCCAGGCATCTGGTGCGGGTATTATTATGCCATTGATGCAAACGATACTGTTTCTTATTTTTCCGGTTGATAAACGGGGGACTGCGATGGGGATGTTCGGGCTTGTTATTGCGTTTGCTCCGGCAATCGGACCGACATTATCGGGCTGGCTCGTTGAAAACTTCCCATGGAGAAGCCTCTTTTATGTGATTTTTCCTATTGTTGTTATTGACTTTATTATTGCTTATTTCGTTCTTGTGAATGTGACGAAAAGAACATTTCCTAAAGTTGATATTTTGTCGATTATTTTATCTTCACTTGGATTTGGTGGACTACTGTACGGATTCAGTGTGGCAGGAAGCGGCTGGACAAAGCTGAATGTGGTGATTCCGTTAATCCTTGGCGCTGTCACCTTAACCTGGTTCATTTTGCGTCAGTTGCGACTGCCTGAACCGATTCTTGAGTTCCGTGTGTTTAAAATAAAAATGTTCACCATTACGACTGCGCTTGGAATGCTGGTGTTTATCGCAATGATCGGCGGAGCGACAGTTCTGCCGCTGCTTATGCAAAATATGCTCGGTTATACCGCGCTTGAATCGGGATTAATGCTGCTCCCTGGTGCATTATTGATGGGGTTGATGAACCCGATTACCGGACGCTTGTTTGATAAGTTCGGAGCGAGATGGCTGGCGATTATCGGGCTGACCATTATTACAGTTACAACATTTATGTTTTCGATTTTGACGGCTGAGACATCGTTTATGTATTTGACAATTGTAAATGCAATCAGAATGTTTGGGGTAGCAATGGTGATGATGCCGGTTACGACGGCAGGGCTGAATCATTTACCAATGGATCTGATCCCGCATGGTACGGCAATGAACAATACGATGCGTCAGGTTTCAGGTGCGGTTGGAACTGCGTTGCTCGTTACGGTAATGACTAATAATATGATACCGAATGAAGGTGTACAGGGAATGGTGCATGGAGTGAATGTATCATTTATTGTAGCCGGTATTTCGGCAATTATTGGTCTTGCGCTTTCTTTCTTCATCTGCAATTCCAGACCGCAAAGTACAGCAGCAGAAGGCTGATAATAAGGAAGCCAAGGGTTTCAGCAAAACCCTTGGCATTTTCTTTACCCTTTCTGAAGATAAATAGGTTCTTGCATGCTGACTGTCTCGCCTGCCGCGTCATGTCCCATTCTTAATTCATCGCTGGCGAGAATGATAATTTGACCTGATTCAATAATCTTTTCAAATTTTTCCGCTTGTGTTTCCGATAATCCTAACTCAATTAAACGATCCCGGAAATTAACCTCTGTTTCCTCTTCGTCGGTAAATATTCCTTTGATTTTGCTGAAAACGGATGATTTACTGTCATCTTCTGCACTGCTTTCCACATTGGCGTCTGTCCATTTTTCCATCTGCTTTGACATTTTGCGATTTGCCAGGATGGTGATGTTTTCTGCCTTGAGTCCTTTCAAAGCCATGATGTCTACAGCTTTTATGGCCTCTTCCTCTGATCCGTACGGTCCATAAACTTCGTTAGCCATCGTTGCACCTCCAATCGGAAAAAATGAACGCTTATATATTTGTTTTATGTGACTTTTCCCGGGAAAATGTCATGGTAAACAATAAATAAAAAGATACAGTGTTATACATTGCCATATGGTTTTGTATACACATCAAAGAGCTGTTCAAATTTTTCCAGGATTGCGAGCGCGACCAATCCGTTTCCTTCTGCCGATTTAGGATAGCCGAGCGGGACGGTGCGCCGTACAAGTTGAGCATATAGTTCAGTTTGGGTCAGTCGTCGCTCAAACTGCTCTTCCGCTATATTGATGATCAGTGCGAGCGCGCCGGACACATGAGGTGTGGCCATCGAGGTGCCGGACAGTTTTGCATATTTTCCATCTTTATAGGTTGACAGAATATTTACTCCCGGTGCAACAAGATCAATTTCGTCGTTGGTGTTGCTGAACGGGGCTATTGTTCGTTTGAAATCAGTGGCACCTACTTGAACTACTTCATTATAGGAACCCGGGAATGCGTACTCATCCGTGTTTGCCCGGTCATCACCGCTGTTGCCTGCCGCACATATGACAGGGATTCCGGCGTCTATTGCTTTTTTGATTGCTTCATAAAGCTCGGGTACATCTTCAGGTCCGCCAAGTGACATGGAAATTGCCCGCGTTTTTTCACCATTTGGTCCTTCCCAATTCACTGCATAATTGATGCCGTCAATTATCCATTGGTATTCCCCGCTCCCTTCACCCGTTAAAACTTTAACAACCAGAAGACTTGCTTCCGGGGCGACACCGGCAATTCCATCCTGCGGTGCGGAGTATGCAGACACGGTTCCGGATACGTGTGTCCCATGTCCGTTATTGTCATCATAATTTTTTTCATCTCCGCCATAGTCTGATGTGAAGTTTTTTCCGTCAATGATTCGTTCTTTCAGATTCGGGTGATCGGTCTGACATCCGGTGTCAATAACTGCCACAACATTCCCTTTCCCTTTGTCGGCTTTCTTCCAGATATCTGGGGCTTGAATCATCTTAACACCCTCGGGAATATCCGCAGCAGATTCATAGACTTTGTCCACCTTATGGGGAATTAAATGAATTTTGCTCATCAATCGTTCCTCCTTTTATTAAAATATATGCAGGAAGTTAAAACTTTCGCAGTTAACACAACCATTACCCTTTTATACAGATGTAAAACGATTAAAATTACCTATATTTATATGACAAAAGGAAGGTATTTTGATGGAGTAAATAGAAATATAGATAACGTTCATGCTTCCGCTGTGATTTTCATAATCGTGCATTCAGGAAGCGGAATCGTGCATATTTCTTAAATGAACATCAGCGGCCAACTGCGAATTTCAGATTCAAAATTTTCTAAAGCCCGAAGCTGAAAATTATATGATAAAATTGGAAGTAACAGATTCAGATAACTGGAGGCAAAGCATGGATTTTGTATCGATTGACTTTGAAACTGCCAATGAAAAACGGAACAGCGCCTGTGCGATAGGAATTGTCACCGTCAATGAGAACGGCATCAAGGATGAATACTACAGTTTGATAAACCCGATGATGCGATTCAGTTCGTTCAACAAACGCATTCATGGGATAACAGAAGATGATGTAATAGAGGCGCCAACATTTGCTGAGCTGTGGCCGACCTTGGGAAATTATCTTTCCAATAAGATGGTGGTTGCACACAATGCCAGTTTTGATATGAGTGTCGCCCGCGCCACACTTGACCATTTTAATCTGGAATATCCAAATTTGGACTATCTGTGTACGGCGAATATCTCCAGGAACGTCTGGCCGCAGCTGCAAAATCATAAATTAAATACAGTTGCTGCGCATCTCGGCTTTACATTTGCTCATCACCACGCCCTGGAGGATGCACGTGTTGCAGCAAAAATTTTAATGAAAGCTTTCGAGACATATGGGACGGCTGAATTGGATATATTTCTAAAGAAGTGTAATATCTCAAAAGGAAAAATGTTTGAGCGGGGGTATGTGCCGCCGAGAGTGAAACGGAAGAAGCAGAGCGCGAAGCTTTATCTAAAATAAGGGAAGGGGTTTTAACACAATGAAAATACTTATTATTGGTGCAAGTGGAACCATTGGCAGGGAAATTACGTATGCATTGGAGAGGAATCATGAAATCATCCGGGCTGGAAGAAATGGTGCCGATGTTCAGGTCGACAATACATCCTCTGAAAGCATCCGGAACATGTATGAAAAAGTCGGTAAGGTGGATGCTGTTGTCAACGCATCCGGCGGGGCTAACTTTGCGTCTGTTTCGGAACTGACCCCCGAGCTGAATGAAAAAGGAATTGAAAGCAAGCTGAAGGGGCAAATTAATCTGGTACTTCTCGGGATGGACTATGTCAATGATGGAGGCAGTTTCACCTTAACAACCGGGGTGATGATGGATGACCCGATTCCAATGGGTGCCTCTGCTGCAATGGCTAACGGTGGTGTCAAAGCGTTTATTAAATCGGCATCAATCGAAATGCCGCGTGGAATTCGCATCAACAGTGTAAGTCCGAATATTGTTGAGGAATCATGGGAGCGGATTGGTCATTTATTTGCCGGATTTAATCCGGTTCCGGCTGGCAAAGTTGCACGTGCGTTTGTAAAAAGCGTGGAAGGCCGGCAAACCGGACAAAATTATGAAGTATATTAAGGAGGGGAAACGTGGCAGCAATTCAATATGAAATCGTGGAAACAATTGCAGTACTTTCCGAATCATCAAAAGGCTGGACCAAAGAACTTAACTTGATCAGCTGGAACGGCCGCGATCCGAAGTATGATTTGCGTGATTGGGCACCTGATAAAGAAAAGATGGGAAAGGGAGTTACATTAACATCAGATGAGGTTAACAGCCTGAAAGAGGCGTTAAATAAGATGGACTGACCGGTGTCTAATGCCGCAATCGGATTTGTTTTTAAAATTGCACAATTGCATCAGACTTTACCTGCTGGCTATGGACTCGTATAGTAGCAGTAATACATATCTACAGGAATGAAATGGAGGACGTGGAAGTGAATGCAAAACGATGGATCGCACTTGGTGTAGCGGTCGCTTTATTTGTCGTATCAATCGGTTTTCAATTTGTATCAAGTCTGGCTGCGGCTGATTTTGATTCAATGTTTAAAGTGCCGACCAATCAGGAGTTTACGGAAAAAGTTATCGAATCGGGATCCGGGAATAAAATTGCCGTGCTTGAACTGCAGGGTGTAATACAGGATAGTGCAGGCGGATCACTTTTAAATTCCGGCGGGTATAATCATGATAAGTTTATGAAAATGCTGGAGACTGCCGGTGAAGACAGCAGTGTTTCGGGTATTATTTTGCGGATTAACACGCCAGGCGGCGGTGTTGTTGAAAGTGATGAGATTCATGATTTGGTCGTCGAAATCAAGAAAAAACATAATAAGCCAATCTATGTTTCGATGGGGAATACTGCAGCATCAGGCGGATATTATGTTTCAGCGGCGGCTGATAAAATTGTTGCTCATCCTGCAACGCTTACCGGTTCCATCGGGGTAATCATGCAGAGCATTAACTATGCAGAGTTTGCCAATAATCACGGAATTAAGTTCAATACAATCAAAAGTGGTCAGTTTAAAGATATTATGTCGCCAAGCAGAAAGATGACGGATAAAGAACGTGAAATTCTGCAGACGATGATCGATGGACTTTACGCTGATTTTGTCGAAGTGATTGTGAAAGGACGCGACATGTCTGAACAAAAAGTGCGCGAACTGGGAGATGGCCGTGTATATACAGGACAGCAGGCTAAAAACAACGGGCTTGTTGATGCACTTGGTTCACTGGACGACACCATTGCCATGATGGAAAAGGACAATGACTGGTCGAACGCAAAAGTAGTGAAGTATACGACTGGTTTTCAGTTCAATCAATTTTTGGGTGGAACGATGCAAAGCATGTTCGGAGCCAGAACAGATCTATTTGGACTGACTGAAATATTACGTGAAGCTGATGGTCCTCGTGCCATGTATCTATATTCCAAGTAAAGGGGGTGCCGTTTAATGAGTGAGGAACAAGTAATATATAACACAACAGAAGAATCCGATCGGAATTATGCCGGTTTTTGGATGCGTTTCTGGGCATATCTGGCTGATTTGATTATCGTATTCAGTATAAACGGCATCCTGCTTCTGCCGTTTAAGTTTATCAATGACGGGGAAGCGATAGATGTCGGTTTCTGGACAGCTGCCGGTATTTTGGGTGCAGTTATTTTTTATCTGTACTTTTTGCTGATGACAAAATGGCTTGGACAGACCCTGGGTAAAATGATTTTCGGCCTGCGCGTTGTCCGGGCAGATGAGGACCCGTTGGGTTGGAGTGACCTTGTATTCAGGGAGGTCGTCGGCCGGTTTATTTACCGTGTGTTCTTTATACTAAGTATATTGTACCTGGTTGTTGCCTTTACCCCGCAGAAACAGGGGATACATGATATGATTGGCAGCACACGGGTTGTTTTTGATAAATAAAATAAGCCCGGACATAAAGCTGTCCGGGTCTTACATGGGGGGGTTTTTATATGAGTGGTGAAGAGAGTTTTCTTTTTGCGTTATTTGCAGGCCTATTGATTTTTTTACTGATTGTAGGTGTCATTGCAATTATTTTGTACGTTTTGATGGCAATTGGCTTGTTCAAGATCGCCAAACGGGAAGGGAAAGCGGATATTGCATGGATGGCATGGGTGCCGATTGTCAATATGTTCCTGCTGACACAACTCGTCGAACGTGATGTACACGAATCGATGCGTGGGAAATTTACATTGATTTATGGGTTAACCTTGCTGGTATCATTTGTGCTGAATTTCTTTATCCCATTTATTAGTCTTGTTCCAACCGTTCTGCTTGTTTACGGTTTCTATTTTATCATTCAACGTTATTCGAAAAATGTAACACTGCATCTCGTTTTCGTAATTGTTACATTCACGGTTGCAATGCCAATCCAGTTATTTATGTTCCGTAACAGAGAACCGATTGACATTAATGATAATATCGTGTTTACCGAGTGAATAATTTGTTTTGAATCGAATCGCATGCTATAATTAATATTGAAAATAATAAGGAATCACATGTTACTGACATGATCAGGCATGGTGGTATCGAAAGAGGGGAAACGTCCGTCTTCATACTGCCATGTCTTTTTATTTTTACAGTAATAAGGAGATGTTACGAGATGTTCAAAAATTTATTTGGAAAGAAAGAAGGATCAATAGTCGCTCCGTTAAATGGTGATGTAGTGCAACTGACAGATGTGCCGGACCCGGTTTTCAATCAGAAGATGATGGGTGATGGGATTGCAATCAACCCTGCTGAAGGAAAAGTTTTTGCACCGGTTGATGGGGAAATTATCCAAATTCCGGAAACGAAACACGCTATCGGACTTCGGACAGCGGATGGAGTGGAGATTCTGATTCACATCGGTCTTGAAACCGTCTCCCTTAAGGGAGAAGGATTCACAGTGAAAACCGAAGTTGGTAAAAACGTATCAACCGGTGATGAACTGCTTGAGTTTGATTTGGAATATGTGCGTGAACATGCGGCAGATACGATAACACCAATTGTCATAACGAATGGAAAGGAAACAGATAAGACATTTACAATGACAGAAACAATAACATGCAAAGCGGCGGAAACGGTCATCATAACTTATAAATAGTGGAAGCCAATCTGCTAAAGGATGGGACCCTACAAATGAAAATTAAAAAAATCTTGAATAACAACGCGGTGATTGTTTTTGATGACGGGGAAGAAAAGATTGCAATCGGCAGTGGTGTTGCCTTTAACAAGCGAAAGAATGATGTGTTGAGTCAGCATAAGGTTGAGAAGCTGTTTGTCCTGAAAGAAAATGAAAAGCTGCAGCAATTGTTACTTCGGATACCTGAAGCACATTTTACCGTCTCAGAACAAATTATGAAGCATGCGGAAGAACGACTTGGGACAGAACTGAATGAACACATTCGTGTCCAACTCGCAGATCATATTTCGTTTGCAATCGAGCGGGAACAGAATGGCATTCATCTTAAAAATAAATTGCTCCGCGAGATAAAAATTCTTTATCCTGAAGAATTTGAAATCGGTTTGTGGGCAGTCGGACATATTGAGGAACAATGCAGTGTTCGGATGGCAGAGGATGAGGCAGCGTTTATCGCCTTGTATATCCACACGATGAAAATGCAAGGAGGTGATGTACATCAAACCGTCAGACAGACAACAATGATTCAGGATATGGTCCAGATGATCAAGGATTATTTGAATATAGAAATCCGGGAATCGGATATATCGTTCGAACGTCTCGTAACACATCTGCAATTTGCTGTGACGCGGGCAAAAAGTTATGACAGTCATGTTATGGATAAGGAAATGTTCAACATGATCAGAAGGAAATACAGCTCTTCTTATCAATGCGCCAGGGAAGTGGCAGTAAAATTACAAAACGCCTATAACATGACACTTCCGGAAGAAGAACTTGGCTATATAACACTTCATATCGAACGGTTGCGAAAGCTTTAAGAACTTTGAAAACGAATTCATATTTTTTACGTTTGGAGGATTACGACATGATGAAATATTTACAGAATCTGGGCCGCTCGCTGATGCTGCCTGTTGCTGTATTACCGGCTGCTGCGATACTGGTCGGAATCGGCAATTATATTCTGCAATTTGTGGATGGCAGCACGATTGGTACATTTATTAAAAATGGCGGTCTTGCTATTATCGATAATTTGGCAATGATCTTTGCAGTAGGTGTAGCCATAGGTATGTCGAAAAATAAAGACGGAGCTGCTGCATTGAGCGGACTTGTCGGTTTCCTTGTAGTAACTACACTGCTCAATACAGAAAAAGTAGCCAGTTTACAGGGAATCGAAGCATCCAGTGTTAATCCGGCATTTGGAAATATTGAGAATGTGTTCATTGGAATTTTATCCGGACTGGTTGCTGCGATGGCTTATAATCGTTTCAGCGATGTCCGTCTGCCCGATGCCTTTGCATTCTTCAGCGGGAAACGGCTTGTTCCGATTATGACGGCTGCCATTATGTTTTTGGCTTCAGCAGTATTATTTTTCGTTTGGCCGGTTGTGTATTCGGCACTGGTTTCATTTGGTGAAACTATCAGCGGATTGGGAGCAGTCGGTGCCGGATTGTATGGATTCTTTAACCGATTGCTTATTCCAACCGGGTTGCACCATGCACTCAATTCAGTGTTCTGGTTTGATGTTGCAGGCATAAATGATATCGCAAATTTTTGGTCGGGTGAAGGGGAAAAAGGAATTACCGGACGCTATCTCGCCGGATTTTTCCCGATTATGATGTTCGGCCTGCCTGCAGCTGCGTTAGCGATGTATCATACAGCTAAGACGAAGCGGAAAAAGCAGACGGCATCCTTGATGCTCGCTGCCGGTTTTGCATCCTTTTTCACTGGTGTAACAGAACCGCTTGAGTTTTCATTCATGTTCCTTGCACCGGCATTATATGTGGTACATGCAATCTTAACAGGATTATCATTATTCGTTGCAGCATTTTTTCAATGGACAGCCGGATTCAGTTTCAGTGCCGGGCTTGTTGACTATACGTTAAGTTTCGTTGCACCAATGGCAAAAGAACCGTACATGCTGATTGTACAGGGGCTTGTATTTGCGGTTATCTATTACTTCCTGTTCCGATTCCTGATTGTCAAGTTCAACTTGAAGACACCGGGGCGTGAAGACGATGCGGACTTGGAGACAGAAGATGAGGATGCAGATGCCGCTGAGGAACCTGCTTCCGGAAAAAATGAGACAGCCGTCATAGCAGAAACGATTTATGATGGTCTTGGCGGCGATGAAAACGTGCTGACCGTTGATAATTGTGTATCGCGGTTACGTCTTGAGGTAAATGATATGGAAAAGGTGGACCAGGAAAAAATTAAAGCAACAGGTGTGCCGGGTGTCAATGTAGTCGGTAAGCACAACATCCAGGTGGTTGTCGGCACACAGGTTCAGTTTGTTGCGGATGAAATCAGGAAGATTCGAAAAGAAGAAGATTGATATTTACCGGGACAGAGGTACAGCCCCTTGTCCCGGTTTTAATTTGCTTTATTTTCTTATCTGAATTAAAATAAAAAAAAGAAAATTCAGCACTTAAGTCATCAAAATTCATTTGAGGGGTGGAGAAATGAAGTCAGGAACAGAAATCCATGATGATTTGAACAGGATGTTGAAACGAGCACGCAGAAATACATTAGGGGACTTACTGGCAAGGACCCGCGACCGAATGCCGGAGAAATTTGCATTGGCATATGGTAGTCAGTGGCTGAATTATGCGGAACTGGATGATCTTGTCAATCAGACAGCACATGCTTTTTTGGATGCCGGGATGCGGAAAGGTGACATGATTACGGTCATGTCCAAAAATAGTTTGGATTTCGTTGTGGTTAATTTTGCTTTGGCAAGGGTTGGAGCGGTGATGATTCCAATCAATTACATGCTGACTGGTGAGGATATTCAATATATTTTGGAGCATGCAGAGGTAAGCGGATTTGTGGCATCGGAGGAATATGCGGGTGTTTTGGATAAGTCTGCGGGAAGACTGAATATTAAGTTCCGCTATTTGATGGATGCAATCGGTACATATGACGGAGACCTTGCAGCCTGGACAGCATTATCGGAAGCGCGGGATGGGCAGCCGGCAGATTTTGTCGATTCCGACCTGGATGACGATGACCTTGCACATGTGCTGTATACGAGCGGAACGGAATCACGACCCAAAGGAGTTATGCTCTCACACAAAAGTTTAATCAGTGAATATGTAAGTTGTATGGTTGATGGTCATATGGCAGCGGAAGATGTGGCAATCCATGCACTTCCACTTTATCACAGCGCACAGCTCCACGTGTTTTTAGGACCGAGTGTTTATGTCGGATCAAGCGGTATCGTTTTGGGTGCGGCAAGCCCCGAACTTATTTTGAAAACAATTGAAGAAGAAGGTGCAACACAGCTGTTTGCGCCGCCAACCGTGTGGATTGCGCTTCTGCGGAATCCGGACTTTGATAATCGTGATCTCTCAACACTTGAAAAGTGCTATTATGGCGCTGCTATCATGCCGCGTGAAATTTTAAAAGAACTGGCTGAACGTCTTCCAAATGCAAAGTTCTGGAATTTCTACGGTCAGACCGAAGTAGCTCCGCTTGCCACAGCATTGCAGCCGGAAGATCAATTGCGCAAACTGGGGTCGGCCGGTGTACCAACATTGAATGTGCAGACAAAAATTGTAGATGATCACGATCAGGAAATCGGACGCGGGGAAATGGGGGAGATTGTACATCGGACACCACATACGATGAAAGGCTATCTGCATGATCCGGACAAAACCGCCGAAGCGTTCCGTGGCGGCTGGTTTCACAGCGGTGATCTGGGTGTAATGGACGAGGAAGGCTATATTACAATTATCGACCGCAAAAAAGATATGATCAATACAGGCGGCGTTAACGTCTCCAGTCGTGAAGTTGAAGAAACTCTATACCAGCTTGATGGTGTATCGGAAGTTGCTATCATCGGTATTCCGGACACATACTGGATTGAGGCGGTTACTGCAATTATTGTTCCAAAAGTAGGTGCGAGGTTGTCGGAAGATCGCGTCATGGAGTTTTGCCAGGAGCGGCTGTCAACATTTAAGGTGCCTAAGTATGTCGATTTTGCTGATGAATTGCCGAAAAACCCGAGTGGTAAAGTGTTGAAACGCTCATTGCGGGATCAGTATGAGCATTTGGCTGAAAAATAGTAAGGTGTGAGAAGTAACCGGCCAAGTGCCAGAGCTTATAAATGAAGCGCTAGAAGTTCACAATAGAAGTGCTAGAATTTCACAATAATGGTGTAAGAATTTAAAAATAAAACGCTATCCAGGCGGCATAAAATTTTCGGCTTACTGAAATACTATTAACTGGAGGTGTTTTAGATTGGCTGAAAACGATAAGATCAGAAGTGATAAGCGGGTTAAATCGAGTGTCAATCCTCAGGGCATGAGTGAGGATAAGCGAGAACAGCGGCCGGAATCACAATTGGAGCAGCGTGCAAAAAAGAAGAACACAAAAATTTAAGGTTGAACATCATCGACACAGCTCTATTGTATTGAAGTGATAATTGGTCAACTATGCCGGGAACGTTTAACATGATCAGCGACAATGGAACTGAATGAAATATACGAAGCGCTTCATTGAAAACGTTTGCAAAAATAGGATTTTTTTCCCATTGCAATTTTTGGAGGATAGGTTTAAGATAAGAATAAGCTGCAATGTTCGTATTAACTTAAGTTTTAACCTCTAACAGATGAATAGGGAGTTTTATATTGGAGCTCAAATGTCGTGCCTCGAATCATGTGGAAGACAGGAAGGTTTCTGCAAACACCCACTTTGCGAAGTGGTGGTTTAAAACTTTTTATGAAAAATACGGCAATTGTGGCTGTTATCTTTTACAATGACAGGTCAGTTTCCTGAAGGGAACTGGCTTTTTTGTGTTTTATCATAACATCGCTTCGATGGAATATTTCTATAATTTATTCTATAATTTGGATATTAGGAGGTTTGGGATGAAAAATTCGAGCAGATTCATAAAATTTATGGGCGGTCGTGATTTGCTGTTTGTGTTGATACTTTTAGCATTGATAGGCATCACCGTCTTTATTTTTAATCAGGTTCAGTTTATATTTAATCCGCTTATTATTGTATTATCAACAGTTGTACCGCCAGTGATCCTCGCGTTTATAGCATATTATTTGCTGAACCCAATTGTAAATCTCCTGGAACGTGTACATATAAGCCGGATTTGGGGAATTCTCATTATAATCCTTGGCATAAGCGGATTGGTCACAGGACTTGTATTATTGATTGCTCCGGCGGTCGAGGCACAGGTCAAGGATTTAGCCGAAAAATTTCCATCGTATCTCGAACAGATGGCAAACGGGTTTCAATCATGGATTCAAAGCTCGTTTTTGGCACCGTATTATGACCAGGGTTATTCATGGCTGACGACCCATCTAAGTGACATAACGAGTAAAATTGGTGAATATCTTGGTGGTGCTATCAAAGGGATACAAGGTATTGCCAGTGCATTGACCAGTATTGTGGTTGCCATTATCACGTTTCCGTTCATTTTGTTTTTCCTGCTTAAGGACGGAAATCATTTTAAACATTACTGCTTGAAATTATTGCCCTCAAAATACCGGAAAGACGCCGATCAAATTCTTTACAATATGGATGTTCAAGTCGGCTCTTACATTCAGGGGCAAATAATTGTTGCACTTTGTATCGGTACATTATTATTTATCGGTTATTTGATCATCGGACTGGATTATGCGATTACCCTTGCAATTATTGCTGCCGTTACGAGTGTTGTTCCATATCTGGGACCGATTATCGCAATCACACCGGCAATCATCATCGCATTGGTTGCTTCACCAATCATGCTTCTTAAATTGGGCATTGTTTGGGCAGCTGTACAGTTTCTCGAAGGCAATTTCATCTCGCCGAATATTATGGGAAGAACGTTGAGTATCCATCCGCTCACGATTATTATTGTTTTGCTGGCAGCCGGAAATTTATTTGGAATTGTTGGTGTAATCCTTGGCATACCAGGGTACGCGATTATTAAAGTGATCACCATTTACATCTTTGGGAAATTCAAAGCGCGCTATAACCATTTTTACGGTGAAGAACATGGATATTATGAAAAAAAATAACGTACACCAAACAGACGCCCGTTAGGAAAGTCAGGGCGCCTGTCGAGGATTTAAAATAAATTGAACTCACCTTTAATCAGCAAGCAATCTGTGAGATTGGATAAGTCCTTAAATATTATGTGAAAAATTATAGGACGGTTTTTCTGTACTTTGCAGGAACTTTTGCAATGCAGTATGTTTTCTTTCCGCTTCTTGATAACCCTGGTGATATAATGCTTCAAGCTTAGAATGGCTTTTTTCAATTCTGCTTGCTTCCAGCGGCTTTTCAGGCTGGATAATAAAGACTTCGTTGCGCTTTTCCATGGCAAGTAATTTCTTCATTGTGTCATTATAAAGCAAATGCCTGTCGTGCAGCAGTTTGATCAGTTCAGGTTTATTCTTAAAAAATCGCTTGAAAAACCAGTTTAGTTTTGTCGGTTTTTTAATATAACCTTTATTTCGGGTAAGAATGACAACATGTTTTTTTATGCCCAAATTAACCAATGGAGTAATTGGTATAGGGTCAGATACACCGCCGTCAATTAATTGTTTTCCGTTATAATCAATACTGGGGGCTAAAACGGGTAATGAGCAGGAAGCTCTGATAATCGTTGAAAGATCTTTCTGCTTTTGGAATGTATCATAAAAAATGGGTGTTCCGGTATTTATATCGGTTGTACCGATGATAAATTTGGACTCTGCTTCGCTGAAAGCCTGAAATTCAAGCGGGAAAGTTTGATTTGCCAGTTTTTCAAAAATAAAATCCATGCTGAACAATTCTTTTTTTTGCAGCAGCCGTTTGATGGATATGGCTTGCTGATTCTTGCCAATAGCATGAAGCAGTTGAATGTTCCGCTCACGCTGCTTGGCAATATAGGAACTTCCAATTAATGCTCCGGCTGATGCTGTCGCAACATAAGGGAATTCAATCCTGTGCTCAAGAAAGTAATCCAGTACGCCAATTGTGAAGGCGCAGCGCATACCTCCACCTTCCAACATAAGGCCAGCCTCGTATTCCAAATTTCACACTTCCTTCTTCTTATATACGAGAAATTATATCAGTCATATGTCTGCCAAACAATTTTTATGACTGAATCGTTCATTTATTTGATGGGATGCTTTTAGAAAAACCAGCGTTATATGATGATCGCACTGAGCAAGAGACTGCCGGTAAAAATAATTGAAAAGAGCTGTCATGAACCAAAAGCAATAAAACATATAGTAAAAGAAAAACGTTCCAAGTTACAGGGGGACGTTTTTCAATTTTAAGAAGGAAAATATCATTTCATGTAGAATATTGGTTTATAGAGAAAAGGGGATGGAGCAAAATGGAAATACGATTATTGGAACCAGAAGATGCCGGAGCATATCGGAAGCTGCGCCTGGAAGCATTGCTGAACAGCCCTGAAGCATTCCTGACCAGTCACGAGGAAGCCGAAAAAATGTCGGAGGATGATTATAAAGTCAGACTGCAATCAGATGCAGCGTTCAATTTTGGTGCGTTCAGGGAGGATAATCTGATCGGGATGGTTGCACTTGTTCGTGAAACAAAAAATAAGATCAGTCATCGCTCCAGTGTTTTTGGAATGTATGTCACTCCTGCATACAGGGGGAAGAGTATTGGAAAAAAACTGATGCAAACGGCGGTCGAACATGCCAGGTCGCTCGATGGTGTCAGTCAGGTATGTATGTCAGTAGTTACTACCAATACTACCGCGAAAAGCATGTATTACGCACAGGGGTTTGTCCCGATTGGAACACATAAAAAAGCTATTCAATTCGGGGAAGGCTTTCTTGACGAGGAGCATATGGTAATGGTGCTGTAAATGGATATTTGACGGGAAAATAAAATTCATCGCAAGAGCAGCTGGAATCATGTTATTATAATCAGAAAAAAATATTTTCAACAAATTTCACAATCGACAGTCTAGTTTTTTCTCATAAAACGAATTTCTGTAATGAATCATTTTAATAGACGATTATGACGGGTTATGATACGATTTAATTAAGACAAAAGTATTAATAATTCACGAGTTGCAAAAGTGTACCGAAACTTATGAACTAGTTGGCAAGTAAATTGAAAATGATGAATAATTTCAAGTGGAAGGAAATAGAATTACATTGGTTGTAATTTTTCGGAGTCAATAAGCGGGCCGCAAGCTGTAACTTGCGACCCGGACAGTTATCCGCAAGGCGCGGCGACTCCGAATCGGGATTTTTCACAAAAGAGTAATTACCCCACGTTTACGGAGACGACAGGGTGATTACTTCTTTTCATGGCTGCCAACAAGTAAAACTACGAGTGTTCCAAACATCAACATCAACTCGAGAGTCTTGTCAATTTCAATCACTCGCTCACCCCTTTCTGGGGATTCCGAGCCGCCAAGTAAAAAGAGTGATACTTTTTACTGCTTCCCGAAAGAAGCCTCACCCTGTATAGACCTGTCTACTATAGTATACTACAAAAGTGATGATTCATGTGGTAATTTTTAGGAAATGGTCCAATATTCTCATGATGACGGGCTGTTTTATGGTATTATGCATACTTTGGTCACGCATGTACTTCCGATAAAGTGAATCATTGGTTCTGTTGTATACTTCATACCGGGACAGATTATCCCACCCTTCCCAAATTATGCTGCACAACAATACAGTCATAAGAAATATTGACTGCCAGATAATCGATTTCCTGCATCAGTTTTTAGATAAAAACACCCCTTTGTCTCAAATGTTTCTTATTATACGATATAATAAAGGCATCATTTGGAAAGCGGGGGGAATTCATGTGAAGACTTTCTGGTTTCGGCTGGTGATTTTCAGCGGTCTGTGGGGACTCATTATTTTACAGGATAGTGAGTATGCAGCGCTTAGTATATTTTTTGCCGCACTATCGCTGGGATTATTTTTCTTTTTATCCATCCATAAAGAAATGTTTGTTATCTGTTTCGGCTTATCGACTGTTATTTTTGTTCATGGTATCCTATGGACTGATTCCGCTTTCTATACTTTATTGCTGCTGTATTTTGTCACGGTGGTTTCCCTGTATCGATTACAACGAAGAATTCTGATTACATATATTTTTATTAATTTTTTGTTATCTGTGCACATAGCTTTGCTGTATGCGGATTATGCGCTTGAGTTGATTATTCTCAGTGGGTTGTTTTACTTTATGGTGTTTGCTTTGAATCGTCTGGTAATGGAGCGGAAAGGGCAGGCTGAGCAATACGAACAAATGCTGGAGGAGTACCGTAAATTAAAACGGATGAATCTTACCGCTGAAAATAACGCACGGCTGGAAGAGCGGACAAAAATTGCCCGGGACATCCATGATTCAGTTGGACACCGGTTGACAGCGCTGATTATGAAACTTGAAATGCTTTCCATTCAGCAGCAAAAACCGGAGTATCAAGAACTGAAAAAAATAGCACAGGAGAGTCTTGACGAAATCAGACAGGCGGTGCAAACATTGCAGCAGAATGAGCAGGAAGGGTTGGCAACAGTGGTGCATTTGATTCGTAAGCTGGAGGCGGAAAGCCACATTCTTGTGCAATTCACGATGAAACAGGGTGTGCTGTCTGTAAAACTTTCCAATCAAAGCAGTATTGTGTTGTACCGTGCCATTCAAGAAGCATTAACGAACACGATGCGTCATGCACAGTCACGTGAAGTGCAGATCATTTTGGGGAAATCTGCAAACGGCGGGGTTTCTTTTGAAGTAATCAACCAGATATTTCATGCGGTCCCATTTACGTATGGATTTGGACTGTCCAATATGAAAGAAAGGGTGGACGAGGTGCATGGTACGTTACAGATTTATCAGACGGCGGAAAAGTTTGTTGTTCAAGGAACCATTCCGGGTGAATAGGGGGTTGACGTGATGTGGCGGGTACTGATTGCGGAGGATCAGGATATTGTCAGACAAGGGTTAAAGGTGATTTTGGAACAGGACGAAAATATCAAAGTTGACCATGATGTGGAAAATGGACAGCAAGCAATAACAATTTTGGAAAAAAATATTGTTGATTTTGTTTTGATGGATGTTCGGATGCCAGTCATGAACGGCATTGAAGCAACAAGAGAAATCAAGAAATGCTGGCCCGATGTAAAAATACTGATGTTGACAACATTCAATGATGATGAATATGCACTGCAGGCGTTACGGGAGGGTGCCAATGGGTTCTTGCTTAAAACGTCCGATTCGGCAAAATTGATTGAAGCGGTGTACAGCTGTATGAAAGGAGGCCTGACCATTCATGATGAGGTAGCTGCAAAGGTTATGCCGCGTTTGCTGGAAGGAACAGCGGAAAAGTCATCTGTTGAAGCTGATCTTTCACCAAGAGAACAAAAGGTGACCTACTTGGTAGGGCAGGGAAAAACAAACAGAGAAATTGCTGATGAATTGTTTTTGTCAATCGGCACTGTTAAAAATAAAATCACGCATATTTTACAAAAAACAGACCTTCGTGACCGGACACAGCTGGCGATTTTTGCAGTGAAGCATGGAATAGGTGAATGATTAAAAGACTTTCTGATTGGAGGGTCTTTTTTATTTGTGCTGCATGCGTTCAAGAATCGCTCCGTAACACATGATGTAAGGGTTCAGATTAAACGGAAAATCGTGCTATCGCGCCGAACAAAATTCCTAATCCCGCTGAACAACCAGAATCTGTAAGCCGTGGGTATAGTTTCTCGTGTTATGACTATAGTCACCGTAATTTCCGGAAATCAATGACCTGAGTTAGTGTGCGAATTAGTGGGATGGCATTACACTATATTTAGAGGAGGCAGGGAGATGCTGGAGCTTGTTGATTTGTCCAAGAAATTTAAACAGTTTTATGCGGTAAAGAACGTTAATATGTTTATCGAAGAAGGTGAAATTGTTGGTCTGCTTGGGCCAAACGGTGCAGGTAAGTCAACGGCGATTTCGATGCTTTCGTCATTGACTGAGCCGACGGAAGGGGATGTTCGCTTTCGGAATGTCAGCATTATTGACAGTCCGGGACCAATTCGTAAAGTGATTGGCATGGTGCCACAGGAAATAGCGCTGTATGATGATTTAACCGCGCAGGAAAATTTACAGTTTTTCGGCAGAATTTATCGATTATCAGGCACCGAATTGAAAAGGAGAATCGATGATGTGCTTCATTTGATCGGTCTCACGGAGCGACGGAAAGATGTCGTTAAAAAATTTTCAGGGGGAATGAAACGCCGACTGAATATTGGTGTGGCACTCCTGCATAATCCGGAATTGATTATTATGGATGAGCCGACAGTAGGGATTGACCCACAGTCACGAAGCTACATTCTGGAAACAGTAAAGCGGTTGAATAAGGAGAAAAAGATGACGGTTTTATACACCAGTCACTATATGGAAGAAGTTGAATTTCTTTGTGACCGGATTTATATCATGGACAAAGGAAACTTAATTGCGTCAGGTACCCAGGAGGAAATCAAGCAGATTCTTTCAGCGGAAAAATCAGTTTCGATTCAGGCAACGCGCTGGAATGATACGTTTATCGGGGCATTACAAAATGATCCGACAATCAGCCGCGTTACCGTAGAGGAAAAAGCATGCAGTGTCATTGTGCCAAAGGAAACAAATGTGTTTGGTACCATTCTGAAATATGCGGAGGAAGCGGGAATTGAGCTCACATCCGTTAACGTGCAGACTCCTACGCTTGAAGATGTTTTCCTGCATCTTACCGGAAGAGCTTTAAGGGATTAGGGGTGATTCAATGATCTGGCAAATTATAAAGAAAATCGGTTTGACTTTGCTTCGTAATCCATTTCAGCTGCTTTTGCTGATTGGACTTCCGCTTATCTTAATTTTGATTCTGGGTGTAGCTCTTGGCGGAGTGATGAATGGCGAAACAACCTCGATTGAAGCAAAAGTTGCCATTGTGGAAAACGGAAATGAGCAAAAGCAGATTGACCGATTTGTGAAAGATGTAGGAGAGGACAGTAAACTACCGGAAAAGAAGATAAACAGAATACAACGGGCTGCTGAGCAAATGGCACCAATACAGCGGATTAGAACTATTTTTAAAAGTGAAGGTCTGCGGGATATTGTGACGATGGAGACTGTAAAACCTGCCAATCTGGACAAAGTTTTGCAGGATGATTCATATGCAGTGATTATTGAGGTTCCGGATCATTTCACGTATCAAACATTGCAGAAGCTTTTGCTTGATAAAAAATCACAGTCTTCACTGAAGGTTTATGAAAACGGCGAAAAAGATATTGCGGCATCGGTTGTACAAAATGTTCTGCAGCGATACCAAGAGAACCTGACGTTGGTGAACTTTGTTCGGACTAAGGGAATTGCGATGGACGCGATACAGGTGGATGCAGAAAAAATCACCGGTGATATCAAGTCAGTGGATCAGGCTGAACCGGTATCAGCCAAGGATTATTATGCAATTGGAATGGCGGTGATGAATGTGCTGTTTATCGCCTCGACAATAGGCTCCTATGCGTTTCGTGAGAGAAAAATGCATGTTTTTAACCGGATTATATTGGCGGATGTATCCAGATGGGTTTATTTTACAGGAGTGCTGCTTGCCGGGGCAATTTTCGCATTTATTCATCTGTTCATCGTGTTTGGTGCAGCATGGCTTTTCTTCGGTGTCGCATGGCTGGATGTAGCTGGGTTTTTGATTGTAACACTTGCTATGGCAGTCGCGGTAGGTGGGTTATCTGTTTTAGTGGTGGCAATCAGCTATCGTTTCAATTCGGAAATGATTATTAATTTTTTCTCCAATATTATCATATCTGTATTAGCCTTTCTGGGAGGAAGCTTTTTCCCTATCGGGCAGTTTGCCGAAATAATGAGTAAGATTGGCAACCTCACGCCAAACGGGGCTGGGATGACTGCTTATCTGAATGTAATCAGAGGCAGCGGTATGTCTTCTTCCTGGGAGCATCTGATTTTTCTGGGAGTTTTTGCTGTCGTATTGATTTGTATTGCTGCATTCAGTTTTCCGAAAAGGGGGCAAGTCCTGTGATTGGTATTTTCATGGCAAAAGTGAAAATGTTCCTGCGTAATCCATGGACATTCATTATTATGGTTGTGATGTCGGTTGGTTTTGCACTCGTTCTGGGGTCTGGAAACCCCGCAACTGTTACAGTGCCTGTTTATACCGAGAATGGTTCCATCCGTGATTCTGCTGTCGGTGAGACACTTGAACAATCCGATGCCTTTTCCTTTGAGTGGGTATCAAAAGAACGGGTAGAGCAGCAGGTTCATAGCGGGAATGTCGAAGTTGGGCTGCTCCTGAGTAAAAATGATTATGATGTTATTGTCGGTGTATCTTCAGCAAATGCAAATCTGGTACATCAGACAGTACGTGAGGCGTATTTGAAAAAAGCGCAATATAATAATATTGCAAATGAAGGTGGTGCGGCCAGTCCTTCAGAGAAAAAAGAATTCATGGAACAATTGGCAGCTGCCGATGCCGTGTTCTCCATGGAGTCAAGTTATTTTAACGGGTCAAAAGCAGACTCGTTTGACATGAAATTGCATACGTTGTTCGGCTTCACATTGTTTTTTGTCATTTACACGATTGCCTATAATGTGTTTTATGTGTTACTTGAGAAAAAAGAGGGCATTTGGGATCGGATCATTCTGTCACCTGTAAAGAAATGGGAAATGTATACAGCAAATTTTCTGTACACCTTTTTAACCGGTTACTTACAGGTGGTCATCGTGTTTCTTGTTTTCCGTTATTGGGTCGGTATCGATTTTAATGGCAGGTTTTGGGAGTCGCTGCTGCTGATCACTCCATATGTGTTTGCTATCGTTGCGTTGTCGATTCTGGTAACCGGGATTGTAAAAACCGTTCAGCAATTTAACGCGATGATCCCGATACTTGCAGTAAGTATGGCGATGATTGGCGGTGCGTACTGGCCACTTGAAATTGTCCAATCCGAAATAATGCTGTTGCTGTCAAAATTCGATCCAATCACGTATGGCATGGAAATTTTGTATGGTGCAGCGATTTATGGACAGCCAGTTGATGAATTGCTGTTTCCAATGAGTATTTTACTGCTGATGGGGGTGCTGATGACCGGGGTAGGCATTCATCTGATGGAAAGAAGATATGTTTGATTAAAAGATTGGCCATTTACTGGTCAATCTTTTTTAAATGGAGTGAAAGATTGCTATAATAAAGTGTTCCACTAAATTTTGGGGGGATTATGTATGAAATTAAATGAACGCGCCCGCACTACTATGCTGGCAGAAACGGAAGGACTTTCTGATGAACATATTAACAAAAGACCTGCAGAGGATAGATGGTCCATAAAACAGATACTGGAGCACTTATATTTGATGGAAGGCGCTATTGCTAAAATAATACAAAAACAGCTGGAAGAAGGGGAAAGGAAGGATATTTCCGATAAACCAATTGAGCTTACGGTCAACCGTGAAAAAAAAGTGGATGCATCGGATTTTGTTATTCCTGGAGATGACTTTGCAACACGTAAAGAACTGATACAAAAACTGGAAAGCAGCCATAAGCTGCTTGCGGATACTGCTATTAATGCTGATGAAACGCTGCTTGAAGAGCGAATGTACCCGCATCCGCAATTTGGCGAGTTATCACTGAAACAATGGATACCTTTTGTTGCCTATCATGAAATGCGGCATACAGAACAACTCAAAGAGGTGAAGCATGATTTGAATCTATAAAATTTACTCAGCAGCCAAACTTTTCCCCTTTTGCATGGAAGTACCAGCATATATTGGGCGAATATTTCCGTTTTTTTTAGTATAATAGAATAAGAGACTCTTTTGGCAGTTAAGAAAAACTTCGGCACTCGCTATTAGAGGATGCTAAGTTTTTCCAAGAAAGGGGAGAAGATGTGAAACGGAAAAAATGGCTGAAGATTTTAGTTGCTGTTATAAGTGCTTTATTTATTATAGATATGATTGCAAGTTTTTATTTTTATAATTTGGCAATTGACCGTGGTGAGAAGGATTTCCTGCAGGGAAATGATGATCTGGAAGTTTCCGCTGAAACAATGGAAGTTCTCTTGGATGGTGACTGGCGAACCTGGGTTGATAAACAGGACTTTGATAAGTGGACGATGACGTCGTACGATGGGCTGGAATTGAAGGGATACTTCCTTGAGGCGGAAAAGCCGACAAACAAGGTGGTTGTTTTTGCCCATGGATACCTTGGCGATGCAATGGATATGGGGTTATATGGCAAGTACTATTATGAAAAAATGGGCTATAATATTTTTACGGCTGATGCACGCGGACATGGTGCGAGTGAAGGTGAATATATTGGCTTCGGCTGGCACGACAGACTTGACCTGATTGACTGGGTTAATAAGATTGTGAAAAAGTACGGGGAAGACACGGAAATCGTGCTGCATGGTGTGTCGATGGGAGCTGCGACTGTATTGATGGCAAGCGGTGAGGATCTTCCGGACAACGTTAAGGCAATTATAGCTGACAGTCCGTACACGAGTGTATATGGCATGTTTGAATATCAGATGGAACGGATGTATCATTTGCCGGATATTCCGATTCTGCCAAGCACCAGCCTGGTTACACAATTTAAGGCAGGTTATTCATTGAAGGGCGCCTCGGCGTTGAAACAGGTGAAAAAGGCAGAAGTCCCAATTTTGTATATTCACGGAAAAGCAGACACATTTGTTCCGACAAAGATGAGCTATAAACTTTATGAAAATACGAAAAGTGAAGCGGAAATTATGACTGTGGATGGTGCAAACCATGGTGAATCTTTCGTTATCGCCAAAGATAAATATGTGAGAAAAATGAAAGCATTTTTGGATAAATATATGAGTAACGAATAAAACAAACGGCTGACATCGAAGTTGATGTCAGCCGTTTGTTTTTTTATCCGTTTTAACGGGTAGTATTACTTTATAAATGTGTTTCAAACCAGCGTATGATATGGTTCAGGCGCGCCAGCCGCATATCCGGATCACCGCTCCTGCTCAGCTCATGATTTGCACCCGGAAAGCGGACAAATTCGACTTCTTTTCGAAGATTTTTGAGCGTAATAAACATTTGTTCACTTTGCTCAATCGGACAACGGAGATCTCTTTCACCGTGGACGATTAACAATGGTGTCTCGACATTTTCGGCGTACTTGAGCGGGGAAAATTCCCACAGTTTTTCCGGATCCTCAAGCAGGTTTTTGCCCAACTCCCATTTGGTAAAGAAATAACCGATATCACTCACGCCGTAAAAACTCAGCCAGTTGCTGATACAGCGTTGGGTTACTGCAGCTTTGAACCGGTTGGTATGCCCGACAATCCAGTTGGTCATAAACCCGCCATAGCTGCCTCCGGTTACACCAAGCCGATTCTCGTCTATATAGTCATCGTTGGCCAATACAAAATCAACGGCAGCCATTAAGTCAGTAAAGTCTTTTCCACCATAATCCTCACGGCATGCATCAACAAAAGTCTGACCGTATCCGTGGCTTCCACGCGGGTTTGTGTAAAGAACGACATACCCTTGGGCTGCCAGCAGCTGTAGTTCGTGGAAGAATGTCTGACCATACATGGCATGCGGTCCGCCATGGATTTCGAGCACAAGCGGGTATTTTTTACTTTCTTCAAACCCATATGGCTTTAATATCCATCCTTGAATTTCCCAGCCGTCTTCCGCTTTATATGTCAAGGTTTCCGGTTCACTTAATACGACTTCTCCAAGCAGGTCATTATTTCCATTGGTCATTCGCTGCAGACCGTGCTCGTCCAGCAGGTAAAAATTACATGGATTGGTCGGTGTGCTGATTCCCAAAATAAACTTTCCGTCGGTTGAATCATAGGAAAAACCAAATACATGATTATCGTTTTTATAGAGCACCTGAAGCTCTGCAGCCGGATTGATTTGGTACAGCCCCGTTGCTCCATAATCTGTAGCAAGGAAAAAGATGTGTTTTCCATTTTTTGACCAAACCGGGCCCTCTGTTGATTGCCCGATCCTGGTATCACCAATCATTGTATCGCCTAGTTGCATGTCCCACTTACTACTCAGACAAGTACGTTTCCGGGATTGGACATCAAACATATACAATTCACTCAGTGTGGCACCCTGATGTGAATATTCATGACCGAAACAGGCAATTTTGTTCCCCTCCGGAGCGAACCGGGCATTGCCGTATGCACCTTTTCCGTCGGTCAATTGCACCTGTTCCTTCGTCATCAGGTGAAGTAAAAATAGATCATTTGTTAGTTCAAAGTCTTCATTATCATTAAGATTTGCTGAAAATAGGATAGTCCTTCCGTCTGGTGATACATCTTCCAAATGGTGGTCAGCATCTGCTGTCGTTAATTGTTCAAACCTTTCTTCATTCAACTTGAGTGATACTATCTGTGCACGCTTTTCGTCGTGAAGTCCTCTCGCATCGGACTTATATTTCAGGCGAGTCACTACGAGCGGTTTTTTGCTTTTTTCCGCCTGCTCTTTTTCCCGCTCATCCTTTGTCCATTCACGCTGATTTGTTACATCGTCATTTGTTTCAAGCGCTGCCTGGAAAAAGATTTTGCTGCCATCTTTGGACCAGATGGGGGAGGTCGCACCATTTTTGAAGGTCGTCAGCTGCTTTGCCTCACCACCATTCATTTGTAACAGGTAAAGCTGCGGTGTCCCTCCGTTCCGGTCTGATTGGAACACTGCACGACTGCCATCCGGCGAAATGCACAGGCTGCTGTTATTATTTTTGCCGAATGTCCATTGCACCGGTTCGGATTCATTCAGCTTTTGATAAAATAAATGCGATTCATATTCGTTTTTATCATTCACTGTTGTGGAAACAAAGGTATAACCATTGCCGTCCGGATTAAATTGCGGATCACTGTACACATCAATCTTCTTCAAATCCTCTGCGGTTAAGGCCCGTTTTGATTCATTACGCATACAATTTTCTCTCCCTTATTGTTTCATGATATGAATCTTAGAAAACTTGGTTGCCATCAAGCCTTAGGTGACAGCCATCGTTGCACTTAATCAGTAAGGAATGCTGAAAAAAGCCTTTTGTAAAAACAAAAGGCTACACGGTATGTCTTATAATATTGGCATCTTTTTCGTATGCTTCCTGAAGCTGACGGGTTATCTTGCCAGGCTGTCCGTTTCCAATTTTGGTACCATCGACTGACACAATTGGCATAACTTCTGCAGTACTGCTTGAAAGGAATAACTCATCAGCGTCTGCTATATCATCTACTGAGAAGCTATTTTCAACAAACGGCAAGGACAAGTCTGCGGAAAACTGCTCAACCCGCATGCGAACACAACCGTGAAGAATACCATTTGATGCCGGGTGTGTATGAATCTCACCGTCTTTCACTAAATAAACATTCGATGAGCTGCATTCAGTTACCAGACCATCTTTATGAAAGATTGCTTCAAAGGAGCCATTTTCCTTTGCTTCCTGCTTTGCGAGCACATTAGGAAGTAAATTCAAGCTCTTAATATAGCAATAATCCCACCGGCTGTCATGCCGGGTTATGGCAGAGACGCCATTCTCGAGATTCTTTTTGTTTCTTGGTAAATCCTGAACATATGCATACACGTTTGCTTCGACATTTTTCGGAAAAGTATGGTCTCTTGGTGCTGAACCGCGGGTGGACTGCAAATATACTTTGCCGTCTTCAGACATGTTGTTTCGTTCCAGCAGGTCCAGTAACAGATTGGTAATCTCATTTTTGGAAAATGGCAGTACAAGTTTAATAGCTTCAGCGGAACGGAAAAGACGGTCAACATGCTCCTGAAGCAGGTAATAGGATCCGTTATAAATCCGGATGACTTCATATACACCGTCACCGAATTGTAATCCCCGTTCCTCAAATGGATAATGCAGATTATCACGGTGGGTGAACATTGTTTGTGATAAAATAATTGGATAAACTGACACACTACTCGCCTCCTTGCAATTAAATCCATTCTATAATTTATCTGAATGCTTGTAAATATTATTATAAGTGATATTTATCACAATTTCAGTTTAAGAATGAGGTATAATGGAAAGTAGTTAGTATAGGAGGTGGAATAATATGGAACCACTATTGCAGCGTATGAGCAAGGAAGATGCGAATGTATTGTTTGCAAATTCCGAAAAAATGGAATTCACAAAAGGTGAAACCATTTATAATGAAGGTGATTCATCCGATTATTTATATTTTATACATACAGGCGAAATCAGACTTTTTAAGCGAACTGGTCCGAACAAGGAACTGACGATTTTTACCCGGCGGAGAGATGATGCATTTGGTGAGGTTGGTGTTTTCAGCAGCCTTAAATATTCCAATACTGCTGAAGCTGTCATGAACTCTGTATTATATCGTATTGAGAATCAGACATTGGAAAACATACTGACGGATAATGGTGGAATTGGACTGCATTTTACCAGATGGGTTGCTGAATCGCTCGAGGCAAGCAAGGCCAAAATTCGTGATTATATTGCGTTTGGATCAGAAGGTGCTGTGGCATCTGTATTTATCCGCTATTCCAATATGTACGGGGTGGTAACACCTGAGGGAGTGCGCATAACGGAGCCAATTATGATCCAGGATATCAGTAAGCATATCGGAATTTCACGGGAAACGGTCAGCCGTATAGTGAACAAATGGAAGGAACGAGGAATTATTGATAATGATAATAAATATTTTTTATTGAAGAAAGTGGATTATTTTAAAGAGCTTCTCGTTTGTGAACAGTGCGGCGTGGAAAATTGCGTATTGTAGAGGGGCTGTGACATCGTTGCAGCTCTTTGTTCGACATTCTTTTCAAAAAAGACTTGATTTAAGATCACCCTCTTGGTATAATTAAAAATGTTCATAAAAAAATATACATAATATTGAATGATTGAAATCTGGTTATTAATAATTGAATATGCGGGTGTAGTTTAGTGGTAAAACCTCAGCCTTCCAAGCTGATGATGTGGGTTCGATTCCCATCATCCGCTCCATTACATAAGTCTTAACGCAGTGTTTCGTACCATCACATACGAAGCATTGCGTTTTTTCATTGTAGAAAAATATAGACCATAAACCTGTGGATTATTAATATTACCCAAACAGCCACGGCCAGATCCAGCGCCCAGCAACTAGCAAACTTCACACTCTTCACTACGATAAGTCAACATCGGTTCGCTTTCAGCTCACCGTGTTTCCTTTATCTCATTGCAGAGATAAGGAAGATCGGCTAAAACCGCCGCTTTGCGCGGCAACGCCGACCCACCCTGCATGGCAGGGCGCAGTTTGTACGTTGCTAAACGGGCGCTTCCGCTTTTGTTTTGCTTCACTTGAATATTCAGCAGCAATGCCTGTATGCTGAAAAGAGATATTCTATTAAATTGAGGGATTTACATGCAAAAATTAATGCAAACATTAAAGCAAATTGATGGAAAAAGCTATAAAGCATATAAAAACATTCAAGGTCGCTATAAATTCAAAGATTTTGATGTTCATATTGATTATGTGCAAGGGGATCCCTTTGCAACTCCGTCGAAAATACGGGTTGTGATCCCAACGGATAAACGAGCTCTAAAAGATGAGTGGCTTTCTCCGGATTCACGGCAAACAGCAACTGAAGACATTTTTGCACGGAAAGTTGGGAAGGCAATTGCGAAGGGCAATTTTGTCATCAAAGGCTCAGGCAAAAGTGGCAGTATCTTTTTTGACAAACCCGGTCAGGAAGTATTGAAACGCAGTGCTGTACAAATAGATGCAAACTCCATAACGGTTTGTATCTCAGTAGGATTGCCGGCGAACGGACGCCGTATTAACGGGCGTGAGGCAGAAAAATTATTTTCCGCCGCCATCCCGGCTATTATTAAAAATTCCGTTTTTACGATTACCAATGATGAAATTGTTAATGCCACACAGCTTGCTGATCAGCAGGAAGCCATTAGGAAGGAAATGCGTCAAAATAACTGGATTTCCTTTATTGCAAATGGAGCATTTCTGCCACGGGAGAGCGGCATCAGTAATCGACCGATGAAGGATGCTGTAGCATTTCAAAGCCCGCCGGAAAATGAGGTGGAGATTGAAATTCCGCATCGAACGGAACCACTGAAAGGAATGGCGATTAAAAAAGGTATCTCTCTCATCGTCGGCGGCGGGTATCACGGGAAAAGTACCATTTTGGAAGCAGTTGAGCGCGGTGTTTATGCTCATACGCACAGAGACGGCCGGGAATACGTGCTGACTGATCCGGATGCAGTGAAAATTCGGGCGGAAGACGGCCGGCAGATAACCGGTGTTAACATTTCACCGTTCATCAATAACCTGCCGCATAAGCAGGATACGGATTTCTTTTCAACCGAAAATGCCAGTGGAAGCACCTCACAGGCGGCCAATGTGATGGAAGCATTGGAAGCGGGTGCCACAACATTACTGATTGATGAGGATACAAGTGCGACGAACTTTATGATTCGTGACCACCGGATGCAACAGCTTGTAAGACGTGAGAAGGAGCCAATTACACCATTTATTGATAAAATAAAACAGTTGCGTGATCAGTTCGATGTTTCAACGATTTTGGTCATGGGTGGATCCGGTGATTATTTTGCCGTTGCAGACTCTGTCATTATGATGGAGGCGTATGTTCCTTATAATGTGACGGATGAAGCGAGAAAGATTATGGAACAGGACCCGCTTGACCGGGAATCGCTGTCGGCTGAAACATTCGGTGATATTACCAACCGTTATTTTAAGCAAAACTCGTTGCAGACGCAAAAAGGTAAACGCTCCAAAACACAGGCAAAAGGCTTAACCAAAATCTTAATGGGGAAAACGGATATTTCGTTTGACGATACCGAGCAATTGGCGGATGAATCACAAACACGGATGATTGCTGAAATCATTCAGTATTTGGATCGGACCAATGGACTGGGCAATCGATCGGTACATCAACTGTTGGATGATGTTGAGAAGCAAATGGATAAGGATGGTCTGGCGTCATTTACTGTCTTTAACGATCAGCATCCGGGAGATATCGCACGCCCCAGACGTTACGAAATAGCCGCAGTGCTGAACCGGATGCGTACAGCGAAGGTCATTCAAAAGTAGAAGGAAGGTAAAACGAATGGATACGGCCAATTTGAGAAAGGAAATAGTGGCATACAGCAAAGAAATCGGCATCGATAAAATTGGCTTTGCCGCTGCGGATGTTTTCAGTGAGTTGAAGGAACGTCTGCGCAGGCAGCAGAAACTCGACTATCAGTCCGGTTTTGAAAAAGGGTCAATTGCTGAACGAACAGAGCCTGAGCGCTTGCTTCCTGAAGCAAAGTCAATCCTTTCCATTGCACTGGCCTATCCATCCCGTGTGAAAGGTTCGCCGAAAAGTACAAAAGAAGCCCGGCGAGGTGTGTTTTGCCGCGCATCATGGGGTACTGATTATCATGTAGTTTTACGGAAGAAACTGGAGAAACTTGCATTGTTTATTCAGGAAAAAATGCCGGATGCCGAAACAAAAGTAATGGTCGATACCGGCGAGTTATCTGATCGTGCAGTCGCGGAACGGGCGGGAATCGGCTTCAGCGGGAAAAATACATCGATTATTACGCCGGAGTTTGGATCATACGTTTATCTCGGCGAGCTGATTACCAACATACCGTTTATTCCGGATGAACCGCTTTCTGATGGATGCGGTTCCTGTACGAAATGTCTGGATGCCTGTCCAACCGGTGCACTTGTTCAAGGCGGGCAGCTTAACGCTCAGAAATGTCTGGCATTTCAAACACAGACAAAAGGTTTTCTTGATGACGAGTACCGTTCCAAAATCGGCAACTTCATCTATGGCTTTGATACATGCCAAGTGGTCTGTCCCTACAATAAAAAGGTGGATTTTCATGTGCATCCTGAGTTTGAACCGGAGCCGGACGTGGCCAAGCCACAGCTTAAACCGATGCTGCGGATTTCCAACCGGGAATTTAAAAACACCTTTGGCCATATCGCCGGCTCTTGGCGCGGGAAGAAGCCCTTGCAGCGCAATGCACTGATTGCTCTGGCACATTATAAAGATGAAACAGCGGTCAGCGAAATGATCAAAGTCATGCAGCATGATCCACGCCCGGTCATTCGCGGAACTGCTGCATGGTCACTTGGTAAAATTGGAACGGGTGAGGCATTTGCTGCAATTCAGATGGCTATGAAGAGCGAAACAGATGAACAGGTTCTGTTTGAAATGGAAAAGGGGTTGGCATTCCAACAGGAAACGGCTGAGATCTAATCGAACGGGGGACAGTACGATGGAGCTATTTTATGATGAAATGGATTCACCAGTCGGTACGATGCTTTTGATCAGCGATGGGGAGAAGATTGTACGAATTGAATATGGTTCATTGTCTGATTTGGATGAAAAGATGACTAACTGGGCAGAGCGATATTTTGGTGACGTTGTTTTTATTAAGAAACCTGAGATAGTTATCAAAGCTAAAGGTGAGCTCCAGGAATATTTCCAGAATAATCGTCAGCAATTCACGATACCTTTTGAGTTTCATGGAACAGACTTTCAAAAAACGGTCTGGCAGGCGTTGTTCGATACGATTTCATTTGGTCAAACGAAAACGTACAAGGACATTGCGGAAACGATCGGCAAACCGAAAGCGGTCCGAGCGGTAGGTGGTGCTGTAAATAAAAATCCTTTTTCAATCGTTGTCCCATGCCATCGGGTAGTTGGCGCAAATGGAAAAATGGTTGGATACAATGGCGGGCTGGATAAAAAGGAATTTTTGCTGAATCATGAAATAGTGGAAATCAGTTAATCCGAGCGAGTGACACGTTTACCTAATGGACTCAATTGGGAGAGAGCCCGCTCCAAATGGGAAAAACCACCCTTCAATAGGAGAGAGCAAGAGTCGGACAACATGTTCATGAAACTTTTCAGCCATTTTCCCGTAGAATAAGGTAACAACTCCTTATAAAGGGGGTAAATCATTGAAAAAGGCATTTGTAATAAGTGTCATCACAGCAGTCATTTTGTTCCTAGTGGGATGGCTTTCGGGGAATACCGAGCTGTTCGGAAAGATTGCGGTTGGTATTGGTGTGTTTTTCTTTATTATTGCGGGGCTGACAAGTGGTGCATTCATCAGCGGAAGTCAGATGCAGGCTAATTTTCATTCCGAAAGTAAACAGAGTCGTGCTGAACGGCGTAACATGATGTTTGTTTCGGGTGTTGTTATGGTTCCGCAGTTTATCGCCGGATATTTTTTGTTGACATTATAGGCATGGTCGTTTTTTCCCTTCATAGAATGGTAATGGAGGGGATTTTTTTATGGAAAAGATACGGGATTTGTGGTTGGATTTTTTTCAGCTGGAGCGGAATGAAGACAGTTGGTGGGAAAGAAAAAAATCATTGTGCCGTGATCGTGAAGCTGAAATTGTCCGGATCAGCGGAAAAGGACACACTTTTGAAGAGATTATTTATGACAATAAAAAAGATTGCAAATACCTGCTGCACTTATCATTTTTGCTGAAGCAGCAAGATGAATTTATCCAAGAGGAACAGGTGATACCTTTTGCATATCGAATGGAGGATGAGGAGGTAATCGAACATAAGGAAATGAGTATGCCGGCACCGCAAAGCGATACCCCGGTATTAACGGCGGATTCCCTGCGCCGTCTATCAGATGAGCGCTTTTCATATGACAGAAGAGCTGCAGTCCAGTATGCTGAGCGCTGGTGGAACAGTTATAATCCTGCATATCGTGCGTTCGATGTTGACTGCACCAATTATGTGTCACAGTGCATGCATGCCGGTGGTGCTCCAATGCGGGGCGCGCCGAATCGGGGGGATGGCTGGTGGTATCAAAATGATAACTGGAGCTATAGCTGGGCGGTGGCACATTCATTAAGGTGGTATTTAAGCGGTTCTTCAGCCGGGTTAAAGGGAAAAGAAATGGATTCAGCAGGTGACCTTATCCCGGGTGATGTGATTTGCTACGATTTTCAGGGAAATGGCAGGTGGGACCACAATACGATTGTAGTCGGCAAGGATGCGTATGGGATGCCGCTTGTTAATGCCCATACAGATAACAGCCGAAACCGTTATTGGTCCTATGAAGATTCCCGTGCATGGACACCCGATATCAATTATAAATTTTTCCGGATTGGTGAGTAGTGGTATAATGATGTGGTTATTAAAAATGCAAGGAGAATGAGAAGTGAGTTTAAATATCGTATTATACCAACCGGAAATACCTGCAAATACCGGAAACATTGCCAGAACTTGTCTGGCAACAAATGCAACCCTGCATTTGGTTCATCCGCTTGGCTTTTCCACGGACGATAAAATGGTGAAAAGGGCCGGGTTGGATTACTGGAAACATGTAGATATTCGAGAATATGCATCGATAACTGAATTGTACGATACATATCCTGAGGGAACTTATTATTATATTGAAAACTTTGGTGCAGGACAATATACGGATTTTGATTACAGTAATCCGAATGACGATTTGTTTTTCGTATTTGGGCGTGAAACATCCGGGATACCGAAAAGTCTGCTGGAGGGTAAAGAAGAGCAATGTTTACGGATTCCAATGAGCGGAAATGTCCGTTCGCTGAATTTGGCCAATACAGCAGCGATTATTGTTTATGAAGCGTTGAGACAGCAAGGGTATCCTGAGTTGGGGTGAATGGCTGATTCCGATTTTATATGTGATTTCATTTCATTTATGCGCGGTTTCAGGTGCGATATGCGCGATTTGAGAATTATATGCGCGTTAGTAACACTGAAATGCGCGGCTAATATGAAAAAACGTTTTCCATCAAAAAACCGGCATGTGTATACATGTCGGTTTTTAAAATTTATTGGTTCTTTTTCGGTACTCCTGGTTTTGCATCGTAACCGGCAGTGAAGCAGGACACGATGAATGTTACGATAACCCCCATCAGTAATGCGAGTTTCATGACGCTTCCTCCTCGTTGAAAATTATGTAATCAGATTATAAATTCCATTATACCGAATAATTCCGGTAATGTGAACCATTAGCAGCAGTACATTGTAAAAGCAATCATTCCCAGGGTATTTATTGATGTTAATATGACTTTATGCACGGTTTGCAATTTATTTTGCACGTTTTCGGGCCTGTTATGCACGTTTTCGTTCTACAAGGTTACGATCCATTATTTAGCTAAAAACCTGAAAATATAGAAAGCTTATAATTTGATTGTTTTCCGGTTATTATTTAGGGTATATTAGTTGATGAAGTTACAGTAGAGTTCTATAATGAACATTGAGTGTAAAATGACCGTTGCAACAGCGGAGAAAGCTAACTTCTAATGGGGGTATAAAACGTGGCACAGAATGAAGAATCTAGTCTTGGATTCTGGGAACAATTTTATGGTCCGAACATGGGGTATATTGAAGAGCAATATGAACTCTTTAAACAGGACCCTGCAAATGTTGATCCTTCAATGAAAGAATTGTTTGATCAGCACGGTGCTCCTGAATGGATACAACATACCGGAAATACAACACAGGCAGTATCTAAGTCAGAGACATCCATAGATGATGTTAAAAAACTGACCTCAGCAATGAAACTTGTTGAGGCTATTCGTCGTTTCGGACATTTGGAGGCGGATATTTACCCGGTAGGACATGAGAATCGTCAAACAGAACTTGTTCAACCTGAAACTTACGGTTTATCGGTGGAGGATTTACGCAGTATTCCCGCATCATGGCTGTGGGAACAGTCTCCTGATGATGTTCGGGATGGTTATGATGTTTTTCAACGACTGAAGAAATATTATGCAGGAACCATAACGTTTGAATATGATCATGTAAATCATGAAGATGAACGGCAATGGCTTCTTGAACGCATTGAATCGGGTGAATTTCATCTAAAACTTTCCGATAAAGAAAAAAAGCAGTTACTTGAACGGATGGCTCATGTTGAAGGATTTGAAGGGTTTTTGCAGAAGACGTTTGTCGGACAAAAACGTTTCTCAATTGAAGGTTTAGAATCAATGGTTCCCATGCTCGACCGCATCGTAAAATATGCAACTGAGGAAAAAATAGAACATATTATGATGGGAATGGCACACCGTGGCCGTTTAAGTGTCTTGGCACATGTGCTTGGAAAACCCTGCGATAAAATATTTTCCGAGTTTCAGCATTCACCGGACAAGGAGCTCATGCCGTCAGAGGGCTCGTCAGGTGTTACCTATGGCTGGACCGGTGATGTAAAATATCATTTTGGCGCGACAAAAGAGGTAAGGGATGAGGAACAAGCAAATACACGGATTACATTGGCGCATAATCCGTCCCACCTGGAATTTGTAAATCCTGTTGTCGAAGGTTTTGCCCGTGCAGCCCAGGATGAGCGTTCGAAAAAAGGCTATCCGCAACTGGACATCAGTAAAGCAGTCCCGGTGCTGATTCATGGTGACGCTGCGTTTATTGGTGAAGGTGTTGTAGCAGAAACATTGAATCTGAGTGGATTGCCTGGCTATAAGACAGGCGGTACCCTGCATATTATTGCAAACAATCTGTTGGGTTATACAACAAATCGTGGAGACGGACGGTCAACCCGGTATGCCAGTGACTTGGCAAAAGGATTTGAAATTCCAATTATTCACGTCAATGCCGATGATCCGATTGCATGTGTATCGGCGATTAAAATTGCTTATGAGTATCGACAAAAATTCCATAAGGACTTTCTGATTGATTTGGTTGGATATCGCCGCTATGGTCACAACGAGATGGATGAGCCAAGAGCTACACAGCCATACTTGTATAAATCAATTGATGAACATCCTACTGCAGCAAATGTTTTTGCAGCACGATTAAAGGATAAAGGTATAATAGATGATGATGATTTCCAGCAAATTAAAGAACAGGTTCAGTCTGGTCTGCGCGATGTTTATGAAGGTATGAGCGAAAACACCACTACGGAACCTGAAATTAAAAGCATGCCTGAAGCATTAACGAACGGACTTGACCGATTTGAAACAGCTGTTCCGTTGGATGACCTTAAAACATTGAATGAAGGATTGTTAAAACGTCCTGAAGGGTTCACAGGACTGAAAAAACTGGAGAAAATCCTGAAACGCCGTAAAGATGTTCTGGAGGAAGGTAAAAAAGCAGACTGGGGTGCTGGAGAAGCGTTGGCATATGCTTCCATCCTCAAAGATGGTATTCCAATTCGAATTACGGGTCAGGATACTGAACGAGGAACCTTTGCACACAGACATATGGTCTTACATGATGTGAATACGGGCGAATCATATTGCCCGCTGCATGGATTGGATGAGGCAAAAGCTTCGTTCGATATCCGCAATAGTCCACTCTCTGAAGCTGGTGTGCTTGGTTTTGAATACGGTTATAGCGTTGAATCGCCAAATACGCTGGTAATCTGGGAAGCGCAGTTCGGTGACTTTGCGAATGCAGGACAAGTCATTTTTGACCAGTTTATTTCCGCAAGCCGGGCTAAGTGGGGAGAAAAATCCAATATGGTGATGCTGCTTCCACATGGTTATGAAGGACAAGGTCCAGAGCACTCAAGTGCACGACTTGAACGGTTCTTGCAACTTGCCGCGGAAAATAACTGGATGGTTGCGAATGTCACATCATCTGCCCAGTTTTTCCATCTGATCCGTCGTCAGGCAGCAATGCGCGGTAAAGAAGAGGCACGGCCATTAATCTTAATGACACCAAAAAGTCTGCTTCGTAACCAGCGTGTTGCATCAGCTGCGAAAGAATTTACAGATGGTAAATTTACACCGCTTCGTCAACAGCCTAACTTGAAGGTCAGCAAGAAAAATGCAAAACGTCTAATGATCGGCAGTGGTAAGGTAATGGTTGATATTGAGGAAGCAATTGATGAATCAGAAGAGAACTTTGATTGGCTTCGGGCGCTTCGTCTTGAGCAAATCTATCCATTTCCAAAGAAACAATTGGAAAAAGAATTAAAAGAACTCCCGAATCTGGAAGAAATCGTCTGGGTCCAGGAAGAACCTAAAAATATGGGCAGCTGGGATTTCGTTGATGATTACCTCAGAGAATTGTTACAGGAAGGACAATCTTTACGATACATTGGTCGTCCCGAGCGTTCTGCACCAGCCGTCGGTGAACCAAATGTCCATAAAGCTGAACAAGGTCAAATTATTAAAGAAGCAATAAGCGAGTCAAAAGGAGGAGATTCCAGTGAATGAAATTAAAATTCCAGAGCTTGCCGAGTCCATTACAGAAGGTACAATTGCTGAGTGGCTTGTCAAGAAAGGTGACAAAGTTGAAAAAGGCGATCCAGTAGTCGAACTGGAAACAGACAAGGTAAATGTCGAGGTCAACTCCGATTATGCCGGTGTCATTACGGAAGTTGTGGCAGAAGAAGGCGATGATGTCGAAGTTGGCGACGTAATTGCCAAGATTGATGAAAACGGAGAAGCAGGTGGCGATAGCGGTTCTGCTGATGATGCCAAAGAATCATCCGAGCCAAAATCCGAGGATAGTTCGAAAGAGGAAGCTTCCCAATCTGAAGAAAAGAAAGAAGCTCCTAAAAAAGAAGAAACAGAAATTGAGAATACGAAAGAAGAATCAAAGGATAGCTCAGATGTTATTGCTTCACCTGCTGCCCGCAAGCGTGCACGTGAACTTGGCATTGACCTAAGCAGTGTGCAGGCACGGGATCCACTTGGCCGTATCCGCCCGGAAGATGTTGATTCAGCAGCAAAAGGCGGTAACGAACAAAAGGAATCTAAGCCGAAGAAAAAAGAAGAGCCTGCTAAATCAGAGAAAACGGAATTTGACAAGCCGGTTGAACGCGTGAAAATGTCACGCCGCCGTCAAACAATTGCCAATCGTCTCGTGGAGGTTCAGCACGAAGCGGCAATGCTGACAACATTCAATGAAGTGGATATGACCAACATCATGAAGCTTCGCAGTGAACGAAAAGAAAACTTTATTAAGAAGCATGATGTCAAGCTCGGGTTTATGTCATTCTTTACAAAAGCAGTGATTGGCGCGTTGAAGGAATTCCCTCATATTAATGCGGAGATTCAAGGCAAAGAGCTAGTTCTGAAAAAATTCTATGATATCGGTATTGCTGTATCAACAGAAGAAGGACTTGTCGTACCTGTTGTCCGTGATGCGGACCGTCTCGACTTTGCCGGGGTGGAACGTGAAATTGGCAACCTTGGTAAGAAAGCGATGAATAAAGAACTTAAGATGGAAGATCTGCAGGGCGGAACGTTTACAATTACAAACGGTGGAACCTTTGGATCCATGCTGTCAACACCAATTCTTAATGCGCCACAGGTTGGTATCCTTGGCATGCATAACATCCAAAAACGTGCAATGGTTATGCCGGATGATTCCATTGAAGTTCGCCCGATGATGTACCTGGCATTGTCATACGATCACCGTATCGTTGACGGAAAAGACGCCGTACAATTCCTGGTTCGTATCAAAGAACTGCTGGAAGACCCTTACGACTTGCTGTTGGAAGGATAAGACAAGTTGAAACGCCCCTGTAACGATTTGGATTTCGTTACGGGGGTTATTTAATGTAAAAGTCGATCAATATCAAATCCCTGACATAAGTGGGTATATCTTAAAAATATGTGAAAACTCATCTGGTAATGTATCAATATATTATTTTAAATGGTACTCTGAATGTAAAGGTCGAAATTTGGAGGAATACACGAATGGAAAATGTACCAGAAAAGACTTGTACAATAGATAAACTTGTAACGATTCAGGAAGAAATAGATAAAGTATTAGCCGGAAAGAAAACAGCGTCCCGTCGGAATGGCATTTATGCTAATGTAGGAGAAATAATGGAATTGCAGGATAAAAAATTTAAAATTGACGATGTCTATCCGCAATATCTCGGTGACATAACTGATAAGGATGCAATGAAAGAAGGCTATGATGATTTGAAAAGTTATCAGCAGGCGATTTTAAATATTCATCCGGGTATGCGCTGGTCCCCAAAAATGCGGGTGTGGGTTCATGAGTATTCTTCCGTTATTTAAAGAAACAATTGGATAAACTCTAACAGAATATAAAACCTAATAAAAAAAGGAATCCATTTTAAACAATTTGTAAATGGATTCCTTTTTTGACAACTATGGCTGTCACCCAAAGGCTTGGTGACAACCAAGTTTTCTAACAACAATATGTTTTTCCTATATTATTTTAAAGAAAAAAAGGTTGCAAAAGCATAAATAGCATGGTATATTTAGTTAGTTATATTCATTTTTGATTATTATAATATATAATTGTCCACTTTAATTATATCACTAATTAAAAGCAAAGTCAAATGAAAATAAAAAAGAATGGGGTTGGTTTCGTGAGTTATGCAAACAACCGTTCAGATGAACAACAACGAGTGAATCATGTCATACGGGAAATCGAAATGAAGGAAGAAAAGCTTTATTCCAAATCATCCGGGATAAAAGAGAGTGTTATTGATCTGCGTAAAAACTTTTGGGAAGATGTAACGGTTAACTTGGATGAGCCGGATGATGTGATTGAGACACAGGCGAGCATTAAACAACATGCTGAATTGTTATCTGAAAGGGAACGAAGCCATGGAAAAATAAGCGAAGAACTTAAAACATTAGGCAAATTGAAAGATTCACCTTATTTTGGACGAATTGACTTCACAGAAGACCCGGGCAATATAACGGAACAGATTTATATTGGGATTGCTTCGCTGATGGATTATGAGGAAGAAGATTTTCTCGTTTATGATTGGCGGGCACCCATTTCCAGTCTGTACTATGATTATCCTCCCGGTCATGCAGCCTATGGAACAATTGATGGCACCATATCCGGTGAAATTTCGCTGAAGCGGCAGTTTATCATCAGACAAGGTTTCATACAGGGGATGTTTGACACAGGTGTAACAATTGGTGATCAGCTTCTGCAGCAGGCGCTTGGAAATAATGCCAGCACCACGATGAAGAGTATCGTAGCCACTATTCAGCAGGAACAAAATAAAATTATTCGGAATGAACGAAGCAAACTGTTGATTGTACAGGGGGCGGCAGGCAGCGGAAAAACATCTGCAGCCTTGCAGCGCATCGCTTACTTGATGTACCGGTATCGCGGGGAACTTCATCCTGATAATGTTGTCCTGTTTTCACCAAACCCATTGTTCAGCAGCTATGTTTCCAACGTATTGCCTGAGCTCGGCGAGGCGAACGTCAGACAATTAACGTTTCAGGACTATCTGCGCAATCAGATTGAAAAAAATATCATCATTGAATCACCTTTTGAACAAATGGAGTATGTACTGACGCAAACGGATGCCGATGGATATGCTGTACGGATGAAAAATATTAACTATAAATCGAGTGCAGATTTTAAACATCAGATTGATCAATTTGCTGATTACTTAGAAAGTGATGGAATTCAGTTTAAAAATATTACCCTGCAAAAGGAAACGATTATTTCAAACGACCAGATACGTGATTATTTTTATTCGCTTGACAGCACGATTGCGATTCCCAATAAAATGGAGCTTGTCGTAAAATGGCTGTTAAAGGAAATACGGAAACGTGAGGAGATGGAAAAAGACAAGGACTGGATACTGGAACGGGCTGAACTGCTGGATAAAGAGGATTATTTACAGGCACATCAGGAAAATCAGGAAAGAGATGTTGATGACCCTGCTCTGGAGGAAGAAATTTTGCGTGCTGAAGTTGCAAAGCGCGTATTTACTCCAATTAAAAGGCGTGTAAAACGGTTGGAGTTTGTAAATGTACTGGCAACGTATTATCAGTTATTTACAGGGTGGACTCCTGAAATTGTTCCAGCGAATTGGAACGAAATATGTGAACAGACAACAGAGAATTTGGCAAATAAGTTTTTAACATGGGAAGATGCAACACCATATCTCTATTTTAAGAACAGAATCCTGGGTGCAGATTCCAACCGATCAGTACGATATCTGTTTATTGACGAAGCACAGGACTTTTCTGAATTTCAGTTTGCATATCTGAGTAATGTATTCCCGTATACGAGAATGTCATTATTGGGGGATATTAACCAGGCGATTTTTGCCAATACCATAGAAGGTAATCCGCTGATTCCGGAAAAAGTGGAAGAGCGTCACGAACGAATCACGTTGACCAAAAGTTACCGGTCCACCAGGCAGATTGTGGAATTCACCAGCTGTTTTGCACCTGGTGAGGAAAAGATTGAGCCGTTTAATCGGGACGGAGCATTGCCGCAACTTATCAGGCTGGATAGTGAGAAGGCAATATGCCCGGCTTTAATGGAAAACGTTCGGAAATTACAGGATTCAGGCAATGAGACGATTGCTATCATTTGTAAAACGATGGAGGAAAGCAATGGTGTATATGATTTATTAAAAGATCAGATCCCCGTAAAACAAATAACCGAGGAAACCTACGCATTTGAAAAAGGAATTCTCATCCTGCCTGTCTATTTAGCCAAAGGAATCGAATTTGATGCAGTGATCATTCCTGATGCATCGTACAGGGCATACTCGAGGGAGGAAGATAGAACTTTATTTTATACCGCTTGTACAAGGGCTATGCACAATTTGATTATGATCAGCGGGGTAGATCCATGTGAATTTATTCTGAGAGCCCCGCATATTAAATATGAGGAAAAAATAATGTGAGCTTCCCTGGAACAGGCACATGTATTGTAAGTTGATTCCTTGATCCGGGGAAGGCTGATGCAACTGAACGGTCGAAGATTCCCTCATGCGGTTGAAGTTTCGCTCATGCGGTTGAAGTTTTGCTCGTGCGGCTGAAGTTTTGCTTGTGCGGTTGATGTTCCGCTCGTACGGTTGAAGTTCCAATCATGATTAACGGGAAAAATTCGCCTCAAATCATTGCAATCACCTTTAAAAACGAATATTATAGTAACTGTTGATTATATTATTCGGAAGTAAGGTGATTGGTGTGGAGAAACTATTCAAGTTTAAAGAAAATAATACAGATATCCGAACAGAGTTTGTTGCCGGTATAACAACTTTTCTTACGATGGTATATATTATTGTGGTGAATCCGGCAATTCTGTCCGCAGCAGGAATCCCTTTTGATCAGGTGTTTATGGCGACGGTCATTTCGGCTGTGGTGGGCACCGTGTTTATGGCACTGGGTGCAAACTACCCGATTGCAATTGCTCCCGGGATGGGAATGAATGCTTACTTTGCCAGTGTTGCTGCAAGTCAGGATGTTTCCTATCAAATTGTACTGGGAACCGTTTTTCTCGCCGGCATTATTTTTGTTATCTTAAGTTTTACGAAATTGCGTGAGACCTTAATTGAAGCAATTCCTCCTTCTCTTAAGTTCGGTATTACCTCGGGGATTGGTTTATTTATTGCGTTTCTTGGGTTGAAAATGTCCGGAATCGTTGTTCCGAACGAAGTGAATATGGTTGCATTTGGTGATTTGCACCAACCGTTGACGTTATTGACTTTGGCAGGGTTGTTCATAACATTAATTCTGATGGCATGGAATGTTAAAGGTGCACTTTTCATTGGGATGCTTGTTACCGGGATTATCGGTTTCTTTACCGGTCAATTGGATTTTAACGGGGTAGCATCAATGCCGCCCGCTCCGGTATTTTTTGATATTGATATCGGTGGTGTATTTGCGAATGGTCTTTACACGGTTATCTTCGCTTTTTTGCTTGTTACGATTTTTGATACAACCGGAACAATGATCGGTGTTGCAGAACAAGCTGGATTTATGAAAGATGGAAAATTACCACGGGCAAAATCAGCCCTTTTGGCAGATGCTACAGCAACAACAGTAGGGTCCGTGTTTGGTACAAGTCCTTCTTCCGCGTATGTGGAGTCTGCGTCAGGGGTTGCGGCTGGGGGAAGAACCGGTCTTACATCGATTGTCGTTGCTGTATTGTTCGCAATCTCCATATTTTTCACGCCGATTATTAGTGCAATTTCCGACCTGCCGGCGATTACAGCCCCTGTTTTAATTATCGTCGGTTGTTTCATGATGGAAGGTTTGGCGAGGATTGACTGGACAACATTTGATGAGGCATTTCCGGCGTTTGCCATTATTTTGATGATGCCATTAACGTCCAGTATTGCCACCGGAATATCTGTCGGCTTTATTACGTATCCGTTATTAAAATTGGTAAGTGGAAAGGGAAAGGACGTTCACTGGATTCTCTATGTATTTGGAATTATTTTTCTGCTGCAAATGATCTTTTTCCCGGCACATTAAAGAGAGTAACAGACTTCAGCTGTATTATGGGGCTGGGGTCTTTTTTATGGTTAAATAATTCACCAGTGAGGGAATACTAACAAAAGTATCCAGTATAATTAACTTGCAAGACGTCTGACAACCTGCTAAAATCACAAGTGGATTTGTAAGCAGTTACAATATTATTTTTAATAAAGGGAGGAACATCCGTGGATATACTTCTTGGGTTATTGGCAATTTTAATTGTTCTTGGCATCGCATTTCTTATGTCCAATGACCGAAAAAATATTAATTATAGGGGTATCGGGGTCATGCTGGTTGGGCAAATATTAACAACCTGGTTTATGTTTGCGACCGAAATTGGCCAAGCTGTTATTAATGGAATTTCTGCCGGATTCAATAAACTGATTGAATTTGGTTCGGATGGCGTAAGTTTTATTTTGGGTGGTGTAGCACGGACTGAAGGCGGAAGTATCTTTTTCTTTGATGTGTTACTTCTGATTATCTTTTTTTCAACAATACTGTCAGTGCTCACATATTTAAAAATTTTGCCGCCTATTATAAAATATTTAGGTGGATTCTTATCGAAAATTACTGGTCTGCCGAAGATCGAATCATTCAACGCGGTTAACAGTATCTTTTTCGGACAGTCAGAAGCATTGCTTGCCATCAAATCTCAATTTCACCATTTAAATAAAAACAGGCTGTACATTGTCAGTGCGTCTGCGATGGGATCTGTATCAGCATCAATTGTCGGTGCGTACATTCAGATTCTGCCGGCCGAATATGTGCTTGTGGCACTGCCGTTGAATATGTTCAGTGCATTGATGATTGCATCGGTAATTGCACCGGTCACTGTACCAAAAGAAGAAGACCATGTTGACATTAAAGATGTTTCAACAGATAAAAGTATTTTCGAGGCGATGGGTAATGGTGCGCTTGACGGCGGAAAAATTGCTTTAATCGTTGCGGCGATGCTTGTCGCATTTATAGCTTCATTAAATCTAGTTAATTGGCTTATTCAATTTATCTTTGCAGGTGTTACACTTCAGGAAATACTTGGTTATATTCTTGCTCCACTTGGTATTTTGATGGGAATTGATGCCAGTGAAGTAATAAGAGCAGGGGGCGTTATGGGTACCAAAATTGTTACAAACGAATTTGTGGCAATGCTCGAATTCGAGAAAATGCTGGGTGCCATGTCAGAGAAGACGATTGGGATTGTAACGGTATTCCTGACCAGTTTCGCAAACTTCTCATCGATTGGAATCATTGCTGGTTCGGTACAAGCAATCGACAGCAAGAAGGCAGTGGAGGTTTCCGGATTTGGTATGAAACTGTTGATTGGTGCCACGCTTGCATCAATTCTGTCAGCTACTGTCGCCGGACTGTTTCTCTAATATGCCGAAAAAACCGTCTTATCCAGGCGGTTTTTTTGCTTTTAATAGTCCATTTCATTATTGTGGTTACTGGATTGTTTTGAGATAATTTATTTACATGATTTTTTTACAGGCAGAAGGGAGATAAACGGATGGGTACGAAGCGAATCATGTTTACCGGCGGGGGAACGGCCGGTCATGTCATTGTTAACCTTGCTCTCATTCCTATTTTTCAAAAAGAAGGCTGGGAAATTGATTATATTGGTTCTAAAAGCGGTATCGAGCGGAAACTGATTGACCAGCTTGATGGTGTTACATATTATCCCATCGCAACAGGTAAATTACGCAGGTATATGTCCAAAGAAAATTTCAAGGATCCATTTAAAGTTTTAAAAGGAACGATGCAGGCGTGGCGGATTATCGGCAAGCGGAAGCCGTCCGTCATTTTTTCCAAAGGCGGATTTGTTTCGGTGCCGGTTATCATAGCTGCTAAATTAAGCGGGGTGCCGGCGGTTATTCATGAATCTGATTTCACCCCGGGATTGGCAAATAAGCTGGCCATCCCATTTGCCAAAAAAGTGCTTGCTACGTTCCCGGAAACGATGAACTATCTTCCGGAAGCAAAAGCTGAATATGTTGGAGCGGTTATCCGTGATGAACTATTTACAGGTGATAAGGAAGCCGGATTGAAAAATTGCGGATTTAACCGAAAAAAACCGGTGCTGCTGATTATGGGTGGCAGTGGCGGCGCGGAAAAAATTAATCAGACGGTTAGGAGCAGTCTTGATGAATTGCTCTCACATTTTCAAATTGCTCATATTTGCGGTTACGGAAAAACAGATTCTTCCATTGACCGGGATGGCTACACCCAATATGAATATGTAAATGAAGAGTTGAAAGATCTGCTTGCTGCATCTGACTTTGTCTTGTCCAGGGCTGGATCTAATGCTATTTTCGAGTTTTTAGCATTACGAAAACCGATGCTGCTGATTCCGTTATCCAAACAGGCAAGCAGGGGAGACCAGATCATTAACGCCAATTCCTTTTTGGATCAGGGCTACGCGCGGGTATTGCAAGAAGAGAAATTGACTGGAGAATCACTTGTTCATGAACTGTTCCAACTGAAGGAAAAATCACCGGTTATCATAGATAATATGAAGAAATATCATAGTGACAAATCCCGTGACCGGGTTATTGAGATAATTAAAAATATCATGAAATAAGCGACTGCCTCCACGTTGGGAGGCAGTCGCTTATTATATAGTGCTGTTTGTAAATTGGTGGAGCCGCCTGGCAAGATTGCTACTTCTTAAACGGCCACCAATTTGCCTTGCCGAACAGACGAACCAATACCGGTACAAACAATGGCAGCATCACAAATGCATACAGGAACAGACCGAAAATAACAACTGTTGCTATTTGCAGAAGTGACAAGACGCCGGATGGGAGCATTGCTCCGAATGTTCCGCCTAAAATAACCGCAGCGGAAATGATGACCGTCCCCATGTTTTTCATTGCTGATAACAAGGCTTCCTTAATACTTCCATTTTTGTACTCATTAAACCGGTCCATTAAAAAGATACTGTAATCGATGCCGAGTGCCATGAGCATGACAAAGGCAAAGAATGGAATGGCCCAGGAAAGCCCGGCATAATCGAATATATTGACAAAAATCAGCTCGGCAAAAGCCATTGACGTGAAATATGTCAGAATCAGTGATCCAATTAAATAAATCGGCATAATAAATGAACGGAGCATAATGATCAGGATGATGAAAATACCTGCTATCATCAGGATAGCTGTCCGTGTATAGTCGGCATCGGAAATATTTTGCAGATCGTTGTTTGTACTGCTAACACCGCCGATTTTCGGATTGCTGTTAGCAAATACCGTACCTTTTTTATTGTCATTAAACATATTCTCGATCTTATCAACCATGTTCATTGCTTCGGTTGAATACGGATTGGATTCCAATACTACGTCAAATTTAACAATCGATTTCTCCTCTGAAAGATATGGCTTGGTACCTTCCATAAAGTCTTCATTTTCCAGCGCCTGTTTTGGTATAACCACTGTGTTATTGGTTTTATTTGTTTCAAACTCTTTCAAATAACGCTGCATATCTTTTAGTCCATTATTGATTTTCTTCAAACCTTTCGAACTGTCATTCAATCCGTTCGATAAGGTGTTAAGCTGTTTTTGCATATCTGAGAAGGCGGTTTTTAATTCCTCTTGTCCGCCATAAATCTGTGACAAGCCATCCTGCAGACTTGGAATGTTATTGGTAACCTGATTCTGACCGTCAGCAGCTTTGTTCAGCCCGGACTGTAATTGGTCGATTGCACCGATTAATTGGCCGATGCCGTCAGACAGTTTCTGTTGTCCGGCGATTGATTGTGCGAATTTATCATTCAACGTATTTAAAGGTCCGATGACTTCTTTTTGCAGCTGTTGTGAGGCGTCCCCAAGCTTGTTAAGTTTCGACTGCATTTTTTTGATACCGGCTATCGTGCCTTCAATACGCTGTTTGGCAGCACCATAGGATTGCATGAACTCCGTGTTTTGTTTTAGTTCAGGATTGGACTTCAAGGCAGCATCCCGGACTGTTTTGATGTTTTCTTTGGCCGTTTTTAATGTGTTTATCATCTCATCCAGTTTGCCTGTATCGATTGATTTTGCTCCAAATCCTGAAAGACCTTCAGCAATCTGCTCATACCCATTCAACAACTGCTGATTGCCGGCAATCGATTGATCCAGATTACTTTTGATCGTCTGCAGATTGCTCTTTATTTCACCAGCTCCTTGTGCACCGGACTGAATGCCGTTTTGAATTTCCGTAAGTGCATTGCTGATGTCGCCAAGACCGTTATTTGCTTTTTGTGTGCCTTGCATCAGTTGACTGACACCGGATTCCGCATCCTCAAGCTGCGGCAACGCGTTATTCAGTTCTGATGCTGCTTTTTGGAGACCGTCCTGAATTTTTTTGATCCCTTCAGTACTTTGCCCGACCCCGTTTGTAAGCTGACCGGTCTGGCTTTTCACGAGAAAATCATCGATAATTTCGCCAGCTGGTCTAGTTGCACTGCGAACCTGATTGACACCTTCCATCTGTGCCAATTCCTGTGTGATTTTGGCAATATCCTGGTACTCACTGACGGAATCGACAGGTTCATCTGTTTTAACAACTACCGAAGATGGCATTGTCTGGCCGGGACCGAAGCTGTCCGCAATAATGTTGAATCCTTTGACAGAGTCGTACTCATCGCCAATTTCTTCAAGTGAATTATAGGATTTTGCACCATCATATGTCAGCAGCGCGGGTACTGTAATGACAGCGACAATTAATAGTGCCGCAATTGGCCGTGCCCATGCAAAATTCCCGGCAGCACCCCATATTTTGCTTTCTTTATGATTCACATTTTTATCAAAGGGCCAAAATAGTTTATTTCCCAATACAGACAGGAAAAATGGCACTAATGTGGCCAGGGCAATCAGCATAACCGCTACACCGACCGCAACTGCTACTGCTGACCGGTATAAGGTAAAAGTTGACAGCCCGATTGTAGAGAATCCGATCAGTACAGCCAAACCTGCGAAAAAGATCGTTTTTCCGCCGGATTTATACGTTGCCAGTACAGCATCCTTGATCGATTCTTGATGGGCGATTTCCTCTTTAAATCTGCTGATCAGCAGGATGCAGTAGTCTGTACCGATTCCAAACATGACGGCGACCATGAATATTTGTGTAAAGGTTGATAACGGGAAGCCCGCTGTGTCTGCTAAAATTGCTACAACACTTTGTGCTGCTATATAACTTATACCAACTGTCAGCAGCGGGATGAATGGTGCAACCACTGACTTGAAAACAGCGAACAGGATAATGAGAATCAGTCCGACTGTAATAATTTCGGTTTTTTTCAGTCCCTCCTGCGAGTTTTTGATAATGTCCTGCTGGATATAATCCTGACCGGTCAAATAATGGTCAACTTTAATGCCATCAACCGTGTTGTAAATCTTTTCCCGTGACTCAACGATTTCCTGATTTTTCAAGGAGACGCTGAATGGAACCATTATTGTTTTATTGTCTTCCGAAACGGTTTGTTCTTTAATTTCCTGGCCTTCTGTGAACGCTAAAATGTCAGATACACCAAGATCCTTTTTGTTAGCTTGAAGTTGGTCAATAGCTTCTTTGACTTGTTTTGTTTCAGATTTATCGAGGCCATCATCATCGTGGAAGACGAGAACAGCACTCGTGGCTTGCTCTCCTTCATCCGGTGACATTTTATCAAGCAGCTCCTGAGCTTCCTGGGACGGATAATCTTCCGGAACGGTTATTTGCCCTTTCTTACTGACAAGCTCCTGCAGGTTCGGGGAAAGAAAAAATAGCGCCAAAACCGCCGCAACCCATGCCCCGGCTATTAACCAACGAAAACGTAATATGTGTTTCATTCAGGTTTATCCTCCCGTTCCATGATGGAAGCCAGTTTTTCCAGTGAACTGATAAACTCAGTTATTTCTTCTTCGTCAAAATGGCCCAGGTATTTACCGATTTCCGTATAAATTTCTTCTTCTGTGTATTCGATAAGTTTTATACCTTTTTCTGTGACATATAAATAAACATTTCGTCGATCATTTTCATCCCTGACCCGCTTGATTAAATCTTTTTCATACAGTCGGGTGATTTGTGCTGTAACTGCACTTTTTCCGACTCCAAAAGCATGTGCGATGTCAGTGCTGGTGCATTCTTCATGTTTTTGAATATACTGCAGTGTTGCAAACTGATCGGTTGTAATATCGGAATGTATTTTTTCTTTCATCATACTGTTTACATTGCGATAGATGCTGTTTGTTGCATCCTGGTAGCGGTTGATGAGCTTCCTCAGTTCCATTTCTGTTCCTCCTGATTTAATTGTTCAATACATGAATAGTTCAATTAGTGAACTATTATATCATAACAGCATCATCTGTGTTTGACAACATAAATGTGAGTCAAGGATGCAGCACAGCTGCAGTTGCCATAAAAAAAGACCGGCCGGTTGACGGCCGATCAATTATTGGATCGCATGTTCATGTTTTCTGCCTTCCGTTAATCGTGACTTGATGTAGAGGGTAATCTGTCCAACGAGTGCCAGCAGAACAACCCAGGCCCAGTAGTTCATGAATACTTCCTGGAATTTATACAACGAATCCGGAATCGTATAAAACGGATTCAAATGCATGACCCATGTGAACGTGTAAAACATGCCGAATGTAAAGTTGCGGGACCATTGGGTAACTTGATATGTAAATAGTCCCTTGTCGAGTCCATAACGTTTAATACGCTTAACGGAGCGGATAACTTCCACAATTTCCACTCCAACGAGAAGAACAAAGACAACTCCCCAGAATACTGATACAAAGAATGGCGTAAAAGTATTAGTTGTTACGATTGCCAAGCCGGTTATGGACAGAGCCCCATGAATAATGCAATTCGTATTTGCCCAATCATCTGCCAGATTCCAATTCTTCGTACGCAAATACCGGTTACCGATCAGTGTGATGCCGGATAGATAGAATATTAGTCCTAAAATAATGATTCCTTCAGAAAAATAAACCGGAAACGGAAAGAAAACATTGTTTAACAGAATTATAATCGATTGGGTTCCTACGGTTGATAGCAATACTGCCCCATGAACAGGATAATCCTTATGATCAAAAAACAATTGCTTGAAATTATAAAAACAATTGGCCAAAAAAAATAGAAATAAAAACGTATTAAAAATAGCCATCGCTTCGGTCATCAGGTAAATGCCGGGGAAGTACCGTAAAAACACATTACAAAGAACCGATACGCCGGCAATCCATGTACCGATTACAAATGAGTTAACCGGATGATGGATAAAGGGAATTAAAAAGTCCCGGTGGAAAAACTGCACAGATAGATCTTTGTATATAATAATCCATGCAATAAGAAGTATAAATGTAAGGTACTTTCCAAGTTGAATGTCCAGTAGGGGAAATGCCTCTACAGCACCGATCAGGAAAATACCGTTTGCCATGATGATAGCTCCATTTGCTGGTTCCACTTTTTTATAGCTGCCTTTTAATAACATTGCGTTCCCGCCTATGCTGAATTAAGTTTACGATATGATTATATCATGTTTGTGTATTTTTTCATTATGACTTTGTGAAACTGTGGTAAATATCACAAAAGAAAGAAGGCATGTTGGTTACAATACAGACAGAGGTGAAAATATGAATTATTGGTTTATCCTGAACATCGCACTGTTCATGGTTTCAGTCATTTTGTATATTCGTGATCCGTCTTTGGCCGTTCTGGTTGCCGTTAGTGGTCTGGTTTTCATATTATTTAATTGGAATATGCATGCAATTTTTTCAAAGATACGCAGTCTGAACAGCCGGAATGACCGAATTAAAATAGCTGCACATGCCCGGAAAATCATGCCGTTTCATCTGATGATCGGTAATATCGGACTGATATTTATCATATTGCATGTTCTGTTGATCATTCAGCAGTACGGAATTACATATGTGACGTATAAAGCAGCAAGCGGAGGAATTGCATTTGCAGGCCTTATTGGTGTTTTGTTCAGCGGCTATTTGCGAAGGAAGAAAGCTACTGGTAAACGCCGGCGTGCGCATTTGCAACTGTCCATGCTATTATTTTTCATGATGGCATTACACGTCATTTGGTAATTCGGTGAATTAGATCAAAAGTCACTGTTGCATGACTATTGAATTATTTTTCAAAAGATTACAAAATCTTATTGTTAAAAGTTGTCGATTATTGTAAAATAAAACTACTATTTCATAAGGGGTGATATAAATGGGAGCATTTGTAAGAAATTGCCGTTTATGTAAGGAACCAATGGAATCCAGCCCGTTTATGATGTGTACGAAATGCCTGGTTGAAAGCGATCACGTGCGAACTTACATTGTCAAGCATCCACATGTATCACTGGAAGAGATTGCTCATTCAACTGATGTCCCGCTTGAAAAAGTAAAGAATATGGTTAATCTTGGAATAAGTATCAGGAAAGCAAATGGGACCGGCATGCAATAGACACCTTATGAAAATTTGTATCTTTGTTGAGAATAACTCCATTGGCGGAGTGTTCTCTTTTATTTTTGTCAGTGGAATTTGAGCTTTATTATGTTAATTGTGAGCTTTCTTAACCTTGTGTAAAAGTTATCACCACATCGACTAATCCAAATAAATAATTAAAAAAATTTTAAAAAGTCATTGACTTAAAATTTTCTTAACACTATAATAATTGAGTACAATAAATCAGAGAGGAGGTCATTCCAATGAAAATTCAACAAATTCAAACCCAACAACATGGCAAACAATTTCAAAATTTAATATGTGGTGTGGCCTTCCTGGACGGTAACATGTAAAAAGACAGCCTAGTTTAAGCAAGTCACAGGCCGCACATGCCTGTGGCTTTTTGTGTTTTATAGCGGTACCACCATGCTTATTTCATGAAAGCACACGTCACAGGCGTGTGCTTTTGTTGTCTCAGGAAGGTTTTCAGACAGAGAGAAAGCAGGTGATTCACATGTTTCAGGTTTTTAAAAAGCTCGATTGGTTTTTTAAACATTATTGGAAACGATATACGTTCGCGATAATTGCATTGATTGTTTCCAGTGCAATCGGGTTGATTCCACCGAAATTGGTGGGTTATGTTATTGATAAAATACAATTCGAAACGTTGACGATGAAAGTATTGGTGATCCTTATTGCGGGGTATATCACCTTAACTATTGTCCATTACGCCATTTCTTTTTTGTGGGATTATACATTGTTCGGCGGTGCGGTGATTTTGGAACGGTGGACACGGAGCAAGCTGATGGCACATTTTCTGAAAATGACACCGACGTTTTTTGGAAAATACCGTACAGGAGATCTCATGGCACGCAGTACGAACGACTTGAAAGCAATTAATCAGACAGCAGGCTTTGGTGTGCTGACGCTGGTCGATTCAACTACATTCATGTTCATGATTGTGGCGATGATGGGCTTTACAATCAGCTGGCCGCTCACCCTTGCAGCGTTAATTCCTTTGCCCGTTATGGCGGTTGTCATGAATAAATACGGGGCGGCGATTCATACCAGGTTTATGAAAGCGCAGGAAGCTTTTGCTGACATGAACAATGACGTTCTTGAGTCTATTCGCGGGGTACGCGTTGTCAGAGCGTTTGTCCAGGAGGAACAGGATGAAGTTCGATTCCAAACAATGACGAATGATGTTTATGAAAAAAACATTGCAGTTGCTAAAATTGATGCTTTGTTTGAGCCGACGATAAAAATCCTTGTCGGAATGTCGTACACAATCGGACTTGGGTATGGTGCATTGCTCGTGTTTGAAGGCCGGATTACACTCGGCGATCTTGTTACGTTCAATGTATATCTTGGGATGCTGATTTGGCCGATGTTTGCGGTCGGTGAACTGATCAATATTCTGCAGCGGGGGAATGCTTCACTTGACAGAGTTAACAATACACTGGACTATCAGGCGGATGTGTCGGATCCGAGTGAACCGATGAATGTTGATACCTTGGATGCAATTCAGTTTAACAATGTTTCGTTTGCCTATCCGGGGGGAGCTGTCAACCAGCTGGAGAATATTAATCTTACTGTAAAGAAAGGACAGACGATTGGTGTGGTTGGTAAAACCGGTGCTGGAAAAACGACAGTATTTAAGTTGTTGCTCAGGCAGTATCCGGGTATTAATGGCTCGATAAAAATGGCCGGTGCCGAACTGGACACAATTCAGTTGAAACAATTACGCGACTGGATTGGTTATGTCCCACAGGATCAGATCATGTTCTCCAAGTCAATTCGTGAAAATATCCAATTCGGAAAAGCGGATGCTACGGATCAGGAAATTTACCGGGTAATGGATTTGGCTCATTTTCTGAACGATATTAAACAGCTTCCGAACGATTTGGATACAGAAGTAGGGGAAAGTGGTGTTACACTTTCAGGCGGACAAAAACAGCGTGTAGCACTTGCACGGGCATTTATTAAAGATCCTGAGGTTCTGATTCTGGATGATTCCATGTCAGCGGTCGACGGTAAAACTGAATCAAAAATTATTGAGCATCTGCGGCAGGAACGAAAAAATAAAACAACATTTATTGCGGCACATCGGATGTCTGCGGTAACGCACGCAGACCATATCATTGTGCTGGAAGACGGAAAGATTGTTGAAGAGGGAACACATAATGAACTCATGAAGCTGAACGGCTGGTATAAGCATCAATATCAGCAGCAGCAATTGGACGGTAAGGAGGTGTCCTCCTAATGAAAAATAATTCAACAGAAAAACGTTTATTTCAATATGCCTTGCATTTTAAGAAAGGGATTTTTATTGGGCTGGCATGTTTGATTGTTGCGGTTGCTCTTGAACTGGCGGGACCTTTAATTGCCAAAACCATTATCGATGAACATATTCTTGGTGTGGAAGGTAAATGGAGCCAAGTGCAGGAAAACAATGATAACGATACAATATCCTATCAGGACGGCTATTATAAACGGTCAGACCGTTTAGGGGAAACGGATACGGAAATTGACCAGGTAACCGTCATGCAGGTTGGCAATGATTATTACTTTGTTGATGAAGTTGTGCCAATGCAAGGTAAACGGAGTGTTGAAGATGGCGAGATAATGATAAAAACAAATGATGAGACATTGACATTTGAAAGTGAAAAACTGTCACTGTCCGAAATGTATCCTTTTTTTAAACCTGAACAGGGTCCGATTATCTTTTTACTGGGTTTGTACGTTGTTCTTTTGCTAATTGCAGCGGTTTTTCAGTTTTACGAAACGTTTATGCTGCAGAAAGCATCTAATCAGATTGTAAAAAAAATGCGGAATGATATTTTTGCACATACACAACGGATTCCGATTGATTACTTTGTTGATCAGCCGGCGGGAAAAATCGTTGCGCGGATCACCAATGATACAGAGGCAATACGTGACTTGTACGAGAGGGTGCTGTCCATTGTTGTGACTAGTATCATTTATATGGCAGGAATTTTCGCGGCGTTGTTTTTGCTCGATGTGAAACTGGCCGCTTGGTGTCTGCTTCTCATCCCGCTGCTTATCGTCTGGATGAAAGTTTATAAATATTTTGGTTCAAAATACAATAAAGTTGTCCGGTCAACAATCAGCGAAATCAATGGGAATATTAATGAGGCTATTCAGGGGATGCCGATTATACAGGCATTCAGCAGGGAAAAAAAGACAAAGGATGATTTTGAGAAGTTGAATGACCGGCATTATACTTACCAGCGGAAACTGGTTAAATTAAGTGCCCTGACTTCTTACAATCTGGTGACAGTATTTCGGAATCTGGCGTTTGTGGGATTCATCTGGTATTTTGGTTCATTTTCATTGAATCCGGAAAGTGTCATTTCCATCGGTGTGCTATATGCGTTTGTCGACTATCTGACCCGGTTGTTTGAGCCGATGGAGGATATTGTTAATCAGCTGCCATTGATTGAACAGGCACGCGTGGCAGGATCCAGAGTTTTTAAGTTGATGGATCATAATGGTGAACAAGTGGTTAATGATAAAATTGAGAAATACCGCGGCAATATTGAATTTGACCATGTTTCGTTTGCATATAATGATTTGGACTATGTACTGCATGATATTTCGTTTCAAGTGAAATCGGGACAGACGGCCGCATTTGTGGGGCACACCGGTTCAGGAAAAAGCTCTATTATGAATCTGTTGTTCCGGTTTTATGATCCACAGTACGGCAGGATTACAATTGACGGAAATGATACAAAGGAATGGTCCAGACAGCAGGTGCGCAGTCATATGGGGATTGTGCTTCAGGATCCGTTCATGTTTTCCGGAACCATCTTGTCAAATGTTACAATGGGTGACCCCCGTATTACAAGAGAAGAGGCGATTCATGCGTTACAGGCTGTCGGAGCAGACCGTTTCATTCAAAAATTGCCGAATGGGTATGATGAAAAAGTAACAGAAGGCGGTTCAACATTCTCGCTTGGTGAACGCCAGCTGATCTCCTTTGCCAGAGCACTTGCGTTTGATCCGTCTATCCTGATTCTTGATGAAGCGACTGCCAACATTGATACTGAAACAGAAGCAATGATTCAGCGTGCACTTGAAGTGCTGAAGAAAGGCAGAACAACGCTTGTCATTGCTCACAGATTGTCAACAATTCAGGAAGCAGATACCATTTTCGTGCTGGAAAGTGGTATAATAAAAGAGCAAGGGAACCACCATCAGCTCATTAATGGAAAAGGTATTTATTATCATATGTACCAGATGCAGCAAGGTAAGGCCAAACGCGCTGTTTAATCAATTGATTGTTGTGAGGGTGTACAATGGATAAAGATAAGCATGATATTATTGATGATGATCTTTATGAAGAAATAGATGATGAAGAACTGTATGAACTCGTTGAGCAGGAGCGTCGGAGAGCATTGGCGCGAGCCAGCGAGGAACAAAACCAAAAGCCAAAACGTCCATTTCCAAAGTGGGCGTTTTGGCTTATTGCGTTTGCACTTGTTTTTAATGTGATTGCACTGATACCAAAGACATTCTCGATTCCGGCTATCGATTTCTTGATTACATCAGCAAAACTATCCGTACAAGATGAAATTCAAACATATAAACAGGCCGTAGTGGTTATTGAAACAGGCACCAGTAAGGGAACAGGATTTGCCATCTCATCTGATGGCACGATTTTAACAAACCATCACGTGATTGAGGGTGAGAAGGAAGTCACGGTAGCCTTTCCAAATCAAGGTTTGTACAAAGCGGATGTTGAACATACATATCCATCTGTTGATCTTGCTGTATTGGATGTGGAGGATCAAAATCTGCCACACCTGCAACTGGCGGAGAATCCCGATTATAAGACGGATACGCCGATTTATTTTATAGGGAATCCACTGCGTTTTAATGGAATTGCCAATAAAGGCACAATTATTGATTCGATAACTCTCAGCGATTGGCAACAACCGGTTGTTATGCTGGATGCACCGGTCTATAACGGTAACAGTGGAAGTCCGGTCATAAATCAGGATGGTAAGGTGATTGGGGTTGTGTTTGCCACACTTGATCACGAGAAATATGACAGAGTGGGTTTATTTATACCGGTAACGTATTATCTGGATCATCGTGATTAAATTTCAGGTAATCAGGGTATCTATCCTCTAAAAGGAGGCGTTTTATCATGTATCATTTAACCTCAACATTGAAAAAATACAACATTTACGCGACTGATGGCGAAATGGGGAAAGTTCATGATTTGTATTTTGATGACAGCAAATGGGGATTGCGATATGCGGTAGTCGACAGCAGGAAATGGCTTCCCGGAAGAAGAGTGCTGTTATCACCCGCTACATTCGATTCCATAAATATTGAGGAAGAATTCGTCAAAGCAAATGAGGATAAAGAAACAATCCGAAACAGCCCAAATGTTCCGGAAGGGCAGCCAATCACAAAAGAAGTTGAAAAGTCACTCACCGGTTACTATGGCTGGGGCAGGTATTGGACGGATAGTATGGTCGGCGGTGTACAGCCCCGCCCGTATAATGATGTTCGAAACGAAGCACTGGCAAAGGACCAATTACAACAGGAATTGAATTTGAATGAAGAAAAACATCATGATCTTCGGAGTGCAGATGAAACAATGGATTATAAAGTACATGCGGATGATGGTAAATTGGGGCATGCCGCTGACTTTGTACTTGATGACCACTATTGGAGAATGCGATATATGGTCGTCAAGGGTGAAGGGCTCCAAAATGAGGGCAATTATTACGTGATTGATTTACAGGACATCGAATCGGTTGACTGGTTTGAAGGCGATATTTATGTCAAAGGTTCACTGGATTCATTTAAACAGAAAAAGCACTATCAGTATAAAGAAGATATACTTGCAGATCTATAGAGAATAATTGGTTAAAAGATGCCTTTTAGGGGGCATCTTTATTTTTGGCCGTTTTCGCAGTTATCACAAGCTAACAAAAAGTAATGATATTTTAAACAAACTGTAATTATTCTGAGATAGCATGCTTCTGCCTAGTACGTTACGATTACCATATTGGAAAAATGGGTAAATATAACGAATTTTAATAATAAAGATGGTGAATACATCATGGATTATGGATTTTATATGATAAATAATAAATGTTTATATACAAAAACCACACCCAAAAATGATACGAATAAAACGAAATTTATAATGGCTGGGGGTGTTCAGGCTGATGATGAAACGGTCATCAAATGATAAGCACCTTAACGAGCTGATTGTTTCTGCCCAGCAAGGTGATACACAGATTCAGAATGATTTACTGGATAAATATCAGCCCTTTATTGCCAAGTGTGTTTCCGAGGTATGCAAACGTTATATAGATGCGAAAAAGGATGACGAATTCAGTATTGGTCTGGCTGCATTTAACGAAGCAATACTTTCATATTCTCCGGAAAAAGGCAGTTCTTTTCTTTCTTTTTCGAAACTTGTAGTGAAACGCAAAGTGATTGATTATATCCGATATGTTCAAAAAACTCCTGTCGCTGCGTCACTTGATGAAACTTATGACGAAGAACAGATGGAAAACCCCACTGAGATTGTGGCGGTTAAGGAAATTTATCAGAAGGAGCAGGAGTCCTGGTACCGCAGGGAAGAAATTCTTGATTTTAAGGAAAAACTGCGATCTTATAAGCTGTCAATGGTGGAGCTTACGGAAGTCTCACCGAAACACAGAGATGCCCGGGATTCAGCTATATTAGTGGCAAAAACATTGTATAGCGATCCATTATTACGGGAGTATGTGCAACAAAAAAAGAAATTGCCGATTAAAGAATTGGAGAAGAAAGTAGACGTCAGTAAAAAAACCCTGGAACGGAACAGAAAGTTCATCCTGGCAATTTTCATAGTATTGAGTGAGGATTATTTATATCTTAAGGAGTATCTGAAGGGGGTGGGTTAGTGAAAAAAGGGATCGTGATGGAGAAACACCGGCGTTATACGATTGTCATGCAGCATGACGGCGGATTTCATAAGGCGCCTCCAATGGATGTTACTGTTGGATCAGAAATTTCGTTTAAACCTTTTCCCGCGAAAAAACGTTTTGATTTTTATGTAAGGAATAAAAAAATTCCAATGCGGCCGGTAGCAATGTTATGTGTGTTGCTTTTATTACTTGTGCCTGTATATTTTACGATGGGGGTCAATAAGACGTATGCGTATGTGAGCATTGATATTAATCCGAGTATTGAACTGGAAATAAATGAAGATATGCAGGTTCGTTCGATGATTGCTGTCAATGAAGACGGAAAGGAAATACTAAGAAAGCTCCCTGAATACAAAGGGAAGAAACTTGAAAAAATTCTTTCGTTAATCATGCAAAAAAGTGAAGATGCCGGACTCCTTGAAAATGGGAAAAATATGTTGCTTGGTGTCAGCTATGCTCTGGATAAACATGAAAGCTCTGTATTGGATAAGGTTGATAATTATTTCCTGGAAAATGGCGAGGGATGGCAGGTTGCAACGTTTATGGTGCCAGAAGAGATCCGTGAAATTGCCGATAAAAAAAAGCTTTCCATGGGTGAAGTGATGGTTTCAAAATTGAAGGATCCGGAATACAAGAGCAATCAATCGTCTTGGATGGATGAGGAAGAAAAAGCTATTATTAATTCTTTTTATGACAATGATTCCCATTCAACCAAAACGACTGTGGATAAGGATAATTTGCAAGGTGCACCAAAGCAGTCTGATCAAAACAATTCAGACTACGAATCAGAATCTGCTAAAAATAAACCAGCAAAAGAAACCAGTAACATGAACTCGAATGAACATGGAAAGTCCGAAAAGCCGGACAATAAAAACGCCGGTGAGCGTGACAAAGTTGAAGAACATCATCCGAAAAATCGAGGCAAGGCAAGGGGATACTATAAAGAAAATCCAGGCAAAGCGAACGTTCATTCCCAGGAAAAACCAGGCAGGGCAAACGGCCATCATAAAGAAAAGTCAGGAAAGGAAAAAAGATACTCCAAAGAGAACCCCGGTAAAGCCAAAGGGCATTCCGAAAACATACCCGGTAAAGCCAAGGGCCATTATAAAGATAACCCGGGTAAAGCCAAAGGTCATCAAAAAGATCATCCCGGCAAAGCGAAAGGACATACTAAAAATGACCATGGCAAAGGTCATAAGCAAAAACATAACCATTAAATTGAAAAAATGCACCGGAATCCGGTGCATTTTGGTGTCTTTTCCTCGTTGTACACATATGTGCGCTTAAGAAAAACTAAAAGGTGTTGAACATGTGTCAAATCCGCTGAACAGCAACCCAATCTCATTGAACAATATTTGATTTTCGAATGCGTTTTAAAGCGCAATGATTCACTAATTCGTTTTAAACTTCCATCACTGCTGCCGGAACATGCTTCATTGCATGGTCTATATAATAAAGCAGACTGTCATGTGACGCAATGATTTTTGTCTGATCCGGTGAATAGTGAAAGGCGTGCAGAAAGTGCTGAATTTTTTTTGAAAGCATGTCATCCTCTGTGCGGACCATCAAGACGAGCAAATCATCCCATTGTCCCCACAACGTGTAAAATAAGGCTTTGTCGTAATCCGGTATATCCATTTTTTTACCCTCCTTTGAAATAAAGGGTTATTCTTTAGTCTTCCCGATTCCGTTTGATAATGCCAAAAACAAACTGGTGTGCTTTCCAATTTTTGTATTACGCATAAAAAATCCTTGCTGTTACATACTAATTGGCAAAACAGTAAGGAGGAAATCCAATGAAGTGGAAAATTTTGAGTTTAGCTGCAGTATTGATGCTTTTGCTGGCAGCTTGTGGCGGCGGAAACAATAACGACAATGGTAATCAGGAAGGTCAAAATAACGATAATGGTGGCAATAATGTTGAACAAACACGGTTCAATGGGGATGATATGAATAATAACAATAACCAGGACCGTAATCAGGAAGGTAACAATAAACGAGAATATGAAGTTGCTGAAGAAGCAGCAGATAAAATAACGAGTCAAATTGCTGAAATCGGTGGAGCCTACGTTCTAAAAACCGATAACAATGCATACGTTGCTGCAGAACTTGATACAGACGGCGGTACCAATAACAATAATAATAATGGTGATGGAAATAATCTTGGTGATGTTGACAACGATAACGGCAATGATGATGATAACAACATTGGCGATATTGGAAACGATGACAATAATCCCACCAAAAATGACAACATCACGAATAATGACAACAATGCAGGCACGAATGACAATGGCGCTAATAATGACGATGCGTTGACAGATGATGTGAAAAACCGGATCTCTAAAATTGTAAAATCAGTTGATGGTGACATTGAAAACGTTTATGTCTCGACGAACCCTGATTTCTTTAACCTGGCGAACAACTATGCCGATGAAGCAGGTAATGGTAATCCTGTTGAAGGAATGTTTGATCAGGTTGGCAATATGATCGAACGGGTTTTCCCGCAAAATAAAGAATAAATGGCTCCGATAATAACAAACCGGGTGCCGGCTTTTAGCCGTCACCCGGTTTTTGTGCTTTATTTTTTGCGCACTTTTGCGATTCATTGCAACTTGTGCTATTCTTATACATATAATCCATACTAAACAGAGTAAATTACTTTGAATTAATAAAAATGGAGTTGAATGTAAATGGGTCGTGAGTTTTTAGGCTTGTTTGATGAGTGGGCTGAGTCATATGATAAAAGTGTTGCTGGTGTGGACCCGCAATATAAGGCGGTCTTTGAAAATTACGATGAAATTTTGCATCAGGTCAGTAAGGGTTCCTATGGCAATGTTCTTGAATTTGGAGTTGGCACCGGAAATTTGACCGGAAAATTGCTCGAATGGGGTTATGATGTTACAGGAATTGAGCCTTCAAAAGAAATGCGTCAAAAAGCATTGGCAAAATATCCGGAATTATCTTTGTATGAGGGCGATTTTCTGGAGTATCCGCAGGATAATATTTCTGTTCACACCATTGTTAGTACGTACGCCTTTCATCACTTAACAGATGAAGAAAAGGAAAAAGCTTTGACACAGTTTAAAAAATTTCATCCTACAATGAGAAAAATTGTGTTTGCTGACACGGTGTTTGAAACAGATCAACATAAGCAGGCAATGGTAAAGCAGGCAGAAAATAAGGGATTTTCAGATCTGGCGGAAGACTTGCAGCGGGAGTATTATACGACCATCCCGGAAATGCAGCGGATTTTTACAAGTGCAGGGTTTCATGTTACGTTTGAACAAATGAATGATTTTGTCTGGCTGATCACAGCGGTGCGTAAATCTGATTCAGCCATAACCAACTAAAGGAGTGAATAAACATGGCAAAAAAAATGAATGTAGAAAGCTTCAACCTTGACCATACAAAAGTAAAAGCGCCATATGTACGACTTGTCGGTGTTACGTCTGGATCAAATGGTGATAAAGTGTATAAATATGATATTCGTTTTAAACAGCCAAATAAGGCGCATATGGATATGCCCGGTTTGCATTCAATTGAGCATTTAATGGCAGAAAACATCCGAAATCACATGGACAATGTGCTTGATATCGGGCCAATGGGCTGTCAGACAGGTTTTTATTTGTCTATTTTGAACAACGATAACTATGACCAGGTTCTTGATGCGCTGGAAAAGACACTTAATGATGTATTGGAAGCAACTGAAGTTCCAGCATGCAATGAGGTTCAGTGTGGCTGGGCTGCAAATCACAGCCTTGACGGTGCACAAAACATTGCCCGGGAAATGCTGGAGAAGCGGGATGAGTGGCATCAGGTATTTGCAGAGTAAGAGGCAACTGATATGGTAAAATATAATTCTGTTAAACAGCTGATCGGCAATACCCCGTTAGTCGAACTAGGTCAATTCCCCCTTCCTGAGGGGGTTCGTTTGTATGCAAAATTGGAATTTTATAATCCCGGCGGAAGTATTAAGGATCGGTTGGGGGTTGAATTAATCAACGATGCGCTGGAAAGTGGGCAATTAAAAGCTGGTGGTACGATAATTGAACCTACTGCCGGCAATACAGGAATCGGTTTGGCACTGGCTGCAATGAACAAAAATTTATCAGTTCTATTTTGTGTTCCCGAACAGTTCAGTATTGAAAAACAGCAGCTCATGAAGGCACTCGGTGCTGAAATTGTGCATACACCAAGCTCAGATGGAATGCGTGGTGCGATTCAAAAAACGGAAGAGCTTCTGCAGGAGATTCCAAACAGCTACTCACCAAAACAGTTTGGCAATCCAGTAAACCCAAAGACATACTACAAGACACTTGCACCAGAACTCTGGAAAGATCTTCGGGGTAACCTGGATGTATTTATTGCCGGTGCCGGATCTAGCGGTACATTTATGGGAACAGCGGCATATTTGAGGGAAAAGAATCCCGATGTAAAGAATGTGATTGTAGAGCCAGGAGGATCGATTATCGCCGGTGGTGAACCGGGCTCACATAAAACAGAAGGAATAGGAATGGAATTTTTTCCGGGGTTCTTTGACCGTTCATTGATTGATGATATTTATACGGTATCAGATGAACACGCATTTCATATGGTCAATCAACTGGCTGCCAAAGAAGGGCTAATGGTCGGAAGTTCTTCTGGATCTGCTATGTATGCTGCACTGCAGGAGGCAAAAAGTGCCAAACCGGGAACAAATATTGCGGTTATTTTCCCTGATGGCAGTGACCGGTATTTAAGTAAAGATATTTACATGAATGATTAAGGAGATGGAAAAATGCGTTCAAAAACAAAAATGATTCATGGCGGGGTAACTGGCGATGAACGGACAGGTGCCGTTTCAGTCCCAATTTATCAGGTAAGCACGTATAAACAGGATGCAGTCGGCAAGCACCGGGGGTATGAATATTCCCGAACCGGAAATCCGACACGGGAAGCGCTGGAATCGGTAATTGCTGAACTTGAAAATGGCAAAAGAGGTTTTGCATTCGGTTCAGGCATGGCGGCTATTACATCTATTATGATGCTGTTTAACTCAGGTGACCATGTTGTTATGACGGATGATGTGTACGGCGGAACGTATCGTCTCGTGACAAATGTGCTTGACCGCTTTAACCTGAATCATACGTATACGGATACAAGCAAGCCGGAAGAAGTGGAAGCGGCGATTAATGAAAATACGAAAGCACTGTACATTGAAACACCAACCAACCCGCTGCTGAAAATTACCGACCTTAAAAGGATGGAAGAAATTGCCAAAAGGCATAATCTTGTACTGATTGTCGATAATACATTTGCAACACCATATTGGCAGCAGCCACTTGATTTGGGAGCAGATATTGTTCTGCACAGTGCTACGAAATACATTGGCGGGCATAGTGATGTCGTCGCGGGTCTTGTCGCGGTCAATTCCGATAAACTTGGCGATGACCTTCATTTTGTTCAAAATTCAGCAGGTGGCGTTCTGGGACCACAGGATTCCTGGCTGCTTATGCGGGGCATCAAAACACTTGCTCTCAGAATGGAAGCAATTGAGCATAATACGGCCAAACTGGTTGAATTTTTGCGGAATCATGAGAAAGTAAGCAATATTTATTACCCAGGACTGGAATCTCATGTTGGCCATGAAACGGCAAAACAACAAGCAACCGGCTTTGGCGGTATGGTTTCGTTTGATGTTGGCAGTGATCAAGAAGCAGAAAAGGTACTGAGCCGTGTTCAATATTACACCCTAGCAGAAAGTCTCGGTGCCGTTGAAAGTCTGATCTCTGTACCTGCAAAAATGACGCATGCATCCATTCCGGCCGACCGGAGAGCCGAACTTGGCATTACAGACGGGCTGATACGTTTGTCTGTTGGAATTGAAGATGCGGATGACTTGATTGAAGATTTGGAACAGGCATTGAATTAGAATTTTTGGAAAGGCAGTCTTTTGATGGACTGTCTTTTTTTTTGTGGAGGCACTGTCAAGAGTTAGTTCCTCAGCCTTGAGTGATAAAGCAGCAGTTCGAGAGATTACTCCCCGACTTCGAGAGATGAAAGGGTAACTTCAAGAGTTTACACCTCATCTTCAAGAGATGGAGGTCAAGTTTGAGAAATCGATCCCTAACTACAATCCGGCAATTTCATATTGCTGGTACTCTGCCTGCTATCCTGCACTGTGATATACTATAATGTATGTAAAAAGATATGGAGGGAATTTGTTGATGAGCGAAAAAACATTACAGTATTTGACTGAAAACCGTGAACAGCTGTTGAATAAATTGAATGCGTTTCTTTCGATTCCAAGTGTGAGTACGGATAGTGTACATAAAGAAGATATCAGCAAGGCAGCCGGTTTTCTCGAATCCTATTTGAACGATATTGGTTTCGATAAAGTAGAGCGGCAGGAAACGGGCGGACATCCGCTTGTATATGCCGAATATAGTCAGGCGGGACCGGATGCACCAACTGTATTGTTTTATGGACATTACGATGTGCAGCCGGTGGATCCGATTGATCAGTGGAAAAGTGATCCATTTCAGCCGGAAATTCGGGATGGGCGTTTGTATGCCCGCGGCTCAAGTGATGACAAAGGGCAGGTATTCATGCATCTGGCCGTGTTTGAAGCATTTATGAAGACCGATGGAAAACTGCCTTTAAACGTAAAAGTTTGTATTGAAGGAGAAGAGGAAATCGGCAGTGAAAATCTGTATAAAATTCTTCAGGAAAAGAAAGAACAATTTGCTGCTGATTTTGCAGTGATTTCCGATTCCGGGATGGTTGCCGAAAATCAGCCGACCATTCTGTATGGGCTAAAAGGATTTACGGGTATCGAAATAAATGTAACCGGACCTGATCATGATTTGCATTCCGGCATGTATGGCGGAGCAATCCGGAACCCGGTAATGGCACTGACCCATATTTTGTCATCCATGAAAAACGAAGATGAGGTAGTCACAGTGGATGGCTTTTATGATGATGTGGAGCCGTTGACAGACCACGAAAGGGAATTAATCAGACAGGTGGAAGGCGAAGATTACCGAAAATCGACAGGTGTTACGGAAACTGCGTCGGAAAAAGGATACTCAGCAAAAGAACATACGATGGGACGTCCGACATTTGAAATAAATGGTATGTATGGTGGCTATCAAGGGGAAGGTACGAAAACTATTATCCCATCAACAGCAACGGCAAAAATTACGTGCCGGCTTGTGCCAGGTCAGGATCCAGAGCACATCCAGCAGTTACTGGAAAAACATATAAGAAATGTTGCGCCATCAGGTGTAACTGTTGATGTAAAAAAAGAGAAGCTGTCTGCCAAAGCGTATAAAGTTGAACCTGATCATCCACTGATTAAAAAAGCTGCAGCGAGTTATACAAAAGCATTTGGCAAAGAGACCGTCTATGTACGTATGGGTGGATCCATTCCAGTAGTTGAATGGATTGAAGATCTTTACCAAATACCAATCGTGTTGCTGGGATTTGGTACACCGGATGACCGTCTGCATTCACCAAACGAAAGCTTTCCATTGGATAGTTTTGATAAAGGAATGGAAACGCTTGTTCATTATTGGAGCAAAGTAAACTAAAATTAAGCAAGAATTTTTGATCCAGGGGGAAATAGTATATGTGTAAGACAAAAATAGCAGTAAGGATACTTATGGGTGGTATTCTGCTGTTACTTTTGGGATGCAGTCAATCCAGTCTGCCAGCCAGTGCCAACACTGACAGGGAAACCCGTTTTCAAGAAAAAGAGATGCTGCAATTCAAAAAGACTGGAGGAGGAAGTGGAAAGGGACTGCGAACATTAGCTGAAAAAGGTATGAAAAAGACAGTTCTGGATGTTCCGCTGGTTAATCAGATGGCTCCTCCGCAGATTTATAATGGATGCGAGGTTTCCAGCTTGGCAATGCTGTTAAAATATCATGACTATGAAGTTACTAAATCGGAATTGGCGAATAAAATTGCACGTGTACCATTAACCTATGAAAATGGACTGAAAGGAAACCCGAACAAGGGATTTGTTGGCGATATGGAGGATGGACCGGGACTGACTGTCTACCATGGACCGATACATGATTTGGCAGCAAACTATGCGGGTGATAAAGCCGTTGATCTGACAGGTAAATCTGCTGAAACACTTTTCAAGTATGTTGCAAAAGGTATGCCTGTCTGGGTAATTACCACAACAAACAGTGTCCCGGTTAATAATTTCCAAACGTGGAATACACCTTCCGGAAAGATACAAGTAACATTCAGTGTGCATAGTGTTGTTGTGACTGGGTTTGACGAAGATTATGTCTATATAAACAATCCATATGGCTATAAAAATCAGCGGGTGTCCAAGGAAGATTTTGTAGCAGCATGGAAGCAAATGGGAAGTCAGGCCGTTACAATCACGAATTAATCCCGTTTCTTTTATTGTGTTCCAGGGTAATAATAGGTATGGATGGCGTTAAGAAAGGGGGACAAAAAATGAGGTATGGCGTTGTTACCGGAGTATCCAAAGGGTTGGGTGAATCCATCGCTAAAATACTAATGGAATCCGGGATTCATGTTATTGGTATTTCCCGGAGTGAGAATAAATCCTTGAAAGAGGCTGCACAGCAAAACAACGTATCTTTTCAGCATTTTCCATGTGATTTAGGTGATGTTGAAGCGATTGAGCAGACGTTCGCAGACATGAGCAGTCTGATTTTCGATGAGGAACCGTCAATGGTTTATCTTGTCAATAATGCGGCGGTGCTTGATCCGGTGGACAAATCCATGAATCTTGACAGTCGTGAACTTGCTTATCATATGCAGGTGAATTCACTGGCACCGATGGTTATGACGAACTTATTTTTGAACAAAGCATCGGAAGAAGAGGTGCCATTTATTGGTGTTACCATCACTTCCGGTGCAGCTGAACGTCCGGTTTATGGCTGGAGTGCCTATTGCAGCACGAAGGCAAGTATAAATATGTACACAAAAACGGTGGCGCTAGAGCAGGAAGAGTTAAAGACGGAGAATAAAGTGATTGCCTTCAGTCCGGGAATAATGGATACGCAAATGCAGGAAAAGATTCGAGCCAGCAACAAAGACGAATTTATTGAGGTGGATACCTTTAAGGACTACAAGGATAGAAATCTGCTGAAAGATACTGAAGCTGTAGGCGGCGTACTTGTTGACATTTTGACCGACGAAGGAAGTATTGAGAATGGTAAAATTTATAATGTAAAAGAATATTATTAAGAAAAGTAATCTAGACATACGCCCTCCCAATTACATGTGCAGGTGCATAGTTTATATTGATCCTGAAAATGTAGGAGGGTAACTATGAGTGAAAAATATGGAAACAACTTTGCGCTGATTGTCGTGTTGTTTATTTTGCTGATCATTGTTGGTACCGCTTATATGGGTGGCGGCTACGGTTACGGCGGCTACTAATTCAAAAAATGCAGGGAGGCAGAAGCTTCTCTGCATTTTTTTGAAGATAGGAAATGAAGACATTCACCCTAAAGCATGGCGAGGTTCAGATTTTCCAACTTTAGAGGTGTCACGATATATTCCGGAGTATTTCCCAATTTACTGACTCTCATTTTGCCCTGGATTTATGATACACTTTATGGTGAGACTACTTGTGAAGCTTTGTTGAAAGGAAGTTAGAGGATGATAACACGTAAAAGTAAACGCGAAATTGAAAAAATGCAGACAGCGGGTGATTTGCTTGTAAAGTGTCATAAAGAAATTGCTAAAATGATTAAACCCGGGATTACGACGATGGAAATTGATTCATTTGTCGAGAAGTATTTGGCTGAGCATGGTGCAACCCCGGAGCAAAAAGGATTCAGCGGGTATCCATATGCGATTTGTGCCTCCATCAATGATGAAATCTGTCATGGTTTCCCTCGCGAAGAAAAGCTGCAGGATGGTGACATCGTCACGATTGATATGGTGGTGAATCTGAACGGTGGCCTGGCAGATTCCGCCTGGACATATGCTGTCGGAAATATTGATGAAAAAGGTAAGGAACTGCTGGAAGTTTCAAAAATTGCACTTGATAAAGGAATTGAGCAGGCCCAGGCAGGGAGCAGAATTGGTGATATCGGACATGCCATTCAGACGTATGCTGAAGGGGAAGGTTTCTCCGTCGTACGTGATTTTACCGGGCATGGAATCGGACCGACCATCCATGAGGATCCGCACATCCCGCATTTCGGACTGCCAAATAAGGGTGTCCGGCTGAAAGAGGGAATGGTCATCACGATCGAACCGATGATCAACGAAGGAAAATGGCAAAGTAAAATGGACTCCAATAATTGGACAGCGCGTACGGTGGATAAAAGCCGTTCCGCACAGTATGAACATACTGTGATTATCACTAAAGATGGTCCGGTATTGACGACAGATCAGGACACCTAAAATAATTCTGAATTCATATCCCGGGAACAGCTCTTTTTTTGAGTAAAGTACGTGATATGAGAGGCAGCCGAGAATATGAGAACTCGGGAGAAAAATGCTTAAACTCGGGAGAGCACTCACCGAGATAAATGAAACCGAACAATCAGTAAAAAATCCCCTTGGCCGTAGGGGATTTTTGATGATAAATGGGAAATTTTCACTTCTGTTTTGTATTACTGCAACGCTTTTCCGCCAAAGATAATCGTTATGATGGGACTCAGCAGGCAGAAAAAGGCAAATGGCAAATATGTCAGGACTGGTACCCCTAGAACATCCGTGATAAAGACACCACACACACTCCATGGAACGAGCGGATTAATGACGGTACCTGCATCCTCAAGTGTTCTGGACAGGACTTTATTTGGCAATCGGGCTTTTTGGTATAATCCTTTGTATGTTTCACCAGTCAGCATGATGGAAAGGTACTGTTCACCGATGAACACATTTACCCCAATAGCTGTTGCTGCTGTTGAGACGATGATTGACCGTATGCTTTGCAGCTTTTCCTGAAAGGCGTATAGTATGGAAGGAACAATTCCAGTCACAAACAATAAGCCACCAAAGCCCAGAGCCAAAATCACTAATGAGATAGTGAAAAGCATGCTATTGATACCGCCTTTGGTCAGCAAACTATTGACCGGTTCAAAATTGGTTGTCGCGGTGTACCCGTTAAACCAGGTGAACCAGATGTCAGACCAGGCAAGTCCACTTGTTATTCCTGCTAATATCGTTGCCGCCAAACTGCTGATTGCCAGCGAGATAAAAGCTGGTATTTTTAAAAAGGTAACAATTACCAGAATAATGAGCGGGATCCACGATGTCCAGTGAATCAATCCTGTCTCTGCCAATGATGATTTATACGATGCAAGATTTTGGATTGATGTCGCTTCATCGGGTGATAAGATGCCAAACAAAATAAACGAAATGATAAAAGCCGGAATAGTAGTCAGGCTCATGTGTTTAATGTGATCAAATAAATCAACCTGAACAATTGATGATGCAAGGTTGGTTGTATCAGACAACGGAGACATTTTGTCCCCGAAGAAGGCTCCGGACACAATTGCCCCGGCTGTAATTGCCATTGATGCATCCATCGCTCCGGCCATCCCGATAAACGCCACACCAATCGTTGCTGTAGTGGTTAATGAGCTGCCAAGCGACACACCTGCCAGTGCAGTTACTGTAAAAACTACCGCATAAAACCATGTACCGCCAATGACTGAAAATCCGGTGTCAATCAGCACTGGAATTGTACCGCTGATTATCCAGCTGCTGATCAGTACACCAATGAGCAAAAACAGAAAGATTGCGCCCATGCCTGATCTTGCACCTGCCGTCATACCTTCCTCCAAGTCTTTGAAAGTAATTCCTTTTATCAGTCCATACAGAACGAGCAGGAATATCGCAATTAGAATCGGAATATGCGGGGATGTTCCCAAACTAATGATAAAATAACTGATAAGGCCAATTGTAATAATAAGGAATAAAATGGATTCAATTAATGGTGGATTATGTTTTGGGCTTATTGGAAACATGCGCTTCCCCTCCTGTTGTACAAATTAAAAAAAGCCTCGTCCCTTAATAGGGACGAAGCATTCACTCCGCGTTACCACCCTGATTGATGAGCACATTGTAAATCTGCAGGCTCATCCGCTTCATAAAGCAATCCGATAAACCGAATGAGTAATTCAAAATAGATCTGCCAGAGCTTGCACCAGCCACTCTGTCTCTTTATACTGCAGGATATATTTCTACTTCGCATTCCCGGACAGGATATTCAGTTCAAAATATTAATTTTGACTATACATGGTGCCTTACATGTTTGTCAATATTTTTATAGAAATCAATCGTTTTGTAAAAATGCTTTTATAAGTTATAATAATTTCAATTTTAAAATAGAGGTGACCAATAAATGACAATGCATGCAGCAGAGAAAAAGATATCGCCTTCTATACATATGATTCGAAGAGGAATTGCGGTTGGTTTTCCCATTATGCTTGGTTATTTGCCGATTGCGATTACATATGGGGTTCTTGCTAAACAAGCTGGAATGTCATTGACTGAATTAACATTGATGAGTGTGCTTGTGTTTGCTGGAGCAAGCCAGTTTATGGGAGCGAATATGATCGCTGTCGGTGCAAGTGCACTGGAAATTATTGTCGCAACGTTTGTTCTTAATTTCCGTCATTTTGTGATGAGTTTGTCGTTTATGAATCGTTTAAGGGAGATTGGACTAAAGTGGAAACTTCCTTTATCATTGGGACTAACAGATGAAACGTTTGCAGTATCTTCTCTGCATCCAAAAGAAGCCAGGATGGAAAAAGGTCCATTATTTTACACAGCACTTATTTTAACAGCATATTTTTCCTGGATTTTCGGGTCGTTTCTTGGGGGAGTCCTTGGTGAAATCATTCCGAAGCAACTGAGTCAGAGCATGGGAATTGCGCTATATGCAATGTTCATTGGTCTGCTTGTTCCATCTGTTAAAAAAGAGTTGCGAATCGGATTAATCGCGGTGATTGCGATGCTCATCAATGCCATATGCAGTCAATTTATGAGCAGCGGTTGGGCGATTGTATTCGGTACTGTTCTGGGCGGTTTGAGCGGTGTTTTTCTGCTGAAGGAGGAACAATCATGATATTTGTGATCATAGTTGGTATGGCACTTGTGACCATGATTCCAAGAGCAATCCCTGTGTTTATTGTCGATAAGCTGCAGTTTCATGACTGGGTAAACCGCTGGCTGAATGCCATTCCATTTGCAGCGCTGGGAGCACTGATTTTCCCGGGAATTCTAAGCGTGAAGCCGGATCAGCCCTATATCGGTCTGCTTGGCGGATTAGCGGCAGCCATCTTGGCATACTTGGGATTAAATGTTGTGTTGGCGGTAACCGGAGCAATCATTACCGTTTTTCTTTTCAGTATGTAAACAGAGAGATTGATTTTTTCAGGGGGTACGAAGATGTTTACAGTTCGAAAAGCTTGTTATGAGGATGCAGCTGCGATCGCGGATATTCATGTCAGCAGCTGGAAGAGCACGTACACAGATTTACTTGAAGAAAAAGATTTATCAAATATGACATATGAAAATCGCCGGGCACTCTGGGAAACCGTGCTGCGGATACAGAAAAAAGAACAGCTGACATTTGTTATTCAAAATGAGGAGAAGATTGTCGGTTTTATATCGGGCGGGCCGGAACGCACGAAAAACTTCAACTACGACAGTGAGATTTACACGATATATTTATTGGATGAATTCCAAAAGTACGGTCTAGGTACAAGATTGCTGAAAATATTTAGTGAAGGAATGAAAAATCTTGGCTACCAGTCGCTTATGGTGTGGATTTTGAAACAAAATCCCTCCAGTCGATTTTATGAGCGGTATGAGGCCCAGCCAGTTGGAGAAGAGGTTACAACAATCGGGGAGGGGACCTACCAGGAAACAGCATACGGCTGGAAAAATATCGACCAGTTGTTAAAAAATCTGCCTTAGGGAAGGCAGATTTTTTATTCATACGGCTCGATATGGATTTGTGCATACGTAATGTTGTGTTTTTTTCGCAACAGTGTTTCAATTTGTTCGGTTATTGCATGGCTTTCCCTGACATTCAGCTCGGGATTGACCAGAATGGTGACATCTATAAATTCCTGATTGCCATGGATTCTTCCTTTGACATCAACCACCTTTTTGACACCCTGCACTTTGCTGATACTTCCGGTTATACGGCTGATCTGCCTTTTATCAAATCCGTCGGTTAACGTGTGGGTCGAATCTACGAAAATATCCCACGCCGTTTTGCAAATGATGATTCCGACAATGAGACCTGCAAGCGGGTCCAGCCAGAACAACCCGAATTGTGCGCCTATTATCCCGATAAATGCACCAATACTTACCAGTGCATCGGAACGGTTATCCTGGGCAGCCGCATATAGTGAACTGCTGCCAACTTTTGCAGCTAATGATCTATTATAGCGATAAACTACATACATGATTAGTGCGCCGCCGAGTGCGGTCCAGGCTGTCAGCATATCAGGATCAGTCATTTCCTGTGTCATGATTTTGCTGAAGGTATCCACAATCACCTGAAATCCGACCATGGTCATGATAAACGCTGCGAACAGGGAGGCGACTGTCTCAGCGCGGTAGTGTCCGTAATGATGGTCTTCATCCGGAGGTTTTCGTGATATTTTCAATCCAATCAGAACAGCTATCGAGGCGACCACGTCTGTCAAATTGTTTAACCCATCAGCACGTAATGCCGCAGAGCTGCCAACGTAAGCCACAAGCAGCTTGACAACAGAAAGAATGATGTATGCAAAAATACTGACCCATGCACCCTTTTCTCCGCGTTTTAAATTATCTGCATGATCCATATTCGGAGCCTCCAATTTGTACACTTGAAAAAATCGTTTAGCAGCATTTGTCATGTCCAATTTCAGCACCCATCAATCTGCACTAAATACTAGGGCACTTGTGCTTTTAATTATTGCAAACTTTTTGGCTGCAATGATTACAGCTATAACAGTCTATCAGAGGGATCAGTGATAAGTCCAGAGCAACCTTTAAGCGTACATTCAATTGTATTGATCATGTATAATCAAGTTTCATTTGACCAATAAAATAAAAAAGTAACAATAAGAATAAATAATAACAGGTGGTGAATAGTAAATCTCAGCAGCTATTTTAAATCGAAGGAAAGAAAGTAAGAATAACTTTCTTTCTGCATAATTGCAGCCAAGGCTTTGTGATAAGCCAAGTTTTCTAATGAAGGATGGGTCTTTAAATGATGAATCAGGGTGAAACGAGACAGGATTCACACGAGAAACGCTTGGCAATTATTTCATTGTCATCCATACCATTAATTATGACATTGGGAAATTCCATGCTGATTCCTATTTTGCCTGTGATGGAAACGGAACTGGATATTTCCAAGCTTCAGTCCAGTTATATTATAACGGTATATTCGATTGTTGCTATTTTCTTCATTCCATTGGCAGGTTTTTTATCTGATCGATTCGGACGAAAAAAGGTGATTATCCCTTCACTTATTATTACAGGGGCAGGCGGACTAGTGGCCGGATGGGCATCGTACAGTATGAGCGATCCATTTATATGGATTTTAATTGGAAGAATATTACAGGGGATTGGAGCATCCGGGGCCTCACCGATTGTATTACCGTTGGTCGGTGATATTTTTCGTGATGATAAAGAAGCCAGTGCTACGCTAGGTATAATCGAAACGTCCAATACTGTCGGGAAAGTGTTAAGTCCGATATTAGGTGCTGCCCTTGCTGCAGTGGTCTGGTTTTTACCATTCTTTTCGATTCCGGTTTTTTGTGTGGTTTCTGTTCTTCTTGTAGGTTTTTTGGTAAAAAATAAAAATAATAATGAAGAACATACCAATTTTCATGAATATTGCCAGTTAGCAAAGGATGCCTTCAAAGAACACGGGAAATGGTTATGTTCGGTTTTTTTTATTGGTGCAATTCTGATGTTTATTTTATTCGGTTTTCTTTTTTATTTATCCAGTATTCTTGAAGAGAAATATGATTACAAAGGCATTTGGAAAGGGTTGCTGCTTGCCGTTCCATTGCTGGCTTTGTCAATAGCATCATTTATTACCGGCCGAAAAATTGAGGATAATCTGGTTAAGATGAAGTGGATTACATTTATTGGCATTATTCTGACTGGCTGCTCTGTGGCTGTTATTCCATTCATGGATCATCCGGTATACTTGTTAACGATTTTTTTAATTTGCGGAACAGGAATCGGGATGGGATTACCATGTCTGGATGCCCTCATAACGGAAAGCATGAAAAAAAATGTACGTGGTGTGATCACATCCATCTACAGTGCAATGCGTTTTATCGGTGTTGCAGCCGGGCCACCGGTTATTGCATTGATGATGGAGGAAAATATTATCTGGATGGTCAGTTTGCTCACAATTTTTGCGCTGGGAGCGGGTTTTCTTGCTTATCGCGGCATTAAACCTGAATCAAATTAATTCGGTTGGAAGTTTTTCCACTTGCAATTTTTCTAAAGATTTAGGATAATAGAAAAAAGGAACAAGGGGGCATGTTCCATGAAAAAACAAAAAGTTGTCTATCGTTTCTTCCCATATCAGGGAGTAGAACTCCACGCCAAAAAAGAAATTCCATTTGAGCTGAAACTTTCATCACGATTATTACTGGATGAGATTTGTTTCAACTGGAATAAGGAAAGATTGGAAAAAGAGATTAATTCGTCCATTGATGCCGGAAATAAAGAGGCATTTATTGGATTAAGTGAAAAATACAGACATTATATCTGGGAATAAGTTATCAGCCTTACCTTGATCGGGTGAGGCTTTTTTACAGGAAAAATAAATAAGAATCAGTAAAAATTTGTTATGCTTATATGGAAGGGGGAATGTAGCACTGATGACGAAAAAGACAAAAATAAGCTGGATGATGTATGATTTCGGTAATTCAGCCTTTTCAACGACGATTATGGCAGCAGTTCTGCCGATTTTTTACTATGATGTTGCTGCAGCGGGTCTCGAAGAATCCCTGGCAACAAGTTACTGGGGATATTCACAGTCAATTGCAGTGTTGATAGTTGCTTTTATGGCCCCGTTTTTAGGTGCAATCAGTGACTTTTCAGCAGCGAAGAAAAAGTTTCTTCAATTCTTTGCTTTTATGGGGATTATTGCAAGTATCCTGCTGGCATTTGTGAATGAAGGAGAATACATATTTGCATCCATACTTCTTATCATCGGAACGATCGGCTTTTCAGGTGCCAACATCTTTTATGATGCTTTCTTGCCTGAAATAGCCGATGAAGATGAAATTGACAAAGTGTCGTCAAATGGATTTGCATTCGGTTATATTGGCGGTGGAGTGCTGTTGGCGATCAATCTGTTGATGATTTTGAAATATGACTGGTTCGGAATGCCAAACGCAACCATAGCGAGCCAGGTTTCTTTTGTGTCCGTAGGCGTATGGTGGTTTGTCTTTTCGCTCCCGCTTTTAAAAAATGTACACGAGGAGAAAAAGACAAAGATAAAACGGGATAAATCCTATGCGGCGATCGGGATCGGCAGGGTTACGACCACATTTAAGGAAATAAAACATTATAAGCACTTATTAATATTTCTGTTTGCTTTTTGGATGTACAATGACGGCATTTCAACCATCATTAAAATGGCAACAATCTACGGACGCGATATTGGAATTGGCCAAAATGCTTTGATTGCAGCATTGCTGATTACACAATTTGTGGGCATTCCATGCACGGTTTTTTTTGGATGGCTGGCCAAAAAAATCACGCCGAAACGGGCACTTTATATTACCTTATACACCTATTTATTTATTGTAATACTTGGGTACTTTATGAATTCCGCATTGCATTTCTATATGCTGGCGATTTGTGTAGGCTTGGTTCAGGGAGGTGCACAGTCCTTGAGCAGATCTATCTTTGGCCGGATGGTACCGAAAAATAAACATGCCGAATTCTATGGCTTTTACGGAATTTCCTCTAAGTTTGCCGCTATTTTTGGACCATTTTTGTTTGCGCTCGTTGGGCAGCTGACCGGTTCAAGCAGACTGGGTATTGTTTCGCTTGTTGTCTTCTTTATCGGCGGAATTATTTTGCTTCGATTCGTCAATATTGAACAGGGCATGAAAGAAGCTCGGCGTCCTCAGACAGCTGAAGAAAGCAACGTGTATGAATAGGATCTATCAAAGTCAGGATCTGTGTTGTGAGGTTCTGACTTTTGGTTTTTGGAAATCGCACATAAATTGGTCGAAATCGCTCATGTGTGGTTCAAAACCGCATATATGATCAGTGAAACCGGACATATTAGTCTTAAAATCGCACATAAATTTGAAACACTTTGTATGTCAGAGCATTTTCATTTAAATGATCGGATCACTGTATCGGTTTTCCAAGTTGAATTCGAGCGGTTTTCCGGTATCGTATGAAATATTGCCGATTAATGCAGTTAGGTTATTTTTGGTGTTTTCATCTGGTTTCTGCCAGTATGTCAGTACTTCCGTCATAATTTCAATGCCTTCTGTTCGTGCCTCGTTATATAAATCAATAAAGCTTTTGGTAGACGGGACTTTTGTTGCGGGATGATACCATGTTTGATGGTTTAAATTTAGGTAATCAACATCCTTTGTAACCGGCTGATGAGAATAAGAATTGATTAATGATTTCATTATTTTATTTTTCCAGCCGTATGGGTCTGCAAGAATTTTCAATGCACGTTTCATATCTTTGTATGCTTTTTGAATATAAGCTTGTTTAACCGGTGTAATATCGGGATAATATTTCTGGATTGATTCATTTAAAAGTTCGGCAATTTCCTTGTTGAGTGACGATCCAACATCAATCTCTTTATAAACCGGGACCTTCCATGTTTTTAAATTGCAGCATTTCTGCATCATTAAGGTGTCAATCAGTACTTCCAGCTTTTGATGATCGCCGCTTTCATATCCTGCCCGGTAATGAATATACGGATGGGCATTTCTGTCCAGAATATGATGGGTGACAAATCCGAATACGTACGCTTGTACCTCTTTTTCGTGATTCCGCGCTTTTTCGATTAAATCAATCAAAAAAGCACCACAGTGTTTCGTATGTAGAGCCATTCCAATATCATGTACAGGTTCATCTTTAATCCAAGGCCAAAAATTATAGTAAAAAAATGGATCCGGACCTTGTGAGCCCAGTTTCATATAAGGTTCGAACTTCGAAAGTGAATAGGGATTATCAATCACTGCATCCACTATTTCTTCGCTGAAAAGCATATGTGTCCATATGTTTGGCATTGTGAAATCCTCCTTGAATAAGACGCCAAATAGAAGGTTTCTGTGATTAAGCTGTATCCTGAATGTATAAAATATTCTGTCGCGTCTCTCATATAATACGTCATTTTACTGTATTATAAAAGAAAAAGGATTGTTGGGGGCGGCCAAATACGTACTATTTTGTGACTGAATCATGGTTTCCGTTAACAATATGTCGGCGAATTTTGTTACAATAAAAATTGGGTATATTATTCATACATAAGGAGGCAACAGACGATGGAATACCGGGTTGAAAAAGATACAATTGGTGAAATTAATGTGCCAAAGGATAAATACTGGGGTGCACAAACCCAGCGAAGCAAGCAGAATTTTCCAATTGGCAACGAAAAAATGCCGGCTGAAGTTATCCGGGCATTTGCCATTTTGAAAAAAAGTGCGGCAAAAGCAAATAGTGAGCTTGGTCTGTTGGATAAAAAGAAAGCCGAGGCAATTGCGTATGCGGCTGACTTGATCATTGATGATAAAATAACCGAACACTTTCCATTGGTTGTTTGGCAGACAGGCAGTGGCACACAGTCGAACATGAATGTAAATGAAGTGATTGCATATGTTGGAAATAAATGGCTGGATGAACAGAGCAGTGATGTTTCCCTTCATCCAAACGACGATGTTAACAAATCACAAAGCTCCAATGACACGTATCCAACTGCATTGCACATTGCGGCGGTACTTAAACTGGAGGATACAGTGATTCCAGCGTTAAAAGCGCTGAAAGGCACATTGAAAGAAAAAGTCGATGCGTATCAGGATATTGTGAAAATCGGTCGTACACATTTACAGGATGCAACACCACTTACACTTGGTCAGGAAATCAGCGGCTGGCATCGTATGCTCGAAAAATCGGAAACGATGATTGCAGAAAGTACACAGCATGTGAAGGAACTTGCAATTGGCGGGACAGCTGTAGGTACAGGTTTGAATGCACATCCTGATTTTTCTGAAGCTGTGTGTAAAGAAATTAATGAAATTACCGGTAAAGAATTTATTTCTGCAGCGAATAAATTTCATGCACTGACCAGTCATGATGAAACTGTTCATGCGCATGGAGCACTGAAAGGGTTGGCTGCTGATCTGATGAAAATCGCCAACGATGTACGCTGGCTGGCAAGTGGTCCACGCTGCGGTATTGGTGAAATTGTAATTCCGGCAAATGAGCCAGGCAGCTCCATCATGCCAGGTAAAGTGAACCCGACCCAGAGCGAAGCTGTGACAATGGTATCTGCGCAGGTTATGGGAAATGATGCAACAATTGGTTTTGCTGCGAGTCAGGGGAATTTTGAACTGAATGTCTTTAAACCGGTTATTGCTTATAACTTCCTGCAATCCTGTCAACTGCTTGCTGACAGTATGCTTTCGTTTGATGAACGCTGTGTACAGGGACTTGAGCCGAATCATGAACAAATTGAAAAATATTTGACGGATTCCTTGATGCTTGTAACGGCATTGAATCCGCATATCGGCTATGAAAATGCAGCTAAAATTGCCAAAAAAGCATATCAGGATAATTCAACATTAAAAGAAACTGCTGTCGAACTTGGCTTGCTGACCGAGGAAGAATTCGAAAAGTATGTGAATCCGAAAGAAATGACATATCCTAAATAAATAAAAAAGCTCACTGCATCGTGCAGTGAGCTTTTTGGATATTCAACATCAACCGCACGGGCGAAACATCAACCGCACGGGCGAAACATCAACCGTACGGGCAAAACATCAACCGTACGGGCAAAACATCAACCGTACGGGCAAAACATCAACCGTACGGGCAAAACATCAACCGTACGAGCAAAACATCAACCGAAGCTGCTCACTGAAAATTCGCCGATAGAACCATGAATTAAACGGATAACAGCCAACTTCCTCGTATCCATATTTTTAAACAACAATTACCAGTTAAAAAACGTGATAAGTTTTGTGGAATTGCTAACAATATGGTTACAGGAGGTGATAAACATGGCTAACAACAATTCAAACCAACTAGTAATCCCTGGTGCTCAGCAGGCACTGGACCAAATGAAAGTTGAGATTGCTCAGGAGTTCGGCGTTAATCTTGGCGCTGATACTACTTCCCGTGCTAACGGTTCTGTCGGTGGTGAAATCACTAAACGTCTAGTACAATCAGCACAACAGCAATTCAGTGGACAACAACCTAAATAAACCCATGGCCTCTAAGGGGACCCTTTTCCCCCTAAAGCAAGAGGGAAGTCATTAAGACTTCCCTCTAATAATATCATTTTCTACTGGTATTTTTTACAATTTCCGGAAAAGTATACATACGGAATTCAGCGAATGCGCTGTTCGGATTCTGCATCAAAAAACAGCGCTTTATTCATGTCAAACGCCAGATCAATTTTTTCACCGCCGTTAATATCAGATCGTGAGTCAACGCGTGCGATGAAGTCCTGGTCATCCAATTTTGAATAAAGATAGGATTCCGCACCCATTAACTCGGCTACTTCAATGACGGCTTTAATCTTTGTATCTGGTGTTGAATCAATGAAAACAGGTTCGTCATGGATATCTTCCGGACGAATGCCAAGCACGACTTCTTTGTCTAAATAATTTTGTTCACGCAAAACCTTCATTTTACCTTCAGGAACTTTCACTTTCGTATCTTCCATCATAAAATAGCCATCCTTAAGCATACCTGATAAAAAGTTCATGGAAGGGGATCCGATAAATCCGCCAACGAAAATATTTTCAGGATGATCGTATACGTCTTTAGGTGCTCCAACCTGTTGAATAATACCGTCTTTCATTACAACGAGTCTTGTTGCCATTGTCATTGCTTCGGTTTGGTCGTGTGTTACATAAATAGTTGTCGTTTGCAGACGCTGGTGCAGCTTTTGAATTTCTGCACGCATTTGCACGCGCAGCTTGGCATCCAGATTAGACAGTGGTTCGTCCATTAAGAATACTTTGGCATCCCGGACAATCGCTCGTCCCAATGCCACCCGCTGCCGCTGACCACCGGATAATGCTTTCGGTTTCCGGTCCAGATATGCTTCGAGACCTAAAATCTTCGCAGCGTTTTGAACACGCTGATCGATTTCATCTTTCTTGAATTTCCTCAGTTTCAAACCAAATGCCATATTGTCATAAACATTCATGTGCGGGTATAGTGCATAGTTTTGAAAGACCATTGCAATGTCACGATCTTTAGGTGCGACATCATTCATTTTCCGGTTATCAATATATAATTCACCGTTCGTGATTTCTTCCAACCCGGCAATCATACGCAATGTAGTGGATTTACCACACCCGGAAGGACCGACAAACACGATGAATTCCTTATTGTGAATTTGCAAATCAAAGTTGTCAACGGCAATTGCTTTTTTGTCATATGATTTCTGAATTTGTTCCAAACGTAATTCTGCCATTTTTTCTCCCCCAATTATGTAAGCGTTTCATTAATTGTAGCGAAAAATTATCATTCGGGTAAATGGCAAACATGCACAAAGATAACCGGGATGTTTGTGCATGTTTTAATTTTTGCTGTATAGAATGGCGAGATAAACAGTCATTGCCTGTTGAAACTGACGGATATCGATACCGGTTTTTTCAATGAATTTGTCCAGTCGGTACTGCAAACTGTTGCGGTGCAAGTGCAGTTTTTTTGCGGTAACGGAAATATTCAAATTACATGTGATGAACATCTCGATGGTTTTCAACAATTCTTCATCATGCCTGAATTCCCCGAGGATTAATACTTCGGCATTGCCTAAAAACTTGGAATCGGCTTGATTGAGCAGTATGTAATGAACTGCTTCAGTATATGGTATAACAGCTTTTTCCGAGTGGGGGAAAGCGCTGTCGGCACCTTGAACAAGCATCGCATAGTTTTTCCTGACATCCTTTAGTGAATCATGACAGGGTCCAATCAGAAACTTAATTTTTACATAGAGATCACTCATGAGAATATTGATGATTTGATCAAATGACAGGTCAGCATCAGGATTTGTTTCAATTATGATCCCTTCATGCTCGTTTCTCCAAATAATCGGTACCTGTTTTGCAAAAAAAGCTTGAATTGCCTCCTTAAAGGCAGCAGGTTCTAACTGGAATTTGGAAAATGAAAAATAAATAATTCGGTATGGAGCGATGTCCGCTGTCTCAGGCTTATAACCATGCAGCAAACGGTTCCATTTTTTCTCCTCGGAGGTCATTTCAGGAATGGCAATATGATAAGGCTGCAGAAAAGCACTGAGAAGTGTTACATCCTTTTGACTCAATTCATCTTTTGCTATTCCGATTAAATCATTATCTTTGGTACGAAACCAATGATAATGTTCCGTATTTTCTGTGGTTAGATCTTCAAAGAAAATTAATGAAATAAAAATTTTACGAAGCTTATTTATCATAAAAATGCCTCTTTCCATCGTCTTTTTTTTATTATAGCAGGTTAACAAGTTGCGAAAAACTGATTTTACGCTCTGTTGCTGAATTTCGTCAGGGTATACAGGACTTCGTTCGTTTGATATAGTTGGTTTAGTTAAATAATGAAGGAGGATACAACGTGCCTAATATTTACGATAGTGCATACGATTTGGAAAAAGCAATCCGAAACAGCGAGGAATTCCAAAACCTAAAAAATGCTTATGATGCTGTGATGGCTGATGAGTCTGCCAAGCAGATGTTCGATAATTTCCGGAATACACAAATGGAGCTGCAGGAAAAACAAATGCAGGGACAGGAAATTACTGAAGAAGAAGTTGAAAAAGCGCGCCAGGTTGTTGAACTGGTTCAGCAGCATGAGGATATTTCCAAGCTGATGGAAGAAGAACAACGCCTTAATGTGGTTATCAATGATGTCAGCCGGATCATCACAAAGCCACTTGAAGAACTGTACGGAAATCCCGAACAAGAATCAAACGAATAATAAAGCATGGCTCGTATCATTTAGTGTTACGGGCTTTTTTTATAACATCAGAATTAAGATAGACCTTTTAAGAAAAAATTCGGCATCAGTAAAACGGTAAAGGGGAATGCGGAATGAGCATGGTTTTATATGAAAGCAAAAATAATATTTCTTATGTTACTTTAAATCGCGCGGAGCGGTATAACGCGTTGAACAAGGAAATGCTTGAGGGACTTCTGGAAGTTTTGAAACGAGTGGAAAATAACGATGACCGGGCAGTTATTGTCAGCGGCCAGGGCAATGCGTTCTGTGCAGGCGGTGATATTGGCATGATGACCGATTTTGCTGAGAAAGAATTTTATGAAGCAGTGATGAAAACAATTGAGGCTGTTGTGGTGAAATTGTACATGATGCCGAAAATTGTTATTTCGGCAATCCAGGGGTCAGCAGTAGGTTTGGGTTTGAGTATTGCTTTAACCGCCGATTATGTTATTGCACAGGATGAAGCAAAAGCAGGTATGCTGTTTGCCGGAGTTGGGCTTGCTCCTGATGGCGGGGGACATTTTTGGCTAAAGGAGCGAATGGGAATCCATCGCGCAAAACAGTTTACCTGGGGGATGCGCCAGGTAAGTGGGACAGAGGCAAAAACCATGGGACTCTTCGATGTAATTACGAAAGAAAGTGCTGTTGATTATGCAAAAGCGATGTCGGAACAATTGAAGAGTCAGCCGCATGCTGCGATGCTGAAAACCAAAATGATATATCACAATCAAAATGTCGACGAACTTAAATATTATTTGGAAACTGAACGCAGGTCACAATGGGAGCTTCGTAACACAGAAGACCATCAGGAGGGGGTTCGGGCCTTTCTGGAGAAAAGGAAACCTGTATTCAAGGGGCAATAATACAAAAGTGGCAGATCACTGTCATTATGGGATCTGCCACAGCTAATCTGCGAATTACCGATGGAACAGTACCAGTTTTGCCTCTGGTGAAACACAGCGGTGTGTATGTTCATTGTAGCCTTCCTCTTCAAGACGTGCTGTACCAACTTTCTTAGCCTCTTCATTATTAGCAGCTTCAAAAGACTCATCCATCAGCTTTTCACCGGATTTATCAAATACAGTTAAATTGTACGTTTTCATAATCGGTTCCTCCCCCGAAGAATCAATGTAATTATATTAAATGTATCATAAAACAAATGGAATGATAAGAAATTTAAGAAACAATCGAACGTGCATTCGTGTTTGTTTTCTGATAATATGAAATTACAGGTTTGAAAGGGGATTTATCAGATGCCGGAACAGATTACGTTTATTCATACTGCGGATTTACATTTGGACAGTCCATTCATCGGACTTTCCCATATACCGGAACATATTTTTAAGAAGGTCAAAGACAGTACTTTCGACGCGTTAAGCCAACTGGTGCAGGCAGCTGTAAGCAGGAATGTTGATTTTGTTCTGATAACAGGTGATTTATTCGATAATGAAAAACAAAATCTGAAAGCGCAAATCAGGCTGAAACGTGCTTTTGAAGAATTACATCGACATCAAATCAATGTTTATTTGTCATATGGTAACCATGATTTCATCAATGGCAACGTTCATCCGGTTGAGTTTCCGGAAAATGTGTTTGTATTCCCGGACGAAAATGTCACCAGCTTTACGTTTGAAAAAAATGGGCAGAAAATGGCGTCTATTTATGGATTCAGCTATGAGAATCGGGCTGTAACAGAAAATAAAACATCGGAGTACCAGCCGTCAGAAATACATAATCTCTTTCACATTGCGATGCTTCATGGAAGTCTTTCCAGTAATACCGAACATGATGTTTATGCCCCGTTTCAGCTTGGTGACTTGACGGAAAAAGACTATGATTACTGGGCTCTCGGGCATATTCATAAACGTGAAATTTTAAAGGAAAATCCGGCTGTCGTATACCCTGGCAATATTCAGGGCAGAAACCGGAAAGAATCCGGTGCGAAAGGCTGTTACCATGTTGAGTTAACTTCTTCCGGTGCAACATTGACGTTTGTTCCGCTTCAATCCATCCAGTTTAATGAGCTGAATGTGGATGTTGCCGATTGCATCAATCCTCACCATCTTGAACAGAAAATACAGCAGGAAATCAGTTCAATATCCACTCACATACCGCAACTGCTGCATCTGAATTTGAAAAACAGCTTTGCGGAAGTCAGTCGATGGAATAACGACGGATATTTACAGGATATGCTTGAATTGATCAATGAATCTCTCGCTCATCAGGCAAACTGGAAAATGATTTACCGCTATAAGATTGAACAGACCGATTTTGTAAATGATCAACAGTTAGCTGAAGGTCATCATTTCGCTGGGGAATTAATTCGCCATATTGACGGATCCGATATACAAAGCCATTTGTCAGAACTATACCGAAACAGGCTTGCACGAAAGTATATGTCCCCTTTGAATGATGACGATGAAAATGAAATTAAACAGCGGGCGAAACAACTGTTAATTGATGAACTTTTGCAACATGGAGGTGAGTAGGATGGAAATCAGATACGCCCATATATTTGGTTTCGGCAAATGGATTGATACTGACTTTGATTTTTCGGGCGGGTCTTACATATGTGTATATGGTGAAAATGAGTCCGGAAAGACGACAATTCAGCAATTTTTAATGTTTATGCTGTTCGGTTTTCCGCCGAAAAGACGTTCTGCATTCCGACCTAAACAAAGTGGAAAAATGGGGGGGAGGCTGACATTGTTTGATCAGGATATAGGGGAGTTTACGATTGAAAGAGTTGATGGCGTTCGAAATGGTTCAGCTGTCTGCCATATCCCTGATGGGGAAACGTATGGTGAAGAATGGCTGCAAAACCATCTGCATGGTATGACATATGGCGCATACCAATCGGTTTTTACTTTTTCGGCACTTGATCTAATAGCTCTGCAGCATATGAAGGAAGAAGACCTTGGGGAGGTATTGCTGGGCATCGGATTGACTGCTTCAGCCAATATCCATGCAATTGAAAAAAAATTGGACAATAAAATTGGGGAACTGTTTAAACCAAGCGGAAGAAAACCTATCATTAACAAGCAATTACAGTCACTGGATGAACTCTATGCGTCGCTTCAAAAAGATACGAACACAGAAAAGACATACCGTGAAAAACAAGCAATTGCTCACCAGTTATTAACTGATATCAATAAGCTGCAGGAACAGGTTAAGGAGGAAAGGTTAAAATTGAACCGGCTGGAGCGACAGCAGCAGGCATTGCCAGTGGCGCATGAATTTCGAGAAGAAAAAAAGCTGCTTTCAGTCTACTCTGAGTCGATCCCATTTCCGGAAAAAGGGGAGGCAAGACTTTCGAAGCTGAATAGTGAATTGCTTCCACTTAAAAGTGAGCTTTCTGTATTACGGGGGAATGAGGAAACGTATGAGGAAAAACTGATTTCCCTTCGTTCAAATTTATTGGATAAACAGATATACGAAAAGGCTGGGGAACTACTGAAGCAGCAACCGGTATTTTTCGAACAAAAGCATACGTTGACATCACTTTCAGCGTCCATCACCAAACACGAAATACAACTGGAAGCTGAATTGGAACAAATGGAAATTGGACTCAGCCGATCAAACTTAAATGGGCTGACACTGCCATTTCATCTTGAAAACGTGTGGGATCAAATAAAAAAAGACAGGGAAGAAGTGGATACTGAAAAGGAAAGACTGGAAAGAGCGAATCAGCAGCTCAAAGCTAACAGGGATTACCTGCTGGAGCAGAGAAAAGCGATAACAAATGATCTGTTATCGGAACAAAAACGAAAAGAATTTGAAAATCAGATTAACCGGCATAACGAACAGTACTATATGGAAAAAATGAAACAGGAGGCCACCCGACAGCAAACTGGTTTGGAAACAATGCGTAAAAAACAGCAGAAACAGTCCCGTATGTTATTATTCGGGAGCATTGCAGCTGCAGTTGTACTGTTCATTATGGCTGTTTTCAACGGTGAGTCTACGCTCTACGTGGTGGGTGCATTTCTTGCATTGGCAGGTTTTTTGCAATGGGGACTTGCAAAAAAACCGGCTGCGGAAATGGAATCAATTACGCGTGATGACCTGTCTTTTTCAGCGCAGATTACTGAACATGAGAAAGACGAAGCGAGCCGTTTGCTTTCCCTTCATGAACAGAAGAAAAATGAATTAACTGCAATCCAGGACAGACTTCGTAACGTGGATATTGAGTTTTTGCAATGGAAAGAAAGGAAAAGAGGACTTGACCAGCGGGAAAATCGGCTGCTTGAGCAAGTTTCGCTGCAGCTTGCCGATTACCCGTTTTTGAAGCAGGTTCAAATTCATTACTGGCCGGATTTGTATAATAAACTGAAAGCGATTTTGAATGTGTATCGTGATTTGAATTATTTGCAACAGCAGTATAATGAATTAATGGATGACCGCCAAAACGTGAATGACCAGTTGAACGGGTTTTACCATACAATGAATTGGGAATCGGCAAATAAATCAATTGAAACCAAATTTACGGAAATCGAACAACTTCCTGAAAACTATAAACGAGAGCTGGGCATATTGGATCAGTATGAGAAGTGGTTGAAAGAGAATAGGGAGCAGCAGGATCATATATTGCAAAAAATGAATGTTTATCAATCCGAAAAACAGGAGTTATTGAATATTGCCAATGCTGCGGATGAAGAGGAATTTTTAGGAACGGCAAAACAACTTGACAGGCGGCAGACGCATGAAGCAAACATCCGGAAGCAGCTCAGCCAATTAAATACACTTCTTAACCCTGATGAACTGGATGTCCTATTGGCAGATGAACCGCTTTATCAGAGTGATCTGGAAAAATGCATGGAACAGGTTTCGGAACGGATTGCCGGATTGGATGAGGCTATTAATGAAAAGCGGCAGCAGTATGCAGATATCAATGCTGAACTGTCTGGAATGGAGTCATCAGAATCGCAATCTGATATACAGCACCGATTTGCAATTGAATCCGAACAGCTTAAAAAACTTGCCCATGAATGGTCTGTTTATAAGTCTGCCAAAGAAATGCTGAAGGAAACCAAGCGGAATTACCGTGAAAAGTATATCAATCATGTGCTGGCAAAAACGGAAAGTTACTTTACCCGAATTACAGGTGGTTACTATCATGCAGTATATCCGCCTTCAGCAGCGGAATCTTTTCGGGTGGAGGCAAAGGATGGCTTACGGTATACAGCAGGGGAACTTTCAAAGGGTACGATAGATCAGCTCTATGTGTCGCTCCGTCTGGCAATCGGTGAGGTAATGAGTGAAAAGCATAAATTACCGTTTATAATTGATGATGCATTTGTGCATTTCGATGCGGTTCGAATCCAACAGCTGGTTGACATATTGGCTGAAATTTCAACAGCACGTCAAATCATCTTCTTTACCTGTAAACAAGTTGTTTCAAAAGCAGCTGATGGCATTCAAATTATCGAATTGGATAATTCTGTTCGCATAAGTTAGCCATTAATGATAAACTGTTTTCAGATAACGCTCAACTAACATTCAGTGGATGGTTTTTCCACTGAATGTTAGATGAACGAATCGGGCTTGAACAAAGGAAGAAAATTGTACGCGGAGGGACTTCCATTGCCTAGAAAAGAAGTGCAGAATGACATTCAAAAGTACGAGGAGACCATTGAAAAATTTATTCAAGTAATCGCTAAAAACATGACCTTGTATGGTATTACCCCTTCCGTGGGACGGTTATACGGGGTGCTGTATTTTTCCGAAGATCCAATGACACTTGATGATATGCGGGATGCCCTGGAAATGAGTAAAACAAGCATGTCAACAGGAGTTCGCGCTTTGTCGGAAATGAAAATGGTTGAATCGACGTTTAAACGGGGAATCCGAAAAGATTTATACGAATCGGAGGAAGATTGGTACAAATCCTTTACTTCACTTTTTGGAAATCGCTGGCGCCAGCATACCGAAGTAAACATTGAAGAAGCTGAAGAAGCAGTGCAGGAATTAAAGGAAATAATGCAGCGTACTGAGGATAAAGCATTGCAGGAAAAGGTTGAGCATGATATTGAACGACTGCGTTATGCTCAAAATTACTATGCATGGCTGATGAAATTCATTCAGGTAATCGAGTCAGGTGAAATATTTAACTATATACCAAAAAACACTGAATAAAAAACACACACTGAAAGTGATTGGCAGAAAGACACAGGAAAATATACATCTTTCGTCAATCCTTTTTCAGCAGGTAAGAAAGTATAAAATCCTTTCTTACTGCAAAGTGCAACTATGGCTGTCACTTTAAGGCTTTGTGACTACCAAGTTTTCTAATACCCGGGGGAGGATTTACTTTGAAAAAAGGGATAGGTCATTACAATATTGGGGATGCTTTTGACAACTTTATATTAATTAAAGAGGCTACAAGAGGTGTTGCAAGTAACGGTAAACCTTTTCTGACGCTGATCCTTCGTGATGCTACAGGGGAGATTGATGGAAAACTTTGGGATGTATCAAAAGAGGATGAAGAAGTGTTTGTCGGCGAACAAATTGTCCGGATTGCTGGTGAAATTAATCAATTTCGCGGAAAAGCTCAGTTAAAAATTATTTCCATCCGTCCCGCACAGCCGACTGACGGTGTAAAAGTCGGGGATTTTGTGGAAAAAGCACCGATAGATAAAGAGGAATTGCTTGCGAACCTGACGGAAATTATCTTCGAAATGCAAAATCCGGCAATACAGCGAATAGTCCGTGCTTTTATCAAAAAATATCAGGAGCCCCTGCTAACGTACCCCGCTGCTGCAAAAAATCATCATAATTATGTTTCCGGCCTCGCTCACCATATCGTAAGCATGCTTGGCGTAGCGAAAGAGTTGCATAAGCTGTACCCTGAACTGAATAAGGACTTATTGTACGCTGGAATTATTTTACACGACCTGGGTAAAATGAAGGAATTATCCGGTGTCGTTACGACTTCCTACACTATTGAAGGGAAACTGCTTGGACATATCCCGATGATGGTCGAAGAAATTGGTCAAATGGCTAAAGAACTGCAGATTGAAAGCGAGGAAGTACTGATATTGCAGCATCTGGTTTTGAGCCATCATGGTAAAGCAGAGTGGGGAAGTCCCAAACCGCCGCTTGTCCGGGAAGCGGAACTTCTCCATTTGATTGACTTAATCGATGCCAAGATGAACATGCTAAACCGCTCACTCGATAAAGTAAAGCCGGGAGAATTCACCGAGCGTATCTTCGCTATGGATAACCGGTCGTTTTATAAACCAACATTTGAAAAATAACACAGCTGTCAGTGTTACAGGTAAAAATCTTCCACTGTTTTCATAGGCGAAATCCAATATTAAACTTTCTTTTCATTCATGTTTTCGGCTTTGTTGTCATATATTTGTGGTAGACGAAGATGGACAAGGGGGGCTAAACATGATTTTGGGTGTGCCTTGGTGGGTTTTCCTGATGATTATTTTCATTTTTCTGAGTGGATATATGGCATTCAGGGCCATGCGGGCTGAACGGGAGCTCGAACATCAATTTATTGAAAAAGAAGGCAAAGTATATATGGATCGGTTGGAAGAGCTCCGCGAGCAAAAATCCAACAGGGAAAGGGAACAGCATGGTTCGGAATAAAAATTCGGCTAGTCCACATAATGTGAACTAGCCGATATTTTTATCCTTTAGCATTTTGTTTTTTCTGATTTTGCTTAAACATATCTTCCAGGCCGTCAACTTTTACGTCGATTTCAGCTTCCTGAAGGAGATTGTTAATTTTTTCGCGGGCTTTGTTGACATCCATTCGCTTGTTCAGAATCGTACGGCGGATGTCATCTTTATTATCCTCAAATGATCCGATATCTTTTTTCTTATCACGTTTATCGGTGACTTTAATAATGTGGTAACCAAATTGTGATTTAACAGGGTCGCTTACTTCGCCTACTTTCAAATTATAAGCTGCATCTTCAAATTCCGGAACCATTTTTCCGGTTGAGAAATAGCCAAGTTGCCCACCTTTTTTGGCTGTGCCTTTATCGGTGGAGTACTCTTTTGCAAGTTTTGCAAAATCAGCTCCGTTTTCCAGTTTCTGTTTTACTTCTTTGGCAGTTTTCTTATCCTTAACCAAAATGTGTGACGCCTGGATTTCCGTCTTCATTCGTTCATATTTCTGTTTTAGTTCTTTTTCTGTAATTTTAATGTCTTCTGCTACAGCTGCTTCCTGAAGAAGGCTGATTTTGATTACTTTACGGAAAGCTTCTTCGTTCTTGTACCCCTGTTGCTGGAGAACGGTTTCGAATTTGTCGCCCAATTGTTCTTTTACTTTGTTAATTTCTTGATCAATTTCTTTTTCCGTAACTTCATATTTATCTTCCAGTACTTCAACGGTTACCAGTTCACGAAGGACAGTTTCACCATACCGATCCTTCATGGCTTGATAAAATTCTTCCTTGGTTACATCACCGGCATTTGTTTCAACGACAGCTTCCGAATCATCGCCGGAAGTGCAAGCGGAAAGGGTAAATACTGCTGCTGTAAGTGTTGCAGCCGCAACTAATTTTTTCATCCAAGAACACTCCATCTTAGTTTATTTTTTCAATTATTATGTTATTTCTTCACTTACTCAAGTAATCTGGTTCATTACTTTTACATAGGAAGAGATGAGCAGTACAAGAATCATAATATTAATAACCCGAAAAACTGATGATTGTTTTGCGTCCTTCATTTCCATTTTTGTGCAGAATTGCTGGGTTAATGAATTAAATATCAGTAAAATAAATACCGCATACACCGGAAATAAAAATGTCATTCCAAAACCCCCTTAACAAGCATACCACATAATCCATATTTAATACTTTATCAAAAGTTGTCCTTCATGAACAGACCTAAAATTACTAAAAATCAAAGCAGTCGTGTCAATAACGTGGAATTTTTCCTCATCAGTGAAACAGCCATCAGCAGATTTACTGCTGATGGCTGTTACTCATACGCCTTTACAAGAATGGAGATTTCATCATCGGTACTTTCAATATAAGAATGTTTAGGTGCTTTTACAATATTGAAAACATACAAAAAGTCAGTTAGTGTAATTCCAATATGAAAAGCTGTAAATATTAGAAAATATACATGATAATGGACGAAAAGGAAGCTGCCCATGAGTCCCGGAATGGTCAGGAACATAGTAGGTGCTATTGCTACCACTATCGATGCTTTTTTTGTTAAATGTTTTTTTGTATAATAGTTAATAATAGGAAACAGTTTATTTTTACGTTTGAAAACTAATTTTGCCCGCTTATTCATCATAATTAATGGTAAGACATGCATAAATGAATGAATCGTCGGCAACAAGAACAATGCTATCAGTAACGGAATAATTCCATAATCATAGATTTCCACTGTACCGTGGATAATTGAAATCGGCATATAGAGAAAAATGAATACAGCCAGACCGATCAAAAATGACAGAAGATATAATCGGTTTAAACCAAACTCTTTATTAATATTTATGGATTTCCAACAATTCATTTTTGATCCCTCCAGTTCCGTTCAAGTTTCAAGTCTTTAAACTCCTCAAAGAATAATAGTATGTTTTCATTGGAAAATCAACCGTTTTTCATAAGTTTTTTTATAAGTTTTTTTTACATTATAAATAGCGTCATCACGCAAATTGATGGACATCAAGTGGGAGGTCATTTTTTTGAATCTGGTCAGCAATGAAACGTTATCTTTTCAAGTACAGTTACTTTCAAAGGTAATTGATGTAAAACAATATCCATTTATTAAGCTGGTGGTTGAAAAGAGCATCACTTATGGGGAATATGAACAGCTTATGCAGCAACTGGCCGATTTGAACAGTCGGTATGAAGCACAAAAGGAGGAAGGTCTATTGGACTTCACACCGCTTCTTGTCCATTTTGCCGGCATGCTGAATGAAAAATTAGATCCGAATACGACCATTTTTGCACTAAAAAAAGAAGGATATTATCCTTCTTTAATGAATGTGTTTATAAATATACTGGCTGGAAGTGGAGAGCCGGGGTGAAGAAATAGTCAGTTCTGTTTGATTTCACGCATGGCCTTTTCCAACTGTTGATGGAATTTAATAATATTATTCAGGCGGTTGTTTAATGGGGAATTTGGAATGTTTTCATTTTTGAATTGCTTTTTAATGTCGTACAGTGAATCTTTTTGATGGTTAGCTGCATCGATCCATTTACCAGTATAAGAGTTCATGATGGTTTTAAAGATTTGTTCATTTGCTACATATAAATCTTTTCTTACCCCTTTTTTCCAGACACGTGTGACAAGGTTAAAATCGGATAAGCTCCGAATACTGGTACTCATGGATGTCTTGCTTTTTCCCAATGCTTCACTCATTTCATCAAGTGTCATTGGCGCTTCCTCCAAATATAAGTAGACAAATAGTCTTGCCTCCAATGTTGTAAGCCCAAACATTTCAATTGTTTTTGAAAACTCCGTGATAATTTTTTTGGTAAGGTCCTCAATATTTGACTCAAGCATAAAATCCTCCTAACACCCTGCTATATTAAGGTTACAACAAAGTGATTTTTTTTGAAAATCGATAATTGGGTAGATATTGAACGAAAATCGTAGTAAATAAAAGGATAAATCAATAAAATTTCATACAGAATAAACTGTACGATTAAAATAAACAAAATTTATGGTATTTAATGTTTGAAATATAGATGTAATACTTATATAGTAAATAGAGTGGGTGACGGAGAGAAGGTTCTATTTAATTAGTGAAATATGAGTAGATTCCTATATTTATGGACTAAAACTAATAATTTAGTTGCAAGACTTTCGTCACTTTTATGGCCGAATAACATGCATAAAGGGAGGAACAATAAGAAGATGGCCGGATCTCACGGTAGACTGCTGACTTCTTTTTAAAAAAGAACGAGAGCAATACCCGAAAAATGAAAAAAGACAGAGTTAAGCGAGGTGAAGATATGAGTAAAATAAAGGTTGATAAATTAACAAAAATATTTGGCAAACGACCAAAACAGGCCGTCAGACATCTTGATGAAAATAAAACCAAAGATGAAATCCTGGAAATGACAGGAATGACGGTTGGTGTTAATCAGGCTTCCTTTGAAGTAGAAGCCGGTGAAGTCTTCGTTATCATGGGACTTTCCGGAAGTGGTAAATCCACACTTGTTCGTATGCTGAACCGCCTTATTGAACCAACTTCAGGCAGCATTGAAATCGATGGTGAAGAAGTTACCGGGATGAGTAAGGAACAGTTACGCGATTTAAGAAGAAAAAAAATGAGCATGGTTTTTCAGAACTTTGCACTGCTTCCTCATAAATCTATTCTAAAAAATACGGAATTTGGTCTGGAAATTCGTAAGACCAACCCTGAGGAACGGGAAAAGAAAGCACGCGAGGCATTGGAATTGGTTGGCCTTGGCGGGTATTTGGATAAATACCCAAGTGAGCTTTCCGGTGGTATGCAGCAGCGTGTCGGCTTGGCACGGGCGCTTGCCAATGACCCGGACATACTTCTGATGGACGAAGCATTCAGTGCGTTGGATCCATTAATCCGTAAAGATATGCAGGATGAGCTGATGGATCTGCAGCAATCCGTGCACAAAACGATTGTCTTTATTACACACGATTTGGATGAAGCGTTGCGGATTGGTGACAGAATTGCATTGATGAAAGATGGAAGCATCGTTCAGATTGGAACTGCAGAAGAAATTCTAATTTCACCGGCTAATGATTATGTAGAACGCTTTGTTCAGGACGTTGATTTGTCTAAAGTATTAACTGCCGGTCACGTCATGAAACGTGCGGAACAAGTGACCGTTGATAAGGGGCCTAAGGTTGCCTTAAAGCTGATGCGTGATAATGGTGTTTCCACCATTTATGTTACCGACAGCAAACGGAAACTTCTTGGTTATGTTACGGCTGATCAGGCGTCGGAAGCTGTTCAGGATAGAAAAGAATTGAAAGACGTGCTGACAACTGATATACCGACCGTTAAGCCGGATGTTTTACTGGCTGATTTATTTGAACAAATTACGGAAGCCAAAGCTCCGCTTGCAGTTATCGATGATTCGGATCGGCTGATCGGCTTGGTTGTACGGGGAATGGTGTTAGGTGCACTTTCCGGCGATGACACCATAATTAATGAGAATGGGGGTGACAGCTTAGATGGATAATATGCATAACTTATTTCCAAAGCTCCCACTAGCAGAATGGATTGAGTCGTTTGTCGATTTTCTGACAGACAACTTTGAGGCGTTTTTTGAGTCGGTATCAAATGGAATATCTTTTGTTTCGGAAGGTTTCGTTACATTACTTGCATTTATCCCACCGTTGGTATTCGTTGTTGCGCTTGCACTGATTGCCTGGTGGATTGTCAATTGGAAGCTTGGGCTATTCACGTTGATTGGAATGGGTCTGATTAATAACCTTGGATATTGGCCGGAGACAATTGAAACAATCGCTCTGATTATAATCTCTGTTTTGATAGCAATTATAATCGGGGTACCAATTGGGATCTGGATGTCGCAAAAAGCTTCGGTACAGGCAATTATTACGCCGATCCTTGATTTTATGCAGACAATGCCGGCCTTCGTCTACCTGATTCCAGCGGTTGTCTTTTTTGGTGTCGGGATGGTGCCAGGTGTTATTTCGACTATCATCTTTGCGACACCACCGACAGTACGTCTGACGAATCTTGGTATCCGTCAGGTGGATGAAGAGTTAATCGAAGCATCCAATGCGTTTGGCTCGTCTACAGGGCAACGCCTTACAAAGGTTCAGATACCACTAGCAATGCCAACAATAATGGCTGGAATTAACCAGACAATCATGTTAACTCTTTCCATGGTTGTTATTGCATCTCTGGTTGGTGCACCTGGTCTTGGTACAGTTGTTTACCGAGCCATCACACAAATACAGATTGGAACCGGTTTTGAAGGCGGACTTGCGCTGGTTATTCTTGCTATAGTTCTGGATCGTATTACACAGGGTGCAAATAAAGAGGATAAATAATTTTGATTACAATGCCCGACTGCATAAATGCGGAAGGGATTGGAAAAATAAATCAATATACAGGAGGTAAGCACATTATGTTTAAGAAATTTAGATTTATTGGCTTTGCAATGATAGTTGCATTGGCAGTTGTATTGGCCGCATGTGGCGGTGGAAATGAAGAAAGCTCAGATTCCTCAAACAGTGGATCTGAAGGTGAATCAGGCAGCAGCAGTGGTGTGGAACTCGGTGAAAAAGAACTGACAATGCCATATGTTGCATGGGCTGGAGCAATCGCTCGTACACACCTGATTGCACAGGTACTTGAAAAAGCTGGTTATGAAGTGGAAACACCACAAGTTGAAGCTGGTCCAATGTGGTCAAGTGTATCAGATGGGTCTGCTGATATTACTGCATCCGCTTGGCTGCCGACGACTCACCAAAGCTATTGGAAGAAATATAAAGACAGTGTAGAATCGATTAACACGGTTATTGATAAAGCACCACTTGCACTGACAGTGCCTTCTTATATGGAAAATGTTAATTCCGTTGAAGATTTGAAAGGAAACAAAGAACTTGGTGAAGCAACTGACTGGACGATTGTTGGTATTGATCCAGGTGCAGGGATCATGCAGAATACGCAAAAAGCATTAAAAGAATACGGCTTGGACAAATGGCAATTGACTGCAAGCTCAGGTTCAGCAATGCTTTCACAGCTTCAGAAAAAAATGGAAGATGAAGAAAAAATCATTGTTCCACTTTGGAAGCCGCACTGGGCATTCGCAGCAATGGATTTGAAAATGCTGAAAGACCCTAAAGGAATTTACGGCGGTGACGGTGACCATATCGATATCGTAGTTAACAAAGGACTGAAAGATAAAGCACCGGCTGCATATAAGATTTTGAAACAGTATACAGCTGACTATGAACAGCTGAACGCACTGATGGGCAAAATCCATGAAGGTGCAGATCCTGCAGAAGTTGCGTCTAAATATCTGGAAGAACATCCGGATAAATTGGATAAATGGTTGAAAGGCGTAAAATAAGCTTAGTAACCATACGAAAAGACTGCCAAGATGGCAGTCTTTTCTTTAGGCATTTTTTTGATATATAGGCAACCTGTATTTCGAATCAATAGAGATTCAGGCACAACTTCAAGAGATACAAGAACACCTTCAAGAGTTTGAGCTGCACCTTCAAGAGATTCAGGTACAGCTTCGAGAGTTAGGCGTGCATTTTCAAGAGATACAAGCACAGCTTCGAGAGTTTGTACGTCATTTTCAAGAATTTTCGTGTGGCAGCTTAATGATTCTTACATCGCTTTAAAGATGATATGAAAATTCCCCACCAGCTATAGAAAAGCAAGACCTTTTCCATGCAGGAGGGGAGTGCCATTATTGTTTATTAATTTTTTCTTCCAAGTCTTTCAGGCTTGATTCAATCTGATCCAGGTATTCATAAATGTTTTCCTGGTGTGGTTCAACAGCCAATTTCCATTCTTCAACAGAGCTTTTCATTTCCTGCGTCAGTTCCTTGACCAGGGCAGCCCCTTCTTTAGAGGTTTTTGTCAGTTGATTTTTTAACCGAAGACCATCCTGCTTCAGGTTTTCAAGCATATCCTTCCATTCGAGTCCCTGATATTTGGCACGGTTTCGAAAATCTTTTCCGGATGCCGGTGTACTAAGAAGTGTTGCAGCACTGCTGATTGCACCACCAACCATAACACCGAGTAACAGTGATTTTTTACTAATCATATAAAACGCCCCTTTCTGCACTTATTATATCATTTCCTTTATTTGGGAAGCTATGAAACATTCTCTTTTAGAAAACTTGGCTTATCGCCAATCCATTATGGCGAAAGCCTTAGTTGCTAAAAAACCTCTGACAAGTTGTGCCAGAGGATTGGGATATTCGGTCTTTTATGAAACGGATAATGTTTGCGTCTGTTTCATGACCCGCTGGACGACAGGATATACAACCGCCATCAGAACAGTATTTAAAATTGCTGTCGGCAGAACGATCGCAATAAATAATGCAGGAAATGCACCATTCATAAGACCAACAATATATAGGGCCGAACCGAGAAATACGGTTCCACTGATGATTGTACCAATTCCGGTCAGCATCGGAGCATTGATATTCGGATTGATTTTTTTGTTTACCAGAAGCAGCAATCCGAAAAATAACAATCCAGTGACAGGTTTATCAATCATATTGGCAATTTGTCCGCCGGGTGCCATTGTCGTTAACGCAGATAATATTCCAGTTACGATTGACAGCAGAACCACATACTTCAATTTCGGAAAAAGCAAAATTCCGAGAAACATCATGGACAGCATCATATCAGGCTTGACACCATACAAAACTGATGGTACCACTGTATGCAGAACTGCGCCTATTCCCACCAGCAATGACAAAATAATCAAAACTCTAGTATTCATTTGTATCTCTCCTCTTCTCAGCTAAACTAATCTAGTGATTAGTTCCTCAACTGTGCACTCATTGCCAGTTGCAGAAACATATCATTATTATAGCAGAAAACCGGCTTAATAAAAAAGTGGAAATTTTCTAAAAAAGACTATATCTTTTCGTTAATGGCAGCAGCGATTTGCTGGAGTTCCTCGGTGGAATAATCATCGCCATGTGTATTCCAATTGGATGAAAAACCGTCTCCATCACCATATCTTGGTATGATATGAATATGTAAGTGAAATACGGACTGATCCGCTGGTTCTTCATTATTGTTGAGCAGATTCATCCCAATCGGACTGTAACGCTCCTTAATGGCAGCAGCAATTTTTGGAACCCGGGCAAATAATTCACTTGCTACTTCCGGTGGGGTTTCATAAATATTCTTGGTATGTGTTTTTGGAATAACAAGTGTATGTCCTTTGGTTACCTGGCTGATATCAAGAAATGCGTATACTTTGTCATCCTCATAAACTTTTGCTGAAGGAATATCCCCATCAATAATTTTACAGAAAATACAATCTTCATGACTCATACGAAATCACTCCTAATTTTCTTTATAACGTCAGAAAGTATAAGTTAAGGTTGACCTTATAAGAAAAACTTAGGCAAATGCCGAGTTTTTCTAACATTAATTGTATAGACATAAAATTAACAGGTCAAGCCCGCTGATGCGGACTTGCCTGTTAAAGAAGCAAGAGGATGACTTGCAAAATTCTAATGTTGGGGACTTTGTAATGATTGTTAACGCTAATCGATTAACGTTGATTACAAATAAAACTTATTTTGGCAGAATCCCGTTTTACGGAGATACTCTGGCAAAAACGTTTATCTCATTAGATTGCCTTTCACAGACACCTCATTTGTGTTTGAACACGAATTTGTATGACAGTGTACATCCTCGTAACATTTTACGTGGATACGCTGGCAAAAAACGGTTATTTCGTTAGATTGCCGATCACAGACACCTCATTTGTGTTGAACACGAATTTTGTATCACAGTGGAACATCCTCGTAACTTCATTAGCTATTGTGGTTGGTTTGGGTGATTTTTATACATTAGATCAACTTAAAATTCGCCAAGCCTTTGGGCGGACGTCTTAGTTGGATTTAAGCAGTAAAAAAGTATTTATGCTTTCTTATCTGCCAAAAAATGTCGGATTAGCGGGAAGAGTTTATTTTGGCATTGCCATGCAAACATGGTAAAATTTTAATAAGTGACGTTTAGGAGGAGAATATGTGGAATCTTTGTTGCATATAGGTAATCTGCATGGCGGATATACACATAAGAATGTTTTGCACGGTATTTCGTTTGATGTTTTTCCAGGTGAAATTGTTGGTCTGATTGGATTAAATGGAGCGGGAAAAAGCACCACAATTAAACATGTGATCGGGTTAATGCAAGCCAAGAAAGGCATTGTTTCCGTGAATGGAAAAACGTTTGCGGAAAGTCCGGAAAGCTACCGCAATCAGATGGCCTACATACCGGAGATGCCGATTTTGTATGATGAATTGACATTGTACGAGCACTTAAGGCTAACTGCAATGGCCTACGATATTCCGGAAGATGTATTTGAAAAAAGACTTCAGCCACTCTTGAAGGAATTTCGGATGGAGAAAAAACTGAAATGGTTTCCGGTTCATTTTTCAAAAGGGATGCGGCAAAAAGTGATGATCATGTGTGCCTTTTTGATTGAACCGCCATTATACATTGTTGATGAACCGTTCGTCGGGCTGGACCCGCTTGGCATTAAATCGTATCTTGAATTGATGGATGGCATGAAATCCAATGGTTCGGGAGTGTTGATGTCTACCCATATTCTGGCGACAGCAGAGCGGAAATGTGACCGTTTTGTTATCATTCATGACGGGGAAATCCGGGCTGCCGGCACACTGGAGGAACTTCGGAAGGAATTTGATATGCCGGAAGCTGCATTGGATGATTTGTATGTGCAGCTAACGAAGGAAGATCGTCATGTTTGATTCTCATGATTTTTTCAAAAAGCGGCTGTCTGCCCATTTTAAGGAACTTAGCCGGTACACACGTTACATATTGAATGAGCACATCGCATTTGCCATGTTTTTTTTCGTGGCAGCGATGGCTTATTATTACCAGCAGTGGCTGAAGGATCTTCCCGAAAATTTCCCGGTTGCTCTGATTGCAGGAGTTGTATTCGGGCTGTTGGTCAGCTACAGTCCGGTGCGGACATTGTTGCAGGAGCCTGATCTTGTTTTTCTGATTCCGGCTGAGACGAAAATGGATGCATACTTCCGCGATGCCATCATTTCCAGTTTTGTTGTCCAGCTTTATGTGCTCCTGCTTGCCGGAGGAGCTTTGGGGCCATTGTATTTCGCTGCTTATCCGGATCGGGCAGGTAATATATACATACTGATTCTGGCAGTTGTGCTGATTTTTAAGTTGTGGAATCTGTTTACCAACTGGTGGATGCTGAAAATAAGGGAACCGGGTATTCGTCAGGTTGATTTGCTTGCCCGTACCTTGTTAAATATGGCTGTTTTCTATTTTCTTGTAAAAGGTGAAATGCTGCTTGCAGGCATCACAACGATTTTATTTGTTTTCGTCTTCTTATACGATTTAATGGTTTCCAGAAAACAAACGGGCGTGCTGTGGGATTTGCTGTTGGAAAAAGATCAGCATCGGATGCACACGTTTTACCGGATGGCCAATATGTTTGCAGACGTTCCACATTTGAAAAACCGGGTTAAAGGGAGACATTGGCTGGTGTCAATGGTCAGCCGCGTACCGTTTGTCAAGAAGCATACCTTTGACTATTTGTACCGGATTACCTTTATCAGGAGCAGTGATTACCTTGGAATGTATCTCAGGCTGATTGTGATTGGCGGCTTGTTTATCTTTTTTATTCCAAATCTGTGGATGAAGGCTATTTTTGCTTTGCTGTTTATTTACATGAGCAGCTTTCAGATGATTACATTGTATCATCACCATCGCACCGTCATGTGGCTTGATTTGTATCCAATCCCGTTAAAGGTCAGGCAGCAGTCAATGATAAAGCTGCTGTTTCAGCTGACCCTCCTGCAGACGATTGTTTTTACAGTGTTGCTGCTTGGAATGGGTGAGTGGTTCGCCGCTTTGATTGTAATTGCTGCCGGAATGGCGTTTAACTACATTTTTCAGAACGGATATGTAAAGAAGAAAATAATGTAATAAACGAAACCGTCTCATCTTTGAGATGGTTTCGTTTTTCTGAGGTATCAAGCCTGATTATTATCGAAGTCCAGTTTCAGCTCATTTTTCTAAACTTTGTTCCTGGAAATCAAAATATGCGGTAATCAGTGTTTTCGCGGCAACCGGTAATGCGCGTTCTTCAATGTCAAATTTCGGATGGTGGTGCGGATAGCCCTGGCCTTCTATTTTTGCACCGGTAAAGAAGTACGCTCCGGGCTTTTCCATCGTATAATAAGCGAAATCTTCCCCGGCCATTACCGGCTTAACTTCTTCGGCTTTTTTAATTTCCGGCACCTTTTTACTTGCCTTTAAAACTAGATCCGCTTCACGTTCATTGTTTATTAATGGGGGATAGCCTTTCTCATAATTCAGATCATATGTGACATCGTGCCCCACACAAACACCTTTGATAATTTTCTGGATTTCCTGTATAACCTGTTCCTGGACGTCCGTATTTAAATGACGTACTGTCCCGACGAGTTCTGCCGTATCAGCGATAATATTAAAAGCTGATCCCGCATTAAACTCCCCGATTGTGATAACTGCAGTTTCCAGCGGATCTAGCCGTCTGCTGACAATTTGCTGCAGTTCGGAAACGATTTGCGAGCCAATTACGATGGCATCCTTTGTTTCATGCGGATAGCCGCCGTGGCCGCCTTTACCCTGGATGGTAAGATTAAACCGGTCTGCGCCCGCCATGAATGCGTGTTTTGACGTTTTCAAAACACCAAACGGGGTCGTTGCCCACAGATGTGTTCCAAAAACGGCATCAACATGATTCAGCGCACCCGATTCGATGATCGGTTTCGCGCCGCCGGGAGCATATTCCTCGGCATGTTGATGTAAAAACACAATCGTTCCCGGTAATTGTTCCTGAAAAGCTTTCATTGTTTTGGCAAGAATGAGCAGACTTGCGGTATGCCCGTCATGTCCACAGGCATGCATGACACCGTCTACTTTTGACTTGTAGGGAACATCCTTTTGATCTTGAATGGGAAGTCCATCAAAGTCAGCCCTCAGTGCAATGGTTTTCCCCGGTTTCCCGCCTTTTAATGTAGCAATGACACCATTTCCGCCAACTTTCGTCTCGTGCGGGATTCCCAATTTTTTATAAAAATCAGCAATATATTTTGCCGTTTCCGTTTCCTGAAAAGAAAGCTCCGGATATTGATGAAGATAGCGCCGGATTTCCACCATCTCGGAATAATATTCATCCAGCTGTTTATGTATATCATGCAGCACGTAATCAACCCCTTTTATTATTGTCTTATAATTATAACATTAAACGGTATTTTAAAAAGGTGGAACATCATATAGTATTTGGTGGTTATTAAGAAAGTGGAAATTACGGAGAAGAAGATATATCGGGAAAAAATTCTATTCAAATTAAGAAAGGATTGCCGATCTTTGCAGCAATCCTCATTTAAACTCTCAATCAGGAAACTCGCGGGTCTGCGAGTAATCGTTCAATTTCTTCTTTATGATGTGTTTCATCGGCTATCATGTCTTCGATTTTAACGACGAGTTCTGTATATCCCAGTCCGTCTGCCTGCTTTTTGCGTTTTTCGTAGCGCTCAATCGTATCTTTCTCAGATTGCAGAGAAGCTTCAAGCAGGTCTTTTACCTCTGTTGGCTGCGGGATATCAGCTGCTTTTGTTGTCGGTGTTCCGCCGATATTATAGATCTTTTCCGCCAGATAGAGAGCGTGTCCCATCTCATCGTTTATTTCAGCCTCGAAAAAGGGCTTTAAGGCGGAACGGTACAGTCCTGTGACGACCGATGCACTGTACGTGTATTGAATTGCTGCAGCATACTCATGTGAGAGGTCTTCATTGAGACCATCTATCAAATTTTGTAAATCTTGATTCATTGAAAATCCCAGCCTTTCATAAATTTTATCATGTACATACGATTCCCTAAATCATTTTTTTAAAACCTGTTTTAAGGTATGATGAAAATAGGAGGTTTTGTACGTGCGAAGGAAAGATTTTTCTTTATTTGTCATTTTATTTAGTATAATGGCAGTAATAACAGGGACCTGGATTGTTAAGCTTGTAAATGGTTATGTATTGTACGTGGATCAATGGACCAGAGAGCTTGTTTCTGAGCTGGCGGGATCGTATGTTTTTACAATTTTCCGATGGATAACAGAGCTTGGATCAGGAACGTTTTTGACCCCATTCACGATCATCATGTCCATCGTTTTATGGCGTTTGTATCATGATTGGCTTGTGGCAGTTATTTTTGGATTAGGAACGTTATCCAGCCATGGATTGAATGTTTTGATAAAAATCCTTGTGGAAAGGGATCGTCCCAGTATTTTTGCTGCAGCTGATGCGGAAGGTTACAGTTTTCCTTCCGGCCATGCGATGATGTCCACAGTTTGTTATGGCTTGCTTTCCTATTTTCTTGCCAAAAAAATCGAAAATAACACAGCTTCAGCGATTATGTATGTTGGTTTTCTATTGCTTATCTTCTTAATTGGCATAAGCAGGTACATCATTAATGTGCATTACCTGACCGATGTGCTTGGCGGTTTCTTTTTTGGCAGTCTATGTCTGTGTGCACTGGTTCTTATATATAAAGCAGTGCAAAAAAAGCGCAGCGGTTCTCCGTCTTGAGTCTGAGGTAAAAACATTCCAGGGGTCATTCCGATACAAATGACAAACCGTTACAATAAAGGTGAATTAACTACGAAGAAAATAGGGGGGATGGCAATGGGCGGAGGTTTTTTTCGGCTTCTGATTGCAGTGGTGCTGATAATAGCCGGAGCTGTGTTGGTTTTGGAAAATATCGGTATTGTGGATATAAATATGGATAATGCATGGCTGTTTATTTATCCGTCTATTTTTGTTCTGTTTGGACTGAAATGGATGATTGATAAAATCAGGCATAAAGGCGGAAGCTGGATTTTCGGGTCATTTTTCTTTATCTTTGGTTCGCTGCTGCTTCTTGACAGGTTTGATGTCATTACGTTTCATTTCTGGGATGTTGTGAAATTGTGGCCATTGCTGATTGTGTATATCGGATTTTCGTTTATCAGCAAACCGAAGAGAGTGAAAGTTATTCATACATCAACTGACGAAAATGATAAACAGATAAAGACAGAAAAATACGATAGCAGTTATTTTTCAGTTGGTGAGTATGATTACACACAGCCGAACTGGAAAGTGGAACCGATGAATCTGAAGAGCATGGCCGGCGATTTTTACATGGATTTCTCCAAAGCATTTATTCCGGAGAAGGAAATTCCGATTTCCATCAAATCACTGGCAGGGGATGTGCATATTCTGATTCCGGAAAATGTTGCTTTCCGGGTAGATGCGTCAGCAAAAGCCGGTGACATTGATATAGCAGGTCAAAAAGCGGAAGGGATCAACAGACGCCTGCGGTACGAAACGAATGATTATCCATCTGCGGTAAAAAAATTGGATATACACGTTACTCTCAAGGCAGGATCCATTCGGGTTGTAACCGTATAGAAGGAGGCGGAAAATTATGTTGCAAAAATTAAGCAGTATTCGCTATATGTATATCCGTTCTCATTTATATGCCGTATTTCTGACCACTGTCATTCTATTGTCATTGCTTTTGTCTGTGTATGTCCTGATTTCACCTGATTGGCTATCGGCGCTTGGTATTTTTATTTTCATTTTATTTTATATGTTGATTGCTGTTGTCATTTCGTTTTATGCCGGTTTTAAATCAGGCGGGGAAATGAAGGAGCGGCTTGACTATTTATCAGGTCTGATTACGCAGTTTGCCAATGGTAATTATCATTCAAAAATTTATTTTAATGAGAACGATGAAATTACACGAATCGGTAATGAAATGAATGAGCTTGGCGGAAAATTGCAAAACCAGGTAAAATCATTGCAGCGGATGGCTGATGAAAAAGCGGATTTTGCCAAATCGGCGCATAAGGCAGCAGTTATTGAGGAAAGACAGCGGCTTGCCAGAGACCTGCATGATGCGGTCAGTCAGCAGTTATTCGCTATCACGATGATGTCAGAAGCATCATTGCGGCAGCTGGATATTGACCCTGCTGTTGCCAAAGAACAGCTGCAGGACGTTGCCGAAAGCGCCTTGAAAGCACAGACTGAAATGCGTGCACTGCTGCTGCATTTGCGGCCGGTGCATTTATCCGGCGAACCGCTCAGAATTGGTATAAAAAAGCTGATCGATGAGTTACAAGAAAAAACTGCAATGGAATTTAAAGTTGTGATCGATGATGAATTAGACTTATCAGATACGGTGGAAGAGCATGTTTTTCGGATTACCCAGGAAGCGCTGTCAAATACGCTTCGTCATTCGAAAGCCAGTCGTGTGTCAATCGAAGCTTCCACCCGGAGCAATGAGTTATTTGTACATATCAGTGATAATGGGGAAGGCTTTAATTTGAAAGAAAACACTGCAAGAAAAACATCCTATGGGTTGAAAACGATGCAGGAACGCACAGAAGAACTGGGAGGAACGTTTGCCATAAGGTCAACACAAGGAGAAGGTACGTATATTGATTTAAGGATTCCATGTTAAAAGGGGGCGGACGAATGGTTCGTGTAGTTGTAGTGGATGATCATGAAATTGTCCGAAAAGGGATTGTTTCCTATTTACGGACTGAAGAAGATATTGAAATTGCCGGGGAAGCATCCAGCGGGAATGATGGGGCAGCTATTATTCTGGATACCAAGCCAGACGTTGTTTTAATGGATCTTATTATGGAAAACGGCACCGGGATTGAGGCAACTGAAAAGGTCATGAGGGAGCTGCCTTCATGCAGGATTATAATTTTGACAAGTTACTATGACAATGAACAGGTTATCCCTGCGATTGAAGCCGGTGCATTTAGCTACATTTTAAAAACATCTTCCGCCCGGGAAATTGCAGCAGCAATTAAAAAGGCTGCGGCAGGTGAAAATGTTATCGAACCAAAAGTTGCCGGCCAAATGATGACTAATTTTCGGCGCAGTCCGAAGAAAGCGCATGAAGAATTAACAGAGCGTGAATTGGAAGTGCTTTTGTGTATTGGCGACGGCCTGACCAATCAGGAAATAAGTGATAAGCTTTTTATTGGTATAAAAACGGTTAAAACCCATGTCAGCAACATTTTATCAAAACTGGATGTGCATGACCGTACACAGGCAGCGGTGTATGTTCACAAAAATGCCTTATCTAAAAAAGAAAACTAGTATTTCGAAATCTCATTTTTGATTTTTCTGCAGAATTCCCTGTATAATTACTACGTAAAATAAAATGAGGAGCTTATTTATGGGAAATTCCAAGTCAAACGAAACACTGCTTATGCTTATCTGGGGACAATCATTTATCGCTCTTCTGGGGAGTCTGTTTTACTCGGAAATTATGGGATATGTCCCATGTGAGCTATGCTGGTATCAACGGATTTTGATGTATCCGCTCGTTATCATTTATGGTGCAGCTGCCATAAAAAAAGATATAACGATAGCGTTGCCGGGCCTTGTTATGAGTGGAATCGGCATGTGTGTGTCCGTTTATCATTATTTGGTACAAAAACTTCCTGCATTAGCAGATGCCGGCAATTCATGCGGATTAGTACCATGTAATGCTGAATATGTAAATTATTTCGGATTTATTACCATTCCTTTTATGGCCGGGGTTGCATTTATTGTGATTTTTGTTTTGCATATCATCCTGATGAAACAGCAGGGAGGGAAATAACATGAAAAAGAAGATGATTATTTTTGGGATTGTTATCGTAGTCTTGTTTGCAGGACTCTATTTTGTAATAGATTATAAAAACGATCAGGCGATGGAAAACAATCCATATGGCAAAGATGATCTGCACCAGGCAACAATTGATCAATTGGACAGCCCATATTACGGGAACCAGATTTTGCCTGAAGAATTGAACAAAAAGGTGAAAAGCGGAGAAAAACTTTTTGTTTATTTCTACAGTCCTACATGTCCGCATTGTAAGAAGACGACACCAATGCTGGCCCCGCTTGCCAAGGACATGAATGTGGATATGAAGAAGCTGAACCTTATCGAATTTCCGGCAATGGCATCTATGTATATGGTTAGAAGTACTCCAACATTGGTTTATTTTAACAACGGCAAAGAAGTTGACCGGGTAAATGGTGCACAATCAAAAGAATTATTCACAGCATTTTTCAATAAATATAAGGGCAGCAGTGATCAAAAAGCCAGCCAGGAATAATCCCGAGGCTGGCTTTTTGACTGTCTTATTTAATAAAACTTGTATCCACCAACCCATCCAGGTTTGGTTTTTCTTTTAAAAACTTAAGCTGATAGGAAGAATTTGCGAAGTCCTGCAATACATCGCCATCAACTTTATACGTGAAATTGATTCGTTCCCATGCATTGTCAATTACAGACGCAGAAAGCTTTTGATCTGTGATTTCTTTGATTTTTTTAATAGCGATCTCTTTAGCTTCTCCTGGGTTATCCTGAATAAATTTCGTTGCTTTCTTATGGGCGTCGACAATATTTTGAACCATATCCGGATTGTTTTTAACTAAGTCCTGTGATGTAACGAATACAGCGGCAGGCAATGTTTGGCCATACGCTACATTTTTGGTGTCAACGAGAACTTCTCCGCTTCCTTTTTTCTCGATAACAGATGCCCATGGTTCTGGTACCGTTGCGGTATCAACCTTTCCGGTCTTAAACAACCGGTGATATGTTGCCGGTTTTCCTGTGACGTGTTTCATGGTTCCGCCAATCCGCTTTGAGGTAATATCGTATTTTTCTTTCATCATCGTTTCAAATTGTACATCATGTGTGCAGCCTACATGTGGCGAAATAAAGGAATGTCCTTTCATGTCTTCCGGTGTTTCGATATCAGCGCCCTTCCTTGTCATAATAACGGTACCACCTGTTGAACCAGCGGCAACAATATTAATTTTTGCGCCGCTTGTAAAATGATTCATGGCTGGACCCGGTCCGACAAGGCCGCCTTCAATTTCTCCTGTTTCAATCGCGGTCATAAATGCAGAGCCATCCGGGAAATATTTATAATTAACCTTTGTTCCATCCGGTAATGTCTTGGCATATAACTCTTTTTCTTCAGCCACCATCCCGGCAACATGATTAATGTTCGGGAAGTATCCAATTGTGATTTCCTTTGATCCGTCAGCACTTGCCTGTTCGTCATTTCCGCCGCATGCAGTTAAGATGAAACTGAATGCAGCAACGAAAGCCAGTAAAATAAGTTTTTTCATTTTTTTCTCTCCCTTTTTTACAGCCTGTAACACCCGATTTAAGGATGGGGGGCACGGCCTAATTTTCTGTTCGCAATCCCCAGCGCTTCATCACGTTCTTTTCCAGTTTTGAAAATATAAGCTGGTCAACAACAGCGCCAATTACTCCAATAATGATAATAATGCCGATAACCTGATCCATGCGGGCGAAATCCTGCGCATAGCTCAGTGAAAAGCCGAGTCCAGGACCATTACTGAGCAATTCACCTGCCATGAGTGCTCGCCAGCTGAATGCCCAGGCAAGTCTGACACCTTGCATAAAATAGGGGATACTGGCAGGAATCTCGACACGTCGGAATAGACTGAATCCGCGTGTTCCCATCGTCCTGGCAGCATGGATGAGTTGTGGGGAAACGTTATGAATGGCAGTTCTTACATTTAATGCCATTACAAATGTACCGCCCAGCACAACGACGAAAATAACTGCAAACTCGGAAAAGCCAAACAGCATAATCGCAAGCGGCACCCATACAATACTAGGAATACTTTGCAATGCAATCAAGTACATTCCGGCTGTTTCATCCGCCTGATTCGATTTGCCGAAAATAACCCCCAGAATTGTTCCAAATAAAATGGCTAACGATAAGCCGATAAGTAAATGTTTCAGGCTTGCCCCTAAAGCTTTAACCAAATCTCCGCTGGCAAAACCTTCATATAATGCCGTTGCTATTTGTAATGGTGATGGTAAAATAATATCCGGAAAAACATCCATGACAAAAATCAGCTGCCACAAGCCGATCACTGCTACTAAGAATAAGATACGTTTGATGACTAAATTAATTTTCATTGGATAGCTCTTCCTTTAATACTTTATCAATTTCACCTTCCAGCAATTTCATCACCTTTTTTTCAATTTTAATCACCTGTTGATCTTCCCGTTTTCGTGGCCGTGAAATATCCACTTCTATGTCAGCAATGATTCGGCCCGGCAGCGTTCCCATTACGATAACGCGATCTGATAGTTTAATAGCTTCCTGGATGCTGTGGGTAACGAACAGGATTGTTTTTTTCGTTTGCTGCCAAATCCGTATCAGTTCATCATGCAAGATATGTCGTGTCTGTTCATCCAATGCTGCAAATGGTTCATCCATTAATAATACCTTTGGATTCATAGCCAGTGCACGTGCTATCGCAACCCGCTGCTGCATTCCCCCGGACAGTTCGTAAATGTAATTATCTTTAAAATGGCTTAAGTGAACCATTTTTAAAAAATCATCCGCACGTTCAATTGCTTCCTGTTTCGTCATCATCCCTTTCAACGGGAATGTAACGTTATCGCGGACATTAAGCCATGGAAATAAGGAAGGCTGCTGGAAGACCATTCCGCGTTCCCGGCCAGGCTGTTTAATTATATTGTCCTGAAGTGAAATCGTGCCTTCCGTGGAATTCTCAAGTCCCGCCACCATTGATAACAGGGTTGATTTTCCGCAGCCGGACGGTCCGAGTATAGATACAAACTGATTTTCCGGTACGGTTAAGTTAATATCTGAAAAAACGGTAAAGGGCTGCTGATCCCGTCCCATAAAGCGTTTGCTGACATCATCCATCTGAAGAAACATTTTGACCCCCCTTAAATAACATTATTCCGATAAAAAAAGTGTACTTTAAAAGTATACGCAAGCGCCGTCAAATATGTCAATGTTTTTTGATGCTTGGTGAATGGTCCTGCGTTCATTTGGATCCCGCTGATAAAAAGAAGAAGGCCGCCGATAAAAACGCCATCCCACTTAATAAAAGATTAGTTTGGTTGCACAACACAAATAAAGGGAGCCGCTGTATGGAAAGCCGCCTTACAAATGTACATAACCGCCGTATCAAGGTCGAAATCCGTCGTACCAACCTGTAAAATAGCCAGCGCTTATGCACTAGTCTTATGCGGTGTTATCGTATTTCCACTTACTTGGATACATAGGGATTGCCTTTTATCCAAAACCGCCATGGATAATCTTTTGCTTCACCGGAATTTCCAATGCCGATTCGCGGACCCGCCATGATCATGTCCGAACTAACTGTCCATCCGCTGGTGATCCAAAGAGGGGATTGATCAAGCGGGTGGCCATAATCTTCCATGGTAATTCCGAGTGCTTTTGTCAATTTGCCCGGGCCATTTGTCCATTGCCGTTCATTTTTTACTTTTGGTCGTCGGGATGCTATCAATTCCTGCCCGGTATATGGTTCAATTCCTCTGATTAAAACGGATTCAGGGACCCCGGCATTTCCGCTTACAATATTAATCAGGCAGTGTGTATGCATTGTATGGGTGTAGGCAAGTCCGGGTTGACCAAACATAATTTCTGTTCGTTTTGTGCGCCGGTTGTTAAAACTGTGAGCGGCTTTATCAAGCGGCCCCATATATGCCTCCGTTTCCACTATAAAACCAGCCGCAATTCCGTCAGACGTTTCTTTGATAAGCAAACAGCCTAACATACCTTTTGCCAGTTCAAGTGTCGGCTGGTGGTAGAAACTTTTGTTCATTGGTTCTTTATCATGAAAAATAAACATAGCAAACAGTCCTTTAAAGTCAGTATTCAATCTCTAATCCAATTTAACATTATTATTAACTTCCTTGTTATTTGTACTCCACACACAGCCCTTTTTGCAACATACAAAGAGCCCAACAGTTGATTTCTTTGTCTAAATTTGTATAATTGTATTAGAAGAGTCAGTATATTAGGATTTTTACCATCTAATTAAGTTGAAAAAATGTCGTTTAATGTTGGGAAAGCTTCCCGATCTGGGATGCTTAAGTATATAGAAAAAAACTTAATAATCATGAAATTTTTGTTGAGGAGTGTTTTTATTTATGAAAGATCTTTATCCTTCAAGAAAAAATGATCAGCCGTCAATTTTGGAGCGGAAGGATCCTGTGATTCATACAGACCGATCTAAAGATAATCAGGCTCCGATTTCAAAAGAACAACTTGATTCCTATGAACAAAATGGGTTTTTGCAGATTAAAAACTTCTTTTCTGAAAAAGAAGTAACGGATATGCAGAAAGCCATTTTTGAATTGCAGGACTCAACGAAGGGTGTCAGCTCGGACAAGGTCATCCGTGAGCCCGAAAGCGAAGACATCCGTTCCATTTTTCATGTCCATCAGGATGATGATTTTTTCAAGAATATAGCGTATGACAGCCGTATTCTTGACATTGTAAACCATCTTTTGGGAAGTGATGTATATATACACCAATCCCGCATTAATTATAAACCGGGATTTAAAGGGAAAGAGTTTGATTGGCATTCGGATTTTGAAACCTGGCATGTGGAAGATGGCATGCCGCGGATGAGAGCTGTCAGTCTGTCAATTGCCTTATCCGACAATTACACATTTAACGGGCCTTTGATGCTTATACCAGGGTCCCAGAGCTACTATGTCAGTTGTGTAGGGGAAACACCTGACGATAACTACAAAGAATCGTTGCAAAAACAGAAACTTGGTGTTCCGGATCAGGAGAGTCTCCGTTACCTTACGAAAAAGGGGAATGGCATATCCGTGCCCACCGGGAAGGCAGGATCGATCACGCTGTTTGAATCGAACACGATGCACGGTTCAACAAGCAATATGACACCATATCCGCGCAACAATTTATTTATGGTGTACAACAGCGTTGAGAATCGTTTGGCAGAACCGTTCTCCGGCGGAAAAGAACGTCCGGAATATATTGCTGTACGAGAAGGCGCAAGAAGCCTGACCGCTGCCAGATAAATAGAAATATAGAGGGGAAGCTTTCCTATGGATGGACTGCTGCAATTAATGCGGCAGTCTTTTTTTAGCAGGCAAGAAAGTATAAAATACTTTGCATAAGTGCAACTAAGGCTGTCACCTAAAGGCTTGGTGACAACCAAGTTTTCTAATATCTGGCTGAATCAGATTCTGTTTAGTTTCGCCTGCGACCTGCACAAGTAAAAAGTTGCTGCAGTTTCATATAGTTATACATGGCCGCAGCCTGTCTGCCTTTTCGAGTGTTACCATTAACTTTCGGCTGCAGGCAATCAAGAAATGCCCTGTCACATCGGCATTTTGATCTGGAACTGCGGTAACATTTGTCATGAGCTTTGCAACATGCATCCACATCGTTAATTGGGGCGCCAGGTCCGCTGCAGCCCGGTCCACACCATCTGTAGCCCGGGAATATCCGTAACCCCCGCACAGGTTTTGCATATATTTTTGACATGAAAAACCCTCCCTCTGTCATTGTTTTGGCAGACAGGAAAGGATAGAACTTTCCTGCCCGTATGGTATTCGCTCAAAAGCTTAGCGATTGTCTCGTTTTCTAATCCCTCTACTGCAGATTATGTATATCGATAAAAGATTGATTGCGCATGTGCACTACTGAGAGAAAAAATAATCATTTCTGCTTGAGACTATGAAACCTGTCCAATCAATAAACGATTTATATTCATATTATGAATAGAGTTAATCGAAAGGGAGGGGTTTCGGATGTGTTATTGTGATGCTCGTGATCATTATGATGAACACTGCATAAATGATTGTCATTATAAAACGAAAAGGTATTGTCACAATCCCTGTAAACATCATAATCCATGCAAGAAAAACTGTTGTTATAATCACTGCAGGAAAGATTGCAAACATGATATTTTTAAAAAGAAGAGACATGGTCACGATTCCTGCAGATGTTTTGATCTTTTTAAAGTAAAAGAGGAAAAAAACCATTGTCACTGTTGTGGCAGATATTATTAAAAAGAGCTCAGGGGTTGTATTCGGAAATAACGAAACAGCGCTGCAGCCGTTATCAGCTGCAGCGCTGTTTCGTGTTCGTATCTGGTATTTCAGTATGGCAGGTCTTATTTATCCGGATTGACCATCCGATAGGTGGTTACAAAAGGACGATCGGCAAAATATGCCGGCTGTTTAACATTTCCATCTTTATGTGCCTGTTTAAATTGAGTTGAATTCTTCCAGTCATCGAAATCCTCTTTTGAAGCCCATTGTGTAAACACAACATACTGGTGGCCTTTCTTGGGCCGGAGCAGCCGGAATGCTTGAAAACCAGCGAACGAATCAACATGCTGCTGACGGTTGCGGAAGTTTTCTTCAAAAACAGCTGTGCCTTCTTCCGTAACTGGAATATTATTCATCACAACATAGCCTTTATTTCTAATTTGTCCTTTTTGTAAAATTGCTTCAAACTCACGTCCTGATGCGAAGACGCTTTTCTTTTTTTCGGATTCATAGTAAACAAGCGTGCTGCCTTCCCCGTTCATAAAAAACAATTCAAGTTCCGGGTGTCTGTCTTTTAATTTTATCAAAAAATCAAATGTACCTTTCGTCATAAATGCATTCATACAGTTTCCCCTTTCTGAAATCTCTTTATCTTAATAATACCCTCTTTCCTGCAATGTTAGTCAATTATAATGATTATTAATTTATAGTAGATATTATTGCTTTTTAAATGACGAAATCTGTCGTATACTATACAGGTACAATTATTAGAGGTGGATACATGAAAAGGATAAAGTGGCTGGTACTTTCGTTTGCTGTAGTAGCTGTACTGGGGCTTATGGGCTATGCTGCCGTTGTATTCGGCGGTGCACTGGTTGTTGACGAAGAAGAGCTCACGCTTGATGCAACAACTACGATTGAAACCACCGACGGAAAAGTTATCGGCAGGGTGTTTGATGAGAACCGGATTCCGGTCAGTATTGATAAAATTCCCAAACACGTGCAGGAAGCGTTTGTTGCCATCGAGGACAGGCGGTTTTATGAGCATGAGGGTGTCGATTTTAGGTCAGTCGTACGGGCGGTTATGGAAGATATTGCCGCAATGGCAAAAGTGGAAGGCGCAAGTACCATTACAATGCAGCTTGCCAAGAATCTGTTCCTGCACAACGATAAAACCTGGATGCGGAAAACGAAAGAAGTTATGGCTGCAATTCACCTGGAACGTGAGCTTTCCAAAAAACGAATTCTGGAATTATATTTAAATGAAATTTATTTTGGACAAGGTGTTTACGGAGTGGAAGCAGCCTCCCGGTTTTATTTTTCCAAATCAGTCAATGACCTGACAATTGCGGAAGGTGCACTATTAGCAGGGATGGCCAAGGGGCCGAATGGTTATTCGCCGATTGATCATCCGGACAAAGCCTTATCGCGCCGAAATCTTGTATTGCAGGTCATGGACGATACCGGGAAAATTTCGACGGAACAGCGAAAGAAAGCGCAGAATAAATCACTTGGATTAGATCTGCGAAAAGATAAGCCAAATCCCTGGGCAGACGGATATATCGACTTGGTACTGCAGGAAGCACGGGAGAAGCACGATCTATCTATAGATGAACTGAAACAGGGTGGATACCGGATTATTGTCAACATGGATAAAGAAGCCCAAAAAATTGCCCATGAACTTTTTACAGAAGACCGATTTTTTCCGGGCAGTACAAAAGGCGTGCAGGGCGCTTTCGTCATGATGGAAAAGGCTTCCGGGAAAATAACCGCTGCAATTGGCGGAAGAGGCTATCAGCTTGGGGATCTGAACCATGTGACGGTTAAGCGACAGCCCGGATCGGTTATGAAGCCCATTGCTGTATACGGCCCGGCGATGATGAAAAAAACATATCAGCCATATTCGGTAATACCTGATCAAAAAATGGAAATAAATGATTATACAGCAACAAATTACGACGATCAATATGCCGGAGCGGTCACGATTTATGATGCACTTGTTCAATCCAAAAATGCTCCGGCAGTCTGGCTTCTTGATCAAATTGGTATTTCGTATGCAAAAGACTACCTGCAGCAGATGGATATCACGATTGAGGATCAAGGTTTGGCTGTTGCATTAGGTGGTTTGAGTAAAGGACTTACCCCGCTTCAGATGGCAGAGAGCTACCGGACATTTGCGAGCGGCGGCAAGGCAATTGAATCAACAACTATCAGCAAGATTTACAACAGGGAGCAGCAAACTATTTTTAAGGCGGACCCGGAAGAGACACAAGTCTTCAGTCCACAGTTAGCATGGAATATGACCGAAATGCTGACAGAGGTCGTAGAAACAGGAACCGGAAGCGCTGGTGAGTATTCCAAAGCACTGGCAGGTAAAACCGGATCAACGGAGCACCCGTTTGTGAAAGGTGAATACAAAGATGCCTGGTTTGTAGGTTACACACCTGAATACGTCAGTGCATTATGGATGGGATATGGAACATCTGACGAGAACCATTATCTCACTGGCGGGAGTGAATATCCGACTCGTCTGACCAAAGAAATTTTATCGGAGCTGAATGAAACTGAAAATCTTGCGGCATCCTTCACCAAACCTGAGCAAGTGGAGGATTTGCCGGAGCCGATTGAACTGCCGAATAATATTAACCTGCAGTCGGAACTTGCATTTGGCGGGTTTTCACTTTTTCAGGGAAAGCTGAATTGGACCGGTTCATCAGATAACCGTGTCGTCTATCGTATTTATCGTGAAGAAGAAGGAATAGACGAACGTGTCGGTGAAGTAAAGGGAAAGTCTGAATATGTAATTGACAACTTAAATCTGTTCCGGTCTTCCGCTTATTATGTAGTGCCGTATAATCCATTGACAAAAATAGAAGGAAAGAAATCCAATACGGTGGAAATATCCCTGTAATTTAAACAAATTGATGACAATACTTCCTGTTTGCTATACACCGCAAATGGAAATCGATATAGTAATAGTTGCTAACAGTTAAAGAGGGTGAAATCAAATCAATGACGAGAACTATCAATGATTCCATTATAAAAGCTTATAAAGGTGAGAAAACGGATTATACTCCTGTATGGTATATGCGGCAGGCCGGCCGGTCACAACAAGAATACCGGAAATTGAAGGAAAAGTATTCGCTGTTTGAAATCACGCATCAACCGGAACTTTGTGCATATGTGACAAGGCTGCCGGTTGAGCATTACGGTGTTGACGCAGCCATTTTGTATAAAGATATCATGTCTCCGTTACCGACACTTGGTGTTGACGTGGAAATTAAAAAAGGAATCGGCCCGGTTATTTACAATCCTGTATCAACCATTCAGGATGTTGAAAGGCTTGGTTCAATTAATCCGAAAGCTGATGTGCCGTATGTTCTTGAAACTATCCGCCTGCTCAGTGAAGAACAGCTCGATGTGCCGCTGATCGGTTTCAGCGGTGCCCCGTTTACACTTGCGAGCTACATGGTTGAAGGCGGACCATCAAAAAATTATGCTAAAACAAAAGCATTAATGTACAGTAAGCCGGATGTTTGGTTCGCGCTAATGGACAAACTGGGTGATATGATTATTGCGTACGTTCGTGCGCAAATCGAAGCAGGTGCAAAGGCCATCCAGATCTTTGATTCATGGGTGGGCGCATTGAATGCTGCCGACTATCGATTCTTTATTAAGCCTGTCATGAACCGGATTTTTACAGCGTTACGGAATGAGAATGTACCACTGATTGTTTTTGGTGTTGGCGCAAGACACTTGCTGTTGGAATGGAATGATCTTCCTGTGGATGTTATCGGATTGGATTGGCGCACTTCGATTACAGAGGCACGGGGGATGGGGGTAACGAAGGTTTTACAAGGTAATCTTGACCCCGCGATTCTGCTTTCCGACTGGGAAACAATTGATAAAAAAACGAAGGAAATTCTGGAGCAGTCGGTTCAGGATGGCCACCACGTTTTTAACCTGGGGCATGGTGTAACACCGGAAGTGAATCCGGAAACACTGAAGAAACTGACTGAACTTATTCATACCGATTCAAAACGATAATTTTGAACAGAAGAGGTGGCTGAAATGGAAAGAAAAAAAGTAGGATTACTTGTCATGGCATATGGAACACCAAATAAGGAAGCGGATATTGAGCCGTATTATACACATATCCGGCATGGACGAAAGCCGTCTGACGAAGCGTTGCAGGATTTGAAAGACCGCTATAAAGCAATCGGTGGCATTTCGCCATTGGCCAGGATTACACAGGAACAGGCAAAGGCACTGGAAATTAATCTCAACGCCAGTCAGGAAGAAGTGGAATTCAGCGTCTATATTGGCCTGAAACATATCACACCATTTATTGAAGATGCTGTACAACAGATGGCGGAAGACGGTATTAAAGAAGCTGTGTCACTTGTACTCGCGCCACACTATTCCACATTCAGCGTGAAGGCCTACAATAAACGTGCAGGTGACGAGGCTGAAAAGCACGGCATCACTATTGAATCTGTTGAAAGCTGGTATAATGAGCCAGGATTTATTAAGTATTGGGCCGATCAGATTAGCACAGTCTATGATGACATGTCTGCCGAAGAACGTGACAAGGCTGTATTGATTGTATCAGCACACAGTCTTCCAGAGAAAATTTTGCAAAATGGCGATCCATATCCTGACCAGTTAAAAGAAACAGCTGCTTTGATTGCTGATGAGGCCGGGATCAAAGACTATGCAATCGGCTGGCAGAGTGAAGGGAATACGCCCGATCCATGGCTTGGACCGGACGTGCAGGATTTAACCCGTGACCTTCATGAAAAAGAAGGGTACGAGTCGTTTGTCTATGCCCCTGTCGGATTCATTGCCGATCACCTGGAAGTACTGTATGACAATGATTATGAATGTAAAGTAGTGTGTGACGAAATTGGTGCGGCGTATCACCGTCCGGAAATGCCAAATGTTCACCCACAATTTATCGAGACTTTGTCAAATGTAGTTTTGAAAAAAGTAAAGCGTGAGGTCCGATGAGCGAAATGAAAAAAATTGCAATTGTGGGCGGTGGCATAACAGGGTTATCTACTGCCTACTATTTGCAAAAAGAAATCCAGATGAGAGGTCTGCCATATGAGGTGCGACTGTTTGAAGCTGATTCCCGGCTTGGTGGGAAAATCAGCACGGTGAAGCGGGGCGGTTTTACAATTGAACGCGGACCCGACTCGTTTTTATCCCGGAAACAGCCCGCTGTGAAACTGGCGGAAGAGCTGGGCATGCGGGAAGAACTTGTCCGTAATGGGACTGGTCAGTCTTATATTCTCGTAAACAACAAATTGCATAAAATGCCTAAAGGGGCCTATATGGGAATTCCCGTACAGGTTCGGCCGTTCCTGTTTTCTGGAATTTTTTCCCCGGCTGGCAAGCTTCGTGCCGGTATGGATTTTCTGCTCCCAAAAGGGAAGAAAGGGGATCAGACTCTTGGCGGCTTTTTCCGGCGTCGTTTTGGAAATGAACTCGTGGAAAATCTTATTGAACCATTGCTTTCCGGAATTTACGCCGGGAACATCGATGACATGAGTCTGATGGCAACATTTCCGAACTTTTATGAATTGGAACAAGAGCATCGAAGTTTAATCAAAGGCTTGCAGAAAACGACACCGAAAAAGAAAAAATCTTCCGGCAAAAAGCTCGGCATGTTCTTTTCATTTAAAGGCGGGTTGGAGTCAATGGTTGACCGCCTTTCCGAGGAATTGGGCGATGTTTTGTCGTTGAACACGGCGATTGATCATATTGAAAAAAAAGACCATGGCTACCATCTGCTTCTCAACGATGGCGATGTGTATAAGGCTGATGCGGTTGTGTTGGCGACCCCACATTATACTGTTCCAAAAATGTTTAGCCAGTATGACTTTTTTCAGGCGTTTAAAGAGGTGCCGGCGACATCTGTCGCCAATGTTGCACTTGCATTTGATGCCTCAGCGATTAAAAAAGATATTGATGGAACAGGCTTTGTTGTGTCACGGAACAGTGATTTTCGCATAACCGCCTGTACATGGACGCATAAAAAGTGGCCGAATGCTGCACCGGAAGGAAAAGTGCTGCTGCGCTGCTATGTCGGGCGTCCGGATGATCAGGCCGTTGTGGACATGAGTGATGAGGAAATTACCAACATTGTTCTGCGTGATTTGAAGAAAACAATGAAGATTACCCAGGAACCTGAATTCAGCGTAATTTCCCGCTGGAAAAATGCGATGCCGCAGTATACGGTTGGGCATAAAGAGCGAATTGACAATGTCCGCTCCGCCATGGAACAAGAGCTGCCAGGAGTATATCTGGCCGGAAGTTCATACGAGGGAGTCGGCGTGCCCGATTGCATCGGACAAGGTGAACAAGCTGTGGAAGAAGTACTTGAATTTTTGCAAAAGTAACAGGAAGGGAACCGGTGCTGGATGATCCTAATATCATCCAGCACCGGTTTTTTGTTTCGTTTGGTGGCCAACTTCGAGAGATTTGTACAATAATATCAATGAACCTCTGTCTTAAATACAAAAAGCGCTCCCGAATCTAATCGGGAGCACTTCACCAAATTACTCATAGCTTTTTTCCAGTTCATCAACCAGCTGACCGACATATGCAACTGCTTCTTTGATGGCATCGGGTTTGGACATGTCGAGGCCGGCTTTTTCAATCAGGTCCTGAGGCTTCATAGACCCTCCAGCTTTGAGGACGGACAGCCACCGGTCAACTGCGGGCTGACCTTCTTCGTTGATTTTTTGTGCGACGGCGGTTGAGACGGTTAAACCGGCCGAATAGGTATATGGATACAAGCCCATGTAATAATGCGGCTGGCGCATCCAGGTTAGTTCTGCGCCCTCATCAAGGATGACATCATCTCCCCAGAAGTTTTGCAGTGCTTCTTTCTTTTGTGTAGACAGTACATCTGCTGTAAGTGGTGTTCCTTCCTCTGCCAAAGCGTACACCCGGCGTTGGAATTCACCTTCCAGTAAATGGGTCACGAAATTATGGTAATAGGTTCCAAGTAATTGGGTAATAACCCACCGTTTCATCCGTTTATCATCTGTTTTGTTCAACAGATGATTCGCGAGCAGCAGCTCATTTATCGTTGACGGTGCCTCGATAAAATAAGTGGATGGCTGCATATTGACCAGGGACTGATGCTGTCCGGCAAGATAAAAATGTCCGGCATGGCCCAGTTCGTGTGCGAGAATAAACGCCCCCCGCATGTTATCTGTCCACGTAAGTAATATATATGGGTGTACACCATAAGGACTTGAGCAAAATGCACCGGTTGCTTTCCCTACATTATCTGCTCGGTCAATCCAACGGTTATAGAGTCCCTTTTTGATGATTTCAGTGTACTCAGGCCCCATCACCCCCAGTGCCTCCAGAATCGTTTCAGCTGCTTCTTCATACGTTGTTTCCGGATTGAATTCCGGGTCCAGCGGTGCCTTTAAGTCGTAAAAATGCATTTCATCGAGTCCCAGTTTTTCTTTTTTGAGACGTGCAAACCGGCGCATGTGCGGTGCCAGTTCCTCCTGAATAATATCAAGCTGATTGTGGTACATTTCTTCTGTGACTTGCTGCGGCTGAAGCAGCATCTCGGTTACGGAACTATGCGAACGTAGCTGTGACATTGTCACTTGTTTGGTGATTTCAGTGGCATAGGTTGCTGCATATGTATTTTTGTACTTGTTTAACGTTTTGACAAAAGAATCATATGCTCTGCTTCGGATTCCGGCATCCGGAGACAGTTCATAGCGATCTTCATATAGTGCAAAAGACATCGGCAGGGACTCACCGTCCTCACCCGTGATTGATTCAAATTCCATGTCGGCTGATTTGCTTCGTTCATAAATCATATACGGTGCATTATGTACTTCACTCAAAGCAGCCAGTGTTTCCTCAATTTCCGGAATCAGCGAAAATGGCTTTTTCTCCAAAATATCCAGAAACATCTTCCGGTAATTTTGCAGTTTCGGTTCTTGTTCCAACAAATACTCTATATCATTTTGATTCAATTCTAACAGTTCGGATTCAACAAAAGAAATTTTGGATCCGATTGTTGCCAACACAGAAGATACTTTTGCGGAATCAGCCTGATTTTTTGGATCAGATCCGTCGGCTGCTGCTTTTAAATTTGCATACACAGCCACTCGTATGAGGCGCTGCTGGAAATTTTCCAATGCTTCTAAACAATTTAACAGTGTAGAAGCTTTTCTGGTCATTCGTCCTTTATATTGGGTAACTTCACTAACATTTGCCTGCAGAACAGACAATTCATTCTCCCATGCTTCATTTGATTCAAACAAATCGGTTAAATCCCATGTTTGCTCTGCTGGGACTTCTGCGCGCACCCAGCGTTCGGCTGTGTTTGTCATAACTAATTCCTCCTCGTATTGCAAATCTCTATTATTAGTATAAAATAATTACAAGCAGAATGATATGATTTTTCAGAAACAAAAAAGTCGCGCATCAGCTGAATGACGCGCGAAAAAATAAAAATGTGTTATAGTACAAAGTATACGGTTATGAATTTCAAATCGTTCAACTTAAATATTATCTGGCCGGATGATCACATTCGTCACACAAATTTCCATAACAGTCTGCTTTTTCATGCATAGCCTGACCACAGTTATGACACTTCTTTTTAGGCAAGTTTCTGAAAAACTCAACGACGTTGTTCATGTGAATCCTCCTCTGAAGTATTTATTACACATATTGTATTATAACAGTATGCATGGTGTCAATACTGTGTTACAACAAAATCAGAAAAAATAATAATGAGGTGAATGTCTATGAAACTGACAGTAATTGGACAGTGGGGCGGATATCCCGCTCCGGACGGTGCTACATCAGCATATTTAATTGAAAAAGATGGTTTTACATTATTGATCGATGCTGGCAGCGGTTCCTTGTCAAAACTGCAGAAATATAAAAAAGTAATGGATTTGGATGCAGTTGTTATATCACACTATCATGCGGATCATATTGCCGATATCGGCGTGTTGCAGTATGCATGGCTGGTGAATTCGTATGTTACCGGAAACAAGGAAATCCTGCCAATCTATGGTCATACTGAAGACAGGGAAGGCTTTGAGGCATTGACACACAAATGCACAGAAGGAATTGCATATGACCCCGAAAAACAGTTGGAAATTGGCCCGTTTACAGTTACTTTCCAAAAAACAGTCCATCCTGTTCCATGTTACGGCATGCGTATATCTGATGGTGACAGTACGGTAGTCTATACAGCAGACTCCGCTTTTAGCGAAGCGTGGTATGATTTTGCCAAAAATACGGATTTGCTCATTACCGATTGCAATTTTTATGCTGACCAGGAGGGTTCCAAAGCAGGTCATATGAATAGCATTGATGGAGCCGCCATTGCAAGGGAAGCAAACGTCCGGGAACTTCTGCTTAGTCATTTGCCGCAGTACGGAGATAACAATAAATTGGTGGAAGAAGCTGAGCAGTTTTTTACTGGAACTGTTCAATTAGCGCATTCCGGGTTCACATGGGCGAAATAAATCGGATTTCAATAGGTATGTCGTCCTAGGTTATATCTTTTGATGGAGTGTCGGATTTCCATTACAATAGGATATAGGATGATATTACACAGGGAGGCCATGACATGAAATTCATTGATAATAAAGGAATAACTGATCCGAGTATAAATTTGGCACTGGAAGAATATGTACTGCAAAATTTTGGTGAAAAAGATACATATCTGTTGTTTTATGTTAACAGACCATCGATTATTATCGGACGGAACCAGAACACCATTGAAGAGATTAACACCAATTATGTGGATGAGAACGGAATTAAAGTTGTCCGCCGTCTGTCCGGAGGCGGTGCCGTCTATCATGATGAAGGAAACCTTAACTTCAGTTTTATTACAAAGGACGATGGGGAAAGCTTCCAGAACTTTGCTAAGTTTACGAAGCCTATGGTAGAAGCATTGAACAATCTCGGTGTACCAGCTGAATTGCAGGGGCGCAATGACCTTGCTGCCAATGGACGCAAAATTTCCGGTAATGCAATGTTTTCAACAAAAGGACGCATGTTCAGCCATGGCACCTTAATGCTCGATTCTGAAATTGAGAACGTTGTTTCCGCGCTGAATGTAAAAATGGAAAAGATCAAATCAAAAGGGATTAAGTCCATCCGCAGCCGTGTAGCTAATATTTCTGAATTTCTTGATGAAAAAATCACGATGGACGAGTTTAAGGAAATGATTTTACGCTATATTTTTGATGTGGAAGACGTTAAGGATGTTCCGCAGTATGAACTGTCCGATGAAGATTGGGAGAATGTTCATCAGATTTCCAAAGAGCGATATCAAAAGTGGGATTGGAACTACGGAAAATCACCGAAGTTTAACATTCAGGAGTCTCATAAATTTGACGGGGGACTTGTTGATGTTCGCCTCGATGTGAAAAATGGTCTGATTGAAAACTGTAAAATTTACGGGGATTTCTTCGGTATCGGTGAAGTGAAGGATATTGAACAACAACTGATCGGTGTCCGCCATGAACGGAAAGCGATTGAAGAAGCACTTGCCGATGTTGATATCCCGCATTATCTTGGGAAAATCTCCAAAGAAGAATTTGTTAATCTGTTATATTAACAGTGGAAAGCGGCTCACCGGAATTCGGCGGGCTGCTTTTTTTAGTTGTAAAATAGTGCAACATTCATAAGCAAGGAATGTCAACCGCACAAGCGAAACATCAACCGCACAGGCAAAACATCAACCGCACAAGCGGAACATCAACCGCACAAAGCAGAACATCAACCGCACGAGCGGAACATCAACCGCACGGGCAAAACATCAACCGCACAGGCGGAACATCAACCGCACGAGCGGAACATCAACCGCACGAGCGGAACATCAACCGCACGAGCGGAACATCAACCGCACGAGCGGAACATCAACCGCACGAGCGGAACATCAACCGCACGAGCGGAACATCAACCGCACGAGCGAAACATCAACCGCACGAGCGAAACATCAACCGCACGAGCGAAACATCAACCGCACGAGCAAAAACATCAACCGTACAAGCAGAACATCCCCCATAGTTCTCGACATGAGCATATCCACTCTGGTAAAAATTTCAGCAGAGTAAATGTCAGCGCTTCCACTTGTAATCTGTTCCACGGTATTTTATACTTTAAATAGTTTAAAAATTATAAAGTTTATTAAACACGAAAGGCTGACTTTTTAAGGAAGAGCAGAGCCTTTTGAATTTTTACGAAAAAGTGAATGACTATTCATTCATGACTCGGGGAGGAAAACAATGAATATAACGGATCAATTGTCGTTGACAGCTCAGGAACATCCGCATAAAACAGCATATGTTTTTCAGGATTCGGAGACAAGCTATCTGGAGTTGGAAGGAATGGTCACTAAGTTTGCTTCCAGTCTGCAGCAACTCGGTTACAGTAAAGGGGATCACATCGCACTTGCGTTAGGTAACAGTCCATATTATGTCATTGCGCTGTATGGTGCATTGCGGGTCGGTGCTGTTGTTATTCCGGTTAACCCGATGTACACCTCACATGAGCTAGGTTATATCCTTAAAAATGGTGATGTCAAAGGAATTATTACGATGGATGTTTTGCTGGAAAAATTTGAAGCGATTGCAGATCAGCTGCCGGCGGTTGAACATTACATATCCTGTGATACAGGGTCAAGCAAGTCTTTTGGTGATAGTCCAGTGGTTGATAAAATAGAATCGTTTACGGAGTTGATCAAAGCGGGGAGCTTGGATACGCACACACCGCAGCTGGATGACGAGGATACGGCAATTATTTTGTATACTTCCGGCACGACCGGTAAGCCAAAGGGAGCGATGCTGACTCATCAAAATATCTATTCCAATGCAAAGGATACGGCAGATTATTTGACGATTAACGAAGAAGACCGTGTTATTGCTGCACTGCCAATGTTCCATGTGTTCTGTTTAACGGTGTCATTGAATGCTCCGCTGATGAATGGTGGCACTATACTGATTATGCCGAAGTTCTCACCACAGGAAGTTTTCAAGGTTGCTTCCGAGCAAAAAGCGACTATTTTTGCCGGTGTGCCGACCATGTATAATTATTTGCTGCAAAGCGCTGCTGATCATACCGTTGATTTTTCGGGGATCCGGCTTTGTATCTCCGGTGGTTCATCCATGCCGGTAGCTCTTTTGAAAAATTTCGAAGAGGTGTTTAATGTTCGTGTTTCGGAAGGGTACGGTCTGTCTGAAGCAGCACCAGTTACCTGTTTTAATCCGTTGGACCGGCCAAGAAAGCCTGGTTCGATTGGTCAAAGCATTCTGAATGTGGAAAATAGGGTCATGAATGAGTTTGGCGAAGAGGCAGAGGTTGGAGAAGTCGGGGAGCTTGCCGTTCGCGGGCCAAATGTCATGAAAGGTTATTACAAACTGCCGGAGGAAACGGAAATGGCTTTGCGGGATGGCTGGCTCTATACCGGTGATATGGCGCGAATGGATAATGAAGGCTATTTTTATATTGTTGACCGGAAAAAGGATATGATTCTTGTTGGCGGCTATAATGTGTATCCGCGTGAAGTGGAGGAAGTATTGTATGAACATCCAGGTATTGCTGAAGCGGCTGTTATCGGTGCTCCGCATCCCGATACAGGTGAATCAGTGAAATGCTTTGTCGTCACGAAAGATTCGACGCTGACAGAGGATGTTTTATTGGAGTTTTGCAATGCACATCTGGCTAAATACAAAATTCCATCCAGTATTGAGTTTTTGGATGAATTGCCAAAAAATACAACCGGAAAAATTTTGCGGAAAGTTCTTCGTGACAAAGTGAACCAATAATTCAGTACGATACTTTTTCCTAATACAGCTTGTTTTTTTAAGTCCGATTCGCCAATGAACCGGACTTAAAATTTGTGTTCATTTTGCTGATTTCTACGCTTTCGGAGAATACTGCAATAAAGGCATTACTGCATAAAAACAACCCAGTTCTGGCATACTGCTAATAAAAAGGATGGTGTTCAATATGGAAAGGGAGCGAAATATGCCGGAATTGGCGACGTTTACGTTGTTGAACCCTGACTTTCATGCACGGGTTGATCAGACCGTCGGTGAAACGTCGGACAATGCGAATGTTGAAAACGAAAATAAATCGACAGATCCGTAATTTAGGCCAATGTAAGTAAAAATAGTGTTGAAAATTACAAAAATAGATACCATTTTTGTGAAAAATTTGGTAAATTAGTAGTAGGCCTTTTTCTTTTCCTGAAATATGGAAAGGATGTTAACCAAATGACTGATTTAGTGTTTAACGATTTCTATACTCCAACACACGAAGTTACCCCTCTTACAATGGCCGTTTTGACACAGTTTGATCAAAACGGGAATACCAATACGTGTGTGCTTGAGGAACAGACTGAATCTATTGTTCCGTTCTCTCCCAGCAAAATTATTGACAATGCGTGCAAATTTTTCGGGTCCAGTCTGCGGGGCAGACAGGACGGGACAAGAGACATCTGTGGGATTACACATAAGGCTCCGATAGCTGTTGACCCTTCCAGCGGCATGTATTTTTTCCCGACAACTTCACCCGCAAGCTCCAAATGTTCATGGGTTGCCCATTCTCATATTGATCAGGTAACCCAAGTGGATAACAGCCATACGGAAGTACTTTTCAAAAATGGCAAACGGATAATGATTCCTGTCTCTTACGGCTCCATGCTGAACCAAATACAACGCACCGCGCAATTCCGTTACTTGCTGGATAACCGGATCAAGTATTTGCTGAAACAGAATGCTGATATGGTGGCAGAGCCTTTTGCATAAGCTCCTGGATAATGACTTCCACCTTTTTGCGAATAGCCGGATTGAAATAATTCCGTTTTTCTTCACGCCCATTGCACAAAAACAGGAAAGATGAAAATGAATCATTTTTATTTAATGTAAGAACTTTGAGTTTGTGTTTTTGCATACTTTTCCGCAGCTGCCTGCGTTCATTCGCTGCTTCCGTATTCATTTTTTCCAGAAGCTCCATGTATGGCTCCTTTATTTTAAACGATCCATTTTGGATATGCTGAATATCCTGCTGTATGACAACCATTGCCATCGAAAGAAACAGAAAGCGTGACGCCAACTGGAATTCTTCTTCACTGAGATAGCGCATGATGACCCCTCCAAATTATCGAACGTTTGTTCTTTTATTTATTATATGACAAAGCAGCCGAAAAATACAATAAAATGTTTGAGAAGAGAAAGAGGCCGAATTAAAAATGCTATGCAGAAAGTGAGGTTTACTTTAAAATAAAAGGAGACAAACTAGACAATGAAGTATTTAAATGTTCGAGAGGAATAGGGGACTTTGGCGAATGTATTTGTTTAATCTCAGCATAGCTAATTGGAGAAGATTATTGGAAGAAGACAAATTTGATGAATATATTATGCAGTTACTGAACCAGTATGAAAGCCTTGGACCGATTCCGGGTATTTTGCTTCCATTTCTGGAGTCATTTCTGCCATTCCTGCCGCTGCTTGTGTTTGTGGCCGCCAATGCCGCAGCATATGGTTTGCTTGAAGGTTTTCTATTATCATGGGCAGGCTCGAGTGTAGGATCAATTCTAGTATTTTTGCTAGTCCGAAGACTTGGAGATAAACGGGTGTTCAAAGGGATACGCAAAAACAAACAGGTTCGTAAAGTCACTGCCTGGGTGGAGCGGCATGGCTTCGGTCCGCTGTTTTTGCTGATGTGTTTTCCGTTCTCCCCTTCATCGGTTATTAATGTTGTTTCCGGGTTGTCGAAAATAAGCAAACAGCAATTTATTCTGGCTGTTTTACTTGGGAAATCGGTGATGATCTTTTCCATCTCCTATGTTGGATCAAGCATCATGGAATTTGCCAAAGAGCCGGTGAAGACCATTATTGTTGGTGTCTGTATTACATTGTTCTGGGTGATTGGGAAGTATATTGAAAAAAGATTACAGCGCAAAGCCTTGATTAAAGAGATTTCCGACCAGGATTAATTTTATATCGAATTGGGTATGATGGACAATGAGAAATGATTCTGGAGGAAAAGAATATGATAAAAAAGTTTTTTTTAAGAATCATACCTGTTGTGATTCTGGCGGCCGCACTTGCTTTTGTATTCAGGTCTTATCTGTTCGCCAGTTATGTAGTGGAAGGTGAATCGATGGAGCCTACTTTATATGATGGGAATATGATGATGGTAAATAAAGTTGCCTATGATTTGGCTGATGTTGATCGTTTTGACGTTATCGTATTTCATGCAACAAAGCAAACAGATTATGTGAAACGTGTTATTGGTCTGCCTGGTGACAAAATCGTCTACAAAAACGATAAACTTTATGTAAATGGCAAATATGTCGAAGAAGAATTTCTGGAACCGTTTAAAAAAGTCAGTGATGACAAACCATACACAAAAGATTTTACATTAGTGGAAACCACCGGAAAAACAACTGTACCTGAGGGAAAGCTGTTTGTCATGGGGGATAACCGTGATAACAGTCTGGACAGTCGTAAATTCGGTTTTGTGTCGATGGACAGGCTTGTCGGTAAAGTGGACATTACATACTGGCCGGTCTCCCAATTGGAACTATCGTTTGCCAACTGACGTAAATAGCTATAAGAAAGCCTCTGTCTCTGCTAAAATAGGGATAGAGGTTTTTTCGTGTGAAATATTTTTGAAGGAGAGGGGAACCTATGGGACTGCGATTTTTGCTTGGCCGAGCCGGTACGGGGAAAAGCGGCCGGATTTTGGATGAAATAACAGAAAAATTAACGGATAACCCGCATGGCGCATCCATTTTTTATATCGTGCCTGATCAGATGACGTTTCAGCAGGAGTATGCGCTATTCCGGGAAAATGATATCCACGGGAGTATCCGTGCCCAGGTCGTGAGCTTTTCGCGTCTCGCCTGGCGTGTGCTGCAGGAAACCGGTGGCGGGACACGACAGTTTATCAGTTCGGTCGGGATTCAAATGATGCTCCGTAAAATTATTGAGGAAAAAGAATCCGAATGGCATATATTTCAAAAAGCATTGGAGAAGCAGGGGTTTCTGCAGCAGCTGGAAGCGATGATAACTGAATTTAAGCGTTATCGTATCACGCCTGATATGCTGGATGAGCAGATTGAACAGATCAATCAGTTTGTGCACAAAGAGTCCGGCGAGGCTGCGTTAACCGGTAAATTGCAGGATCTTGTTTACATATATGAACGCCTGACGAGTGTGTTGAAGGATAATTACATTGACAGTGAAGACCAGCTGCAGCTGCTTGCTGATAAAATATGCGACGCTTCTGTCCTTGAAGGTGCAGACATTTATTTGGATGGGTTCCATAGATTTTCACCTAAGGAGCTCCTTGTAGTGGAGGAACTGTTAGAGAAGTGCCGTTCAGTAACGGTGGCCCTGACTACCGATATTCCTGATGCAGAGGGTGTTTCAGAGCTGGATCTGTTTTATCAGACGAAGGAAACATATCAAAATCTCAGGGCAATTGCACAGGAAAATGGAATCAGCATAGACAATCCGGTGTTAATGGATACGAAACATGGAAAGTTCAGAAACCGTCCGTACTTTCAGCATTTGGAACAAAATTTTGATGTACGTCCAGCCCCGGAATACAGTGGAAAGGTTCCGATACAGATCGCCGAAGCGGTACACCCGAGAGCAGAGGTGGAAGGTGCAGCCCAAGAGATACTGCGGCTTGTCCGGGAAGAAAACTACCAGTTCCGTGATATGGCGGTGTTTATCCGGCAAACCGATATCTACCATGATCTGATTGCGACAATTTTCAATGATTATGAGATTCCGGTGTTTATTGATGAACGACGAACAATGATGAATCATGCCCTAATTGAGCTGATTCGCTCTGTTTTGGATATTGTGGAAGGAAACTGGCGCTATGATGCGGTTTTCCGGGTGCTGAAGACCGGATACATTCCAGCGGACGACCGGAAATATCCGCTTACGGCCGATGCGATTGATGAACTGGAAAACTATGTACTTGAGTATGGTATCCGTTCCCGCGAGCGATGGATGAGTGAGCAGGAATGGCTGTTTCAGCGTTTTCGGGGATTTGACCAAACGGCACAGACCGACATGGAAAAAGAAACGCAAAAACGGATTAATGCATACCGGAATCAGGTGGTGCAGGCGCTCCAGCCAATTGACGGGGAAATCAGAGAGGCCGCAACCGTTCAGGAACTGTGCGAAACCGTTTATCTGTTCATGGAAAAATTAAAGATTCCACAGCAACTGGAAAAAATGCGGGAAACCTATGATGACGCAGGTCAGATTGAAAAGGCACGTGAACAGGACCAGGTATGGAATGCGGTGATTCAGCTGTTTGATGAAATGGTGGAAATGGCGGGAGATGAGCCGATGTCACTGGAAACCTTCCGTGCTGCTCTTGACGCCGGATTTGACTCGCTGACATTTGCCCATGTTCCACCAAGCATGGATCATGTTATTGCCGGTACGATTGACCGTTCCCGGATCAGTGGCATGAAATGTGCTTTTTTGCTTGGGGTAAATGATGGTACATGGCCAATGAAACCGCAGTCTGACGGAATTATTAATGAACTGGAGCGTGAACTGCTCGCCGGTCATGGGGTCCAGCTGGCAGAATCAAGCAAACGACAACTGCTTGATGACTGGTTTTATATGTACATTGCCTTTACCGCGGCGAGTGATTATTTATGGATCAGCTATCCGTTAAGTGATGAAGAAGGTAAAACGAAAATGCCATCCCAGTTAGTTAAACGGATGGAGGATTTATTTCCCGTGACAGGTAATCATCTGCTATTGCAGGATCCGGATGAATTGATGGAAGCAGACCGGTTTATTACAACCCCTGTTAAAACAAGGTCAGCTTTAACAGCACAATTGGCTCGAAGCAGAAAAGGGTATCCGGTTAAACCTGTCTGGTGGCACGTTTTGAACTGGTATATTCATAATCATCCGAAATACGGTACGACCTATATGATTCTGCAAAGTCTGTATTACCGGAATAGGCCGGTTAATTTAACGAAAGAGACGACCGAGGAACTGTTTCCAAAACAGGTGAAGGCAAGCGTTTCAAGATTGGAAACGTATTACCGTTGTTCGTATCAGCATTTTGCCAAATACAGCCTGAAACTTGATGAGCGGAAAACGTATAAACTGGATGCACCGGATATCGGCCAGCTGTTTCATGAAGCATTGAAAAAAATTACCGAATGGATTCAGGAAGAGGGACGGGATTTTTCCAAGATTACGAAACAGGACAGTGCCGGATATGCAAAAAAAGCAGTTGATAACCTTGCGCCGATTTTGCAGCATCAGATTTTACACAGTTCAAACCGGTATAAATATATCCAGGAAAAACTGCAGGAAGTCATTACACGGGCAACGTTTATCCTGAGTGAACAGTCAAGGCAAAGTGAATTTTCACCGGTCGGACTGGAACTTGGCTTTGGGTTTGATGAAAACAAGGGTGGACTTCCACCGGTAACGCTGCCGCTCGAGAACGGATTTGAACTTATGCTGCGCGGCCGGATTGACCGGGTCGACAAGGCATTGAACCAGGATGATCTTTTCTTGCGGATTATTGACTACAAATCAAGTGCAAAAGGGCTTAATTTGCTGGATGTGTATTATGGGCTGGCACTGCAGATGCTGACATATCTGGATGTTGTCCTGTCCCATTCCGAAAAGTGGCTGGGAGTAAAGGCATCACCAGCCGGGGTGCTTTATTTTCACGTTCATAATCCGATGGTTTCCGGCAAAATGAAAATGTCGGATGATGAGATTGAAAAAGAAATATTTAAGAAATATAAAATGCAAGGTTTATTATTATCAGATGAGGAAATTGTTAAATTAATGGATACGTCACTCGATTCCGGAACGAGCAGAATTGTTCCGGCTGGTGTGAAACGGAAGGGCGGCTTTTACAGCCATTCGAAAGTAGCAGATAATGAAACGTTCAGCAGCCTGCAAAACCACATTCACCACCTGATGATGCAGGCTGGAATTGATATGACATCCGGCGGGGTGCACTTAAATCCGTTTCAACATAAACAGAACACGGCATGCACGTATTGTCCGTTTCTGTCCGTCTGTCAGTTTGACCCGATTCTTGAGGAAAATAACTATCGCAAGCTGACGGATATGAAAGACGATGAAGTATTGGAAAAACTGCGGCATAAGGGGGAGAAGTAATGGTTAAATGGACAAAGGAACAGGAACAGGCGATATACACGGACGGCCGGGATGTGCTCGTGGCGGCCGCGGCTGGATCCGGAAAAACAGCTGTGCTGGTGGAGCGGATTATTCAAAAACTGCTTCATAAACAGAATCCGGTCGATATTGATTCGTTGCTGGTCGTGACTTTTACAAATGCGGCAGCACAGGAAATGCGGAATCGGGTCGGACAGGCACTTGAAGAGGCATTGGCGCAGGATCCGTCATCCAACCATTTAAAAAAGCAACTGTCCCTTCTGCAGCGTGCATCCATTTCCACGCTCCACTCATTCTGCCTGGATGTGGTGAAACAGTATGCATACCTGTTGGACATCGATCCTGCATTCCGGATTGCCAATGATATGGAAGCAGACCTGATCAAGCAGGAAGTAATGGATGATCTGTTTGAGGACTGGTATGGCACAGAAGGAACAGAACAGGAGAAGTTTTTTGCAGTGGTTGACCGTTTTTCCAGTGACCGCAGCGATACAGATGTCGAGAATCTTGTCCTTGATTTGTACACATTTGCCATGCAAAACCCGTGGCCGGAACAATGGCTGGATGAACTTGCTGGTGTATATGATATTCCGGCGGACTGGCAGGAATCGGAATTACCCTGGCTTAATATCATCAAACGGGAGGTCCGAAACCAGCTGGCAGCAATGCGGGAGGAAATCAACCTGGCCATGGACTTGACCAAAGAAAGTGATGGTCCCTATCATTATGCGGACGCGGTTGAATCCGATGCCCTGAGTATGCAGGAAGCACTTGCCAAGGTGGATTCGTGGAATGAACTGCAAACTCATTTTGTGGAAAGTTCTTTCGCGAAATTATCCGGCAAACGGGTGGACTGTGATGAGGCGAAAAAAGACCAGGTGAAAAATCTGCGCAACAGTTATAAAAAGCGCTGGAACGATATGAAGGATAACTGGTTCAGCCGCAACCTCACAGGGCATGTGGCGGATATGCAGGAACTGGCTCCTGTCATCAAACAGTTGACGGAACTGGTCAAACAGTTCAAAGATCGGTTTACTGAGCAAAAACGTGAACGGGGTATTGTTGATTTTTCCGACCTGGAGCATTACTGTTTGCAACTTTTATGCGACGAAACTTCTGAACCAGAACATATTATCGCGTCCCGTGTTGCAACTGCACTCAAAGAACAATTCACTGAACTGTTAGTGGATGAATATCAGGATACCAATCTGGTGCAGGAAACGATTTTAACGTTAATCAGTGATCAGACCGGACCGGGCAATATGTTCATGGTTGGTGATGTGAAACAGAGTATTTATAGGTTCCGTCATGCCGAACCGTCACTGTTTATTGATAAATATAAACGTTTTGCCGGCAATGACAGTCCGGCCGAACGCATTGACCTGGCCAGTAATTTCCGGAGCCGCGAACAGGTGCTGACCGGTACCAATTATATTTTTCGGCAGATTCTTGATGAGGAGCTTGGTGAAATTACGTATGATCAGGATGCCGAGCTGATTTACGCGAATAACATGTATGACACGCTGCCACATACCGAACCGGAGCCGGAATTGATTGTAATCGACCGGGAAGCACCTGAGGAAAAAGAGGATATATCCCCGGAAGAAGAGGATTACCAGGATTTGGAGAAAGCGCAGCTCGAAGCACGGTCCTATGCGGAAAAAATTAAAGGATGGATTGGACGGGATGATGCAGAGCCGCTGCAGGTTTATGATAAAAACACGGATTCACAGCGTGAAATCCAATACCGTGACATTGTCATCCTGATGCGCTCGATGACATGGGCACCGACGATTGTCGATGAATTGAAACGGCAGGGAATCCCGGTTTATGCTGAACTTTCCACCGGTTATTTTGAAGCCATTGAAGTGAAAGTAATGATTAATGTGCTCAAAGTAATCGATAATCCAAGGCAGGATATTCCGTTAGCCTCGGTGCTGAAGTCACCGATTGTCGGTCTGGATGAAGAACAGTTGGCATCGGTAAGACTGGCTGACAAGCGAGGGAATTATTTCGATGCACTTAAGGCTTATCAAAAGCAATATCATAATGATACGGCGGAGAAAATCAGCAATTTCCTGGAACAGGTAGAACGTTTCCGGCTGGCGGCAAGACAAGGTGCATTATCCGAATTAATCTGGCAGATTTTCCGGGAAACCGGCTATTACGATTTTGTCGGCGGCATGCCGGGCGGACGACAGCGCCAAGCCAATCTGAGAGCGTTGTACGATCGTGCCCGGGGTTATGAAACGACCTCATTCCGCGGTTTGTTCCGGTTTCTGCGGTTTATCGAGCGGATGGAGGAACGTGGCGATGATCTTGGTGCAGCCCGGGCGTTAAGCGAACAGGAAGACGTCGTCCGGATTATGACGATTCATAAAAGTAAAGGATTGGAATTTCCGGTGGTTATTTTGGGAGCAATGGATAAGCAGTTTAACTTACAGGATTTGCGACAGCGTTACTTGCTGCATAAGGATTTGGGGTTTGCCAGCAAATACATTGATCCAGTGAAACGAGTCACCTATCCGACACTATATTATCATGCGCTTCAGAAGGAAAAGCTCCGTGAAATGCTGGCCGAGGAGATGCGTGTATTGTACGTTGCGATGACCCGCGCGAAGGAAAAACTTTTAATGGTAGGGAATGTTGCATCGTTTGAAAAGAAACAGGAAAAATGGCAGAAGATATTGGATCATTCCGGTTGGATTTTGCCAGCGCACTACCGGATTGATTCGAAAACATATCTCGATTGGGTCGGTCCTGCTCTGATTCGTCATCAATCCAATGAAGCCTTACGGAGCGAAGAATTGAAAGATAAGGTGCTGGAAGCGATTCGGATTGATCCTTCTGAATGGAACGTAAAAATCGTCCATGGCAGTTCATTGGCTAACCTGGATGAATCAGATGTGGGAGCAGATCTGGAGCGAAAAGAAAACATCACGGAATGGCGGCCGGTTGAGCTGGATGATGCGGAGTTGGATGAATCAGTTAATAAGCGGCTTTCCTACAGTTACCCCTATCGCGATGCGGCTGTGTCACGCGCCAAACAGACGGTTACGGAAATTAAACGGCAGCGTGAATTGAAGGATGAATACAGTTCAGATCAGCTCATGCAGCCATTCCGGGCGCCGATTGCCAGAAGGCCGGCCTTTATGCAGAAAAAGCGGACAATTACAGCAGCAGAACGTGGTACGGCTATGCATACGGTCATGCAGCATATTCCAATGGTCAGTCCTATGGGTTCTGCGGAAATTGCAGAGTTCTCCGAGAGGTTGGTGGCGCGTGAAGTCCTGACCTCCGAGGAAGCGGAAGTCATTGACACGGAAACAATCGAGGAATTTTTCCGTACGTCGATTGCCAAAAAGATTATGAATGCACCAACTATTTACCGGGAAGTGCCGTTCAGCTTGGCATTGTCCGCCAAAGATGTTTATGCCAATTGGTCGAGTGATACCGATGAACAGGTGCTCGTCCAAGGGGTTATCGACTGTGTTATCCCGGCTGATGATGGATGGATTATTTTGGACTATAAAACAGATGCAATCCATCAGGAAGTGGATGATCAGGTCAAAGAAAAACTCGTCAGACGATATGAAACACAAATGGACCTGTATCGGCATGCGATTGAACATATTTGGAACGAACCAGTTACTCAGACGTATTTGTATTTCTTTTCCCGCCAGCTCGTGTTAAAAGTTTAAGACTGTTGGTTTGGGGAATAATCGATTCCAGCCGATAGGGCAAAATGATGAGGCTCATATTTAATATGATGAAGGTTTATGTTGTCCAACTTATTTTTATTAATTATTCTGAGTATCAATAGCATATAAGACCGACAAACCGCACGCCGATTTGCCGGTCTTTTTGTATGATTCCTATTCTGAATATTTGTGTTAAAATGATAACAGGTATTTTAAGAGCGGGATAAGGAACTTTTTGTACAGAATATCGGTAAATAATTTGTAGGGGCCTTCTTGGTAAGGTCCTCTTCCCATGATACTAATTGAAGCAGGTGAGGTTTATAAAAATGAAAACTGACCTTTATGAAAAAATAAAAGTTGTCAAAGGGGAAAAATTTGTAACAATTGAAGATACTAAGAACCTGGCTGAATATGAACTCATTCGACTTATAAACGATCTGATGAATCAGTCAGCTGTCAAAAATACGAAGACTATAAATATTTTAGTTGAAAGTAAACTTAGCGAGCAAGTAGATTCAGAGTTGCGCCAAAATAGCTTCCACATGCACGACGAAAATGTCACCGTCCGGAAAGAATTAGAAACTCATATTACAGAGGAACAATTTTATTTACTCAAAACGTTAAACGAGCTATCGGAAAATGAATTTAAGACTATATGGCAAAAATCGATGGAAGGATCTCTAAATGCGCCATCCTCTTTAAACATTGATGAGCAGATGCGAAATGTAGAGGTTGAACTGGGACCAGGTTACAAAGATTCCTGCATCGTTGCATATGAAGGTGAGAATCCAATAGGTGTCATCATGCCTCATATAGAACCAGGCACCAAAGAGGAGGGCAGGATATTTTACTTTGGCTTAATTCCTGAAGAAAGAGGAAAAGGGAAGAGCAAGCCGCTTCATCAACAGGCACTGTTTATTTTAAAAAACCAGTTTGATGCATCTTACTATATTGGCAGTACAAGTCATCATAACAAACCAATGTTGAAAACCTTTGAGCGTAATGGGTGTAATGTATTGGAACGGAATAAAGTTTATAAAAGGGAAACGGAAGAACGGGAGGTTTACGAGTCAAAATGAAAATCCCAAATGAAACATTTCAAAAAACCGCTGCATGGATAAAGCGTAATGCACGCCCGCTTGAGACTGCGAGGTGGGAATATTTTTTTGAAAACGGCTCAGCTGATAAGGTGATACACTATTTGTCAGTGTTTCAAAACGAAGACGGGGGATTTGGACATGGCCTGGAACCCGACTTTTGGTTGCCCCATTCATCAGCCATTGCAACATGGGCGGCTGGACAAATTTTAATGGAAATCGGTGTGAGCAGTCAGGAAAAGATCATGCAGTCGCTGCTTTCTTATTTGGCAGACACTTATGATCATGAAGCAGGTCTTTGGCAAACGGTGCATCCAAAAACAAATGATTATCTGCATGCACCTTGGTGGCACTGGAAAGAAAGAGTGCAGGAGAACTGGATGTACAATCCCAGTGTAGAGTTAGCCGCTTTCTTTGTGCAATGGTCGCCTGAAGAAAGTGAAAATTCCAGAATAGGTTGGGAGGTTTTGAAATATGCCGTCAACCATCTCATGAACAGCCAAACAATGGACAGTCACGAGATCAATAATTTTCAGCAGTTGGTAAAGATTATGAAACCATACGAGCAAACGTTTAACAGTAAACTCAACTACTCATTTGCAAACGTTACGGGGAAGGTCATGTTGCTTGCAGCGGATTGTATTGAAAAAGATGTTTCCGAGTGGTCAATCGGTTATAAACCACTTCCACTTGATTTCATTGATGGTCCAGAGCATCCGTTGTGTAAAAAATTTGGTGATCTGGTGGAACAGAACCTGCAATTTTATGTTGATCAATTATCTGATGACGGTATATGGGATATTTCGTGGAACTGGGGAAACTACCCGGAAGCGTATGCGGTAGCAAGACAACAATGGAAAGGAATATTGGCTGTGGACAGGTATAAGCTGCTTCAGTCATTTGGATGTTTATGAAGGATATACTTGGAATCGGATTGTTCCAAAAGAACACCAGGAAACTGTTTTTGATTTAACATTTGATGAGTGGAATGCAACGTATACGCTTGTACAAGAGGTGAAACAGTATTTGGATCAACAATATAATCCACAGGGATAAAACCTCGGTTGGAATTGCGGGGAAGTTGGCGGACAGCATATTTTTAATGCCCATTTTCACGTTTTGCCAAGATATGGTGATGAGCCATTGGCAGGCAGAGGAATTCAGTATATGTTGAAGGGTTCCGAAAACAAGCGAATGATTTAGGTGTTGCTTATCTCCTTAAATATTTAATGATAAATGAAAGGAAAGTCCTATGCAAAAATGGAAAAGAAGCTTAATTGAGACAGCACGTGGTACCTTCGAAATGTTTATTAAAGGGGAAGGTAACCCTCTTTGTGTGTCACATCATTATTCCATATTTAATGATACCGGGGATTATTTTGCTGAAGCTTTCACGAAGACAAATAAAGTTTATCTTGTGAATTTGCGGGAAGCAGGGGATTCAGCGAAAGCATATGATCCATACCAGCTCAGCATGCTGGAGACGATACTTGATCTGGAAGCAATCCGTGAAACATTGGGTTATCATCAATGGGGTTTTGCCGGACACTCTACAGGTGGAATGCTGGGCATCATGTACGGAATTTATTTTTCAGCAAGCTTAACGTTTAATGTGATTGTGGGAGCGGCAGCACGGGAGTATATGACCTTTTCCAAAGATTGTATTTATAATGAGGAGCACCCAGATTTTAATCGTTTGCAACAATTGATGGAGGCTTTGAAACGTGATAATTTGTCAACCGAAAATCGCAAAAAATTAAAAGCGGAACGTACAAAATTGTCATTGTACGAGCCTGCAAAGCATGATGATTATTTTAATTCCGGAATTCATAAAGAAATATCCGCAGTCAGACTGAATTTTTTTAGCAGGGAATTGCATGTGTTTGATGTTACCAGAAAATTAGGGCTTGTTACGGTTCCAACATTGATTATGTGCGGACGGTATGATGTTCAATGTCCGGTTATGTACTCTGAGGAGATGCATCAGCATATTCCCCGTTCGACATTGGTTGTTTTTGACCGAAGCAACCATTATCCATTTCTGGAAGAGGAGGAGAGATTTGCAGCGGAATATAAATTGTTTTTAAAGGAAGGGGTGAATTGTTGACTGAGATAAAAAATATTGGCGGCTTTTGTGACACTGATGATACAGGATATATTATCAATACAGCTTGTACACGAAAAATTAGTCCCGCATTTCATCAAGTACTGAATGAAATGATTCAATATTACCGAATGCAGCTTGGCAAAAATTTGCATAGTATCTATGTGCGCGGATCTGTTCCGCATGGACAGGCTATTTACAGTGTTTCAGATTTAGACACTTTAGCCATTGTAAATGAAGAAGTGGACTCTATGGATTTGCAATGGGTTGAAGGAATTGAACAGAAGATAAATGAAAAATTTCCTTGTATAAATGGAGTGGAATTCAGTTTTTATCTAATGGAAGATGTACTGGAGACTTCCACTTTTTCCATTATACCCTTTATGCTGAAAACGCATAGTGTGTGCGTTTACGGTGAAGATCTAATAAGTCTGCTTCCATCTTATAGGGCTGACAAAACGCTTGCGAACCATCATTTAATTAACTTGAAAAATCAGGTGGATCAGGCAAAGAAAGATCTTGATGATAATTATGATACAGAGGATATTTTGGATTGTTGCAGCTGGATTATGAAAATTATAGTCAGAGCAGGACTTACCCTGGTGATGGTAGAAGAAAAACGATATACAAGAGATTTGTATCCAGCGTACAAGCTTTTTTCGCAATATTACCCGGAGAAAGAACCTGAAATGAAACTGGCCTTGCAGTATGCAATTGAACCAATTACCGATACGGAAGAATTGTTACACTTTTTGGAGCAGACGGGTACTTGGATAATTACTGAAGCTGAAGAATGGCTGGAAATTTATAATCCGTATCGAGTGTCCGAAATGGAATTGAGGTAATAAGTTTTTTAATGGACTTTATTCAATTAAAGGGCCAGATTGTTTAACAACCAGAAAGCTAAAAATGAGCTCTATTGGGTGCGTTTATTTGGCCGATAATTAAAATTTTATAATAAACCGCGTTCCATAGTATGGATATTTTTTCTCAACGCCTCTAAAAGATTAAATCCGAACATTAGGAATTTAAGGGTGTTCCTGAATACGATAAGGCCATTTTGGAGAATAGAGGGAGATATTAAGTTTAGGCAATCCGTTATATGGTCTGCAATGTATATATTTTTACTGAAAACTAAGGATAAGGGAAATCCACGAGTTATTTTAGGAAGATTTATTATGAAAACAGCGCACATCATTGAAATATCAGCAATAATACTTGTTATAATTCTTTTTGTTATTTTCGTTCCCAAGAACAAAATTCGTGAAGCCATTGTTATTTTAATGTTCAAACAAGCGTTGACATGGATACTGGGACTTGCTGCTGTCCAATTAGATTGGCTCGAATACCCTGATCGGATTCTTTTTCCAGATGCGACAAAAACAAGTTTTTCATTTGAATATATCCTTTATCCGGCTATATGCGTGTTTTTTGTTTTGTATTATCCGAAAAATTATGGATGGATCGGTCGATTTATATATTACTTTATTTATTGCTCAGCAATTACTATTATAGAAATCTTGGTTGAACATTATACAACTGCTATTAACTATAATGAAGAATGGCATTGGTATACGACTTGGTTAACTTTATTTATAACCTTTTATGTTTCATGGAAATTTTATTTGTGGTTTTTTAAGAAAAAAGTAAATGGTGACGCTTTTGGATAGTAAATTTACGAAATGCTTACTGTTACCCATTGCATCTGGTATTTAACGCTTGACATTAGGTTTTAACATGGAGAAAACACCCGAACTCTTAGTATAGGTGAATTATCCAGAACCATTACAAAAAGAAAAGGTGTATCCCACTATGATAGTGAACAATGACCTATAATAAGCAACTACCAGATGAAATAAAATCGACATTAAAATATTAAATAGGTTTAAACACATACCAACGCGGGCATTACGAAGTTTTTTAGTTTTTCTTGCGCATATATTTTTGAGTTAATTGTGCATTGTATTAACCTCCTCTTTACCTATGAGTGTATCAAATTCTGAATCGGGCTTATCTGCGTGTTCCGAATTCCGACAGCGTAAATATAGTATCCACATCAATATCTAAGGTTGGATAAGCCTCTTCAAATTTTTTCTTATTATAATATCGAAATCTGCTTTTTACGACTTCCTCAATTCCAAGCGGATCAACCTTCTTTTCCTGCAAATCATTAATCAATTCCAATGATTTTTGCGTGATATCCTTCTCAAACGTTTTTTTGATTTCTTTTTTCTTTTTTAATCCACCTTTTCCCGTGAATTCCCTGACTACCGCGTTAATCTTCAAGGTGAAATTTACTTTCAAAGAACCGTTTTTTTTTGGTAACCTTTACTTCCCGGGAGGAATCGATATTCTGAATGGCAGCATTAAATTTTTCTGTTTCTAAAAAATACTGGCCGTCATGCATGTTTTCATGCAGCATTTTAAATAACATAACTTCATTCGGGGGAAGTTTATCTACATATGTATCGTCATTAAAAATGGCTAGACCAGTTATTTTCGGCACTCCATTTACAAGTTTCATCATCGGTAAATACGGATCTGTGAACTTACTGGCAACTTCTGAACTGAATTGCTTTAAGTTAATAATAGGAAGGTTACCGGTTCGAATATTATGTTCGATTAAATCAGATAAATAATGTCCGGCACCTTTCCTTGCTTTAATGGAACGAAGTAGCTCCTGGGTGGACCCTTCAACAATTGCCAGGTGCAATTGTGTTCCAATACTTGGGTCTCGAATTAAATAATCGATATATTCACTTAGACCCTTTGAGGCGAGTTCCTTATTAAACAACACTACATCCAGTTTTCCATTCAACAGTGACTCGGAGGCCTGGCGGTTTAGCTTGCTCCTGTTTTCATAAATCATGGTTGCGGTGTCTGAATATACTAAATCAACCAATTTTCCCTCTGATAAAAATGTAGGAGCAACAACCGTTCCACGAATCGTTCCCTCATCCACATAATCATATCCAGCGACCGTCACCATTAAAACCTTATCAATAACCTGTTTCGGCATGTTGAAATTAACAACTAGGCTGACTGCTATAAACACCAAAATGACGGCATATTTACGACGCATGTTTACTCACCTTTCTGCGAATCCAATGCAGCAGAAACAGGATTGGTATATAAATAAATAAAAAATAGCTTCCTATCTTCCCACTGATACTATTTAAAAGGTTTATTTCCATTCTGTTATCAAAAAGGATACAGACGATAAAAATAACAATAAGCAAAACATACGTAATTTTTCTTTGAGCAAAATTAAACTGTCTTGAAAGGATCCGACCGCTTGCCCAAGTGTATAAAACGATATTGGGTAAAATGGAAAAGAACAGTGTCGCAATGCCGAAGTATTCGAAACGGGCCAAAATAGGTAGTTCCACAATTTTCCACAATCCCAACGTAGGCCAGATAGTCTCCTTCAGTTCCTGCTGATTATAATAAACAAACGATACGACACAAATAATTGTATACGCAAGAGTTGTACATAAATTGCCATATTGGGCAATTTTTTGTGATTTCGGTGCATTTTGCACAAATGGATAAAAGACCAGGACTGTAGCAAATCCCATAAAACTTAGCATTGCCAGAGAGCTTGACTGGACCACCTCGATAATGGAATGGTCAAAAAACGGCATAATATTGGACATGCGGGAATACTGTAGCGGAAAAAACATGGTCAGTATAAGTAAAGAAGGATAGACAATACCAAAAAAGCATACTCCGACTACAATTCTGAATTCGCCTACTATTATATAGAAAAATAGCGGAAGAAGAAGTAATAACATAGCCCAGATACTCAAATGAGGAAACATCCATACCTGAATAATTTCCAGATATGTTCGGGTAACGACTATTGCCAGAAGCAATAAATAAATAGAAAAGATACTGCTGAGGGCCCCTCCAACCCATTTTCCAAGCGTAAATGAATGGATGGAAATGATATCCCCCATTTCATCATGGTTCAACATTGCATACATTATCATGATAATAACACTAATACCGGCGCCAGCCACTAAAACCGATATCCAGGCATCATGACCCGCGTATTTAACGATGACACTTTGAAAGCCCAGCACCCCTACCCCGATCTGTGAGGCTGAAACAAGAAAGAACACCATAAGAGATGAGACTGTATCCTTGGCTTTTATCATAACGTTATCCCTCTATAATTTGTATTTTGCATTAGATGGTTGAATGGAAATCGTAGTTGCAAATACGGCATTACAGATGTTTACAGCCTTTCCTGATCAATTGAGGTCTCTAAATATCCCAATGTAACAGGTTTTTCATTTTGCTCAAACCTATATTTGACAAATCGTCATTCTGTCTGAACTCCTCTAATGCTTTTTTCAATTTAGGAGAAACTTTTTTCGTTCAAGCTTCTAACTTTTCTTTAGTTTCACGATGATTTCTTCTTATTATGTGTAAAACTCAAAATTCAATGTATCTTGTGTGATGAACCCCATTTAATCTGGCATATTTGTGGAACAACAAAAAATAACCACGATATTATAAATTGCGGCGTTTAATCTCTTTTTTAAGTAACGCAATGAAGTTTTGGCCTAGATTTAATTCTTTGGCTTTTTTGCAGGCCTTGAGAAGTAGTTCGTCGGACAAATTATACATTTTAACCTAATCCTTTAGTCTGATTTTATTATTTAATACCCAATAATGTTGTTCATCTAACCAGGTAATAAATTCCTATTAACTATTGGTTCAGACCATTTAAACTCGTCCATCAAACTTATGTAAATAAATTTTTCATGATTTGTCTAAGGTGGTATTGAATAGAGTGGTTTTATATTATTTAACGTATAAAAAAATGACTTAGCGTGGGTTGAGTGATAAAAAGTTAGCTATACCCCACGTAGTTCAAGCATAATAAAATCAATATGACAACATTGGGGATTACATATTTACTAATAAATCATTTGATACGAAAAACCAAGGGTGTACCATTTTTTAATTCCTCCAATATTAACTATTTTTAGACGTTACTAAGTTTTTTTATGTACCAATCCTATAAAGATACGTACGAAAATGATTTAAGTAAAGACACTTATAAACGTATGCATCCATGTCCATGTATGGTATTCAATTATATCAGTATGCGTTTCCAGCGTAATTTCGGCCAAGGTTAATGCAGATGTGTATAGTACGCCTTGTAGAAGGATTACGGTATATGTTGAATATAAGATGTTTGATAAAAATAAAGGCAAATGACTGGCAGTGAAAGCATTTCAAATTGCAAGCTTGACTCAAAATGTTTTTCAAGAATTTTAACAGGGTAAGCAAGCTTTTTTTCTTCTACGACAACTGTACCGGCAATTACCGAGATGTAACTAGTAAACAAAAAAATAATCAGCCAATCTTTAAGTGGCAATTTTCGAAAACTAAAAAATAGCAATGCAACCGCAACAATAAAGACTCCCCATAAAATTACTTTTTCCATATTATCAACCTTTTAATATTTCCTTTTTATGTATCTTTCCAGTATGTGGCCTACGAATCCAGCAATTATTCCTAGAAGAATGCCATTGAATACAGGGATGGATAGTATTTTGAAAAATGGGATATTATCAAAGAAATGATGATGCCAATACACTCCAACATTCATACCAATTACTAAGCCAAAACAAAATCCCGTTAAATAAGTTTCTCTGGGTGGATTCGCCCCTTCTTGTTGGCAATTCATAATTATCGCTTTGTTATAAGCCTGCCAAATGGAAAAGGCGTAGATAGATGGATAAAACAATCCCCATTGATAATTCACAACTTCATGAGCGAGTTGTGTATTGCCATGGAAAGAATAAAAAATTGTCATATTTAAACCAGATAAAGTGTTGACTATAATTTCAAATAAAAAAATAAATGTACCAAAAATTTATTGTCCGTTATATAATTGTCCCAACCCCGCCATAGTTATGGACCATAGTAAAGCTGTAACTGGTGACTTATACTCGTTGTTTTTTAAATCGGATATTTCCTTTTTAAACTAATGGGTTTCCTTTTTTAATATTTGCCTAAAAGTAATACTTTATGTGTGATATGAAATAACGTGAAAGCCAACTTTATAGTTGCTTGCCTGGAACATCGGTGAACCCTAAGGCACTCTTAAGCAAGCGGGCGCGATTCCCTAATAAGGAATAGCGCCAATATTGGATATAAAGGCCATTTTGTTGAATTAAAAAGTAGTTTGGTTAAAAATTGTTAACCGATGTATATTTATGTTAACATTTTACTGAATAAACTATTTATTTTTTTGGGTGGTGAGAGATTGTCTAATAAAACAAGGTTTATAATTTCGATAATTGCAGCTATTTTACTAGTAATCAATTGTGTTATTTCTTTTAACAATCACTATGATTTAAAGTGGTTATGGTTTGTTGTAGCTTTATCTAGTGTATTTAATTGTTTTTACTTTTATAAAAAAGAAGCGAAATCAAATTAATTATCCCCATTAAAACATACATATGTGGTAATGAAATTCTATTGCTTCAAATCATTAAATTGGTCTTCATTTAAACGGGCGCTAATCTTTAATAAGAATTGGCGCCATTATTACATCTTTGGGCCATTTAGTTGAACAGTAAGGAGGAATTATATATGTTGATGCTATCGAACGTTTTAAGCGCAATAGCAAGTGGACTACTCATTATAAGTGCTGCTTTTTATTTACGGCATTTACAAAAAACTAAACACAAAGGAAACTTACATCTTTTGAATCGAAAATGTACATAGTCATACATCTTGCATATATTCTCTTTTCAATCAGCATACTCATTTGGGTATTTTTTAGATAGAATTATTTCTGCAATCGGGCGCACTTGCGGAATAAAGGGCAGTGTTCAAAATTCCATTGTAGGGCCATATTGTAGAAGATTAGAACATAAAATTTTTTGTGCAAAACATGTTTACAAACATATAAAAATGTGATATATAAAAAATAGAAGTTAGTACTCATATTTACCGAGTGCTAACAACAACATCATAAAGGAGTGGTTAATGATGGCTAGATTGATTCCTTTCAACAAAAGGGTTCGAGGTCTCAGTAGGGACGGGCCGGGGAATTTTATCAACATGGTTGGCGACTTCTTTCATGACCCGTGGTTTACGAACAGAAACCCAATGATTTAAAACAAAAATCATCACTTATTAACTGAATGAGTACAACAATTAAAATTTTATAAAAGGAGTGATTAATAATGGCTGGATTGATTCCTTTCAACCGAAAAAATCGTAATGTGGTTAGTGCAAGCCCAAGGAATCCTTTCAACATGATTGATGACTTCTTTGATGAAGCCTTTAGTGATTTCCCGTCCCTTAGAAGAAACTTGACTACAGACCCATTCAAGGTTGATGTAAGGGAAACCGACAACGAATACCTGGTTGAGGCTGAACTTCCAGGGGTAAAAAAAGAAGACATTAATGTCAATTTAAGCGACGACGGTAGGCTTTCTATTGCTGTAAATCGAAACGAGGATGTTGAGAGCAAAGACGAAGATGGTAATTATATTCACAGGGAACGTCGTTCTGAGGCTATGCAACGTTCTCTTTATTTGGAAAACGCCAAACCAGATGGCGTCAGTGCAAGGTTGGAAGATGGTTTGCTCAAAATTAATGTGACCAAAGAAGAACAGGCGAATAACGATAACACGCATAGGATAGAAATCGAATAGGTCACAAAACGTCTGTTAACCCTTGAACTCTACATTACTTAATGTAGAGGGCTCCCTTAATAAATGGGGGTGATATAACATGATTTTACAAGTGATACAAGAACAATACGAGGCTCTTATGAAGTCATATTTGCCTCCAAAACGTAAAAATCAAATGCTTGGTGTTTTGATGTCACGGCTAGAAGAATCATTTTATGTTAGTCCGTTTGAAGAACATCCAGACGAAAGGGTGATGGCCCTGTATAAAAAGATTAATAAAAGCAGAAAAAATATACAAAAACAAGGAAATGACATGGCAGAAAGTTGAAAATGTTGTCAAAGTAAGCCCCCGTGGTTAATATCGCGGGGGCTTACTTGTTGATTCAACAAGCGAGCAAAAATACCCAAAAAGGGTTATGAATATTTTGCAGGGGGAGGTGAAAGATATTTATAAAACCATTGGAGGAATATTTTATGAATACACAGTCTAATCCGGGATTGACCTCGGCAGAAATTGCAAGTCTTTGGAGTAATTATTTAAGCGATTCAATGGCTGTACAGACTATTAGTTATACATTGAGCCAGGTTGAAGATGAAGACATACGCTCTGTACTGCAGTTGGCTTTAAATCTATCTCAGCAACATGTACAATTTATCCAAAACCTGTTTACCAATGAGCAAATTGCTGTACCCAATGGGTTTTCGGCAAAGGATGTAAATTTAAACGCACCAAGATTATACACCGATGATTTTTTCCTCTTGTATATCCAAAACTTAGGGAAACTAGGTATGACTACCTATACGATGGCTTTATCTAATGCTGCACGTTCTGATATTGTGCAATATTTTAAACAAAATTTAAGCACATCTGCAGACTTACTGGATCAAGCCACGCAAGTAAAACTAACAAAAGGGATTTTTTCAAGAGCCCCCTATATTCCCAAACCTGAAAAGGTCGAATACATCAACGACCAACATTATTTGAGTGGGGGATGGTTTAGTGACAAACGCCCGTTAAATGCCATTGAAATTACGAATTTATATTACAATATTGAAAGAAATAGGGTAGGTACAGCACTGATTATGGGATTTAGTCAGGTAGCCCAATCGCCAGAGGTTCGAAAGTATATGGTACGAGGACGGGATATATCAGAAAAACACGTGAATATTTTCAATAAAATTATGCACAATGACCATCTTTCAACACCGTCAGTATGGGATGCTCAACCAACGGATTCATCCGAATCTCCGTTTTCGGACAAACTTATGATGTTCCATATTACAACAATGAACACAGCCGGGATTGGTCAATATGGGGCGGCAATTGGATCCAGTCAAAGGACTGACTTAAATTAATTCACTTTAGCCTTTTTACATCAAGTTTCGGGGCTTATTTTTTATGTCCGAAAATTGAGTATCTTATTTTAACCATCTTTGGTTTCGTTGCTTTCTTCATCTTGCTGACCCCGATAGTATTTGGAACGTTGGCTTTGTCGGTATCCATACATAATGTTTCGTACCATTTCTTCGTTTTCAAGGCCGACACCAATTGATCCCGCAAAGGTAGCTATGGAAGTGGCCAACCAGGCCAATTTTGTATAATTCCAGAAGCTAACAGGTTCGCTTAAACCACCTAATGATTGAAATAAATCCGGCGGAACAAACAAAAGGACTGTCAGCAGGAATAATACAAAAAGCGTAATATAGTAACATAATACTGCTACTGTTAAAGTAGCTACTGTTGTTCGGTTATATAATTTTCTGATAGCTTTATCATTATTTATAGCTGGCTTTTCCCACAGATTATGCGAGACGATAATCCATACCACGATACTGAAGATTGCACCAACCATTAAGCCCAAAAAGCGAAAAAGTTCAAATGCTCCACTTAACTTCCATAAAGTAGGGAAAATAAGGCCATAAGCCCCTGTAGCAAAAGCCACTGCAACGACAGGCTTAAATGATGGAATAATGCCCCACGGGCGATTTGCATAGGTCATTCCCGCTAAAACACGCAGTTTAGCCTGAAAACGTGGGCGAATAACAAGATGCAGATCCATTTTTTTACCCATAGGGGTTGAATGTTCACGACGAATCAGTGAAAACAAAAATTGTCTGGATACAGCGCCTTTTTCACGATCGGACATGCCTTCTTTTGTGGTAGCAGCAGTTTTTTTCATATTATTATTCGATTGATGGCTGTGTAACTCTTTTACAACTTGTAGCAATACTTTCCTTATGCGTGCCGTTAAAGGAAAAGATCCAAATGCTGGAATCGATATTTGCCCTATTTGCCGATTATAATCACCATCTGCCACGACCAAATCCTTATCATCAAACAATGGGAGGTCTGTTAAACATATGGCAAAATCCCAGTTTTTTTGCTTTTTTATAGACTCAGTTTCCTCCATCAGTTCTTGCGTGTCTTCAGCTGAGCCAATAAGAGGGTCTGTTGTAACTTCAACAGACCATTTGACTTGATCTGAAACCTTTGCAGATAAGAATTCAGGTAATTTATTTTTGAAACTTTTAGCTAATTTTTCTGGCGTATCGGGACAAGGAATAAGTCCAATAGTTAATCGTGACAATTACCTCACCTCCAATAAATATAAGAATTGGTTCATTTTATTTACCCGATTTTTTTTGAATAAACACATAGTGAAAATTTACAATTCATTAACTCTCTGGTCTGAAAAGTAAAAAGATATAAAAAATTATTTAATAAAAATGTAACTCCAATAATTATGTTTATAAATATATTAAAATGTGGTATATAAAAAATAGAACTTAGCACTCGGATGGTTCTAGTGCTAAGTCAGAGAAAATATGAAGAAAGGAGTTGATTTATTCTGATTAAATTTATTCCTTTTAGTATGATGGAAGACTTTTCAAACGGATTTTGGTTGAGGGGAAGGGTGCCCTTGGACAGGGCTTAGCAAGCATTTTAATTGAAAGTTTATCTCTTTTTGTAATATGAAATTCACCTCTGTTAGTATTGAAATGAAGTGCTAATGTCAATATTTATTTGAAAAGGAGTGAGTCATGATGTCAAGTTTAATACCTTTCAATAGAAAAAATCGAAATGTATCAAATGTGACACCAACAAACCCTTTTAACATGATTGACGACTTTTTTGATGATGCTTTTAAAGATTTTTCATTGGCCAGAAGAAACCTTGTTACAGATCCGTTCAAGGTAGATATTCAGGAAACAGATAATGAATATTTAGTAGATGCTGAACTTCCAGGGATAAAGAAAAATGATATTGATGTCACGTTAAATGATGAAGGTCGTTTAACTATCTCGGTGAACCGGGAAGAAAATGTTGATACGAAAGATGAAGATAACAACTATATTCATCAAGAGAGACGTTACGATTCAATGCAGCGTTCACTCTTTTTGGCAAATGCCAAGACCGATGATGTAAAGGCGAAGCTAGAAGATGGATTGCTGAGAATCAGTGTGGGTAAAGATGAACAAGCAGTGAAGGATAATTCACGTAAAATTGAAATTGAATAAAGTTGTACAAGAAAAGCCTCACGGTCAATTTCGCGAGGCTTTTCTTTGGTTATTATTAGTTTTAGACTATTTACCGATTAACACATCAATTGAAAAAAATTTTGATTTCGATTATTTGGGAGAATGTCATATTTGTGACCATATTGTTTGATTATTTCATGAATCATTTTGTAACCAATTTCGTCACTTCTATAGGAAGGATTAACTGAAACGTGTTGGATAATCACGTTTACGTCACTTTTAATTTTAAAACCAATTGCTCCAATAATATTATTTGACTGTTTCCAAAGATAAAGATGCCAATTAGGATTATTCTCATATTGGTCAACAATTTCTTGTAATAATTTGATATCTCTTTTATTCAACGTGAATGAAAGAAGACCCATCGCAATTTTTCTGTAGCATTTTTTATAACGAATTAACATACAGTTTGAACTCTCCCTAACAGGTGACGGATTTGTTCTATCAAGAACCATTGCAACCATCCAAATCACTCCTTTAAAGAAAGTTTTTGGCACTCAAAAGAGGTGAATGCTAATTATTTTTTATATATCACATTTTAATCATTTTGTAAATTAATTTACATTTAAAAAACTATATATTTTTATTTATGATAAAATGGGAGTGACTGTGCCACAATCGGGCGCACTTCCGGAATAAAGGGCTGCTGTCTAAATTGCCATTGTAGGACCATTATGTAGAATAAAATACTTTATTGAGAGGGTCTTGTGAATATTAGTGATTCTATTCCTGCTAATGAGCATAAAAGATTAAAGAGTAAATTACTGATTCGTACTTTTGTTTCTATTCCAATAACTATAAGTTTCACAGTTTATTTATATAGTAGGGATTCTGCCGGCAGAATCCCTGCTGTCAGAATATTCATAACCCCATTTCCCTTCCCGTATATATTTTACTCATACAAGCTATGGCTAAGAAAATATTTCAAATGAGCAGCTGATAATAATATATTTGATGGTATCATAAGTCATTAAAACGTGCGTCCTTGCAGGGGGCTAAAATCAAAACCTTGGGCGTTGCCCAAACCCACTGGGGAATGAATCCCCAGACCCCCATATGTCTGTAACGGTTTGAAAACCTAGGTTTCAAAACTTCCCCATCCTCTTGGCATTGTCAAAAAATGAATTTTCGACAATGCCAAGAGGATGCCGCTATCACTTCAAAGCATAATACGGGGCATTTCTAGTGTTTATGGAGAGGCTGCCCCTTATTTGCAACCCATTTCGTTCCTTTAACGTATTGTCATTATGTTAATACAACTGATGACAATATTCGCCTAAACAATTCAAATATTTTGATTACCCTGCAAAACATGTTATTTTGGTCATGAGGGAGGATTGGTAACTTAATGAACTTATTCAAAAAAATGGAAAGGGGTGTTTGTTTTGAAAAAATTATTTTTATCCTTGATCGTGTTAATTGCCATGGCTTTTATTTTCCCTATTGCTTCTTCAGCAAGTACAGACCAGCCCAAAAATCCTGCTGAAAGTTTAGTGAAAGAATATAAGAATAATAATTCAGCCGATCGTTTATTTAATAAGGCCTTAGAAAACGATATTAATAAGGTGCTACCAAATAATGAGGCTAGGGAAAAACAAGGATATAACAAAGTTTCAAGCATTGAAAAAGTTGGTAGTTATGTAGATTCAGAAGGAAGAAAAAGAGAAGTTGTAGCAGCGTCTACTTTTTATTTAGAAGATAATGCAGTAAACAATAGATTGATTGCTGCTAGCTATGATGCATCTGAATATGAGTCGAGTCTAGACGACACTTTAGGAATTACAGCTTATTCTACCGTTTACTATAATCATGTGTCTGATAGTAGAGGTTCTCAGCATGAAGACATTGTTTCCGTAAGTGGAGGATGGAACATAAGCGATAACAGGGTTTCTCTATCAGACATGTCTGTAACGATAGGTCAAAATGGATGGTCATCTTTTTCAGGTGGTACAATATCGGGACAAAAAGTTAACCACTATCCTAATGGGCTAACATGGTCTTATAATGCCCCTTCAAGTTGGGACCCTGTGGTTGTTAATGGTGGGGGTCAATATACTAGTGGGGTAGTAGGAGTAACCTCTTATACTAAATATCATAGAGGATCTACTACCTGGGATCAATCATTTACAAATAATCTTTAATGGTATATAAATCCTCTCTCAAACAAAATTAGAACCGTAAAAAAATCCACCCTTAGTTTCTCTGATTAGAAGTTAGGGTAGATTTATTAAATTTAGAAAGAAGATAATCAAAAGTAAAGTATTATCTCATGGGGTCAAAGTTATCTCCTCAGATTTTTCTCCCCATTTAATTTCAAATTTTATTTCTTCTGCATTTGATTGAGCGCATCCTTCGCACATACTGCCATTTCCTTTAATTAGCCCATCTCCATTTAAAGTATCTTCACCCTTTGTACTTCCAGTAACATAATCGAAGGTATAGTTAATACTTTTTTTAGGTAACAGATCGTCTCCTTTATAAGAGATACTAAATGAAGTTTCTTGTTTACTCTCACCTGATTGATTTATTTCATATCTGACCTGCCAATTGTTGCTTTCCCCCGTATACACCTTATAATTTTGATTATTATCGCAAGCTACTAGTGGAAAGACAATTATTAAAAATAAAAGCAAGGTTTTCGGCAATGTAATCTCTCCTAAAAAATATTTCATAGCATATACATATTTACATTATTTATTTTTTTTAAAGTGTAAAATAAGCTGTATTCTATTGTTATCATAACATATAGCACCTAATAAGATAAAACTATCGCTATTAGGAAAAAGTCTTTTAGGTCAAAAAATGATGTTTTTGAATTCTGATTTTGTTGAGAACACACAGTTTGCAGATAAAATTATACATCTTCATGGTAATGATGATACTTTAACTTTATGGATTAAAATATGCGCAAACTGGCGCTTATTAAGAATAAGTTTAACATCCGCCCATTATGATGTAGATTATTAAAACGCTTCAGTAAAGCCTTTATGATAGAAAACTAGTTGTATGAGCACTTGAACACTTGAAAAGATACCGGAAAATCGTCTAATTATATTAGTGTGTTTTTAATAATAAAAGAATCTATAATTTACAATATATTGACAAATATTAAATTTTAATTACAATAGAGTTGTAGGCGCTTACAATAACTTACAAAGGAGGTTCAGGATGAAGATCGCTAAAAAACTGTACATTGTAGTTTTATCTGCAGCAATGGTGTTATCGGTTGGAAGCTTAACAGTATATGCAAATAATTATACCGATACAGCTTTTGATTTTACATTTCCACCTCAGTCATATGATTCACAATATACTAATGCTCGAACCAAAACAGATAGCACCTCATCTTACATGAAACTACAAAATTTGAGTCATTCCAATGCAGCTTTTTATGCTGAAGTTGTACATTCCGATTACTCAAGTTTTTCAAAAACGTGGGTATACAAGTTTGATAGTGGGGATTTACATCGCGGTAGATACTTATTAAATTATGCATTTGAGGATTATGGGTATACTAAGGTTCGGATTGAAGCCGACAGAGCTGTCAGCCCAAATATAGGTTTTACGGCTGATGGTGTTTGGAGTCCGGATTCTATTTAACTTGTCTGCGGATAGTATGGCCATACTATCCGCAGTTCAATAAGAAGCTATTATAATTTTTTGGATGGTGTTTTTGGAATGAGGAAAATTCTCCCCATCGTGGTGATAACATTACTTGTTTTAGCGTTGGTAGGTATTAAATATTACCCCCATATAACCCAATTATTTACGGATGATAAAAGTAATGATTCCATTTCATTGAGTAAGAGTGATCATTCTGCAAGTAGTACTAACAAAAAACATGAAAATCCTTTTTTAAGTGATACATATCCATTCGGAAGTGAAGATGCTGAAAAATTTGCCAAGGAGCATCCAAAGAAGTTCAGCATTGTGAAAAAAATGCATTATGCTTGGGATAATTTAAAGAATGTACAGGGTGAATTTGAATGGGGGTACAGTGGGGGAGAAACATTTCACGTATCCTTCTATTTGGATCTAATGGAAGGGAAAAACCGTGTAACCTTAAAAAGAAAAAGAGGAAATAAGATTATGGAAATAACTAATCTTCTTTTCAAAGATGGAATTGCCATTCGTCAAAGACCTGAGAAAAATATTTACACAAAACAAAACACAAATGATGATAAAGGGAACTATTACCATTATTTACAATGGTCCAATACAACGGTTACAAGTAGTCAATGGTCCAAGTTTATTTATGATAATTATCTCGATTGGAGTTATCATGTCGCTGAGGAAAACGGCATGCAAGTATATAAGATTAAAGGAACCATTTCAAAAAGTACGTCAGAAGCGGCGGCCGGGCCTTTCGAAATGACAGTTGCCAAGAATACTGGTGTGCTTCTGGATTTAAAAACGTATGGAAATGATAATCAGATCGACCTCTTTGTAAGAACAAAGAATCTTAAAATTAATGAAGGTATTAAAAATGAAACAGAAGTATTTCAGCTGGATGTTTCAGATGATAAGAAAGTCTCCAACAAAACATTTAATTTAAGTTCAGTTGGCGCCGAAGCTGAGAAAAAGTAGTGGGGAATAATATGCTTGAACACAAATATTGCACCAAGAAAATGATGTTTTTCAGTATTGGTTATATCCTTGTCATTGCGATACTTAGTACTGTCTATGCTGCTAACGGGTTCAGCAATTCGTTGTTTGATTACATTGTCAATCTCAGATCAGGGGGAAGTATGAATGTAATTACGTTTTATGTTGGAGTATTGCCAACACTTGCCATCCTGCTTCCAATTTTAATTGATAGGATGGAAAATGACTTTGTTATTACCAGAATAAAAGAAAAGAATAAATTATTGAATCAGCATATAATTTTTGCAGCCATAATTAGTGTTATTATAATTGTTTTATTGGCAATGACCGGTATAATAGGTTCATTTGTGGCAGTTGGACATATCCAGAATTTGTGGCCGACTGAGCAGGGAATGGTCTATCTTATTTTGGAAAATAAAATGCACTTTCCCCTCTATATAAATCATGTGACAAGCGTGAAAGTTTGGAGCTATTTGCTGACTTCGAGATTTTTAGTAATCGTTATAATTGCCTTCATCATCATTTTTTTAAAAACAATATTACGTAATAATATGTATATATTCTTTGTTACGCAGATGTTCTTTTGGATTGATAGTTTTCTTCCTAAAGGATTTAGTCTTTTTACAGGGAAAATACGAACAGGTTTGGATACTTGGTTATCACTCCAGGAACAGTTATTTAATTTTGTTTATCTCATTTTAGTAATTGTCATTCTTTATTTAGTTTGCAGACGCTTATATAAAACAAAGGAATTCTATCACAAAATAAATTAGGTGAACTTTTATGTTAGGAATGGAACTTAAACGGGTAATAAGTCGTCCGGTATTATATGTACTACTCTTTACAGGATTTGTTTTGGCACTACTGCCGGTAATTGCAACATGGCCTGGAAATGTAACCAGTGATTATTACGTCTTTTATCCAAGAAACCCCTTTGTAAGCTGGATGTTCTTTGGAGCTGCCACATACAATATTTATGTTTTAATATTTCCGTTGCTGGCTGCACTTCCTTATGCAGACGCTTATGCCCAAGATTATAATTCAGGACTTATAAAATCAATTTTAACAAAGGTTAAAAAGCGTAGATATCTTAATATCCGTTTTATGGTTAATTTTATTGTAGGTGGAGCGATAGCCATATTCCCGCCTGTTATCAATTTTTTATTGGAAATGATGGCTTTTCCGTTAATAGAAAACAGTATGTACTATGGCATGAATTTGGTTGGAGTGGATTCATTTACACCGGGTCTTTTTTATAATTACCCTTTTTTATACATACTGGTCAGAGTAATTATGTTGTTTTTATTGGGGGGAATGCTTGCATCTCTTGGGCTGGCTTTATCGACTGCCGTGAAAAACAGATATGTAATTCTTGTTTTTCCTTTTTTGGTTTTTATGGGACTTGACGTATTGTTTGTCAGTATAGGTTACGTTAATTATTCTATTTCCATGATGTATTTATTTGATGTCCCTTTTCATTGGGGGTTTCCTTTTTATTTACTAATTGGAACAAGCGGAAGTTATGTATGGTATAAAATTGCCGGTGAAAAAAATGAAACGATTTAATATCATACGTATATCGTGCCTCGGACTATTGTCCATCAAAAGGATTTGGATTATTGGCTTACTTTATTGTTTTGCAGTTCTGTGTTGTCTATTGCTCATCTCCAAACAAGGAGCTTGGTCTGAATGGGGTATTTTCGACTTAGTTGCTGATATTGGTGGGCTTTTGGGCAGTACAAATTTAAATATGTTTCTTATTGCGGCCATTCCTTTTCTTGTGATTGTCTTGACGAGATTTGTTGATGAAAGTGAGCGAAGCGGATTTTTGTTGGCATTAAAGTCACGTTTTCATATATGGCATGTGCAAGTGGCTTCAGCAATTATGATTTCTTTTATGTTTACGTTGTTTGTTTTGGCAATTTCTTATATTGGTGGCGGGCTGCTGATTGGATTTGAGAATACCTGGCTTCAGGAAAGCGGTTCAATTGGTCAAGTAATCGGTGAGAATGGAAACTTTAAAAAAATAGTTGGGAATTTGGATGCAAATAGAATTATGGCTGTGTTATTTATTACCAAATTTCTTGGTTTTCTCTTGATTTCTTTTTTGGTGCTATTTCTAAAGCAAATTATAAAAAATGGCGCCTTAATAATGATTATTCTGGTTATCCTTGCAGGTATTGATTATGCAGCTTTATTGCCGGTGAAAATTTTTGTTGGAACCGCGGTGTTAACGCTTAAAGACTGGGTGAATCCATCTATTACACTATTTCACTGCAGCTACCTGTTAATTGTGTCATTGGTTTTGTATGGAATCACCGGGTTAATCTTTCAAAGAAAGGACTTCCATTCATGACCATCAAAGGTTTTTTTAAGCTGCTTTTTCGTGATTTAATCAACAGTTGGCAATATGGGAAGTTTAAATACATTGCCTTTTTTATCATGATTATATTTTTGTCAGTCATGAAAAGTCTGCAAATAAAACAATTTGATGCAAGCAGTGTCGGCACCTTTTTTCTGTTACTTCAGGATAATGGGTATATCAAGCATATTACTGATTATCAAATCCCATTTTATTGGAACTTTATTCAATTTTTTATTCTCTTTTTGATTGGCGATTATTTATTTTATGATTCGCAAAAAAATAAAACCTACGCATTAATTCGAAGTGGTTCAAGGACTGCTTTTATTTCAGCAAAAATTGGTTGGATTATAATACAGAATACGATAATAGTGATATTCCTATTTTTGGCCATTTATATTTCATCTGGAATAATTTTTGGTGATTTTTCGATAGATTGTTCTGATTATTTTCTAAATAGGATTCAACCATTCATGAATATATCAACATCACCTGTGAAGCTATTGGTTCAACTGTTGGTTGGTTTTATCCTATCAAGTGTTGTGCTGTCAGGCATCATATTGTTAGGGATGCAGTTTTTTGAGAAGATATCGGTGTTTTTCAGTGTGATTATTTTGTGTAGTATATCAACTTTTTATGGAGGTAAATGGTTACCGGCCGTACATTCTATGATTTTGAAACACCAAATTTTTATTCAGGATTACAGTCTGACGTTTCGCTTTTCTATAATTTACTGTATATGCTTCTATATCATTTTGGGTATTGCTGTTGTATTAGCGTTTAGAAGAAAGGATCACTATTAAAGGGGGATTATCAATGGCAGATTCAGCCTTCCTGCAAGTGAGTCAACTGTCAAAAGCTATAAAGAAAGAACCTATTTTGCAAGATATTAATTTATCATTAAACAAAGGCAGTATTTATGGGTTCAGGGGTAAAAATGGTTCCGGGAAAACCATGCTGTTCAGGGCGTTGTGCGGCTTGATTCTTCCATCCAAAGGAACAGTTAAGGTCGATAGTCAAATACTTGGTGAAGAGATCTCATTTCCACCGAGTGTTGGCGTATTAATAGAGAATCCGGGTTTTTTAAATGGTTATACTGGTTTTAAAAATTTGAAGTTACTCGCTGATTTAACTGGAAAAATCAGTGATGAACGCATTAAGGAATCGATACGCATAGTGGGTCTGGATCCGGAAGATAAGCGAAAGTATCGTAAATATTCTCTGGGGATGAAGCAAAGGTTGGGAATTGCCCAGGCGATTATGGAAGAGCCTGAACTTATCATTCTGGATGAACCGACCAATGCGCTCGATTCTGATGGTGTAGAAGAGTTTAAAGCATTATTATTAAAATTAAAGTCTAAAAATAAATGTATATTATTGGCAAGTCATGATAAGGATGAACTCAACTTTCTTTCAGATACCATCTATTTAATGGAGAATGGTAAAATTATGGATACATATGACATGCAGGGTGAAGAAGATGAGTAAAAAGAAATGGATTCTGGTCGTTTTATCAGTAATGCTGGTCATTGCATGGGGGGTTAGGGTCTATCAGGTTAATGCAGGTGTAGCAACAGAGTATAAAATCAAAACCTATAAGCTTGGAGAAGAAATAAATTTAGACAATGCAAGTATACAAGTCAAAAGTGCATCGTATGGCAAAACAGAAGTGGAAAATAATTATGAGTCAGTACCGTTTACGATCGAAATGGAAGTCCGTAATTTATCCGATAAAAAAATAGATGTCATGCATCTGATAACAGCCAAATTGGGATATGGACTGGAATATTTTCAGACAAGGGATGGCAAATTTGATGTAGAAAAATTACGCGGTTTAGAACCGGGGATGTCAACCAAAATTGTATTGGTTTATCACGTTTCGCCTAAATATAAGGGTGACCAAGCAAAAATATACTTTAACCAGCGTTTGTATGAAAAAAAGGTTAAGCAAAAGTATAAAAAAGGGTACAGAATTGGAATAGCAATTCAATTGTAAAGTATTGGATACATGAATCATACTTCTGTGTTAAAGGCATATTGGAAAGATACTTAGTCCCCCTGATTAGCAAAATACGGTTATGTGGATGATAACTTACTAAACAACTTTGACTGTTCAACAATATAATATCGGCTAATATCAGATCAGAAAGACTGTTCCGCTAACGGGCGCGATTATCTAATAAGAATCGCGCCACAATCGTATATAAGGGACATTTAATTAAATAATTAATTCTGGAGCCTTATGAAATTTGCGATACTTGTTATCTGGTTAATGAAGCGCAGGTTGACTAAATAGAAAGTCATATTATAGAGGGTTAATAAAAACCCATTTGAAAGTTGCCTCGATTTTTTTGAGGCGCTTTTTAATTGTTGCCAAAAATTGAAACTGAAAAGGATTAGTAAAATACAAAAATAGTTGTGCTAACCCAGTCTGAATGGTTTACATATTAGTTTCAGATGGATCCCTTTGCATTCCTGCACAATGGGTCATAGTTAACAGCTTTCTTAACCATCCCATACACCCTCTCCCGATAATATTAATGAGTAAAGTTTCTTTTGTTTAAGAGTAAATAATTTATTTGACAAACAACAAATAAAACGATAATGTTAGTAAGTAATAACTTACATTATAAGTTGTGTTACTTACAGGGGGGGATGACAAATGAAGATACTGAAATTTATTGCAAACGGAATCGTGAAGTATCCAATTAAAGTGTTAACAATAACGATAGTCGTTATTTTATTATTTGCCGTTGGAGTACAGCAGGTAGAATTGGCAACAGGCAACAACACACTTATTGAGGAGGATACCGAGGTCTATCAGAATAACCAAACATTGGAACGAGAGTTTGGCGGTGAATCGATAATTGTGCTGTATGAGGCTGATAATAAGTCCAGTCTATTGACACCTGAAACATTGCACCAAATGGAAAACCTTGAAAGTCAGTTGAGCAGTCAAGATGGTATTTATACAATTGTCGGTCCTCATACGGCAGTTGAAAGAATATCGAAACAAAAGGCGGAAAAATATGAAGAAGGCGTGACAGAAATGGCTGGTGGGATGGAGGACATGGGTGAAAATCTTCAGGAAATCAGTACAAACATCAAAAAAAATGCCACCGGACAGTCATTGCCGGATTTCGAATCAAAAAATTCCGAAATGGAAAAGCTCATCGGCAGGATGGTCGAAGGTCAGAAAAAACTTGAGCGGGGTTCAGGTGAATTGCTGGATGGCTATTCCAACATGGGGAGCCAGCTAAAAGATGTTGCAATGAAAATGCAGCAATCCGCGATACAAATGGAGAACAATGCTGAGGGCCCTGCCGGACATAAACAGGCTGCAAAGTTCAAACAGTTTGGTGTGAAGCTTAATGCGATGGGAGATAAAATGATTGATGCATCCGTGAAAAGCGCCGAGCTTCCAAATGTATCGAGAAATACCATTAATGGTCTGCGGGGCCTGGACAAAGGTTTGAAGAAGCAGCAGAGTCAGTTGCACGAAATAAGCAAGCGACAGGTTCAACAGCAAAAAGATCTGGAGGAACTTGCGGAGGGACTGGCAAAAATGGGAGAAAACCTTATTTCCATGAGTGAAAATCTTAGTGAAATGATTGCTTTCTCTGACAGTATGTCTCCTGCCATCCCAAGAAAACAGAAGACATTTAATAAAATGATTTATGAAGATGATGGATCACTGCGCAGTATATTTGATGACATGATTATTGATGGACAATATATGACCTACATGGTCAAGTTTACGGGAGACGCAACCGACGCGGAGAAAAGTGAGGCCGTCGCTTTCGTAAAGGATTATATAGAAGGGAATCCGGTTGGAGGACTGGATACAATAGTATCTGGAAAGCCGGTTTTGGATGATTCCATCCGGACTGAGATGAAAAATAGTATGCAAAAAATGATGGGTCTTTCGATTTTATTCATGATTATCGTGCTTGGAATTGTATTCCGGGTGAAATGGCGCATTCTGCCACTTGCGATAATCCTGATTGCTGTAATTGGAACAGTAGGATTGATGGGATGGATCAGTGTGCCAATCACAATGGTATCGATGGCGGTTTTCCCGATTTTGATTGGCCTCGGTATTGACTATGCTATTCAATTCCAGACCAGGTATACGGAAGAAATGAAAGGGGAGAAACACTAAATGATGAAAAATAGAAGCACCGAAAGCGTCAAAAAAACTGTAACAAGGATGGCGCCTGCTGTTCTTACCGCTCTTTTTGCAACAGCAGTAGGTTTTTTATCCTTGTATACTTCACCGGTACCAATGATACAAGACTTTGGAAAAATGCTTACCATTGGGATGTTAATCAGTTTTATCGTTGGTTTGTTTATCCTGATTCCGATACTATTTACACGTGATTATTTTTTCACAAAATCAAAGATAGAGAATGCAAAGACAAATACTGGAGATTCAAAGGTGAACATTGGTTTTAGAAAAATCACGAATGCAATCATTAAACTCAGATGGCTGATCCTTTTTTTAGCAATTGTCACGTCAGCCTTCGGAATCTGGGGAGATATGCATACAGGTGTTGAAACTGATGTGGAAACTTTTATGCCTCAGGATACGCAGGAACTGGAGGATATTCACAAACTGCGTGATATTCTGGGCACTACCGATCAAGTTTCCATCATGTACAGTACAGACAATGTGCTTGATGAAAAAACATTGAAATGGTCGGAAGAAATGACTGATTCCCTTGAACAGGAATTCCCATCCGTTATAGTTGACACCAATTCATTGTCAGCACTTTTAAAGAAAATGAATGAAGGTGAAATGCCGAATCAGAGAAAAACAGCTGACATTATTGAAGACATGCCGGAAGAACAATTAAAACTATTTATAAACGAAGAGAGAGACAGATCTGTTATAAATGTCGGTATCAAGCACCTGGAAGCGGAGGAACTGCAGACTTTTATCACGGAAACAAAAGAATATGTTGCAGATAATAAGCCAGATGATATCAGTGCGACAATAACCGGTAAGGCGGTTGTAGATGTGGAAATGGTAACAGCACTGACGACAGGCAGATATAAAATGACCTTGTTGGGTATGGGTCTTGTTTTTCTCGTCTTATTACTGATTTACCGGCACCCGATAAAGGCTTTCATTCCCCTGCTGCCAATTGTGTTTATAGTTGGCTGGTCAGGCGGGGTTATGTACTTGTTTAATATTGATTACACTCCTTTAACAGCAACACTCGGCGCGCTGATTATCGGTATTGGAACAGAATTTACGATCCTGATAATGGAGCGGTTTTACGAGGAACGCCAAAAAGGTTCAAAAAGACAGGAAGCAATTATAACAGCCAATGAAAAAATGGGTAAAGCTATATTTGCTTCGGCCCTCACAACAATTGGCGGATTCAGTGCTTTGCTTATATCTGATTTCGTGATTTTAAGCAATTTTGGTATGATGACATTAGTGAATATTTCCTTTGCCCTTTTGAGTACGATCATTGTCCTGCCCGCAATATTGGTAATTCTTGACCGGTTTGTGCGTACAAAAAGTGATGAAGGAACAGAAATTGTAACGGGGTGAAATAGGTATGCGAGATAAAACGGATCAAATTTTGAATGCGGCAATCAAGGTGTTCATTTCAAAAGGGTTCCTACAGTCCACCACTCAGGAAATCGCAAAGGAAGCCGAAGTGGCCGAGGTAACACTTTACCGCAAATTTTCCACAAAGCAGAACCTTTTTGAGATTGTGGTGAAAAAAGCACTCGAGAATGAATTTCATGCCAAAGTCATGAAGTTTGCAGAAGAACCGGGAACAACGGAATTTTTCAAACGCATTCTGGATGACCGATTTACAGCTTTGTCAAGAAACCATATGCTTGCAAAGACACTGCTTGCTGAAAGTTTTATGGGACATTTAGCTGACGAGATTAATTTTCCCGTTATTATTTTTAATGGACTCAAAAAAGGATTGGATATACACTTTGCCAGATTTGAAAATAAACCTGACACAAACCTTCTTGCAAGGCAAATAGGGGGTATTCTTCTTGGGAGCCTGACATTCCCGCCGGAAGTGCCTTATTATAAGCAGTCCAAGCAGCAAAAGGAAGAACTGTTAAACGTACAAGTGCATGCTTTGGAAATCTTTATACCCCGATGATGGTTAATTGAATGGTTGCAGGAACACACGAGAGGCTGGAACAACAGTGTTTTTTCAAAAGCGATTCAAAAGTAACTGAAAACAAACTTGGGACATATGATGATTTTGTATATGTAATCACAAGAAAGGATTGAAAACTATGTCTCAGTATGAATATCCTTATTCCTACTCGCCAATTTGTAATTGTGGCAGGGTACCGTTTAACTGGAGTGCAGCAAATGAATTTTATGCAAACCAACATTGGCCATACGCAGACCCCCGCAGCTTTACGGGTCCCTTGATGCAAGATCATGGAAAAGAACCATTTGTACTGAATATAGATCAGGCTGCCAAGCAAAACAATACTTTTCGTACAGCCATATGGACAGGAGATAATTTGCAGGTTACATTGATGAGTATTGGAGTTGGGGAAGATATAGGTTTAGAAGTACATCCTGATGTGGATCAATTTTTACGTGTTGAGGCAGGGCAAGGAGTCGTTCAAATGGGAGATAGGAAAGATAATTTATATTTTCAGGATATAGTTTTTGATGATTATGCAATCATGGTACCTGCCGGAGTATGGCACAATCTGATTAATACGGGTCGTACACCGCTTAAACTTTACACAATCTATGCCCCGCCTGAACATCCGTTTGGTACTGTTCATCGTACAAAAGCAGAGGCAATGGCCGCTGAGGAAGATTAAATCAGTTTTATAAGCCGTGCAAAGTTGAGAATGCTGCCAGAAGTTTAATCCAAAAAATTGGTTGTCTGTTATTAATAGTCAGGTATCGTCCGGGGGAGATCCGGTCGTTGCCTGGCTTTTTTGCTTAAAATTTAACGTTTTTACAAATAGGTTGGAGCACCGTTATATTAAAAATTAAAAAGGTATTTTCATCAAACTTTCATATTAATACTTTACCATGAATCATAAGAAAAAATCGGTTCAGGAAAGTATGGAGGTTACAAGCAATGAAAAAGGCGATTCTTATCCTTGTTGTACTGGGAATGTTTGGATGGGCTGTTTATGATTTTACAAGTACAACTGATGAAACAGTTGTTGAGGAAAAAACCGGTTCAAGTGGAGGCAAAATCACCTCACCACCGCCTGCCGGGGAAAAGGGAGATGTCAAAAAGACGGATGAGGTGGGGATTTCAGTCGGACAAATTGCCCCGGACTTTAAATTAAGGACGCTCGAAGGAAAAACAGTGCGCTTGTCAGATTACCGGGGCGAACGTGTTATCGTCAATTTTTGGGCCACATGGTGTCCCCCTTGCAGAGCGGAAATTCCTGATTTTCAAAAGCTATATGAGAAGAAGGATGTGGAAATATTAGCGGTTAATCTAACATCAACGGAAAAAAGCAAAGAAGGTGTCCGTAAGTTTGTAAAAGAATTTGGAATGACTTTTCCTGTTCTGATGGATGTAAATTCCGATGTTGCGGAAACGTATCAGGTACGAGCATACCCGACTTCGTATATGATTGATTCCAGTGGCCATATACAATTCAAGGCATTGGGTGCAATGAATTATGACCTTATGATTCAGGAATTGGCAAAGGTTGAGTAGCCGTGGTCATCATAAACATATTAATTATGTTCTTGACAAAATACCCATAAGGGTATAAGGTATGTCATGTAATGTTTTTGAAGGGTTAAGCAAAAGAGCGAATCCTATTATTTAACAATATTTAGTACCTATACATGTATGGGTGAAAATAAAAGGAGTTGAATAAGTAATCGATGCAGGATAAAAAGAAAACAACAATTGTTTTGTTCAGTGGTGATTATGATAAAGCGATGGCTGCATATATCATCGCAAATGGCGCGGCGGCCTATGACCATGAGGTGACTATATTTCACACGTTCTGGGGATTAAATGCGCTCCGAAAAGATAGTGAGGTTTCCGTAAAAAAGAATTTTCTTGAAAAAATGTTTGGAAAACTCATGCCGCGTGGTACAGATAAAATGGGCATATCCAAAATGAATTATTTGGGAATGGGACCAAAAATGATTAAACGTGTTATGAAAAAGCACAATGCAATGCCTCTCCCCCAGTTGGTGGATATGGCTCAGGAACAGGATGTTAAACTGATTGCGTGTACCATGACAATGGATTTGCTCGGTCTTCAAAAAGAAGAACTTCTGGATGAAATTGATTACGGCGGTGTTGCAGCTTATATTGGTGAAGCAGAAGAAGGCAATATCAGCCTATTTATTTAAAATAATTTAATACCCATACCCATATTAGTAAGAAAGAGTTTGATTTAAGGATCTTTTAAATAAGACTATCAAGGAGGTAAATTCAATTGAAATCAGTAAAGACGAACGAACTGGAAGAAATAATCAAAAGTAAAAGGGATGTAAATGTTATTGATGTACGCGAAGATGATGAAGTGGCACAAGGGAAAATACCGGGTGCGAAACACGTTCCGCTTGGTGAGGTGCCGGACCGTATTAATGAAATAAACAAAAACAAACACTATTATATGATTTGCCGTTCAGGCGGCCGAAGTGGCAAAGCATGTGAATTTCTTGAAAATCAGGGGTTTGACGTAACTAATGTTGATGGCGGTATGCTCGCATGGACAGAGGAAATTGAAAAATAACGGAGGTAATTACTAATGGGAATTACAGCAAATGAAACAGTGGATGCAAAGGGGTTTGCTTGCCCAATGCCAATTGTTAAAACAAAAAAAGCTATTTCTGATTTAGCTCCAGGGGAGGTAATGGAAGTGCAGGCAACCGATAAAGGATCTACAGCCGATATTAAGGCCTGGGCGGAAAGTACAGGTCACCAGTACCTGGGCACTGTTGAAGAAGATGACGTGCTGAAGCATTATTTGCGCAAAGCAAGTGATGATGAGGTAAAAAATGAAGCAAACTATGATGATGTGCTTGAATTGCGGAAATTGCGGGAAAAAGTTGATGGACAGGAAGATGTAACGATTCTTGATGTTCGTGAACAAGCAGAATATGCATTTAATCATATTCCGGGCGCAATCAATATTCCGCTTGGGGAATTGGAAAACCGAATGAATGAAATAAATGATGACAAAGAGATTCATGTTATTTGCCGTACGGGGAGCCGAAGCGACCTTGCAGCCCAAAAGCTATCACAAAAAGGTTTCAAAATCGTAAAAAATGTGGTGCCGGGCATGGCTGAATGGGATGGCCCAACGGAAAAATCCACAAACTAATTTTAGGAGGAATAAACAATGGAAAACAATAACACACGCGTAGCAATAATAGCAGCAAATGGTGGTATGTTCGATGCCTATAAAGTATTTAACATTGCGACAGCAGCCGCCGCATCGGATAAAGAGGTAGGGATATTCTTCACATTTGAAGGACTCAACTTGATTCATAAGGAGGCTCACAAAAACCTGGCGATGCCGGAAGGGAAAGAGCACTTCAAAGAAGGCTTTGAAAAAACGAACGTTCCATCCATCAGTGAGTTGTTGGAAATGGCTCAGGAAATGGGTGTCAAAATGATTGGATGTCAAATGACAATGGATGTTATGAATCTGGAAAAAGAAGATTTTGTGAAAGGAATTGAAGTCGGCGGGGCAGCTTCATTCATTGAGTTTGCCAAAGATGCCGATATTTCACTGACATTTTAAACAGTAGGAGGCTAATTGTATGACAAAGAGTATTACGACTGATGAACTTGCAAAACGGGTTGTCAACCGTGAGGAGACTCTCATCCTGGATGTTCGGAATACGGATGAGTTTGATGATTGGAAGATCGAAGGGGACAGCGTTGAAATAATCAATGAACCTTATTTCAACCTGCTCGATGGCGTTGACGCTATAGCAGATAAAATTAGTAAAGATCAGGAAGTAATTGTGGTTTGTGCCAAAGGGGGCTCATCGAAAATGGTGAGAGACCTTTTGGAAGAAGAAGGTTTTACACATGCTTATGACCTGGAAGGCGGCATGAAAGCCTGGAGTGAACATTTGGAGCCTGTCAAAATAGCAGACTTGAATGACGACGGAAGTTTGTACCAGTTTGTACGCTTGGGAAAAGGCTGCTTGTCATATATGATCGTTTCCGACAAAAAAACAGCGGTTGTTGATGCTAATCGTATGACAGGTATTTATGAACGTTTTGCTGAAGAAAAAGGTGTATCGATTGAGCATACGATTGATACGCATCTTCACGCTGACCATATTTCGGGTGGACGTCAACTCGCTGAAAATACCGGAGGCACGTATCATTTACCGGATAAAGATGCGGAAGAAGTAACATTTGATTATGCATCATTGGAAGAAGGAACAGATATTACTGTCGGCAACACAACTATTCAGGTACAGCCGATCTATTCACCGGGACACACAATTGGAAGCACATCGTTGATTATTGATAACAAATACCTGCTGACCGGAGATATTCTATTTGTGAAATCAATTGGCCGCCCTGATTTGGCTGGAAAGGCTGAAGATTGGGTCGGAGATTTGCGGGAAACGTTATACAGCCGTTATAAAGAACTGTCTGACGATCTGATTGTATTGCCTGCTCACTATTCATTTGTGGATGAACTTGGAAATGACGGAAGTGTCAAGGCACGGCTTGGTGATTTGTATCAGCGTAATTCAGGTCTGCAGGTGGAAGATGCACAGGAGTTCCGGAAAATGGTAACGGAGAACCTGCCGCCGCAGCCAAACGAGCACGATAATATTCGTCAGACCAATATGGGTAAAATGAACCCGGAAGCTGAAAAACAGCGCGAAATGGAGATTGGCCCGAATCGTTGTGCAGTACACGGTTAATACATTTAACTGAATGGATGGGTCCAGAAACAGCACGGTCATTAAAAAATTACAAGGAGGAACTTATGATGGAAGCAGTAAAAGTATTGGATGCAAAAGGAATGGCATGTCCTATGCCGGTAGTAAAAACGAAAAAGGCAATCGAAGACATTGAATCGGGTGAAATTCTGGAGGTTCATGCGACAGACAAAGGTGCAAAAAGTGATTTAACAGCTTGGACTAATTCAGGTGGTCACGAGCTGGTGGATCAAACTGAAGAAAATGACGTACTGAAGTTCTGGATTAAGAAAGCCTAACGAGGGGCCCCTTATTCAGGGGTCTCTTCTTTTTATGAAAGGAGGATGGCTATGGAATACAGTTTAATGTTCATATTAGTCCTGTTTTTAATTGGATTTGGTGGTTCATTCCTATCCGGGATGGTTGGTATCGGCGGTTCCATTGTTAAATATCCGATGCTGCTATACATTCCGCCTTTATTAGGACTATCAGCGTTTACAGCACATGAAGTTTCCGGCATTAGTGCCGTTCAGGTTTTGTTTGCCACAATTGGCGGGGTATGGGCCTACCGGAAAGGTGGATACCTAAATAAAACACTGATTATTTATATGGGGATAAGTATCCTGCTTGGAAGCTTTATTGGTGGTTATGGTTCCCAGTTCATGACGGATGGCGGCATCAATTTTGTGTATGGTGTAATGGCTACTATCGCAGCCGTTATGATGTTTGTTCCTAAAAAAGGGATCGACGATACCCCGCTTGACCAGGTTACATTCAACAAGTGGCTGGCTGCATTTTTTGCATTTGTAACCGGTATTGGGGCCGGGATTGTAGGTGCGGCAGGCGCATTTTTATTGGTTCCAATTATGCTGCTTGTGCTGAAGATACCGACACGTGTGACGATTGCATCTTCACTTGCCATTACATTTCTTTCAGCCGTTGGTTCAACGGCAGGTAAAATAATGACGGGCCAGGTATTACTTATTCCGGCTGTTATCATGATTATTGCTAGTCTGATTGCATCTCCGCTTGGTGCAAATGCCGGTAAGCGAGTAAATACGAGAGTATTACAAGGCATTCTTGCCGTTCTGATTCTGGCAACAGCTGTTAAAATATGGTCGGATTTTTTCTAGGATAACCAGTTACCTAATGGATTAGGAGGGAGTTGGATGGAAATTTTACAATGGATTTTTTTCATTATTATAATTGTATTTGTGGTGAACTTTTTTCTTCCGACAAAAGGAGTTTCGAATATAACCGCAAAAGAAGCAAAAGATAAGTTTGCGAAAAAAGATGTACAGTTCGTTGATGTAAGAACACCGGGTGAGTATAAAGCCAATCATCAGAAGAAATTTGCAAATGTACCATTAGCCCATTTATCAAAACGTACCGGAAAATTGGATAAAAATAAAGAAGTAGTCGTTATTTGTCAAAGCGGTATGCGAAGCGCAAAGGCAGCCAAAATGCTTAAGAAACAAGGTTTTGAAAAAGTATCTAATGTTAAAGGCGGAATGAATGCCTGGGTATGATGATTGATGATGAAGAAGTTTAACAGGTACATTAATATGGAGATGTTTAACATTCCGTCGTATGGGTTAGTATTAAACGTTGGATGAAAATTACCAAATATAATTTTATCTGTTTATGGCAGGTAACTTTTTATAAAAAGGGAGTTGTATAAAGTTATGTTTCATTATACAGTTGAAACGGAAAAATCAATGGAGGAAGCGATTCATGCACTGGAGGAAAACCTAAAGGAAGAAAAATTCGGTGTGCTTTGGCAATTTGATGTTAAAGAAACGTTAAACAATAAAGGGTTTGATTTTGAACAAGCCTATCAGGTTTTGGAAGTTTGTAATCCAAAAGAGGCGAATAATATATTATCTCAAAATCAGCTTATAGGTTATTTTCTCCCATGTAAAATGGTTGTGTACCAGGACATTGAAACAAACAAGGTTAAAATTGGCATGCCAAAGCCAACAGCATTAATTGAAATGGTCAATGATGCTTTATTACAAGAATTTGCGGCTGATATAGAGGAGCGACTGATTGTTTGTATCGATAAGACAAAATAATATCTAATTACGAAAAACCTTCATCTTTTTTTGTGAATTTTAATACCCCATCATGTATAATGGAAGTGTAGGAAATGAGTAGTATAAAAGTGAATAGTATAAAACGGGTTTATTTACAACACAAATACCAGATTCAATAGGAAAAGGGGGTGCCGTCCCATGGATTATGATGATCAGATGAAAAACCGAATTAAACGTATTGAAGGCCAGGTCAGGGGATTATTGAAAGCGATGGATGAAGGGAAAGAATGTCGAGATGTAGTGAACCAGATGACTGCTGCCAGAAATGCACTTGACCGTACAGCAGCATTGGTTGTCAGCAGAAATCTGGAAGCGTGCATTCGTGAGGAGAAGGAATCCGGGGAAAGTTCGGAAGACGTTATTAAAGAAGCGGTAAATCTGCTTGTGAAAAGTCGGTAATTCTCCCTGTATGTGTTGAGTGAAAGGAGAGAATAATGACTGGTAAACGCTTTAACCCGGAAAAGGCGGATAAACTGATGAGTGACGTTCGCAGAAAAAAATTACCGCCGGAGGAAGTTATCCGGTATTTGGATTTAGATAAAAATGATACGGTTGCCGATGCTGAAGGAAAATGCAGTGGAAGAGCAGCTTGAAAACATTCATTATGTGGAAAGTAATCTGGACCATATCCGGCTGGATGATAATTCCTTGAGTAAAGTTATGATATCGTTTATTATGCATGAAGTACCGGATATTGAACAAACACTGGATGAAATAAAGCGGATTTTGATGTTGATTTTCTTCCTTGGTTCAACAAAATGGATTGTCAGACACAGCCGGGTCATTATGAAAATCAGCGCAGTTATTATGGGTTTGGTGCTGTTTTTCGGGCTGATGCCATGTATTACAGGTTTTATGCCCAATCTTATGGATGGTACATGGTTATCTAAATTAGGATAATGAAGGGAATTGTTGTGAAAAAGGTATACATATGTGAACTTTGTTATCTTTTGTTTTGTTACCGGGTTGTTAGAATGCTGTTAAGGACTTGTAAAACCTCTGAATTATTTTTTTTCTGATGAGAAAGATCATTACTCATTATTGATAATAAGAGGTAGAATATGGATGAAATAGACTGGTTTGATTGGATGGATAAAAACAATATAAGAAATGTTAATGGGTTTACCACTGCTCAGGAAACTTCTTTAAAGAAAAGAAAAATAACTTGAATATTTAGAGTTAGAAGAACTTCCACCTTTTGTTGCTTTTGACACTATAGGTATAGCATCTCAGACAAATAAAAAAATTAATTAATTTTTTGCAAAGTAAAGTTCCAGAGTCATGGAATCATTAATTCATTAAGACTAGCTGTAAGATCATCATCAATTGGGCATACTTGTCGAATAAGGCGTCTTTCTGAAATACGATGGTTCAGATTGTAGAAGAAAAGCGCAATTTATTGTCGCCAATCTTTGCGATAATTGGATTAAAGTTCTACTCTTGAAAAAGTTGCATTTTTTAATAGAAGAATGCCGTTTGAGAACATTAAAATCAAATAATTTTATTGAGGCCAAATATTTTTGCGGAAAAGAAAAAGCTAATCATGAGATTAACTTTTTTGTAAGTATCCTTTTTAATAAAAATCCTACAAACAATCCTGGGAGTATGCTCAACATTGGAAGCCAGACAGGCCCTAATAATACATTAAATAGGGTTAGGTTTGATGAATAGATTGTCCCCACAGTCACAAAGTATGCTGAAAATGCAAACGGTAAAAATGAATATGGTTCTTTTCCTCCACCTGCATCTTTAAAAGCATCCCACATTGCAAAAAAGTATAAACAAGGATAAAACATAAGCCATTGATAGTTAGTCTGCTCAATGGCCATTACTACGTTTCCTTGAAAACTTAAAATAATTATTTCGTTAAAATTTCCTAACACATTGATTAAAAACTCTAACAAAACAAATATAATTCCCTTAATATACTTCCCGTTTAATAATTGCCCAAAGCCCGGCAAGGCAATACTCCAAAAAAGCATTTTATATTTTTGATTTTGATTCATGTAATCCGTCCGTTATCGATGTTATTTTATGGATTTCTTTGCGGAATGATAAACCGGTCAACGCTTAACTTGCATGCCAATCCTTATTTGCTCTGTCTCCTCGATAATTTTGTTCTGTCTGCTGCTTGGGGTGGTTCCTCCATCCAACCGTGTTTGATGATAATTTTCCCTCCGTCCTTGGCAAAGTCAAACGTATTGGTCAACATTTGACCCATTTTTAAAAGCAAATCACTCCGAAAGCTAAACGCTGCTCCAACTGAGTTACTCCCCATACCAAACATCGACAACAGGTTTGTCATATACATCATAATTTTGTCAGAAAACGGTGGGATGGTGGAGTTGGTTACGATTCCTGTCCATGTAGAAGGCGCTTGTAAATCACTTTCTAATAAAAAATTACTCATGGTAGATACTTGCTTCTCAGCAAGTTCTCTTCCACGTTGAAAGTATTGTTGAATATCAGGACTTTCAGCAACTTGTGCAAAGCCTGTCATCAATTGTGTTCCCGTAATATTTGCTTCCAGTGCCTGGTACACTAAGCCAATTTCTACTGTGTTAAGTACGCGTTTTTTTCCAAAGGGGTTTAATCCGCTTATATAACTCTTTTCTTTGACGAATTCAACCTCGTTCGGCATTGGAACACTGGGAGGACGTGGTAAAACGCCCTTCTTTAACAGGGATTGGGTGCATTTGTTATAAATCGTTTGACTATCTGAAGTAAAGTCTCTGTATAGGTTATAGATGTCTTCGCGATAAGACATCCCTGAATGCAACGCGTAAAGACCGATCAAAATCTGACTCAACAAACGAAGATACATTAAATGAAATTGATCATCAAATAAGCGAGGGGCATGATTATCTGTATCCTTTTCTGTAAAGGCTAAGGGAATGGCAACGCCCTCGTTTTGGAAGATGGTTTCAATGGCATTAATGTTTTTTGTTTCTATATCTTGGGCAGATTGTAGTACAATTTCGGTTTCTTCATCGTCAGAGTTTTTAATAAAGCGCTCCAAAATACGTAATTTCATGGACTTTTCCTGATAGGCTTGCCATAGATTACCTAATTCTGTAGACGATAAAGGTATGTTGTTCATCATGTCGGACCTCCAATGTTTAAAGTGTTTATATTATTATGCACGTGTTTTTCCTTCTTTATTATGACGAAGCACTCGCATAATATCCCTTTGCATGGATATTCTAAATGCTGAAAATCCTAAATACAGAGGTATTATAATGTTTGATAAACATCATACAAATGAACAATTACCAGAGTCGCCGGTTTCTTACTGGTTTCCAATAAATTGCACCCGATTCTATTAGTTAAGTGTTATCAACGTAGCGTTGGCCACGACAACTAACCACTATTTAAGAAAGCGACCATTTCTATGAACTATTCAGCAAATGCGCTATGAATGCCACATAACTGTCAATTTAAATTAATATATCGTGATTCATATCACAGGGTTAGAAAGTCTTCTTTTAGTAAAGTGAAAAGTGGATGAAAAAGACCCTAAAGTCTTGGCTCTATAGGGGATTATAAAACTTTTTAGGCTGAAAGGAGATCATAAAATGAATTCAACTAAACTAAGCATTGTTAAGTCGACTGCACCTGTATTAAAAGATCATAGCCGTGAGATAGGGACACGCTTTTATAACCTGCTTTTTTCAAGGGCTCCGGAATTATACAATATGTTTAATCAATCCAATCAAAAAAGAGGGTTACAACAGGAAGCATTGACTTACGCTGTTTATGCGGCCGGTGAAACTCTGGACCATTTAAAGAATATTGAGCCGCTAATCATGCGGGTAGCTGAAAAGCATGTTGCCTTAGGTGTCAAACCGGAACAATATCCCGTTGTTGGCGAAGCCCTTCTTCAGGCCGTGAAAGATGTCCTTGGTGACAAAGCTACAGATAAGGTGATTGACGCATGGAGTGAGGCCTATAACACCATCGCTGATGCATTTATAAATCTGGAGCATGATCTATATGAGGGGAAAGAACAAAAACCTGGTGGTTGGCATGGATTCCGGGACTTTCGTGTTGTTAAAAAAGTTGAAGAGACTGACCTTGTGACATCATTTTATCTAAAACCTGAGGATCAACAGCCGATTTCCTCATATGAACCCGGACAGTATTTGACATTAAAAGCAGATATTGAAGGTGAAACATATACCCATATGAGACATTACAGCTTATCGGATGTCCCGGGAAAAGACTACTATCGAATTAGTGTTAAACGAGAAGAAGGCAATGGAGAAGTTCCGGATGGGGTTGTTTCAAATTATTTGCATAATCGCGTACAGGAAGGAGATACGCTGCCTTTTGCTGTTCCAGCCGGTGATTTTACAATGATGAACGATGACCTCCCCATTGTTTTGATTAGTGGGGGGATTGGACTAACGCCTCTCATGAGTATGTTAAATACATTAGCTGATACCGGACGATCTGTGACTTACATTCATGCAACACAAAACAGTTCAGTCCATGCGATGAAAGAACATGTTGAGCAATTAACTTCTGAATATCCAAACGTCGATTCTTATGCTTGCTATGACAGTCCTACCGCAGAGGACAGAAGTGCCCAAAACTTTGATAAAGAAGGATTCATTAATTTGGATTGGTTGAAATCTATCTTACCGAGCAACCAGGCTGACTTTTATTTTTGCGGACCAGTACCTTTTATGAAAGCTGTTAATAAGGCTCTCAAAGATTGGAACATACCAGAAAAACAAACGCATTATGAAGTCTTTAGTCCTGTCAGTATTTTGGAAGAACAGAAGTCTGAAAAGCCATCCGTAACAGCGTCACGTTAAAAGAGAATACGCAACATATTTGAAGGAGGAGGGGAATTATGGAAACACAAGAAAATGAAAAAACACAACGCTTGCAGGGGATGCTTCAAGAGGCATTACACCCCTTAACAGGAAAAATAAAAATATTGGAGCAAGAGCTAGAATCCGTTCGAAAGGGTCAGGATGAATTAAAAAAAATGCTGGAAGAACGAAAAAAGGATGGCTAAGGGTTCGTAACCATTTTAAAATATCTAAAAGGTATCTAAAAGGTATTCTCAATTAGGCGCTTACCTTGAATTAAGATAGGTGTCTTTATTTTTGTAAAAAAATTGAAATGGACCAGCTGTTTTGGAATAATTGATAATAGGCGCGGAATTCATATAATATTAAAATTATTCATAAAGTGATTCTGTTGGGTATTCTGTATTATCCTGAAGCCAATGAAGTTGAAAAGGAAAATTATGAAAATACATTTGACTATGCCGCAATCGGGCGCCATTCCGGAATAAAATCTGGTACCTAATTCCGCGAAAATGGGTTATTTAGTTGAATAACTGAAAGCGTTGACAAACCAAATCAAAAGAGTAAAATAAGTCCAATGTGAATTATCTAATAGAGGTGATAATATGCTTGGGCTACCAAAAGGTGAGGTTTTTTTAGCACCTTGGACAGAGAATTGGGATAAGGAATTTTTATTGGAGAAAGAGCGAATACAAAAGAAAATTGGTATGTATATTGTAGATGTTTATCACGTTGGAAGTACAGCAGTAAAGTATCTAAGTGCAAAACCAATAATTGATATTGCTGTTGAAATTAAGAAATTTAGCGACGGAGAATATTGTATCTTACCTCTGGAAAACCTGGGTTATTCTTATAAGGGCACAAACATTCTACCTGATAGACATTATTTTAATAAAGGAGAACCCCGGACACATCAAATCCATATGTATCAAAGTGGAAGTAGATATTTGCTTGACCAGTTGAATTTTAGAGATTATCTAAGAAGTAACGATGAAGCAAGAATTGAATATCAGCAACTAAAACTGAAACTGTCAAAGGAAAATCACAATAATAAACATAAATACGCAGATGAAAAGACTGATTTTGTTAATTCTGTTCTAGGCAAGATTAAATACCCTTGTCCACTTACCCAGCATAATTACTATTTTTGAATTGGACCAGTTTATGAAATAAAGCAATTAGGATTGGGGGGATAATAATGGGGAAATGGTATGGCGCTGGAGGAGTGTGTGTGAAGGACGGGAAAGTTTTAATGGTTTTGCAAGGGACTACTGAAGAACCAAAACGTTGGTCAGTTCCCTCTGGGGGTCTTGAAACAGAAGAGACGTTTGAAGAGTGTTGCATCAGAGAAATCAAGGAAGAAACAGGTTATGATGTTGAAATCATACAACCATTATTCAAAAAGGACGGCCAATTCAGTGAAGCACATTATTTTGAAGTTAAAATAACAGGAGGAAAACCAACAATACAGGATCCTGATGAGGTAATTTATGATATTGATTGGAAATCATCATTAGTGATTTGTCGCTTTCGTTTGAGGAAGACAGAGAGCTTTTAATGGACTTTTTAAATGGTAATAAGAAAAGGATTTAATCAGATAATGCTGTGTTTGGCATCTTCCGTAAACGGGCGCTAATATCTAAAAGAATTTAGCGCCCGATATTGCATCATAGAGCCATATTGCGATAGATTGAGCTACTAGTAAAGAAAAAGAATGATTATCGTGAAATGAGGGGTTATAGTCCTAACTATAAAGGAGAAAAGTTCTATGAGTTGGAATCTGCGGTATCTGATGCGAATTTAGTTACTGCATCAGGAATAGCTCCTCTGGAATTTGCGATGGAGGTACTGAAAAAAATAGATGTATTTGCACCAGATACATTACATTCATGGTATAACCTAAATAAGACTCATAAACCTGAATACTTCTTCCAGTTAATGAATTCAATAAATAGCTGAGCTAAAAAATCAACTTAGCAGTTTTATATTAGTTCAAATAAAAATAATGAAGTAACCGAAAAGCTCACTTTCTCTATTTTGTTTTGCAAAGAAGTTGGGCCTTTTAATTTGTAATTTTCTTATCGTTGTAAATCTGCATTTTCCTGACGCTACCCCTTTAGAATTGGCGAGGTACCTTACTAGCAAAATGAGCCTTCCATATAGTTATTAAAACTAATAAGGAATAGCGCTAATATTGTATGTAAGGGCAAGAGTTGAAAAACTTATTGTGAAATTAGAGGTACGTATGCCAAATCATCATTTGAGACGATTATTTGTACATTATCTCTACTCTACATTATCATAAAATGTCTGAAAATTCAAGTCTTGTTATACATCTATAGAAGGTGTATTAAGTAATAGAGGTGATAAAAAATGGAACAAAAAAGTATGACTGCACTTGTAAGTGCCTTTGCTCGTGCGTATCATTCTACGCAAAAAGAAATAAAAATATTTAATGATTATTTAGCTAAGGAGGTTTTAACGCTAGAGGAATATGATCAAATCGCTTGCCATATGTCCAAAGGAATTGATTTCTTTAATCCGTCTTTTGATGGAACAGAAGATAAAGCTTTACAGTGGGTGGTAGATAATCAATTATCTCCTTCTCCACTCGGAAGAGCTGCATTTTCTGAAAGTATGCTTAAAAATGCCGTGAAAATTGGTACGGAGCAATATTTGATTTTTGCTGCGGGATACGATACGTTTTCTCACCGTCAACCTGACTGGGCGACAAATATCGAGATTTTTGAATTTGACCATCCGGATATGATTGCGGACAAACAAAAACGCATTCATGATTTGGTAGAGAAAAGGCCGGCAAATATACACTATGTTGCTGTAGATTTTGAGGAAGACTATTGGCAGAGCTGTTTGTTAGATTGTCAGGCATTTGATCAAAACAAAATAAGTTTTTGCAGTTTGTTGGGGATCAGTTACTATTTGTCAAAAGAAAAATTTAGTGCAATCGTTCAAGTGTTGTCAAGGTATGTACCGAAAGGCAGCAGTGTCGTTTTCGACTATCCTGATGAAAACACCCATACAGAAAAGGCAGGTGTACGAGCTAAAAAACAAGTGGCGATTGCCGGGGCAGCGAACGAAAAAATGCACTCCGGTTATTCTTATCTGGAGATGGAAAAGCTTTTAGCCGACAACTCCTTCTTTATTTATGAACATTTGACGCCGGATGAAATTACGGAGCATTTTTTCAAAAAGTATAACGAGGCTCATCCGCAACATCAAATGACGGCGTTTGACAATGTGAATTATTGCTTGGCTGTGAAAAGATAAATTGCCCTTATTCCAGAAATGGGCGCCTATCTTGAAGAAAGAAAAGGTTCCAGTAAATAATCTAAAGCAATAATTGGTGGGGGTTGAAATGGATTTAACTTTTATTAGACATGGCCAAGGTCAGCATACACTAGAACCACCCAACAGCTTACGCATTAAAGATCCTTCATTAACTGATGAAGGAATAGATCAAGCTAAATTATTAAGAAAGAAAATTCCTTTATCTGATACAGATCTTGTTGTAATTAGCCCTATTAGAAGAACGCTGCAAACTGCATTTATTTGGAGTGAAGGTATCCGGTGTAAAAAAATCGTGAGTCCAATGGTATCACCAAGAATGTTTCCGCAAAAGAAAGAATCGAAGACCCTACCTTGTGACGTGATTATGGATTGCAGCGAAATAAAAAATGAATTTCCTGATTTTATAATAGAAAAAAATTCAACAAATGATCTGTGGAGCCGGGGAATAAATAGCACTTCCGAAGACGAGTTTAAAATCATTGGAAAGAGGTTTATTCAATGGTGTAAGCTCCAATCTAGGGAAAAAATCTATGTTGTATCTCACGATGGTACCATTACTTCCTATCGACAATTGTTATCGAATCAAACATTCACTAGAAAAGACTTTCCAAAAGAAGCAGGTTGGATAAATGTACACTGTTAAGCTAACGGGCGCGAATCTTTAATAAGGGTTGGCGCCAATCTCGCATTATTAGACCATTTCATGAAAGGACATGAAACTTTTAGTCTTAGTTAAGCGTATTTCAAATAGACCTGTTTAAAAAACATATTCTTTAGATATTCAATTATGTTTTGGTAGTTATTTCAGCTAAGAAATAAATTGAGGTGTATTTAATGCTTAGTAAAGATGAGATTCCAACAATTGTATTCAATTCTCTCGAGCCATATGAAAATATAAAAGGTAAAAAGAAATCAACATTGTTTCAACTAAAAGTGTATCGAGGCTGGGACATAACTAGCCAAAAATAACTTAAAAATGGTTCCGATCATCGATTGTTGGTGATCGGAACCATTTTGATTTGGATTATTTTTATGATCTGTTGGTTGATTTACGTTCATGGCAGTGTACTTTCGCAAGTTCACCGCCATGAATGCAAATCCTAATTCATTTTCCACTTTCTCTTTGCCCCGTACAGAAAAACGGGTGAAACGCAAATTAGCCTTCAAGAATCCGAAGACTGGTTCCACCTCAATTTTACGTTTACCGTAAATTTCACCAGTTTCTTTTTCCGAAAGCTGTTGTCTCGTATATGCTTTTTGTTGCTCCCACTTTTGGTTATAATAAATTCTTCGGTTATGGCCTTCCTTTGCTTTGGTGCATTGGGATCGTAACGGACAACCGGAACAGTCTTCACATTCATAAACTTTAAATGTCCTTGTATAACCATATCGGTCTGTTCGGTTGGACATATAGCGGAAGGTTAATCTTTTACCATTCGGACAGGTAAAGGTATCATTTTCCTCGCTATATTCCCAATTGGCTACATTAAAGGCGTTTTCCTTATATTTCTTTTTCTTCTCTTTACGGTATTGGTTATACGTAATCAGTGGCGTGCGTTTCCGATTCTCGATGACGTCTTCGTAGTTTTGTTCACTTCCATAGCCTGCGTCAGCGACAATATACGTCGGTAGCTTAAAGAAACGTTCCTCGATATGATCCAGAAAAGGAATGAATGTACGTGTATCTGTCGGGTTTGGAAACACATCATAAGCGAGCGCATATTGTCCTTCTGTCGCAAGTTGCACATTATAGCCTGCTTTCAGTTGGCCATTTCTCATATGGTCATCTTTCATTCGCATAAACGTGGCATCATGATCTGTCTTGGAGTAACTGTTGCGTGTTCCGAAGGTTTCCATGTCCTGCTGGTATTTCTGTTTGCGTGCCACGTAATCCTTAAATTGTTTACGATATTGTTTCGGTGTTTTGCGTTCGGAGCGAAGCCGTTTCCGTTCGCTTCCATCTTCACTTGCTTCGATTTTTTTATTATAGGCTTCAACGTTCTCATCCAGCTTTTCGACTACTTTTTCGAGCTCATCGGTAGATAGCTCATCTGCGCTTTCCCGTTCGATTTCCGGAATAATTTCTTTTTCCAATAGTTCATCATACATCTGGTTGGACTTCTCCACCAAATTGGCACTGTATTTTTCAATCGCTTTACGCCAAACAAATGTATACTTATTGGCATTCGCTTCGATTTTGGTTCCGTCCATAAAAATCGCTTCTTCATCTATCTGTTCTTCCTGTACAAGCTGACAACGAAATTGCACGAAGCACTGACGCAATAGTTCTTTGACCTCTGGATGAACACGGAATCGATTGATGGTGCGATAACTCGGCTCATATCCCTGGGCTAACCACATCATACGTACACTATCGTTCAGTAATCCTTCCACCTTTCTGCCAGAGAAAACAGATTGCGTGTAAGCACATAAAATAATTTTCATCATCATGCGTGGATGATAAGCTGGACAACCAGTGTCACGTAAAAAGTTAATGAATGCATCATCCGGAATAGCTTCCACTATGTCATTCACAGCGTAAGCAATATCATCTTCTTGAAGTTTTATTTCTAAATCTAACGGCAAAACCACTTGATTCATGTTATAATGTTTAAACATAAGGACACCTCCGATGATTATTGTGTGGTTACTTTAATTTTATCAGAAGGTGTCCTTTTTGTTTATTAAAAGCAAAAAAATAAGCGTGGTCTTTCCACTTAATGGTGGAGACCACGCTTATTCTATTTTACTGGGTTTTGTCCCAGCCTCTTTACGGTAACACCTCCTGTTGAGTATGTAATTATAAGAGAAGATGGCGCTATCCCACCTTTCGATGAGGCAAAGGAAGTTGGTTTTTTAGCAATAGGATTCAATACCACAAATCACAATTTAAATAATATCGGGAAAGGCTGGCTGAATCCATCAACTAAACTGTTGTATAAAAATTTATTAAACGCGCTTGAGCAACTTCAAGAAAAGATTAAAACTATGGCGCCTTCGGATGTGTTGCACTCGTTACATTCTTTTAAAGAAATGGCGGGGTATAGTATTGAACAACAGGAAATTATTGAGAAAACAGTAAAAGAAGGACTTAATTATGCAAAATTTGTAAATAACCAAGGGGTATTAGTTGAAGAAAATGTAACATATCTTCATCAAAATAAAGATGAAACCATGAGAGCATTAAACCAGAAACAGTTAAACCAAATGGAAACTGATAACCACAGAAAAAAAGTTCTTTTTTTCCTGTTTAAAAAGATGTGGATAAAGCCAGCATTGTTTTTTGATCTACTTTCTCTAATTAGGTATCAACTGAATTTGCGATCCAATAAAGGTTCAGAAGCTGACAAGCAACGAAAGCTAAAGAAAAGGCTGGATACGGGTGCTCTCTCCCATGAGCAAGTCGAAGCAGATAAGGATTTATTAAAAAGTATACTTAATCCGAAAAATTAGAGGAATAAAATGTGAAAGTGAGTTTTTATTCTCTCATAACTTTTCCATGATACTCTTAAGCAAACGGGCGCTTTAGAGGAATAAGAAGGCCTCAATCAGAATTAGCCAGATTGTGAAATATGAGAAACAGGGGTAGTTTATATGAGGAGAATTTTTAAAATTGATGTAAATGATGGAATATCCATAACTTTTTTGCGTCTTTTTCCTGATGAGGAATATGAAGCACTTGCAGGCCCAATGAGGATTGAAAGTTTTCATCGAACCAATATTCAGATGAGGGGTATTGTATTGAAGAATGGCCAGGAACTGGAGGACTTCTTAGTAGATATTAAGCAAAACTGGAAATCTTATGAGCAAGAAGGTCAGCAACATTTAATTGAGGCAAATCGCTTACTTCTCAACTTATTATCCAGCTTTACGACGTTCATTGATCATTGCAAAAAGCAATACAGTATTCATTTGAATGAATTAAGACAGGATTTTGAACAAAGGGACCGCAACTATTTCGACGAATATTTTGAATACCGATTCTTCAAACAAATGCGTAATATTATATCTCACATCGCTTTTCCTCTTTCTAAGACACGTATAGACAAGGATGGTTTACATATCATTATGCAAAAAAAGGAGCTACTGAAATTTGACTGGAAGAGGGTGGTCTCTAAGGATGTCGAAGAATTTGAAGAAGAAATTGATATTCTTCCAATGATCCCTAACTTTTGCCAACAGGTAAAGTCGTTAAGCTTTGATGTAATGTATGACTATAAAGAGAAGATTATGGAAGCCTGGGAAGCTTACCAAAAAGTGGCTTTTGAGGTGCAAGGAGAGTTTGGGTTTAGTGATGTTGGCTCATTAGAAGAGTTAAGCGAATTAGATAAATTTAGGATACAACCATTTTCTATTTCTCAGATTTATAATGCCATTCAAGATTTAAATGAGCATCCAAAAATCAATATAAAAATTAGCTGGAAATCTAAATAAAAATACTATGCCTATTCAATATAAGGGCGCAATTGCCATAGAAACAGCTATCATAAATTCAGTTTATTTTTGTGAATTATAGGGAGGGGAAATGATATGCGGCAAATCATTGCACTAGGCGGCGGAGGATTTTCAATGGAGCCAGATAATTCTTTACTTGATCGTTATATATTAAAACAAACAAATAAAAATAAGCCTAAAATTTGCTTTGTACCTACCGCAAGTGGTGATTCTGATAGTTATATTTCAAAATACTATACTTTTTTTACCCAACAAAACTGCAAGCCCACCCACCTTTCATTATTTAAGCCACCTACAGGTGATATAAGAGATTATGTACTAGAAAAGGATATCATTTATGTAGGGGGAGGAAGCACCAAAAATTTATTGGCCTTATGGAAAGAATGGGGCCTGGATAAAATCTTGGAAGAAGCATGGAATCAGGGGACTGTTTTAGCTGGTATAAGCGCTGGCTCCATTTGCTGGTTCGATGAAGGGATTACAGACTCATATGGTTTTGGTCTAGAACCGATTAATTGTTTAGGGCTCCTAAATGGTAGTAACTGTCCTCATTATGATGGGGAATCAGAAAGAAGACCGTCATATCAACAATTTATTAAAACTAGACAATTAAAAGCCGGACTAGCGGCAGATGATGGTGTAGCAATCCATTTTATTGATCAAGATATACATAAAATTGTAAGTTCAAGGGTTAGCGCCAAAGCTTATAAAGTAAGTTTGGATAATAATAAAATTGAGGAAGAACTTCAAACAGTTTTTTTAGGTGCTTGTTAAGCTAATGGGCGCGCTTCCGGAATAAGGGTTCGTACCTAAATTGTTACATAAGGGCCATTTAATTGAACAAGGAAATGAATTATTAGTAGCATATCAAGGTGGTTTGACACGATAAAAATATTTTGCCACAGGAATATGCGTTCGCTAAAATAAAGTAAACGCCAGAGGAGGAGTTTAATGAGCAATTTAGTGCTTCGGAATGTGATTGAGGATGACCTTCCTATTTTTTTTAAGCATCAGCAGGACAGTGAAGCAAACCAAATGGCTGCCTTTACAAGCAAGGATCCTAATGATTGGGATGGCTTCGTTGAACATTGGAACAAAATACTTGCGAATAGGGATATTATTAACCAAACGATCATTGTTGAAAACATCGTAGTTGGACATGTTGCACATTTCGAGCAGTTCGGAGATCCAGAAGTAACCTATTGGATTGGAAGGGAATATTGGGGCAGGGGAATTGCAACCAATGCATTACGAGAATTTCTAAAACAGGTTACAATTCGTCCACTATATGCTCGTGCCGCGAAAGACAATGAAGGATCCCTTAAGGTTTTAAAAAGATGTGGCTTCACAATTTCGGGTGAAGACATCGGGTATTCAAATGCGCGTGGTAAAGATGTTGAAGAGTTTGTTCTTACCCTTAACTAAAGAAATCCAATCCATGTTGCTTGTTCCTTTATAGACCAGCTATAAAAAGTCAAGCATTATTTGAAAATTATCTTTCTGTAATTCTTTTTACTTTACCAGAAAATTTTGCATGACTAATAAACCACCTGCTTGGTGATTAAAAATTTAAGATATAAAG